>NZ_JBWKLE010000019.1:0-13294 GCF_056430495.1 Streptomyces sp. NPDC045967 | reverse complement strand
TCCTTTAATGCCCCCTCCCCCCCCCGGGGGGGGGGGGACCCCCCCCCCCCCCCCCCCCCCACAACCCCCCCCCCCCCCCTCCCCCTCTCCGCCGTGGCGTCCGGGAGGTGTCAGGCGTCGGTCATCAGCGCGCCGTTGACGAGTTCCAGGAACTCACGCGGCGACTTGCACCGCTCCGCCTCCGGGGGCAGGGGCCGGCCGCCCCGGTTCTCCAGCTCCCCGACGATGCCGAGCAGGCCCAGCGAGTCGAGCCCCCACTCCTCGAACTCCGCGTCGGGGCGGGCGGCCATGTCGGCCGGGTCGACGGTGATGCCCGCCCCCTTCTGCATCAGGGCGGCCAGCTCATCCATGGTCAGTCGAGTCAGTCCAGCGGTCATGACGGACCTCTCCTCAAGCTCGCGCCGGCGCACGCCGGTCGGTGATCAGACGCATTTCGGAGCGCCACAGGAAACGGGTGAGTTCGTCCTCGGTCGTGGGCACGCCGTCCTTGGCACTGTCGAGCAGCCGGGCCAGCACGGCCGCCTTGTGGCTGCCCTCGACACCCAGCGCCAGGGCGGGCCGGGCGTCGAGCGGGCCGCGCACGTCCACGAGCCGGACGACGACGTCGTCGCGCTGGAAGACCGTGCTGGCCGTGAGAGGGCTCGCGGGATCGTCCACGGCGGCCTCGTCCTGGCGGGCCAGCAGCCGCGCGAGCGCCGTGCCGCACCCGTCCTTGGCGGGGTAGAAGAGCGCGTGCCGCCCGGTGTCCGCGTCCTCCTCGGTTTCCGCTCCCCCCGAGGCCACGTGGTGGACCGCGGGCAGCGCCGCCCGGGTGAAGAACATCCGCGCCGACCCGGGATCCGCGAGGTCCCGGTCCTGCTCCAGGTGCGGGTTCAGGGCCTCCTCCAGCGCCATCACCCCGGGCTGGCGCGCCACGTGGCGCAGCGCCGCGAGGAGGTCCCCCTCCACCTCCACGGCCCGCACCACGCGGTTGCCGTGCATGAAGAGGGAGGTGCGGCGCAGCCGGGTCTTGTCGTCGACCCGGGCCTGCGGGGCGGCGTACCCGGCCAGGAGTTCCGCCACCGCGGCCTCGCTGCCGGGCTTGACCGTGAAGGTGAGGGCGTGGCGGACGACGCCGTCCCCACGACGGGGCGCCGAGGCGATCGGTGCGGGCGCCGGGTCCGGTCCGGGCGCACGGTCCCTGCCGGTCTCCCGCAGCACGCTGAACCGCAGCGAACGGGTGTCGCGCACACAGCCGTGCAGCGGCTGCACCGTCGCGACGTGCTCCTCGCTGTTCAGCCAGGCCAGGAAGGGCGGGGCGCTCTCCCATTCGCTGGTGATGAGCCACTGCGAGGGGTTCTCGATCGACTGGCACAACTCGTCGCGGATGTGCCCGGGAACGGACGACACCTGCCGGCGCATGTGCTCGTAGACCTCGAGGAACCGGTTCTGGGCCCCGTCGTAGAGGTCCAGCAGCAGCACGACCCGAAGCCTCGCGCCGTCGAAGGCGGACTGGGATATCCGTTCCGACAAGGTCGTCATCGTTCACACTCCTTCGGCATATCGCGGTCGCCACGGGGGCGGCGCCACCCGAACCGATCGTGGTCCGGTAGTGCCATCGGCGCGAGAGGGGAGAACCAAGCGGGTGAACGGGCGAGGGAACGCCCCTCGCACAGGGCATGGAAGATCCATGAAGGAAAACGTCGACCACCGCGTCCCCGTCCTCATCGTGGGCGGCTCGCTCGTGGGCCTGTGCACCTCGCTGTTCCTGGGCCGGCACGGCATCAGGCACATGCTCGTCGAGAAGCATGCGGGCACCTCCGTGCATCCGCGCGGACGCGGCATCAACGTACGGACCATGGAGCTCTTCCGGGTGGCCGGTGTGGAGGAGCGGATCCGCGAGGCCGCCTCGGTCCTGGCGGACAACCACGGCATCCTGCAGGGCGGCTCGCTGACCGGCGAGGACCAGGAGTGGCTGTTCCAGGAGATCGACCCCGGGGGAGCGCTGGCCCGGTTCAGCCCGTCGGCGTGGTGCCTGTGCAGCCAGAACGACATCGAGCCGGTGCTGATGTCCGTGGCCCCCACGCTCGGGGCGGACCTGCGGTTCTCCACCGAGCTCCTGTCCTTCGACACCGACGACACCGGGGTGACGGCGGTCGTCAAGAACCGCGACACCGGGGAGCACAGCACCGTGCGCGCGGACTACCTCGTCGCCGCCGACGGGCCGCGCAGCCCCGTCCGGGAACAGCTCGGCATCGGCCAGACCGGCCACGGGGACCTGTTCCACAACGTGAGCATCACCTTCCGCTCCCGCGGGCTCTCGGAGGTGGTCGGCGACCGGCGCTTCATCGTCTGCTACCTGACCAAGCCGGACGCCGACGGCGCCCTGCTCCCCGTGGACAACCGCGAAAGGTGGGTCTTCCACGCGCCCTGGCACCCCGACCGGGGCGAGACGATGGAGGACTTCACCGACCAACGTTGCGTCGAGCACATCCGACGGGCCGTCGGCGCGCCGGACCTGGACGTCGAGATCACCGGCAAGGCGCCGTGGCACGCCGCCGAGCGCGTCGCGGAGCGGTACGGGGCGGGGCGGGTCTTCCTCGCCGGTGACTCGGCCCACGAGATGTCCCCCACCGGGGCGTTCGGCTCCAACACCGGCATCCAGGACGCGCACAACCTGGCCTGGAAGCTCGCCGCCGTGCTGAACGGCGCGGCGGGGCACCGGCTGCTGCAGAGCTACGAAGCCGAGCGGCTGCCCGTCGCGAGGGCGACGAGCGAGCGGGCCTCGGCCCGCTCCGCCGAGCACAGCCACCCCGGATACGAGCCGGAACCGGTTTCCGGCCCGCCGGGCAGCGGCCGGCCGGGCGGGGTGCTCACGGTCGCCATGGGCTACCGCTACACCGTGGGCGCGGTGCTCGGCGCCGACCCGGAGCAGCCGGTCGTTCCCGAGCGGATGCGGCTGGCCGGCGACCCGGGCACCCGCGCGCCTCACATGTGGCTGCACGGAACGGACGGCCGGCGGTCCACGGTGGACCTCTACGAGCGGTCCTTCGTCCTGCTCAGCTCCGAGGGCACGCCCTGGCGGGCGGCGGCCCGCTCCGTCGCCGGCCGGCTCGGCCTGCGGCTGGACGCGTACGCCATCGGCACCAGCCCGGAAGCCGACCTGGCGCCCGAGGAGGGGGCCGACTGGGCCGAGGTCCACGGCACGACGAAGACCGGCGCGGTCCTGGTGCGCCCGGACGGCTTCGTGGCATGGCGGTCGCCCGAGGCCGTCGTCGATCCGGAGTCCGTCCTGCACGAGGTCCTCAGCCTGCTGCTCTACCGGACCTGAACCCGGCCCCGGCCCCCGTCCCGCCGCCGGCGGCACGGGGGCCGTCGCATGCCTAGGCGGGCAGACCGGCGGTGTCGCCGACGAGGCCGGCGACGTGGTCGGTGATCGTCTCGAGGACGTCCGCCGACGCCGCGTCGTGGCCGAGGACGAGCAGGCTCAGGGTCAGGCCGTCGGTCATGGCCGCCAGGTACCGGGCCAGCGCGGGCACGGGCACGCGCGGTTCGAAGCCCATGACGGGACGCAGTTGCTCGAGGAGTTCGACGTAGGTGTCGGCGTACATCTCGTACTGCCGCCGGGCCAGGTGCTCGAAGCCCGGCTGGCGCAGGGCGTACTGCGTGAGCTCGTAGGTGAGCATGTGTTCGCCCGGGTGGGCGGCCACGTGGTCCCAGTACGCCTGGAAGCCGGCCCGTACGGTCTCCCGCAGGGTCGCCTTCGGCTGGATCGCCTCCCTGACCACCCCGATGTAGTGATCGGTGATCGTCTCGATGACCGACTCCAGCAGGGCCCCCTTGGAGTCGAAGCAGTAGTGGAAGACGCTCAGCGACACGCCCGCCTCGGCGGCGATGGACCGGGTCGTGGTCCGCGCGACCCCGTCCCGGGTCATCGCGCGGATCGCCGCCTCGGTCAGCTGCCGGCGCCGTTCGGCCGACGGCATCCGTGCCATGGGGTTCCCTCCGGTCGTGGTTGCAGGACCCTGCGGTCACGCCGGGGGAACCCCCTCGGCGTCAGCTGCCGTACACGCCCACCTCGCGCAGGGAGTAACCCCACTGCGTGCCGCGCTGGGTGGCGTGGACCCGTACGTAGCGGGCCGTGGTGGCGGCGAACTGCGCCGTGTCCAGGCCGCCGTCGCCGGTGGCGGTGGACCACGCGGACTGCCAGTTCACGCCGTCGGACGACAGCTCGATGCGGTACGACGTGGCGTACGCGCGCTCCCAGTCGAGGGTGACGCGCTTGAGCGGGGTCGGCGCCCCGAGGTCGATCCGCAGCCACTGGTCGTCGCTCCAGTTGCTGGCCCAGCGGGTGCCGGCGCTGCCGTCCACGGCCCGGTCCGGCGCATAGCTCGTGAACGGGTTCCACTCGGCGGAGGAGGCCGACGCGGCGGAGCCCGCCGCGAGGTTCACCCCCGCCTTGTGCCGCTCGGAGCCGCCCCACGTGGTCAGGTAGGACTCCGCGCCCCGGAACAGGTCGTCCACCACGCCCTGGCCGCCGACGGTCCGGATGTCCTCGATCCAGTCCGGGACGAGGCCGTAGTGCGCGGCGCCGTCGGTGTTGAGGTCCCAGGTCCGTGCGCCGGTCGTCTGCTTGTCGATGACCGAGCCGCCATCGGTGCTGCGGAAGGGGTAGCGCACCGGGTTCGGGGTGTCGGCGCCGCGGGGGCCGGGCCAGCCGCCGACGCCGTTCATGTCCGTCCCGTAGCCGTAGCCCACGCCGTACTTCTCACGCAGCGCGTCCGTGCGCGCGGCCTCGGCGGTGAACCCCTCGGCGCCGTGCATGTACTGGGCGATGAAGCCGCCCAGGCGGTACACGCGCTCGGTCCAGTCCAGGTCCATCCAGCTGTGCGAGGAGATCACACCCGGGTACGACTCGGACTCCAGGATGTCGAAGGCCCGGCCGGCGGCCTTCACGCTCATGTGGTCGATCTCCAGCATCATCTTGCGTTGCATCATGCCGCGCAGCGCGTACTCGCCGAGTTCGCTCAGACCGCGGGTGTTGCACTGCGCGTCCGCCGCGTAGGACGGGACCGCCACGCCCGCCGGGAGCCGCTTCTGCGCCGAGGGCGCCGCCGCGAGGCCGATGGGGTTGTCGCGCTGCGGCCCCCGGCACTTCTCGGTCTGCCAGAAGGTGCCCGTCGACAGGAACTGCCCCACGTTGATGGCGGTGCCGAGCGCACCCTCGTCGAAGCGGACCCCGCACAGGGCGTTGTCGAACTTGTGGCACAGGAACATGCTGCGCACGCCCAGTCGGTGCAGCTCGTCCAGGCCGCGGTCGATGTCCTGCCTGCTGCACTGCGCGACGTCGAGGACCTGCTTGCACCCGAAGGGCTCGGAGGTCTCGACACCGAGGACGACGGCCAGCTTGCCCTGCTTGACGACCTCGCGGGCCTGGGCGGAGTCGGTGACGATCCGGAACCAGCCCTTCCCCGGGCCCCCGTACATCCTGTCGATGTAGGCCTGCATGTCGTACGTCTTCTGTGCTTCGAGGCGGATGGCGGTCATCTCGTCGCAACCGCGGTCCTTGAAGAAGTAGACCGAGCAGATCACGCCGTTGGTGACGAGGTCGTTGACGAGGACCCGCTGGCCGCCGCGCCAGGCCCGCTCGACCCAGGCGTAGTAGTTCTGCTGGTGGGTCAGCGAGTCGTGCGCGGGCCAGTCCTTGAAGGTCGGCCAGCCGTCGGGGTCGTGCCGGCCGTCACCGCCGTTGGTGATGAAGTCGAAGATGGCGAGGCTGCCGTCGGGGTAGTGCTCCGGGCAGTCCTTGAGCGCGTCGGCGATGCCCTGTTCGGAGAAGGGCTTCCCGCAGATGAGCCGGCCGCCGAAGCCCTCGTTGGACATCAGATGGTCGTGCGCGTCGACGAAGCCGCGGACCCGGCCCTGGGCGTCGGTTCCCTTGAAGGGCTCGCCCGTGACGTTGATCTGGGAGTCGGGCGCCGGCCGCGCGACCGGGTTCCACCAGCCGGGATCGGCGGATGAGCTCGCCGCGGGGGCGAGCACCACGGCCACCACGGCGAGGATCAGCGAGAGCACCGCGAGGGGCCGATGCCGGTGGTGCGGGTGTCCTGTCACGTCATCACTCACGTCTTCGGTCGGTGGAGGGGGAGCTCGGCCTCGGTTGTCATGGCCCGAACAGGGTGTGATGTCAAGAACGATCGCCACTGGCGTCCGCGGAGTCAAGAGTCCGGGACGGTTGACCTGATACAGCATCAGAATGCGGCGACGGCAGGGGAGTGGAGTGATGTGTCTCGCCATTCAAAACAATCTGTCTCATATACCGGCCGCTCGTTAGGGTGACGGGATGAACAAGCAGCGGATCCCGCGCAGGTGGTCGATGCTCGCCCTGGGCACGGCGGGCCAGGCCGCCAGCACCACCGTGCTGTACGGCCTGGCCTACCTGATCCCCGCCCTCCGGCGGGAGCTCGGACTCTCGCTGGCCGGCGCCGGCCTGCTCGTCTCCTGCCCGCTCCTCGGGATCCTGCTCGGGCTGATCGGGTGGGGCGTGGTCGCCGACCGGTACGGCGAGCGGATCGCGCTGTCCGCCGGACTGCTGATGGCCGCCGCGGCCACGACCGCCGCGGCGGCCGCACCGGGCGACGCCCGGACGCTCGGGGCGCTGCTGGTCCTGACCGGCGCCGCGGGCTCCTCCGTCAACTCGGCCTCCGGCCGCTTGGTCATCGGCTGGTTCCCGCCCGATCGCCGCGGCGTCGCCATGGGCGTCCGGCAGGCCTCGCAGCCGCTGGGCACCGCGGTGGCGGCGGCCTCCCTGCCCCCGCTCGCCCACCACTTCGGCCTCTGGGCGGCCTTCGGCTTCTGCGCCGCGCTGTGCGGGGCCTCGGGCATCGCGATCGCCCTGTGCGCCACCGACCCGCCGCGCCCCCGGCGCACGGAGGGCGCGCCGGCCTCGCCGGCCCCCTACCGGGGCGGTTACCTGTGGCGGCTGCACGTCGCCGCCGCCGCACTGTGCGTACCGCAGTTCGTGGTGACCGGGTTCGCCCTGATCTTCCTGACGGAGGTGCGCGGCTGGTCCGCCGCCACCGCCGGCGGGGTGCTGGCCGCGGCCAACCTGGCCGGCGCGGGGGTACGGCTGCTCGCGGGCTGGTGGTCCGACACGGTGGCGAGCCGGATCCGCCCGATGCGGCTGCTCGCCCTCGCCACCGCGGCCGACCTGGCCCTGCTCGCCGCCGGAGCCGCCTGGGATTCCCCGGCCGGGCCGGCGGCCCTGCTGCTCGCCTCCGGCCTGACGGTCAGCACCAACGGACTGCACAACACCGCGGTCGCCGAGTACGCCGGACCCGACTGGGCGGGCCGCGCCCTCGGCGTGAACGGGATGGGCCAGCACGCCGCCGTCGTCCTCGTTCCGCCGCTGGCCGGGTTGCTGGTCGCCGGGCCGGGCTACCCCGCGCTGTTCACCGCGGCGGCCGTCTTCCCGCTCCTGGCGGCCGTCACCCTTCCGCCGCGCGACAAGGCCGCGTACTGGCCGGCGCCGGAGGGGGCACACGTCGCTCCTGGGCCGCCCGCCGCCGGCGCGCGAACGCCTCCGCGCGGTTCCTGAAGCGGCCGGAGGTCGTCCGAGGCGCGGCCGAGCGACCTGCGAGGCGGCCCGACGGCGTGTGCAGCGGTCCGATGCCGTCCGGGCGCGGCCCGACGCCGTCCGGGCGCGGGCCCGCCGGTGCGCCTCGTTGCGCGGGCCCCCGGCGGCGGGCAGGGTCGAGGGGAGCGGCCGCCCCGACGGAAGGTCCCCCATGCCCATCGCCACCGTGAACCCCGCGAACGGCCAGACGCTGCGCACCTTCGACCCGCTCGACGCGGCGGGCATCGAGCGATGCCTCGCGGACGCGGCGGCGACGGCGGCCACCTACCGCCGCACCTCCTTCGCCGAGCGGGCCGAACTCCTGACGCGGGCGGCCGCGCTCCTCGAGGCGGACACCGAGGACATCGCGCGGACCATCACCACCGAGATGGGCAAGCCGCTGGCGGCGGCCCGGGCCGAAGCCGCCAAATGCGCGAAGGCGATGCGCTGGTACGCCGCCCGGGCCGAGTCCCTCCTCGCCGATGAGCACCCCGCCCCCGACGACGTGCGCGACGCGGGAGCGGCGGCCGTCCGGGTGGTCTACCGGCCGCTCGGGGTGGTCCTGGCCGTCATGCCGTGGAACTTCCCCCTCTGGCAGGTCGTACGGTTCGCCGCGCCCGCCCTCATGGCCGGCAACGTGGGGCTGCTCAAGCACGCCTCGAACGTCCCGCAGACCGCGCTCTACCTCGGCGAGCTCTTCCACCGGGCCGGGTTCCCCCGGGGCTGCTTCCAGACCCTGCTCATCGGTTCGGCCGAGGTGGAGAAGGTGCTGCGCGACCCGAGGGTGGCCGCGGCCACCCTGACGGGCAGTGAGCCCGCCGGCCGCGCGGTGGCCTCCGTCGCCGGGGACGAGGTCAAGAAGACGGTCCTGGAGCTCGGCGGCAGCGACCCCTTCATCGTCATGCCCTCGGCCGACATCGCGCTGGCCGCCCGCACCGCGGTGACCGCCCGCGTGCAGAACAACGGCCAGTCCTGCATCGCCGCCAAGCGCTTCATCGTCCACACCGACGTCCACGACGAGTTCGCCGAGCTCTTCACGGCCGGGATGCGCGCGCTCACGGTGGGGGATCCCATGGAGGAGTCGACCGACGTCGGACCGCTGGCCACCGAGGCCGGCCGGGGCGACCTGGAGGGGCTGGTGGACGACGCCGTACGGCACGGCGCGACCGTCCTGTGCGGGGGCCGGCGCCCGCCCCGGCACGAAGACGGCTGGTTCTACGTACCGACCGTGCTGAGCGGTGTCACCCCCGCCATGCGCATCGACCAGGAGGAGGCGTTCGGTCCCGTCGCCACCCTGTACCGGGTGGCCGACCTGGACGAAGCCGTGGAGCGGGCCAACGACACCCCGTTCGGACTCAGTTCGAATCTCTGGACTCGCGACGAGGAGGACGTGGAGCAGGTCGCGCGGGACCTGGAGGCGGGTGGAGTCTTCGTCAACGGCATGACCGCCTCGCACCCCGCGCTGCCCTTCGGCGGGGTCAAGCGGTCCGGATACGGGCGCGAGCTGTCGGGCCACGGGATCCGGGAGTTCTGCAACGTCACCACCGTCTGGCGGGCGGCGGACCAGCGGCCCTCCTGACGCCCCGCGCGCTCACGGGACGAGGCAGACTGAGTGCGGGCGATGCCCCGGACGCCCCGGTCGTGAGGAGTGCGCGTGCCCGTCCCGATCATCATCGACTGCGATCCCGGCCACGACGACGCCCTGGCGATCATGCTGGCGGCGGGCGATCCCGCCGTCGACCTGCTCGCGATCACCACGGTCGCCGGCAACCAGACGCTCGCCAAGACCACCCTCAACGCACGCCGGGTCTGCACGGTCGCGGGCATCACCGGCGTGCCCATCGCCGCCGGGTGCGCCCGGCCGCTGGTCCAGCCGCTGCTGGTGGCGGACGACGTCCACGGGGAGTCGGGTCTGGACGGCCCGCGGTTCCCCGCACCCACGGTCGGCGTGGTGCCCGAACACGCCGTCGAGCTCATCCACCGGATCCTGACCACGCATCCCGAGCCGGTCACCCTTGTGCCGACGGCGCCCCTGACGAACATCGCCCTGCTGCTCACCCGCTACCCGGAGGCCGCCGAGCACATCCGCGAGATCGTCCTCATGGGCGGTTCCACCGACCGCGGCAACCGCACTCCGGCCGCGGAGTTCAACATCCAGGCCGATCCGGAGGCCGCGGACATCGTGTTCCGCAGCGGTGTGCCGCTCACCATGTGCGGCCTCAACGTGACGCACCAGGCCCTCGCCACCCCCGAGGTGCTGGCCCGGTTCGAGGGGCTCGGCACGGAACTCGGGCGGACCTGCGCCGGGCTGCTCTCGTTCTTCGCCGGCACCTACCGCACCCTGTGGGGCTTCGAGAGCCCGCCGCTGCACGACCCCGTCGCCGTCGCCCGCGTCATCGACCCCGGGCTCGTGCACTGCGTACCGGCGGCCGTGGTCGTGGAGCTGCGCGGCCAGTACACGCGCGGAGTCACGGTCGTCGACCTCCACCGCACCCTGGACCTCCCGGTCAACGCGCGGGTCGCGATGACCCTGGAGACCGGGAGGTTCTGGGACCGGCTGGTCGGCGCCGTGGCCGCGCTGGGCTCCGGTAGCGCCATCGGCCGGTGAGGGGGGAGCGGTCGTCCGGCGCCCCGGCGGGGACCTCGCGCCCCGGCCGGGACACCGGACGCCCGGTCAGGAGGTGGGGCAGAGGGAGAGGGCCGGCGCCGCGGTGACCGTCGCGGTGGCGGTGAAGACGTCCGCACCGTTCTGGCGGGCGCGGACGCGGACGGGCAGGCGGCCCGCGTCGGTCATCCCGCCGGGGGCGGGGGTCGTCTCGATCCAGCAGGGCGCGTCGAGCTCCGCATAGCGGAAGAAACGTATCTCCAGATCCGTCAGGACGCCGCGCCGCGGGAAGGCGCAGCCGTACGCGGCCTGCCGGACCGCCTCGAGGAGCAGCATCCCGGGGGCGTGGTCGACCGGGTGGTCGAAGAGGATCGGGTGGTTGAGGTCCGCCCGCAGCTGGGTGCGGTGCGTGGAACTCGTCGGGGACAGGACCACGTCGTGGAAGCGGTCGCGGCCGACCCGCCGGGGCGTCAGCGGCGGCGGGAGCGGGATCATGCGGGCGGCCACCTCGGCCAGGTCCGCGTTGTGGCCGCGCAGCCGCTGGTAGACGGCCTGCGGCTGGTTGGTGAAGCGTGCCCCGGCGGTGCCCAGCAGCTCACCGGCGCGGGTGGCTGTGACGTGCATCGTGAGGCCGGCCAGTCTTCGTCCCCGGCGGGCGATGTCCGTGCAGGCGATGTGCAGCGTGATGTCGGCGGGCGCCGAACCGACCGCGAGGACCGCGGGGTTCATCGTGTAGGTGAAGGTGTCCCAGATCTGCCGGTGTCCGAAGGGGGCGTCGTACGCGACGTGGCTCAGGAGCGGGATCGCCTGCCGGACGGATTCGGCCAGCAGGAGGGGGTCGTGGTGCCCGCTCGCGTCCGGTGAGTAGAAGCTGTGGGCGCGGGGCCACTGGGCGGTGACGACGTACTCGTCGGGAGCGGCGGCGCGCCACCCCGTGAGCAGGACCTCGGAGTGTGCGCTCTTGTGCACGTACTCCCGCGGTAACGCACTGCTGAGTACGGAGACGGTTGAGGCGGATTGGTCTGCTGACACAGTCATGGTTGAGCCCCCCTTGAAACGTCGGACATGAGCTGGTGCAGTACGGCGATGGGTTCTAAAATAAAGGATGTTCGTTTTTTTTGTCGAGGAAGTCAGGTACCCAAATGTCGGACCGCAAGCGACAACGTGCGCCTCAGCTAAGGGCAGTTCAGACCCGAGCGGCCATCCTGCGCGCGGCAGCGGAGGTCTTCGACGAGTTCGGCTTCAGCGGAGCCAGCATCAGTAAGATCATGAAGCGGGCCGACGTCACCCAGGGCGGGATGTACTTCCACTTCGGCTCCAAGGAGGAGCTCGCCTACGCCGTGATGGTCGGTCAGGGCGACGGCCTGGAGTTTCCCGAAGGGGAGGACGGCCTCCAGCACCTGGTGGACATCACCCTCTACCTGGCCGAACAGCTCCAGCACAATCCCGTGCTCCGGGCCGGCGTCCGACTGGCTGTGGAGCAAGGGGAGTTCGGCCTGCGCGATGACGTCGCCTACCAGGCGTGGGTCCTCGAGTTCCGCCAGCAGCTGCGCTTCGCGCGGGCCAAGGGCGAGCTCCAGCCGGACGTCGACGACCACGAGCTGGCCTGGGTCCTGGTCAGCTCCTTCACCGGCGCCCAGCTCTTCTCCCAGGCGTCCACCGGCCGGGCCGACCTGCCCCAGCGCATCGGCTCGCTGTGGCGTTACCTGCTGCCCGCCGTCGCGACCGAGGACGCGCGCGCGAACCTGCGGCTGACCCTGCCGCCGTCGAAGCCGTCGAAGCCGTCGAAGCCGCCCAAGCCGTCCGAACCGTCCGAACCGTCCCGGGAACGGGCCCGCCCCCGCGGGACGCGGCCGGCGGAGCCGGAGCAGCTGGTGTGAGCGCGCCCCGTGTCGTGGTCACCGGGGCGACGGGCTTCGTGGGGTCGGCGGTACTGCGCCGACTCGCCGGGCGGGCGCCGCAGGCCCTGGTGAGCGCGGTCTCCCGGACCCCTCCTCACGCCACCGCGCCGCATGCCGTGCGGTGGGTGGACGCCGACCTCGCCGCCCCCGCGTCCCTGCGCGGGATCTGCGACGGCGCGGACGTCGTGCTGTCGCTGGCCTCCTTCATCGGGCCGGACACCGAACGGTGCGCCGCGGTCAACACGGCCGGGACCGAGGCCCTGGTGGCACAGGCGCGGCGGGCCGGAGTGCGGCGCATCGTCCAGCTGTCGACGTGCGCGGTTTACGGGACGGGTCCGCACCGCGGTCAGGACGTCGGCGAGCTGGCACCCGCCCCGGTGTCACCGGCCAGCCGCAGCCGCCTGGCGGCGGAGGAGCCGGTGCTCGACGCGGGCGGCCTCGTCCTGCGCGCCGGGCTGGTGCTGGGGACGGGCGACCGGTGGGTCGTACCCGCCCTCGTCGACGCGTTCCGCCGGGTGCCCGCCGGGTGGTGCGGCGGCGCGGGGCTGGCCTCGTTCGTCGACGTCGACGATCTGGCGCGGCTCATCGTGGCGTTCGCCCTGGGCGGCAGTGGCAACAGCAACGGCAGCGGCAACGGCGACCGCCGCGGGGACGGGGGCGGCGAGGCGGCCGCCGTGTCGGGCCTCCTGCACGCGCACCACCCGGAGCCCGTGCGCAACGGGGACCTGATGGCCGCCCTCGCGCGCCACCGGGTGCTGCCCCCGCGTCCCGCCGAGGACCTGCCGTGGCCCGCCTGCCTCGACGCCCTGGCGGGGACTCCGGGATGGGTGAGCGAGCGGCAGTTCACGCTGCTCGCCCGGGACCACTGGTACCGCGCCGACACGGCGTGGCGGCTAGCGGGCATCGAGCCGGGGCCGGGACCGCTGGCCCGGCTCGACCGGGCGGCGGCGTGGTACCGGAAGCGGGGCGGGACGGCCCCGGCGTGACGCGATCTGCCAAAGCCTCAGCGGGATGGGCGCGCGCGACCTGCGCGGGTCAGGGCCGCGGGTAGCGTCCGGCACACAGCCGGTCACCCGTGGAGGAGTGGAACATGCCCGACCTTTCGAACATCGTCAAGGCGTATGACGTGCGTGGTGTCGTGCCGGACGAGTGGGACGAGTCGTTGGCGGAGCTGTTCGGTGCCGCGTTCGTGGA
>NZ_JBWKLE010000018.1:0-136723 GCF_056430495.1 Streptomyces sp. NPDC045967 | reverse complement strand
GACAGTTCCAGGCACGTGTCAGCCACTACAAACGACGCGGTTACACACCACCAGAAGCCAACAAACCATCACAGAAAACACCGTTGCAGTACTAGCCCACCCGCCCGAACACCGGCCCGAGCACCAACTCCGCAGCCCCCTCGGCAACCCCGACCTCGGCCAGCCCCACCTGAACCACCCCAGCCCCGGCCCCAGCCCCGGCCCCGGCCCCGGCCCCGGCCAACGCCCCTCGCCCCACGAGCACCCTCCGCACGCCCTCCACGAACACCTCCGGCGCCCCGGCCACCACCCGACCTCCCAGGACCACCCGTTCCACATCCAGCAAAGCCACCAGATTCGCCACCCCCTCCCCCACGATCCTCGCGGCCTCCGCCAGATCCCCCCGCTCCACCGCCGCCAGGCACAACACCTCCGCGCACCCCCGCGCACCGCACCGGCACGGCGGCCCGTCCAGGCGCAGCACCTGGTGTCCGAACTCCCCCGCCCCCGAACGCCCGCCCCGGTAGACCTCCCCACCCAGCCGCAGCCCGGCCCCGAGCCCGGTCCCGACGTGCACGTACACCGAGCTACCGCCTACCCCGGCCCCGGCCCCGACCCCAGAACCCCCGGCCACCACGGCAGCCGCAGCCGCAGCCGCACCCGCATTCGTGTCCTTGTCCAGCAGGACCGGTACTCCCAACCGCCCCGCCAGCACCTCCCGCAACGGAAACCCCTCCCACATCGGAAAGCCCGTCACCCGGCCCATCACCCCCGCCCGGTGGTCCAACGGCCCCGGCGCCGCCACGCCCACCCCGAGCAACGGCTGCCCGCCCGCTTCCCCGGCCCGCGCGAGCGCCCGTACGCCCGCGAACGCCCCCACATCCGCCAGCGCCCGTACGACTTCCTCCACCACCGCGCCCGGACCCGCCCCGAAGTCCAGCGGCCCCGGGCTCTCCGCGACGACCGTGCCCGCCAGGTCCACCCGTACCGCCCGGAGCTCGTCACGGTCCAGGTGCACCCCGGCCGCGTACCGCGCCTCCGGGACCAGCCGGAGCAGGGTGCGCGGCTTGCCGCCGGTGGAGACGGCGCGACCCGCCTCCGCGACGAGCCCCTCCCCCGCCAGCCGGGCAGTGATCTTGCTGACGGCCTGCGGCGTGAGTCCCGTACGCGCGGCGAGTTCGGCTCGGCCCAGGCCGCCGGGCCCGGCCCCCCGCAGCAAGTCCAGCAGCAACGCCTCGTTGTGCCCGCGCAGCGCCGGAAGATTCACCCCACCGCGCCCGAGGCCATGCCCATGGCCGCGCCCGTCCCCGTTTCCCCTGTTCACCCTCCCATTCTCACCCCTCCTTGCACTTCGGCAACACTGTTGCCAAAGTGGAATCCATGAACGCCACCGCCCCCCGCACCCCCCACTCCGCCCCCCTCCGCGTCGGCCTCATCGGCTACGGACTCGCAGGTTTCGTCTTCCACGCCCCCCTCGTGGCCGCCACCGCCGGTCTCGTCCTCGACACCGTCGTGACCTCCGACCCCGGCCGCCAGGCGCAGGTCCTCGCCGAGTTCCCCGACGTCCGCATCGCCGCCTCGCCCGACGAACTGTGGAAGCGCGCGGGCGGCGACGAGCCCCTCGACCTCGTCGTCATCGCCTCGCCCAACCGGACCCACGTCGCCCTCGCGACGGCCGCGCTGACCGCGGGGATCCCCGTCGTCGTCGACAAGCCGCTGGCCGCCACCGCCGCCGAGGCGCGCGAGCTCGCCGCCCTCGCCGAGCGCACCGGAACCTTCCTGTCCGTTTTCCAGAACCGCCGCTGGGACAACGACTTCCTCACCGTCCGCCGCCTCCTCGCCGACGGCGAACTCGGCGAGGTCCAGCGCTTCGAGTCCCGCTTCGAGCGCTGGCGCCCCCAGCTCAAGGGCGGCTGGCGCGAGTCCGGCGCGCCGGAGGAGATCGGCGGCCTGCTCTACGACCTGGGCAGCCACGTCGTCGACCAGGCGCTGGTCCTGTTCGGCCCGACCGTGCGGGTGTACGCGGAGGCCGACGTGCGCCGACCGGGCGCCGAGGCCGACGACGACACCTTCATCGCCCTCACGCACGCGAACGGCGTCCGCTCCCACCTCTACGTCAGCGCCACCACCGCGCAGCTCGGCCCGCGCTTCCGCGTCCTCGGCTCGCGGGCCGGGTACGTCAAGTACGGCCTCGACCCGCAGGAGGGCGCCCTGCGCGAGGGCCTGCGTCCGGGCGCGGACGCGGCGTGGGGCGAGGAGCCGGAGCACATGTGGGGCCGCTTGGGCTCCGGGGCGTCCCCACTGACGGGCGGCGGAACCCCGGTCCGCACGGCCCCGGGCGACTACCCGGCGTACTACGCCGCCGTCGCCGCGGCCCTGCGCGACGGCGGGCCGGCGCCGGTCACGGCGTACGAGGCCGCGCACTGCCTCGAGGTCCTGGAGGCGGCCCGTACCTCTTCCCGGGACGGAGTGACCGTCGAGCTGTGAGCCAGCGCTCACAGGAATGAGAGCGTCCGGGGCGGACGACGATCTATCCTGCACGGATTGCCATCAATACGATCATGATGTGTGGAAAGAACGGAATCTCTGTGAAGCTGCCCCGGATCGCGTCGGTCGTCGCCGCCGCCGCGATAGCCCCGGCCGTCCTGCTGGCCTCGCCGGCCTTCGCCGCTGACGCCCCGTCGGCGTCCGGGCCGTCCACGCCGTCGGCCCCGACCGCTCCCGACCAGGCCCCGGAGGCCCGTCAAGCCACCGGGAATCCGGGAGAGAAGCCCGCCGAGGACCCGCAGGCCGCGCAGGACCGCGCCGCGATCGAGCTGATCCTGGCCGACCCGGCGAGCGGGCCCGGCGTGCGCGCGGCGGCCGAGAAGGGGCTCAAGGGGACGGCCGCTGACATGCGGCGCTTCCTGGAGGTCGTCTGGCAGGAGCAGCAGTACACCGACGACCGGGTACGGGTCGCCCAGATCCACAGCACCGGCGGCGTCGCCGTCAAGCGCGAGGCGGAAAAGGCCCTGCGGGCCGGCACCCACGCCGCGCTGAAGGAGTTCCTCACCACCGGGCAGCACAAGGCCCGGTACGAGGACGACCAGGTCGAGCTGTTCCGCATGCTGAACGGTGCGGGCTCGGGCATCCGCGAGGCCGTCCAGAAGCTCCTGCGCGACGGGACCGCGGAGCAGGTGCGCAAGTTCATCGAGGTCGACCAGCACGAGGTCCGCGCGAGCGACGACCGCGTCGAGCTGGCCCGCATGTACGACGCCGCCGGCCCGGGTCTGAAGGCGGCCATCCAGGCGCTCCTGCACGGGCACCCGTCCAACGCGGAGCTGCGCGAGTTCGTGAAGACCGGGCAGCACGCGCTGCGGGACGAGGACAACACCGTCCTGATCTGGTCGATGCTGAACAACCCCGGCCCCGAGCTGAAGAAGGCCGCCATCGCCGCCCTGAAGGGGACCCCCGCGGACCGGGCCGCGTTCCTGGCGACGGGCCAGCACGAGGCGCGCGCCAAGGACAAGGCCGCCGAGGAGGCGGCCGCCAAGGCGGAGCAGGAGAAGAAGGACAAGGAGAAGAACGGGGCGGCGGGCTCCGGTTCGACCGGTACGACGGGCACCACGGGCACGACGGGGACGACCACTCAGGTGACGGCCCAGGGCTCCGCCGGCAACGGCAACGTGACCGCGGCGGGCGGGTCCGCCGGGCTCGCGAACACCGGTGCCGGTTCCGAGAACGCCTGGTTCGCGGCCGGCAGCGCCGCCGCACTCGCCGCGGGCGCCGGCCTGGTGGTCGCGGGCCGCCGTCGCCGCCTCTCGACCGAAGGCTGATCGACACCTCGCCCGACCTGACGGAAGGGGGCGGGCTGCCCCTGGCGGCCCGCCCCCTCTTCGCGTCCTCGCGCGGTGCTACGCGCTCTTGAACTCCTGGCGCTGACGGCCCAGGCCGTCGATCTCCAGCTCCACGACGTCACCGGCCCGCAGGTACGGCTTCGGTTCCGGCTGGCCCATGGCCACACCGCCCGGCGTACCCGTGACGATGACGTCGCCCGGGTGGAGGGTCATGAACTGGCTCAGGTACCGCACGACCTCGCCGACCGGGAAGATCTGGTCCGCGGTGGTGCCGTCCTGCTTCAGCTCGCCGTTGACCCACAGCTTGACGTCCAGGACCTGCGGGTCCGGGATCTCGTCGGCGGTGACCAGCCACGGGCCGAGCGGGGTGAAGGTCTCGCAGTTCTTGCCCTTGTCCCAGGTGCCGCCGCGCTCGATCTGGAACTCGCGCTCCGAGACGTCGTTGACCAGCAGGTACCCGCCGACGTGCGCGAGGCCCTCCTCGGCGGAGGCCAGGTAGCGGGCGGTGCTGCCGATGACGACGCCGAGCTCGGCCTCCCAGTCGGTCTTCACGCTGCCGCGCGGGATCAGCACGGTGTCGTCCGGGCCCACCACGGTGTCGGCGGCCTTCAGGAACAGGATCGGCTCGGCCGGCGGCTCCGCGCCGATCTCGGCCGCGTGCCCGAAGTAGTTCAGCCCGATGCCCACGATCTTGCCGATGCGGCCGACCGGCGCGCCGATCCGCAGTCCTTCGGCGCCCAGAACCGGGAGCTCGCCCGCCTCGGCCGCGTCCCTGACCCGGGAGAGCACGGAGTCCTCGGCCAGGAGAGCGCCGTCCACATCCGTGATCAGGCCGGACAGGTCACGCAGGGTGCCGTCCTGGTCGAGCAGCGCGGGGCGCTCCGACCCGACGGGTCCGACACGCAGCAGCTTCATGGGCATTCTCCCGTGGTCGTGGGTGGTCGGCGCACGGGCGGGCCCGGGCGCCGGCCGATGGGTTGCGGCCATCGGAGGATTGGCTGATCCTCCAAGATGTCCGATCAATCCGCAAGACCCTGTTCACGGACTGGAACGCCGCCCTCCAGACCCCTGACCGGCAGACCCTCCGCCCCGGCCGTCTCCAGCCCCTCCATCGGCCGCCTGCCCGACCGTCCGGCCGGCCGCCCTCCTGACCGCCCGACCGGCCGCCCTGCCGACCATCCGGCCGGCCGCCGGACCGACAGCCGCGTCGGCCGTCCCGACGGCCGCTCCGCCGGCCCCGCCGCGCGACTGCAGCCAGGCCCGCTCTGCCACCGACCACGCGGTGGTGGTCAGCAGGTACAGCCCGGCCGCCAGCGGCACCAGGGCAGCGGTGATCAGCGTCCCGAACGACAGCAACGGCAGCAGCCCGCCCACCTTCCGCACGGCCTCCTCCTGCTCAGCGCTCAACCCACCGCGACCGACCCCCGTGCGGGTCGCGGCTCCGCTCACGGCCGCCGCGTCGGCTGCTTCGGCCGCGGCCTGCGCCGCCCCGGCGGCGGCCCGGCGCCCCCGTACGGCACTCCACGCCGCCACCGCCCCGATCGCCGCGAACAACCCGAGGAACACCAGCCCCTGCGCCCCGAACGGTCCCCCCTCCCCCAGCGCCTCGCTCCACCGCGCACCCAGCGGCGCGGCGAACAGCCGGTGGGCGAGCAGTTCCTCCCCCGAGGAGAAGGCCTGGTACATCAGGAAGAACACCGGCAGCTGCAGCAGCACCGGCAGGCACCCCGCCGCCGGGGTCGCCCCACGGAACGCGGCCCGGCTCAGCGGATGCAGCGCGAGCCGCACGAGCACGGTGAACAGAACGATCGCGGCAGCGGTCGCGGACTCGGCCAGTACCGGTTCGAGCAGCCGGCCCAGCTCTCCAACAAGATGGGTGAAAAAGGACATGCGGTCCCTCCGAAAGGTCTCGTCGACGTCGAAAGAGAGGCACGGCGAGGCCAAGGTCAGGCCAAGCCGGCATTCGGCGTGACGGCCCACGAGGGGCGGCAACGGTGATCAGACAAGCAGGAGGTACGCCGTACGCGTACCCCCGCGCCCTACGCGGCCGTCGGGACCGGACGGCCGGGCGCCCTGGGCCGCGACCGGCCCGACGCGTCGGGATCGCGCTGCGGCAGGAACGCCGTGCGCTGCTCGCGATCACGGATCGCGGTGCGTATGCGGTGCGGCGGCACGGGCCGTGCCAGGCGCGCCGCGGCGGCCAGCGCCTCGGCGCCCACGGCGACGGTCGCGGCGAGTGCGACGACGGCCGCCACCACACCCAGCCCGCCCTCCCCGGCGAACAGAGCGAGGACTCCCCCGAGCCCCACCAGCACCCACACCGGCATCAGCACCAGCGGCGGCCGGGCGAACAGCAGGAGGAAGCGCCGAGCCATACGGACCTCCCCCTTCCGCTCCCCAGCGCGAACCCCCGTACGGGATCGGCTCGTTGCCCTCGATCGTAACCGGTCCCACCGACGATCCACCGGGCTCAGGGCTTCAAGGTCCCCCAGACCACCAGCCGGTACTTGGAGGTGTACTCGGGCGTGCAGGTGGTGAGCGTGATGTAGGCACCGGGCTCGCCGTACCCGTACTCCGGCTTCACCAGGCTCCGCGGCACGGGCGCGATCACCCCGACGTCCCGCTCGGTGGTCTCGCCGAGCACCTTCCCGACGACGTACGTGTACCGCCGCCCCCGAACCTCCACGACCAGTTCGTCCCCGGCCCGCAGCCGGTTGATGTGGCGGAAGGGCTCCCCGTGCGTGTTGCGGTGCCCGGCCAGCGCGAAGTTCCCCTGCTGACCGGGCCGCGCCGTCCCCGGGTACTGCCCGGCGTACCCCTTGTCGAGCACCGCCCGCTTGTCGATCCCCTGCGCGACCGGCACGCTCAGCCCGAGCCGGGGGATCCGCAGCACGGCGTACGCCCGGTCCCGGGCCGGCGGCTCGGGCTTGCCGGCCGGGGCCCGGGCCGGCGGCTCGGAAACCCTGGCGGAGGGCTCGGGCGACGAGCCGCCGTCCGCGGCCCCCGACGGCGCCGCGGAGGCGGCCGGGCCGGCCGGCTCCGCCGAAGGATCGTACGGAGCGTCCGGCGCCCGGGCCCAATCGCTCTCCAGCGCCCTGACCTGCTCCTGCGCGGCGGCGACGGCCTGCCGGTTGGTCCACCACACCTGGTGGGCCACCAGCAACAGGACCACCACCCCCACGGTGACGGTCAGCTCGGCGGCCGCCCACAGCACGCCCGCGAGACCGGCCCGGCGCGCCCGCCGGCCGCTCCCGTGAACCACCACAGGTATGTGATCCCGCACGGGCGGCACCTTAAGTCCTCCCCCGTCAACTGACCAGCAGCAGTACCGTGTGATCCATGCGCCCTGACACGCCTGCCGAGCACATCGCCGAAGCCGAGCGCCTCATCCGCACGGCGACCCGCTATCCCGAGGACCAGGAGCCCTTGCTCCTCCAGGCCGCTGCCCACCTGGAGTTGGCAGACGCCCGGGACCGCGCCAGCGCGCTGTACGACCAGCTCCTCTCCGCCTCACCGGCCAACCTTCACCTGATCAAGGCCCTGCAGGCGGCGAACCTCTGGGAGTACGGCCACGAACCGGAGGCCCGCGCCCTGATCTCCGGCATCCGCACGGCCTCCCCCAAGGACCCGGCGCCCTGGGAGGTCATCTCGGAAACCCTCGAGGCCCACGACGAGCTCGAGGCCGCCCACGACTGCTTCACCGAGGCGGCGACCCTCCTGATCGCGGAGGACGAC
Organism: Streptomyces sp. NPDC045967; assembly: GCF_056430495.1. Classification (NCBI taxonomy): domain Bacteria; kingdom Bacillati; phylum Actinomycetota; class Actinomycetes; order Kitasatosporales; family Streptomycetaceae; genus Streptomyces; species Streptomyces sp. NPDC045967. The sequence continues at coordinate 129,173 of NZ_JBWKLE010000018.1, read as the reverse complement.
CCGCTCACCCCGGCCACCACCGCCCTCCTGACGGGCCGCCACCGTGTCCGCCGCCTCCTCGGACGCCCGCACGACGACTGGGACATGGTCGCCGACACCCGACACATCGGCCCGATCCCGCTCGACGAACTGCACGACCCCAAGCGCATCTGGGCCCTCGGCTCCGACGACCCGGCGGAACTCCGCGCCGAGATCGCCCGCCTCCGAGCGGAACTGGGCGACCGCCGCGCCGCGCTCTCCCGCCCCTTCCCGGTGGCGATCCTGCACTGGCCCGCCCGTGAACTGGCGGAACTCGTCACCTCGTACCCGACGCTCGCCACGGAGTACCCCTCGCACGAGGCGCACCTGCGGGAGATCGAGACCTCCCTGCGCGCCCTCGCCGCCTCGGGCACGACGAACCTGGGCATCGTGACAGCCAGCGTCCCGTCGTACGAGGCGTTCGCCGCCTCGGAACGCACCTCCCCGGCCTCCCCGTCCCTCCTCGCGGAATACGCCACGACCCTGGCCGCCCGCGGCAAGGCCACCCCCTGGCCCCCCACCCCGACGAACCCCTGCTGGTGCACCTCGGGCAAGCCGTACGCGGAATGCCACGGCACCCACATCCGCTAGCTGGTGCTGTGCCCCGTCGAGGCGCCGTCGAGGCGACCTCGGCCGTTCCCTAGAGCTCCAGCGGCAACCCCAGTTGCTGATGGCCGCGGGCCAGCGCGGTGGGTGGGGTGGGGCGGTGGGCGGTGAGGGTCAGGAGGGTGCGCAGGGCTGCGAGGACTTCGGTGGGGGTGTCGCGGAGCATCGAGGGGGTGGCGCTGATCACCAGGATGCCGTGGGATTCCAGACGGAGGCGGCGGCGGAGGGTGGCGTGCCAGGCGTCGCGGGTGTAGTGGTACTCCGCTGAGTCGATCTCCAGGGCCACGCCCTCGTCGGGCCAGTAGGCGTCCGGGCTGGCCAGGAAGGTGCCGTCCGGGGTGGAGAGGCGGGCGTTCCACAAGGGGGTCGGGAGGTCCGTCGCCGTGAGGACGTCGCGGGCTTGGGCCTCGGCGATCGAGCGGACTCCGGCCAGGAGCTCGGAGGCGGCGGCGCGGACCGCCGGGCGGGTGAGGAGGCGGGCGGCGCGCAGTTCGGCGTGCAGGTCCTGCGGATGGCACCAGCCGGCCTGGACCACGTGCGCGAGGGTCGAGCGGATGCGGTCGGCGTCGGTCGCGCGGGAGGCGAAGTCCGCCGCCGCGCGGACCGGGCGGGCGCACGGGATGCCGCGGACCGTGATCGTGCGCGGCCAGCGGGAGGTGGGGAGCGGGCGGACCTCGGGGGTACCGGTCAGTCGGCGCGGAGCGCGGATGAGGACGTCCGCCGGGGTGGTGGCGGGGCCGTACGGGGCTTCGCGGATGCCGAGGAGCGCGAGGGCGGCGCCGCCGGTGAGGGCGGCCGTGTCGCCGGAGAGCGGGTCCGCGGCGGGCTCGGCGGCGTAGAGCACGGCGGCGAGGGCGCGTTGGCGCTGGTCCGGGGGGCCGGTCTGGAGGAGGTAGACCCGCGGCAGCAGGCGCTGCCAGGGGCCGCCGGGCCGGGTCCGCGAGGTGATCGTGCCATCGGGCACGCCGGCGGCGGCGAGCTGCTGCCGCGTGGCCAGGTTCAGCTGACGCCGGGGCGCGGGGGTCCGACCGGCCTGCGGGGGTGGGTGCGGCTGCCGACCGTGCCGGATCGGGTGGCTCAGCCCGGGTCGCTGATCGTGGCCGCCGGGCCTGGGCGAGTCCGGCTGGGCGGGGTACCGGCCGGGGTGGGGCTGCTGGAGTTCCCCCGTCCCGTGGGGCTTTCCCGGGAGGCGCTCGGGGGTGGGCTGCCGGGGGCCGGTGGGGTGTTGTCGGTGCGCGGGCGGCCGTGGCCGGTCGGGGCGTTGTCCTCGTTCGGGAGGGGGCGCGTCGTGGCCGGGTCGGTGAGGGGGGTGGCTCCGGCCCGTTCGGTGCGCGGGCGCCGTACGGCCGGACCGGGCGGGGCCCGCTCCGTGCGGCCGGTCGGGGGCTTGGGGGGCGCGGGGTGTGATCATGCCGCGGGTATGCCCCACCGTGGCGGGGCGGACACCCTCAGCGGCCGGGGTGGTCCGGCGAGAGGAAGACGATCACGCCCGTCTCCGTGCCCGGGCGGGCCTGGAGCTCGTGCCAGCCCAGGCGGCGGTACGTGGCCACGTTGTCGGTGGCCAGCCGGGAGGTCAGCAGCCAGGCCCGGCGGTCCGGGGCGTCCTGTGTGATCTCCGTGAGCAGGGCACGGCCCGTGCCGCGGCCGCGGGCGTAGGGGCGTACGGCGAGCTCGTCTATCTCCAGCGCGCCGGTCAGGAGCTCCCGTACGCGCTCGCGCCCCAGCTGCGCGGTGACCTGCGCGTAGGCCCGGTTCTTCGGAAAGGCCGCCGGCGTGATCCAACCCGTGGCGAAGCCGTCGATGCCGGTCGAGGACTGGGCGAGGGCCGTACGGAAGCCGGCGCGCCGGGCGTCCGCCGGTAGGCGGGCGGCGAACTGGCGAATGGTTTCTTCGTCCTCGTTCCACGGCGGGCCGGAGAAGACGTCGGCGTAGGCGTCGACCAGTTCGTCCGCGAGGTCGAGGACGGCCTGTCCGTAGCAGATCACGATGTCCGGGCTCCTGGGGCAGGGGGGATCGTTCCCTTGACGGTCCCTGTGGATGGGGAGAGTGAATGTATGCCCTTCGGGTTCCATCGCCGCACATCGCACGGATCCGGCGAGTGTGCGACAAATCCCCTCCCCGCCCTCCGTGTCGACAGGCCCGGCCCCCGCGTTGAGCAGCCGTGGACAGACTGCTTCGGGCGACCGGCCGGTGCGCGCTCGCCTTTCTCCTCGTGCTCGGCGTCGTGGCGCTGCTGCCGAGCGCCGTCCGGGACGCGGTGCCGGACGCGCTGATCGGCGGGGCCGTGGCCGTGGTGGTGTGGATCCTGGGCGGCCGCCGGATGGCCGGACGGCCGCGTTAGCCTCGTACGGCAGACAAGCTACTCATATGACCGGGAAGACCGAGGAGTTCGCATGGCGCGGGTACCGAGTTCCGTAGTGGCGGCCGCCGGGCTGGTCGGCGGCTACGCCGTCGCGCGGTGGACCAAGAAGCGGCCCCTGGGCGGTGTCGTCCTCGGCGCCGCCGGGCTCGCCGCCGGGCGCGAGTGGCACCGCCGCGGCGGAGTGCCTGCGGCGGCGGGGCTCGGCGCGCTGTACCTGGCCGGCTTCGCGGGCGCGCACCCGCTGGCGAAGAAGGTCGGCGCGTGGCCGGCCGTCGTCGGAGCCGCCGGGGTCGTGGCCGCCGCGTCCTGGGCCGTCGCCGACCGCGGCTGACGGCGGGGCGGGAGCGGGTTCACGCGCCGAACGCCCGGGACACCGAGTAGATCAGCAGGCCCGCCAGGGCGCCGACCACCGTGCCGTTGATACGGATGAACTGCAGGTCACGGCCGATGTGGGCCTCGATCTTGCGGGAGGTGTGCTCGGCGTCCCAGCCCGCCACCGTGTCGGTGATCAGTGAGGTGATCTCGGTCCGGTAGTTGGTGACGACGTACACGACCGCGCCCTCGATCCAACCCTCCACCTTGTCCTGGAGCCGGATGTCCGTGGCCAGCCGCGTCCCCAGGGACATCAGCGAGGAGCGGACCCGCAGCCGCAGCTCGCTCTGCTCGTCCTCCGCGGCCGAGATGATCAGCGAGCGGATCGCGGACCAGGCGGAGGCGATGACGTCCTGGATCTCGCCGCGCGCCAGCAGCTCGGACTTGAGCCGCTCGACCCGGGCGCGGGTCTCGGTGTCCGACTGCAGGTCGGCGGCGAAGTCCGTCAGGAAGCGGTCCACCGCCCCGCGCGCCGGATGCTGGGGCATGTCCCGCATCTCCGTGACGAAGCGGAGCAGCTCCTTGTACACCCGGTCGCCGATCTTGCGGTCCACGAACCGCGGGGTCCAGCCGGGCGCGCCGCCCTGCACCGCGTCCATCACCGACTGCCCGTGCGTCACCAGCCAGTCGTGGACCTTCGCGCACACCAGGTCGACGGCGCGGTGGTGGCCGCCGTCCTCGACCACCCGCTGCAGGGTCTTGCCGAGGCCCGGCGCGATCTCGACGGCCTCGGCGCGCCGGGTGATCGCCTCGCCGACGACGGCCTGTACGTCGGCGTCGCGCAGCACGGTCAGCGCTCCGCGCAGGGCGGTGGCCAGTTCCGCGGTGACCCGCTCGGCGTGCGCGGGCTCCGCCAGCCAGGCGCCGAGGCGTCCGCCGATGCCGAGGGAGCGCAGGCGGGCCCGGACCACGTCGGAGGAGAGGAAGTTCTCGCCGACGAACTCTCCGAGGGAGATGCCGAGCTGGTCCTTCTTCGTCGGGATGATCGCCGTGTGCGGGATGGGCAGGCCGAGGGGGCGCCGGAACAGGGCGGTGACGGCGAACCAGTCCGCCAGTGCGCCGACCATGCCGGCTTCGGCGGCGGCCGCGACGTAGCCGGCCCAGCCGCCGGCGCCCCAGGCGTGCTGGGCGTACTTGGCCAGTACGTAGACCAGTGCGACCAGGACCAGCAGGCCGGTCGCGGTGGCCTTCATCCGGCGGACGCCGTGGCGGCGCTCCTCGTCGGCGGCGCTGAAGAGGAAGCCGCCGGTGTCCGCTCCCGCTCGGGGTGGCAGGGGCGGTGGGGCGGCGCCTGCGTCGGTGTTGCGGTGGTCCACGTGGTCCTGCCTTCTCCGGGGGCGCCGGTTTCGTCTGCACAGCATCCGACTATCGGGAGGCGCGAGGAGTTCCCGGCACGCCGGTCCCCTGCGGGGAGCTGCGGGTGGGGCCGGGCTCGGCTGGCCCTGACCTGCCCGTTCGGCTGCGCCGCGGCCTGGCCGGTGACCGTGGCGGGGGCCGGCTGCGCCTCGCCTGGCCCTTGCCCAGGTGCGGGGCGGACATGCGGCGGTCGGCTGCGCCGCGGCTTGGCCGGTGACCTTGCGGGTTCGGCTGCGCCCGGCGTGGCCCTTGGCTCTGTGTGGGGCGGGTCGTGCAGGCGGCTTGCTGGATGGGGCGGTCCGCGGCGCCCCTCCGGGGTGTCTCCTCGGCTCGCGCACGAAGCCCCGTCGGATACTGCCGACCCAGGTTGCGCGCTCGTCCTGCGGGGACCCCCCTACGCGGCCCCGCTCCCCTCCACCCGGCGTTGCCGCAGCCGCACCGTGGGGTGGGGACACGGCGGAGGGTCCCCGCAGGACGAGCGCACCACCCGGGTCCGGCCTGCGCAGCCGTGGCTTCGTGCGCGAGCCGAGGAGATCCTCCGGCGGGGCACCGCCCCGCAGCTTCCGAAGCCGCACCGTGGGGTGGGGGCACGGCGGAGGGTCCCCGCAGGACGAGCGCACCACCCGGGTCCGGCCCGCGCAGCCGTGGCTTCGTGCGCGAGCCGAGGAGATCCTCCGGCGGGGCACCGCCCCACACCCACACACGGTCAAGCCCCGCAGGGCCCGGCCGAGGAGATCCTCCGGCGGGGCACCACCCCACCCCCCGACCCGGCCAAGCCCCCGCAGGGCCCGGCCGAGGAGATCCTCCGCCGGGGCACCGCCCCACACCCCGGCCCCGCCAAGGGCCCGCCCCGCCCCGCTACAGGTGTTTGTGGAGGCGGCCCGGTGGGTCGTGGGGGTTTTTGGGGGGCTTGACCTTGACCTCCACACCGCCCCAGAACGCCAGGCCCGTCACGACCACGCGGGGAGCGCCCGGTTCCCGCGGGCCCGGGGTGTCGCGCTGGTCGAAGGCCCCCATCAGCCCGAAGCCCCGTACCTCGACCTCCACGCCCGGCGGCACGGTGATCTCGATGCCGCCCATGATCGCGACGCAGTTGATCACCACCTCCCGCTCCGCGAAGTTCGCCTCGCGCAGGTCCAGCTCGCCGCCGCCCCAGAACGCCACCGCGTCGAACCGAGCGGGCACCGTCCACGCGCCTTTGCGCTGGAACGCCGACATGACCGCGACCCCGGCCGAGGACGTCGCCCGGCCGCCGATCCGGGCGGGCCACGACGCCCCCGAGGTCGTCACCGGCGCCGCGAGCGGATGCGGCGACGGGACCCCGGCCGGCGGCAGGTCCCGCGTCAGCGGTTCCAGTTCGGCGTACGTGCGTGACCTGTACGCCGCCTCCAGCCGCTCCTCGAACTCCTCCATGTCGAGCCGGCCCTCGGCGAGGGCGTCCCGCAGACGCTCCGCCACCCGGTCCCGGTCGGCATCGGACGCCCTCAGCTCCGGCAACGGCTTCTCCGGCCGCTCGTCACTCATGCGGACCAGCCTATGCAGGGAACTCCGGGAGTTGTACGCCTTCGGCCCCGACCGGGTCTCCGGGTTGCCCCTGATTTACCCCCGCCCCGCATACATCCGCGCGATCACGTCCTCGATGTCCGGCTCGCGGACCGACAGGTCCAGCAGCGGATACCGCGCCGCCACCGCCGCGACCAGCGGCGCGGCCGACTCCCCCGCCGGGAACGCCAGCCACTGCCTGGGCCCGTCCACCCTCACCACCCGCGCGCCCGCCACCTCGATCGGCCCGAGCTCCCGCTCCAGGTCGACCACCAGGGTCCGCTCGCTCTCCCCCGCCGGCCCCGCCGCGTGCAGTCCGGCCAGCGGACCGTCGTACATCAGCCGCCCGTGGTCGATGACCACCACCCGCTCGCACAGCTGCTCGATGTCCTGGAGGTCGTGCGTGGTCAGCAGCACCGTCGTGCCGAGCTCCGCGTTCAGCTGCCGCAGGAACCCCCGCACCTTCGCCTTGCTCACCACGTCGAGCCCGATCGTCGGCTCGTCCAGGTACAGCACGTCCGGATCGTGCAGCAGCGCCGCCGCGATGTCCCCGCGCATCCGCTGCCCCAGCGACAACTGCCGTACGGGGACGTCCAGCAGCTCGGCCAGGTCCAGCCGCTCCACGCAGCGCTCCAGGTTCTCCTCGTACCGCGCCCGCGGGATGCGGTACATGCGCCGCATCAGGCCGTAGGAGTCCTTCAGCGGCAGGTCCCACCACAGCGTCGTGCGCTGCCCGAACACCACCCCGATGCGGTGCGCGAGCCGCATCCGCTCCCGCGCCGGGTCGATGCCCGCGACCCTCAGCCGGCCCCCGCTCGGGGTGAGGATGCCGGTCAGCATCTTGATCGTGGTCGACTTGCCGGCGCCGTTGGGCCCGATGCAGCCGACCATTTCGCCCCGCGCCACCTCGAAGCTGAGCCCGTCCACCGCCCTGACCTGCCGTTTCTCACGCCGCATCAGGCCCACCCGGCGCCGTACCCCGAAGACCTTCTCGACCCCGTCCAGCGAGATCAGCACATCCGCCACAGCCACGACTAGCTCCCCGTGCTCCGGTACGAACGGACACCCGCGCGCCACGCCAGCGACGCGGGCAGGAACACCACGAAGGCCACCGGCGCGCTCAGGTACGCGACCCAGCCCGGCAGCCCCAGCGGGTCGGGCCGGCCCAGCAGGTGCAGCGCCGGCAGCCAGTTGACGAAGGCCAGCGGGACGATGAAGGTCACTCCCCGCAGCAGGTCCTTCGCGAAGATCGTCGGCGGGTACTGGAGCATCGCGTTCCCCCCGTAGGTGAAGGAGTTCTGCACCTCCGCCGCGTCCCCGGCGACGAACTGGAACGCCGCCCCGGCCACCATCACCGCCCCGAAGATCGCCGCCCCGGCCAGGATCATCACCGGCACCAGCAGCACCTTCCCCACCGACCAGTCCACCGGCAGCACCGACACCGCCCAGCCCAGCACCACCAGCCCCTGCGCGATGCGCCCCAGCCGGCGCAGCGCGAACCGGTCCGCCGCGACCTGCGCGAGGAGCGGGACCGGCCGCACCAGCATGGTGTCGAGCGAACCGTCGCGCACGCGCAGGCCGATCCGGTCGGTGTTGCCGAGCAGCAGGTCGGCCAGGCCGAGCGAGGCCGAGCAGGAGCCGTACAGCAGGGCGATCTCGGGCAGCGTGAAGCCGCCCAGCGCGTCCACGTGCCGGAACATGATCCAGATGGCGACGAAGTCGAGCAGCTGGATGGCCGCGTTGCCGAAGACCGAGAGGAGGAAGGAGGTGCGGTACGTCATCGTCGCCCGGACCCACATCCCGACGATCAGGCGGTAGCCGCGCAGCCCCTCCCGCACCCGGCCCCGCCCGGGCACCTCCCACGCCGCGCACTCCCGCCCGGTGGACTGCCGCCCGGTGAACTCCCGTCCCGCGCCCTCCCGCCCGGCCGGCACCCGCCCCCCGACCGGCCCCGCGAACCGCCCCGCGACCGCCGCCTCCGCCCCATCCGGCCCGGGCCCCCGCTCCGGATCCCGCTCCGCCACCGCCTCCGCCTCAGCCACCCTGGACCACCACCTTCCGCGTCGCCGCCGACTGCACCAGCCGCCCCGCTCCCAGCAGTACGCACGCCCACCCCGCCTGGAACCCCAGCGCCCCGGCCGCGTTCCCGGCCCCCGTGTGCTTGCCCAGCAGCACGTCCAGCGGCACCTGGAGCATCGCCGCCCACGGCAGCATCCGCACCAACTCCCCGAACCCGCCCGGGAACACGGTCAGCGGCAGCAGCACCCCGGAGAAGAACACCGTGACGACCTGCGCCATCAGATTGATCCCGGACCCGTCCATCAACCAGAACGCGGCCAGCCCCAGCAGGTAGCGCAGCGCGAAGCTCACCACCAGCCCCAGCACGACCGCGGCCAGGAACAGCAGCCAGCGCACCGGATCGGCGGGCAGCGCCAGCCGGAAGGCCACCGCCCCCGCCGCCAGCGGAACCACCCCGCGCCCGGCCAACTGGAAGGCGGCCCGGCCCAGATCGGCCGCCAGCCACCACATCTGGAGATCGGCCGGCCGGTACAGGTCGACCGCGATGTCACCCGTACGGACCCGCTCCTGGAACGTCTCCTGGAACCCGCCCCCGATCAGCGCCCCGGCGGCGAGCAGCGACTGGCTGACCCATACGAAGGTCAGGGCCTGCGCCTGGTCGTAGCCGCCGAGCCCGGGCCGCTCGTCCCACAGGGCGATGTACGTGTACGCGAGGATGAAACCGAACACGGTGTTCGTGAACACCCCGGCCGCGGTGGCCGTCCCGTAGGCGGCGTACCGCCGGAACCCGCCCGCCGCCACGGCCAGGTAGAGACCCGCTCGCTGCAGCACCGTTTCCCTCCCTCTGCCGGGTCGTTCCTCCGTGGGCCAAAGCGCGCGAGCTTAGTGCGGAGGGGCGAGCCACGCGACCGGTTTATACCCGTCCGGAGCGGAACGGGCGGCCAATCGGGTAGACACCATGGGGTACAGAAGTGGATATTCCGTACGGCGTCGAGGAGCCCTGGAGATGAGCGACCAGTCACCACCACCGGGCTGGACCCCTCGCGACCCGGACACCCCCGACGGACCGCACCATCCGCAGCCACGCCCGGGAGCCGGGCCCACCGATCCCGGGCCGCGACCCGGACCCGGACCGCGCCCGGGCGAGAAGGCCCGCCGCGGACGGACCGGATGGCGCCGCCTCCTGCCCACCTGGCGCATGGCGCTGGGCGCCGTCCTGCTCCTCGCCCTGCTGCTCGGCGGAGCCCTGATCGCCGGCTACCTCCTGGTGGACATCCCGCCGGCCAACGCCGCCGCGACCGCCCAGTCCAACGTCTACCTCTACTCCGACGGCACCCAGCTCGCCCGCGACGGCGAGGTCGACCGCGTCAACGTGCCCCTCTCGCAGATCCCGCTGACCGTCCAGGAAGCCGTACTGGCCGCGGAGGACCGGGACTTCCACTCCGAACGGGCGGTGGACCCGAAGGCGATGCTCCGCGCCGCCTGGAACACCGCCACCGGCAAGGGAACCCAGTCGGGCTCGACGATCACCCAGCAGTACGTCAAGAACTACTACTTGGGCCAGGAGCAGACGATCAAGCGGAAGGTCAAGGAGTTCTTCATCGCGGTCAAACTCGGCCGCGAGAAGTCCAAGGCCTACATCCTCGAGGGATACCTGAACACCAGCTACTTCGGTCGCAACGCCTACGGCGTCCAGGCCGCCTCCCAGGCCTACTACGGCAAGGACGTCGGCCGGCTCACCACCGCCGAGGGCGCCTACCTCGCCACCCTCCTCAACTCCCCCAGCGCCTTCGACGTCGTCTCCCACCCCCAGGGCCGGACCCGCGCCCTCGCCCGCTGGAACTACGTACTCGACGGCATGGTCAAGAAGGGCTGGCTGCCCGCCGCCGAACGCGCCGCCACACCCTTCCCGGAACCGGGCAAGGTCCGCGCCGCCGCCGGGCTGTCCGGCCAGCGCGGCTACCTCGTCGAGGCCGTCAAGGACCACATCGTCGACAACGGGATCCTCGACGACAAGACCCTCGCCGAGGGCGGCTACCGCATCACCACCACCATCGACAGGCGCCGCCAGAACGACTTCGTCGAGGCCGTCGACGACCAGATGGCCGGCAGGCTCGACCCGCAGAAGCGCACGGCGGACCGGGTGGTGCGCGCCGGCGGGGTCTCCATCGACCCGGCCACCGGCAAGGTCGTCGCCATGTACGGCGGCATCGACTACACCAAGCAGTACGTGAACAACGCGACCCGGCACGACTACCAGGTCGCCTCCACCTTCAAACCGTTCGTCTTCGCCGCCGCCGTCGAGAACGACTCCCGCACCCAGGACGGCCGCCGGATCACCCCCCACACCGTCTACAACGGTGACAACCGGCGCCCCGTCGTCGGCGGCCGGGTCCGCTTCGCCCCGGAGAACGAGGGGCAGGTCTCCTACGGGAACATCACCGTGAACACCGCCACCGACCTCTCCGTGAACGCCGTGTACGCGCAGATGGCGGTCGACGTCGGAACCCTCAAGGTCAAGCAGACGGCCGTCGCCCTCGGCATCCCCGAGAACACCCCCAACTTCGACCCCGGCCCCGCCATGGCGCTCGGCACCCTGCAGGCCAGCGTCCTGGACATGACGCAGGCGTACGCGACCCTCGCGGACCACGGCCGGCGCACCCCCCACACCTTCCTGGAGAAGATCACCAAGGAGGACGACACCATCCCCCTGCCCGAGCGCACCACCACCCAGGCCGTCAGCCGCGAGGCCGCGGACACCACCACCTCCATGCTGATCAGCGTCGTCGACAACGGCACCGGCACGGCGGCCCTCGCCGCCGGCCACCCGGCCGCCGGCAAGACCGGGACCGGCGAACTCGACCGCTCCGCCTGGTTCGCCGCGTACACCCCGAACCTGGTCACGGTGGTGGCCATGATGGGCCAGGACCCGGACACCGGGGCCCTGGAGTCGCTGTACAACGCCCTCGGGGAGTCCCGCATCGGCGGAGGCGGCTACCCGGCCCGCATCTGGGCCGCCTACACCAAGAGCGCCCTGGAGGGCACCGACCCCGTCGACTTCGACCTGGAACTGCAGCCGGGCGCGGCCGAGCCGCCGCCGCCGGACGTCGAGTCGGAGGCACCGCAGGAGACGGCGCCGGGCGAACCCACCCGGACCCCTCCCGGCCGGCCGAACCGCCCGACCCGGCCGAACCCGACGAACGGCCAGAACCAAGGGGGCCAGAACCAAGGGGGCCAGGACAACGGCGGCCAGAACCAGGGCGGCCAGGACAACGGTGGGCAGAACCAGGGAGGGCAGGACAACGGGGGCCGGAACCAGGGAGGCCAGGACAACGGCGGCACCACACGCGGCGATCAGGGCGAGACGTCGCCGGGCAGCCAAGCGGGCACCTCACAGGGCACCGGCCAGGGCGCGACCCAAGGCGCCGACGCGGGCGCGGTGGGAGGTCAGCGTCCGCCGTCGGCGTTCCTCGAATAGCCGGGGCCGCCTGCCCCGGCCGCTCGTCCAGGGGCCGGCCCGGCCTGATCCGATCTAGTGGCCGGAGGTCGCCTTCAGCCCCACCACGGCGACCAGCAGCAGGCAGATGAAGAAGATCCGCGCGGCGGTGACGGGGTCACCCAGCACCACCATCCCGAGCACGGCCGCACCGGCCGCACCGATGCCCACCCACACCCCGTACGCGGTCCCGATGGGCAGGGTCTTCGCCGCGTAGGACAGCAGCACCATGCTGGCGACGATCCCGGCGCCCGTGAACACGCTCGGCCACAGCCGGGTGAAACCGTCGGTGAACTTCATGCCGATCGACCAGCCGACTTCGAGCAGACCGGCGAGAAGGAGCAGGACCCAGGCCATGACGGCACCTCCGAGACATCGAGCGGTACGGGTGCGTCGTCTTGTCGTACCCGGTACGGCGCGTCTCGTCGGGGTCGCCTCCAACCGTAGCAAAGGGCAGCGAAAAGGGCTGGTGACCTGGGCCACCAGCCCGTAACGCGCCACGCGGTCAGCGCCTCGGAGGCGTCCCGGCCCTCAGAGGTACAGGCCGGTGGAGTCCTTCGACCCCTCGAGCCGCTCGGCGGCCACCGCGTGCAGGTCCCGCTCGCGCATCAGCACGTACGTCGCACCCCGCACCTCGACCTCGGCCCGGTCCTCCGGGTCGTACAGCACCCGGTCACCGGGCTCCACGCTGCGGACGTTCTGCCCGACCGCGACCACCTCCGCCCAGGCCAGCCGCTTGCCGACCGCGGCCGTCGCCGGGATGAGGATGCCGCCGCCGGAACGGCGTTCACCCTCCGGGAGGTCGGACTTCACGAGCACGCGGTCGTGCAGCATCCGGATGGGCAGCTTGTCGTCGGTGGTGTTCTCGCTCACGCCACGAACCTACCTGTCCCCGCCCGGCCCGCGCCGCCCAGGGTCATCAGCGCTTGCGGCGCGCCGAGACCACCAGCAGCCCGACCACACCGGCCGCCACCAGCACGACGGGCACGATCCGCCCGATGCGCGGGGCCCCGTCGTCGTGGCGCAGGCCGGCCTTGGCGTCGGTCACGAACCGGTTCACCGCCACGTAGGCCCGTCCGGCGGTCTGGTCGACCGTGGAGGCGACCCTGGCCTTCGCATCCCCCATGATCGTCTTCGGGTGCATGCGCACGCCGATCTCGTCGAGCGTCTCGGCGAGCTGCTCGCGGCGGCGGACGATGTCCGCCTCGATCTGTGCGGGGGTCCTTGCTTCCGGCACCGCGCTGCCTCCGTCGTCGTGGTCCTGTGGGGGCGTAGTCCGCCGTGGACAGTCTGTCAGCTTAGTCTCGTGCACGTACCGATCCCCTCGTGAGGAGACTGCCGACATGAGCGAGCGACTTCAGCCGGGCGACACCGCCCCCGCCTTTTCCCTGCCCGACGCGGACGGCAACGAGGTCTCGCTGGCCGCCCGCAAGGGCCGCAAGGTGATCGTCTACTTCTACCCCGCCGCGCTGACGCCGGGCTGCACGAAGCAGGCCTGTGACTTCACGGACAACCTGGACGCGCTGGCCACGGCCGGTTACGACGTCATCGGCGTGTCGCCGGACAAGCCGGAGAAGCTGGCGAAGTTCCGCGAGAAGGAGAACCTGAAGGTCACGCTGGTCGGCGACCCCGGCAAGGAGACGCTGGCCGCGTACGGCGCCTACGGCGAGAAGAAGCTGTACGGCAAGACGGTGACGGGCGTGATCCGCTCGACGGTGGTCGTGGACGAGGAGGGCAAGGTCGAGCACGCCTTCTACAACGTCAAGGCGACGGGGCACGTAGCCAAGATCATCAAGGACCTGGGCATCTGACCACCCCCTCCCGGCACGCAGCGACCCGCACCCGATCGGTGCGGGTCGCTCCGCTTGTCCTGCACGCCGCTGTTGCCTCTTCCCACTCGCCGGCAGAGACTCTCCGACACCTGGGTAGAAGACCCTCCACCAGCATGAACGAGGTACTCAGGCCGGGGATCCGCGAGGACGGCCGGCCCACGGCCCACTTCCTCGGGCAAGGCCCATCACCGCGGCAAGCCGGGGCGCGCTACTACCGGAGCGGCCACCGGGGTTCTCGTCCGACACGACGGGACTCGTCGCACACGCACCCCATCTGTCACGCAGTCACCAGCACCTGGTGCAGGGGCGGGCGCAGAACTCGTCGGACGCGGGGAAACCGATCTCCACTCACCGTGTGGGCGCAGTAGAGTGTCCTTGGTTTGCGCCCGTACGCCAAGGGCTGAGCGGCGATCTTTAGGTGGTCGTGTCTGTCGGTTCGAATCCGACCGGGCGCACCAAGTCGACAGGGGCCGGCCTTCCGTTTCTCGGAAGGCCGGCCCCTGTGCCGTCAGCCCAGCAGGTCGCGCAGGACCGGCACCAGGGCTCGGAAGGCCTGGCCTCGGTGGGAAATGGCGTTCTTCTCCGCCGGGGTGAGCTCCGCGCAGGTGCGGGTTTCGCCAAGGGGCTGGAGGATCGGGTCGTAGCCGAAGCCGCCCGTGCCCGACGGGGTGTGCCGCAGGGTGCCCAGGAGGCGACCCTCGACGACGCGTTCGGTGCCGTCCGGCAGGGCCAGGGCCGCCGCGCAGGCGAAGTGGGCGCCGCGGTGCTCGTCGGCGATGTCGCCGAGCTGGGCCAGGAGCAGCTCGAGGTTCGCGGCGTCGTCGCCGTGGCGGCCGGCCCAGCGGGCGGAGAAGATGCCGGGGGCGCCGTGGAGGACGTCCACGCACAGCCCGGAGTCGTCGGCGACGGCCGGCAGGCCGGTGGCGCGGGCGAGGGCGTGGGCCTTGAGGAGGGCGTTCTCGGCGAAGGTGACGCCGGTTTCCTTGACGTCGGGGATCTCGGGGTACGCGTCCGCGCCGACCAGCTCGTGCGGCAGGCCGGCGTCGGACAGGATGGCGTGGAGCTCGGAGATCTTGCCCGCGTTGCGGGTCGCGAGGATCAGGCGGGTCATGGTCACCGATTATGGCCTGCCGGCGGCGGGGGTCAGCCCGGGGTGCAGACCTTGGAGATCTCGGTGGCGGCGTCGGCGACGGGCTGGATGTCGGGGGTGGCGTCGCCGTTCTGGATGGCGTCGCGGACGTTCTTCACCGCGGTGTTCATCGAGTCGATGGCCTTGCCGAGGTCGGTGTTGTCCGTCTGGTCGCCGATCTTCTTGAGGTTCTGCTCGATCTGGTCGAGTGCGTTCTGGGCGTCCTGGGGGCTGTTGCCGGCCTGGGAGACGGCCTGCTGGAGGTCGTTCGCGCCGTCCGTGATGGCCACTGCCGTGTTCGCGCAGTCCATGGCGGTGGAGATCGCGTCGCAGGAGGTGAGGGCGGGTATGGCGAGCGCCGCGGCGAGTGCGACGGCGGCGATGCGGCGCCTGGACGGGGACGTGGAGTTGGGCTTGGGCTCGGTGGTGTGCTTCATCAGGTCCCCCGGGGGTTGGATGCGTGGACGGGCGCACGGTTGTGACACCGTGCGCCCGTACAGGGATGGACGCGGATCCGCGCGCCGCGGTTGCCGGCTGGAACGGCGGGCGGCCGGGTGGAGCGGCCGGGCCGAGTCGGTGGGCGTGGCCGCCTGCGGCCGGGCCGGCTCCACAGGACATGGCCGCCCGCGGCCCGGCCGGCGCCGGGAGGCGGGGCGCGCCGCCTACAGGCCGAGTGCGCTCCGCTGGATGGCTTCGAGGTCGGCGCAGCCGCCTGCCGCGAGGTCGAGGAGGGCGTTGAGTTCCTTGCGGTCGAAGGGCTCGCCCTCGGCGGTGCCCTGGACCTCGACGAAGCGCCCGTCGCCGGTGCAGACGATGTTCATGTCAGTCTCGGCGCGCACGTCCTCCTCGTAGCAGAGGTCGAGGAGGGGGACGCCGTCGACGATGCCGACGCTGACGGCGGCGACGGTGCCGGTGAGGGGTTTGCGGCCGGCCTTGATGAGCTTCTTCTGCTGGCCCCAGGCGACGGCGTCGGCGAGGGCGACGTAGGCGCCGGTGATGGCGGCGGTGCGGGTGCCGCCGTCGGCCTGGAGGACGTCGCAGTCCAGGACGATGGTGTTCTCGCCGAGGGCCTTGTAGTCGATGACGGCGCGCAGGGAGCGGCCGATGAGGCGGGAGATCTCGTGGGTGCGGCCGCCGATCTTGCCCCGGACGGATTCGCGGTCGCCGCGGGTGTTGGTCGAGCGGGGCAGCATCGAGTACTCGGAGGTGACCCAGCCTTCGCCGCTGCCCTTGCGCCAGCGCGGGACGCCTTCGGTGAAGGAGGCGGTGCAGAAGACCTTGGTGTCTCCGAAGGAGATGAGGACGGAGCCCTCGGCGTGCTTGCTCCATCCGCGTTCGATGGTGACCGGGCGGAGCTGTTCGGGCGTACGGCCGTCGATGCGAGACATGGTGGCGAGCCTAGTCCCTGTGGGGGCAGCGCGAGGACCCCGTCCGGAGGGGTCCGGGGCGGGGTCCGTGGCGGGTGGTGAGCGGGGGTGAGCCGGTGGGCTCAGCTCACATCATGTCTTCGATCTCGCCGGCGATCGGGTCGGCGTCGGTGCCGATGACGACCTGGATCGCGGTGCCCATCTTGACGACGCCGTGGGCGCCGGCGGCCTTCAGGGCGGCCTCGTCGACCAGGCCGGCGTCGTGGACTTCGGTGCGCAGGCGGGTGATGCAGCCTTCGACCTCTTCGATGTTGTCGATGCCGCCGAGCCCGGCGACGATCTTCTCAGCCTTGGTGGCCATGTGTTTCTCCCTGAGTGTTTCGAAGAACGGGTCTCGGCGCCCGGTGCGCGGGCTGGAGCCCGCACGGTCCGCTTTGTCACGGTAACGCACGGTTGGCCCAGCTAGGCGGGCGCGTGACCGCTGCCTGCCGAATCATGACGATCAGCAGCAGTCTGCCCACAACTGGTCTACACCAGTGTGCCGCACGTGCTGCGACTGCCAAAACGGGGCCGGTCAGGAGGATGCGATGAGCGCGAGCAGCGCCGCGGCGAAGCCACGCGGGCAGTGGTGGGGCGGCTTGTTCCAGGGGCTGCAGAAGATGGGCCGCAGCTTGCAGCTGCCGATCGCCGTGCTGCCGGCGGCGGGGATCCTCAACCGCCTGGGCCAGCCGGACGTGTTCGGCAAGGACGGTCTGGACTGGACGGGCCTGGCCAATGTGATCGCGGGCGCGGGTGGCGCGCTGCTCGACCCCGACCTCGGACTGCCGCTGCTGTTCTGCATCGGTGTCGCGATCGGCATGGCGAAGAAGGCGGACGGTTCGACGGCGCTGGCGGCGGTGGCGGGTTTCCTGGTCTACCGGGGGGTGCTGCACGCCTTCCCCAAGGAGTGTCCGCCGGGGACGAAGGACATCGGGGGCGGCTGCCTGACGGCGACGGACACCTTCCAGGGGTTCACCTACCAGAATCCGGGGGTGTTCGGCGGCATCGTGATGGGCCTGCTGGCGGCCTGGTTCTGGCAGCGCTACCACCGGGTGAAGCTGGTGGACTGGCTGGGCTTCTTCAACGGGCGCCGGCTGGTCCCGATCATCATGTCGTTCGTCGCCATCGCCTTCGCGGTGCTGTGCCTGTGGGTCTGGCCGCCGGTGGGCAACGCGCTGGAGAGCTTCTCCGACTGGCTGACCGGGCTGGGCGAGTGGGGCGCGGGGATCTTCGGCGTGGCGAACCGGGCGCTGCTGGTGATCGGGCTGCACCAGTTCCTGAACGTGCCGATGTGGTTCCAGTTCGGCTCGTACACCACGCCGGACGGGAAGACGGTCAACGGCGACATCAACATGTTCCTGAACGGGGACCCGGAGGCGGGCCTGTTCCTGTCCGGGTTCTTCCCCATCATGATGTTCGCCCTGCCGGCGGCGGCGCTGGCGATCACGCACTGCGCGAAGCCGCTGCGCCGCAAGGAGGTCGGGGGGCTGATGCTGTCGGTGGCCCTGACCTCGTTCGTCACGGGCATCACCGAGCCGCTGGAGTACTCGTTCCTGTTCGTGGCGCCCGCGCTGTACGCGGTGCACGCGGTGCTGACGGGTGTGTCGATGGCGGTGACGTGGGCGCTGGGCGTGCACGACGGGTTCAGTTTCTCGGCGGGCCTGATCGACTACGTCATCAACTGGAACCTGGCGACCAAGCCGTGGCTGATCGTTCCGATCGGGCTGGGTTTCGCGGTCGTCTACTACGCGGTGTTCCGCTTCGCGATCACGAAGTTCGACATCAAGACGCCGGGTCGGGAGTCGGACGAGGAGATCGAGGAGATGCGGAAGGAGAACACGAAGGCGTAGGCGCGGGCGCGGCGGTCGCCGCCGGCCGCGGGGCCGCGCCTTTCGGGCGGCCCGGGCCGGCCCCGGCCGGGCCGGGCCGTTCGGCCATGTGGTGCGAGCCCTCGGATCTGCGGATCCGGGGGCTTCGGTCGTGTCCGCGGGGGCGGATCGGCGGGTGCGGGGCGGGCCGGAAGCCCGTGTGGTGTAGACCACAGGAAATCGAAGGTTCCTTATCTATCCCTCACCGTGTTACAACTGGTCTACACCACGCATTGGTGTAGACCACGCGGGCCTGTCTTGCGCTCGCGTACCCCCTTTCTGAGACGCCGCCGTCTCCCTTTTCCCCTTGGCGGCGCCTTGCCCACTGGAGGAAGTTGTGACCACGGCTGCCGCCCCCGCGGCTGAGAAGAAGAAGGGCGCTGGCGTGATGGCCGTCATGCAGCGCATCGGCCGGAGCCTGATGCTCCCCGTCGCCGTGATGCCCGCCGCCGCCCTCCTGGTCCGCTTCGGCCAGGACGACATGCTGGCGCGCGCTTCGTTCCCCGACTTCGTCCAGAAGCTCGCCGGGTACATGGCCGCCGGCGGCGACGCGATCCTCGGCAACATGGCGCTGCTCTTCTGCGTCGGCATCGCGATCGGCTTCGCCAAGAAGTCGGACGGCTCGACCGCGCTGGCGGCCGTGGCCGGATACCTCGTCTTCCAGAAGGTGCTCGCCACCTTCACCGACGGCAACCTCCCGAAGGTCGCCAAAGTCGCGGGTGACAAGATCGTCCACGTCGACGCCCCGGTCAACGCCGGCGTGCTCGGCGGCGTGGTGATGGGCATCGTCGTCGCCCTGCTGTACCAAAAGTTCTACCGGACCAAGCTGCCGGACTGGGCGGGCTTCTTCGGCGGCCGCCGCCTCGTCCCGATCCTGTCCTCCTTCGCGGGCCTGGCCATCGGCATCCTCTTCGGTCTGATCTGGCCCGTCCTCGGCACCCTGCTCCACAACTTCAGCGAGTGGCTGGTCGGCTCCGGCGCCGTCGGCGCGGGCATCTTCGGTGTCGCCAACCGCGCCCTCATCCCGATCGGCATGCACCACCTGCTCAACTCCTTCCCGTGGTTCCAGGCCGGCACGTACTCCGACGCCGGTACCGACTACCACGGCGACATCGCCCGCTTCCTGCACGGCGACCCGACGGCCGGCCAGTTCATGACCGGCTTCTTCCCGATCATGATGTTCGCCCTCCCGGCGGCCTGCCTCGCGATCACTCACGCCGCCCGCCCCGAGCGCCGCAAGGTCGTCGGCGGCATGATGTTCTCCCTCGCGCTCACCGCCTTCGTCACCGGTGTGACCGAGCCGATCGAGTTCACCTTCATGTTCATCGCCCCGGTGCTCTACGCGATCCACGCGGTCCTTACCGGTGTGTCCATGGCCCTGACCTGGGCCCTCGGCATGAAGGACGGCTTCGGCTTCTCCGCGGGAGCGGTCGACTACCTGCTGAACCTCGGTAAGGCCACCAACCCCCTGGGGCTCGCCGTCGTCGGTCTCTGCTTCGCCGCGCTGTACTACGTGATCTTCCGCGTCGCGATCACGAAGTTCAACATCCCCACCCCGGGCCGCGAGTCCGACGAGGAGCTCGCCGAGCTGGCCAAGGCCGAGGCGAAGTAAGCCCCGCCCCGCGCGAAAACAAGGTCCGAAGCCCCCGTCCTTCCTTCCGAAGGACGGGGGCTTCGGCCTGTCCGCGCCGCATAGCGTGGAAACCATGACAGCGCATTCTCGACCTGGACCGTGACCAGCTCGCCGCCCTGCGCGGCCGCGCCCTGACCGGGGCGGTGGCCGCCGCCGAGGGGCGCACGATGGTCGCCGAGGTGTTCGCCGAGCGCGCCGCGCTCTCCCCGCACCCGGACGGCCGCGGCGTGCACAACGCCGAGCTGGTGGCGGCCTTCGGCGGACATTGTCGTCCTGAACCTCATCGAGCAGGCCTGGGACGGGGGCCAAGGAGGCGGGGTTCGACGCGCACCACTTCGGGGACTCGTACCTTCCCGGCATGTGCGATCCGGAGGGGATGTACGCCTACTCGGTCGCGATACGCGGCCGCCGGCACACGTGGAACCGGATGGCCCTCGGCGGCCGGCAATCCCGCGCCGCCACCGGCTAGCCGTCTAGATCTCGTACACGGCGCCGGGGCGGGCCAGTTCGACGGGGCCGTCGTAGACCGCGCGGGCGTCGGCGAGGTTCTGCCGGGCGTCCGTCCACGGCGGGATGTGCGTCAGAACGAGCCGGCCGGCCCGGGCGTCCCGGGCGTACTGTCCGGCCTCGCGGCCGTTGAGGTGGAGGCCGGGGATGTCCTCCTTGCCGTGGGTGAAGGACGCCTCGCACAGGAAGAGGTCGGTGCCCTCGGTGAGGAGGCCGAGCTCGGGACAGGTCCCGGTGTCGCCGGAGTAGGTGAGCGTGCGGCCGCCGTGCTCGACGCGGATGCCGTACGACTCGACGGGGTGGCTGACCCGTTCGGTGCGGACCTGGAAGGGGCCGATCTCGAAGGTGCCGGACTTCAGCGTGCGGAAGTCGAAGACCTCGCTCATCGAGCGCTCGTCGGGGACGTCGTCGTAGGCGGTGGTCAGGCGCTTCTCGGTGCCGTCGGGGCCGTAGACGGGGATGGTGCCGCAGCGGCCGCCCTCGTGCCGGTAGAAGCGGGCGACGAAGTAGGCGCACATGTCGATGCAGTGGTCGGCGTGCAGGTGGCTCAGGAAGATCGCGTCGAGGTCGTACAGACCGATGTGGCGCTGGAGGTCGCCGAGGGCGCCGTTGCCCATGTCGAGGAGCAGCCGGAAGCCGTCGGCCTCGACGAGGTAGCTCGAGCAGGCCGATTCCGCGGACGGGAACGAGCCGGAGCAGCCGACGACGGTGAGCTTCATGGAGCGTGAACCTCCGTGGACGGTCCGTGGACGGAATGCGGGCCGTGCGTGGGTCGAGCGTAAGGCGCGAAACGACCGGTCGCTCCTCCGCGGCGGGCCGTTGTGGGGGGAATCACCTGCGCTGTCACCCGGGGGAGCGACGGCGGGCACGGGCGTTGCCGCACGTTGCCATGCCGGGGCGTTCCCGCACGGCTACGGTCGAAACATGGACACGTCCTGGTGGCCCGCGGTGGCCGCGGTCGTGGCCGTGGCGGTGGTGGCGCTGTCCGGGCTGGTCGCGGGCAGGCGGCTGGGGCTGCCCAGCGAGGCCAGGCCGGTTGCCGCGCGGGGTCCTGGGCCGCCGCCGCGGCCCCGGGCGGGTGAGCTGTGGTACCTGGCGGACGGCCGGGCGTGCCTGGTGCTGGCGGTCGGGCAGGTGCGGGGGCACCGGGCGCGGGTGGCGTGGATCAGTTCGAAGTACGACGACCGGCGGGCCGGGGTGATTCCGCTGCCGCCGGGGACGGTGGGGGCGCGGGGCCGGACGGCGTTCCTGGAGGCGGACCGGCCGCAGGAGGTGTCGCTGTGGGAGTTCGCCAGGCGGGTGGGGATGCTGGATCCGGTGGTGTGGGACGAGGTCAAGGGCCTGGGGGGCGGGCGGTGAGGCGGGCGGCGGTCCGCGTGCGGCGGGTCTACGACGCTCCGGAGCCGGGGGCGGACGGGGTCCGGGTGCTGGTGGACCGGTTGTGGCCGCGGGGGGTGTCGAAGGAGGCGGCCGCAGTGGACCGGTGGCCGCGGGCGGTCACTCCGTCCGCAGAGCTGCGGACGTGGTTCCACGCGGGCGGTTCGGCCGCGGAGTTCCGGCGGCGCTACGCGGCGGAGCTGGCGGAGCCGGAGGCGGCGGCCGAGCTGGAGCGACTGCGGGAGCTGGCGGCGGCCGGGCCGGTGACGCTGCTGACCGCGGTGAGGGAGCCGGCCTCCGGTCACGCGGCGGTCCTGGCGGAGCTGCTGGGCGGTGAGGGGGCGGCTGGGAGCGGGTGAGCGCCGCGGGCCGGGGCGCCGTGAGGCGTCCCGGCCCGCGGCGGCCGATGGTGACTCAGGGTGTGCGGAGGGCGTCGTGGGTGCCGTAGGTGCGGTCGGAGCACAGGGCCCAGATGATGAACACGCCGATGGCGATGCAGATCAGGGACCAGAAGGGCTGATAGGGCAGCCACAGGAAGTGCAGGATGATCATGAGGCCGGTCAGGGCGATGCCGAGGGCCCGGCCCCAGGTCGTGCCCTTCAGGACGGCGATGCCGACGATCACGACGATGATGCCCAGGATCAGGTGGATCCAGCCCCAGGACGTCAGGTCGAACTTGAAGGTGTAGCCGCGGACCCGCCAGATGACGTCGTCCTTGGCGAGGGCGGCGATGCCCTCCAAGATCGCGAACACGCCGTTGATCATCATCAGGACGGCGGCGAACAGCACGCCTCCGGATGCCCAGGCGGAGCCGCCACCGGGTGGGGGCGTCGTACGGGGCGTGCCGGAAGCCGCGGGGTTGGGAGTGGTCGTCATCGAGCCACCACCCTCTCTGTGGGGTCGGTCGGGCAGGTCCAGCGTCCGCCCGTACCGCCGTCCCGGCGACTTCACAGGGCCGTTCGGGTGACGTCCGCCGGGCGGGGCCGCGGCCCCGCCCCCTCGAAACGGCCTCGGCCCCGTCCCCTCGAAAACGGCCGCCCCGCTCCCCCGGGGAAGGGGAGACGGGGCGGGAACCGTGCGTGGGGGCGGGGAGCCGGGCTACGCCCAGAGCTGGCCCTGGAGGACCTCGATGGCCTCTTCGGTGGTGGCGGCGGTGTAGACGCCCGTCGACAGGTACTTCCAGCCGCCGTCGGCCACGACGAACACGATGTCGGCGCTCTCGCCCGCGGCGACCGCCTTGCGGCCCATGCCGATCGCGGCGTGCAGCGCGGCCCCGGTGGAGACGCCCGCGAAGATGCCCTCCTGCTGGAGGAGTTCGCGGGTGCGGGTGACCGCGTCGGCCGAGCCCACCGAGAAGCGGGTGGTGAGCACGGAGGCGTCGTACAGCTCGGGGACGAAGCCCTCGTCGAGGTTCCGCAGGCCGTACACCAGGTCGTCGTACCGCGGCTCCGCAGCGACGATCTTGATTGCGGGCACGTTCTCGCGCAGGTAGCGGCCGACGCCCATCAGGGTGCCGGTCGTGCCCAGGCCCGCCACGAAGTGCGTGATGGAGGGCAGGTCGGCGAGGATCTCCGGACCCGTGGTGGCGTAGTGGGCGCCGGCGTTGTCCGGGTTGCCGTACTGGTAGAGCATCACCCAGTCCGGGTGCTCGGCCGCCAGTTCCTTGGCGACCCGCACCGCGGTGTTGGACCCGCCCGCCGCCGGCGACGAGATGATCTCGGCTCCCCACATCGCCAGCAGGTCGCGCCGCTCCTGCGAGGTGTTCTCCGGCATCACGCAGACGATGCGGTAGCCCTTGAGCTTGGCCGCCATCGCCAGGGAGATCCCGGTGTTGCCCGAGGTGGGCTCCAGGATCGTGCAGCCGGGGTACAGCCGGCCGTCCTTCTCCGCCTGCTCGACCATGTGGAGCGCCGGGCGGTCCTTGATCGAGCCGGTGGGGTTGCGGTCCTCGAGCTTCGCCCAGATGCGGACGTCCTGCGAGGGCGACAGCCGGGGCAGCCGCACCAGCGGGGTGTTGCCCACGGCCGCCAGCGGGGAGTCGTAACGCATCAGGCAGCGCCGCCGGCCACGGCCGGGAGGATGGTGACGCTGTCGCCGTCCTTGAGCGCGGTGGAGATGCCGTCGAGGAAGCGGACGTCCTCGTCGTTGAGGTAGACGTTCACGAAGCGGCGCAGCTGGCCCGCGGACGCCTCGTCGACGAGTCGCTCCCGGATGCCCTTGTGCCGCGTCTCCAGGTCGGAGAAGAGGTCGGCGAGGGTGGCGCCCTCCCCGGAGACGGCCTTCTCGCCGTCGGTGTAGGTGCGGAGGATGGTGGGGATGCGGACCTCGATGGCCATGGCCGGCTCCAGTCGTGAGTGAGGGCGTGAGAACGTGTGGGCGCGCGGGTTCGTGGCCCCCCGCGCGAGAGGGCTCTGGTGCTCCGGTGCTCAGACGGCGGGACAGATCGCGCTGGCGAGACGGCACAGGTCGACGTGCAGCCGCGCCACGAGCAGCAGCCTGCCGGGCGTCTCGATGCTCACGTCGTGGGAAACCATGCGGTCATGTTAACGACGCCAGGCCCCCCGTTTGGAGTGGGATCCCGCATGGTGGACGCATCGCGCTCACATGCTGGACGGGAGAGGGTCAGTAGGACGCCACGACCCGGACTTCCTCCTCGGTGATCTCGCCCTCGACGATGCGGTACGAGCGGAACTGGAACTCCCCGAGCCCGTCCTTGTCCGCCGTGGAGACGACCACGTAGTGCGCACCGGGCTCGTTGGCGTAGGTGACGTCCGTGCGGGAGGGGTAGGCCTCGGTCGCGGTGTGCGAGTGGTAGACGATCACCGGATCCTCGTCGCGGTCGTCCAGCTCGCGGTAGAGCTTCAGCAGGTCCTTCGAGTCGAACTCGTAGAACGTGGGCGAGCGGGCCGCGTTGAGCATGGGGATGAAGCGCTCGGGGCGGCCGGTGCCCGCCGGGCCGGCCACGACGCCGCACGCCTCATCGGGGTGGTCCTGGCGGGCGTGCGCGACGATCCGGTCGTACAGGTCCTGGGTGAGGGTCAGCATGAGCGACAGGATAAGCAGACGGGCCCTGCCGTACCGAGGAGTGGTACGGCAGGGCCCGAATGACGGACAGACCCGTTCAGGAGACCTTGGTGAAGGCGGCGCCGCGCGGGTTGCGGGACTTCAGCATCAGGTAGGACAGGCCCAGGACCAGGCCCCACAGGGGTGCGCAGTACAGCGAGACGCGCGCGTCCTTGTCGACGCCCATCATCACGATGACCATGCCGATGAAGAGCAGGGCGAACCAGCTGGTCCAGGGGGCGCCCGGCGCCCGGAAGGAGGACTGCGGCAGTTCGCCGCGGTCGGCCTTGGCGCGGTAGCGGATCTGGCAGACCAGGATCATGACCCAGGCCCACATGCCGGAGATGGTGGCGAAGGAGACGACGTAGTCGAAGGCCTTGCCCGGGGCGACGTAGTTGATCCAGACGCCCACCAGCATCAGCGCGGCGGAGAACGTGGTCCCGATCAGCGGGGTGCCGTTCTTGGTCAGCCGGGTGAAGAACTTCGGCCCCTGGCCGTTCAGCGCGAGGTCGCGCAGCATGCGGCCGGTGGAGTACATGCCCGAGTTGCAGGAGGACAGGGCCGCGGTCAGGACGACGAAGTTGACGATCGCGGCGCCGACGCCCAGGCCCATGCGCTCGAAGGCGGCGACGAAGGGCGAGACGCCGGGCTGGAAGTGCGTCCACGGGACGACCGACAGGATCATGATCAGCGCGCCGACGTAGAAGACGGCGATGCGCCACGGCACGGTGTTGATGGCCTTGGGCAGGGTCGTCTTCGGGTCCTTGGACTCGCCGGCGGTGACGCCGACCAGTTCGACGGCGAGGAAGGCGAACATCACGATCTGCAGGGTCATCAGCGTGCCGCCGAGGCCCTTGGGGAAGAACCCGCCGTCGTTCCACAGGTTGCTGACGGTCGCGGTGTCGGCGGCGTCCGAGAACCCGATGGTGAGGATGCCGGCGCAGATCAGGATCATGCCGACGATGGCGGTGACCTTGACCATGGAGAACCAGAACTCCAGCTCGCCGAAGAGCTTCACGGAGATCAGGTTGGCGCCGTAGAGGATGACGGTGAAGATCAGCGCGTACGCCCACTGCGGGAAGCTGTCATGGGTCCAGTACGCCATGTACTGCGCGGCCGCGGTGACCTCGGTGATGCCGGTGACCACCCAGAACAGCCAGTACGTCCAGCCGGTCACGTACCCCCAGAACGGGCCCAGGAACTCGCGGGCGTAGTCCGAGAAGGAGCCGGACACGGGGCGGTACATGAGCAGCTCGCCCAGGGCCCGCATGATGAAGAAGATGACCAGGCCCGCGATGGCGTAGGCCAGGATCAGGCTCGGTCCGGCCTTGGAGATCGCCTTGCCGGCGCCCAGGAACAGGCCGGTGCCGATGGCTCCGCCGATCGCGATCATCTGGATCTGGCGGGCGCCGAGTGCGCGGTGGTAGCCGTCGCCCTCGCCCTCGCCCCGCGTGCCCTCACCGGGCGTCTTGCCGTGCTGCTCGACCTGCACAGAGGTCATGTCTGCTGCGCCTTTCTCCACGCCGATCCGCGCCTGGACGGCTGCGGATCGGGTCCTCGATCCCCCCGGATACGGATGGAGTTGCACCCCGGCGGTCCGCCGGTTCAAGCAGGCCGCGGGACATGGGTGGCGTCCCGGCGGCGATCGTGAAGATTTATCACGTGCGCAACAGTGACCGGTGGCGCGAAATGTGACGCAGGACACGGCAATTTCAGGACATCGCCCCTGAAACGGATCAGACCACCGCATCGCGGTGATCTGATCGTTATCCGGATTTGAGCGTCCGCTGAGCGAACGGAACCGTGCCGTGGGGGATCTTCAGAGGGTCTCGATGAGGGTCTCCTGCAGACCGCCGAGCCACAGGTACGCCATCACCATCGGCTTGCGCGGATCGTCGTCCGGCAGCCGGAACAGCGCCGCGCTCTCGTCGTCCTCGGTGATGTCGAGGCGGGCCGCGATCGTCAGGCGCAGGTCGTTGAGCGCGCCGAGCCAGCGCAGCGGCAGCTCCCCGCCCAGTTCGAGCACCGCCGCCCCGTCGCCGGCCGGGGTGAGCCGGTCCAGGCTGCGCACGACGGCCAGCGCGTCCTCCCGCTTGCGGGTGCGCAGGTCGTTCTCGGTGAAGCGGCGGAACTCCGCCGAGCGGGCGCGCTGCTCCTCGGGGTCCTCCTTCGGCCCGGGGCCGCCGGGGCCGCCGTAGGCGTCGGGGAAGAGCCGGGCGAGCGCCGGGTCGGAAGGGGGCTCGGTGGGGCCGTCGGAGGCGAACAGCGCCGCCAGCGGGTCGGCGTCCTCGGCGGGCTCGGGCTCGCCGGGCCCGATCAGCTCGAGCAGCTGGACGGCGAGGGAGCGCAGGATGGAGATCTCGATCTCGTCCAGGGCGATGGCGGCGCCGCCGCCCTTGAGGGGCTCGAACATGCCGCCCATCAGGTGCGGTCCTGGGAGAGGGTCGCCCACAGGCCGTAGCCGTGCATGGCCTGCACGTCGCGCTCCATTTCCTCGCGGGTGCCGCTGGAGACGACCGCCCGCCCCTTGTGGTGGACGTCGAGCATCAGCTTGTGCGCCACGTCCTTGGAGTAGCCGAAGTACGCCTGGAACACGTAGGCCACGTAGCTCATGAGGTTGACCGGGTCGTTGTGCACCAGGGTCACCCAGGGGACGTCGGGTTCGGGGACCGCGAAGGCCTCTTCGGCCGACTCGGTGCGTTCGATCTCAAGGGGAGCAACACTCACTTGTCCCATGCTGCCACCGCGGCGGGTCCGTCGCACAAACGGGTCCTAGATCTCGTCACTTTGACGAGATGTGCGCTAGCATCGCCGACATGAACCCTGCGGACCTGGGCCTGCCGGTGGACGTGCCGTCGACAGCGCTCTTCACGGACCATTACGAGCTGACGATGCTGCAGGCCGCCCTGGCGAACGGCACCGCCGACCGCCGCTCGGTCTTCGAGGTGTTCACCCGGCGGCTGCCGGAGGGACGCCGCTACGGCGTGGTCGGCGGCACCGGCCGGGTGCTCGACGCGGTGGAGAACTTCCGCTTCGACGGCGCCGTGCTGGACTTCCTGCGCGAGCGGGCCGTCGTCGACATGCGGACCCTGGACTGGCTGGCCTCCTACCGCTTCTCCGGCGACATCTGGGGCTATCCGGAGGGCGAGGTCTACTTCCCCGGCTCCCCGATCCTGCGCGTCGAGGGCAGCTTCGCCGAGTGCGTGCTGCTGGAGACGGTGATCCTGTCGATCCTCAACCACGACTCGGCGATCGCCGCCGCCGCCTCCCGGATGGCCTCGGCGGCCGGTGAGCGGCCGCTGATCGAGATGGGTGCCCGACGCACGCACGAGCTGGCCGCCGTGGCCGCGTCGCGCGCCGCGTACGTGGGCGGCTTCACCTCCACCTCGGACCTGGCGGCCGGGTTCCGCTACGGCATCCCGACGGTCGGCACCAGCGCCCACGCCTTCACGCTGCTGCACGACAGCGAGCGGGACGCCTTCACCGCGCAGGTGGCCTCGCTGGGCGCCGGGACCACCCTGCTGGTGGACACCTACGACGTCGGCGAGGCGGTGCGGACGGCCGTGGAGGTGGCCGGGCCCGGGCTGGGGGCGGTCCGGATCGACTCCGGCGACCTGCTGCTGGTGGCCCACCGGGTGCGCCAGCAGCTGGACGAGCTCGGGGCGACCGACACCAGGATCGTGGTCACCTCGGACCTGGACGAGTACGCCATCGCCTCGCTGGCGGCGGCGCCGGTGGACGCGTACGGGGTCGGCACCCAGCTGGTGACGGGCAGCGGGCACCCGACGTGCTCGATGGTCTACAAGCTGGTCGCGCGGGCGGCGTCGGCGGACCCCAAGGCACCGCTGGTGCCGGTGGCGAAGAAGTCCTCGGGCGGCAAGACCTCGATCGGCGGCCGCAAGTGGGCCGCCCGGCGCCGGGACGCCGAGGGCGTGGCGGAGGCGGAGGTCGTCGGGGTCGGCCCGGTGCCCGCGGCCCTCGCCGATCAGCAGCTGCTGACCCACCTGGTCAAGGCGGGCGAGGTGATCGCGCGCGAACCGCTGGAGGCCGCCCGCGACCGCCACCGCGCGGCGCGCGGCGCGCTGCCGCTGTCGGCGACCCAGCTGTCCCGCGGCGAGGCCGTGATCCCGACGGAGTACGTCTAGTGCTGTGGCCGGAAAGGTTGCCGGGTCGCGGTGCCCGGTGTGGTGCACAAGGCGGAGGGGCGCGGCTCGTACTGGACGTACGTGCGCGGTCCGACAACGCGGCGAGGTGCCGTGCCGGGCTCCGCGACGCGGTGAACCTTTCCGGTCACAGCATTAGCCGTTCAGCCCCCGTTTCGGGCAGGGGCGGGGCGGGGCAAGAGCCCCCGCGGGGCCCCGCCGGGCCGCGCGCCCCGCTGCCGCACCAGGACATCGAGCCGAAGGACACGTCATGCACCGCGCACTGATCGTCGTCGACGTACAGAACGACTTCTGCGAAGGCGGCAGCCTCGCGGTGGCCGGCGGAGCCGACGTCGCCGCCGCCGTCACCGAGCTGATCGGGCAGGCCACCGCCGGCTACCGGCACGTCGTGGCCACCCGCGACCACCACGTCGACCCGGGCGCCCACTTCGCGCACCCGCCGGCCGAGCCGGACTTCGAGACCTCCTGGCCCGTCCACTGCGTCGCCGGGACCGAGGGCGTCGGCTTCCACCCGAACTTCGCCCCCGCCGTCGCCTCCGGCGCGGTCGCCGCCGTCTTCGACAAGGGGGCCTACGAGGCCGCGTACAGCGGTTTCGAGGGGGCCGACGAGAACGGGACGGACCTGGCCCGCTGGCTGCGGGACCGGCACGTCACCGAGGTGGACGTGGTCGGTATCGCCACCGACCACTGCGTCCGGGCCACCGCCCTGGACGCCGTCCGCGCCGGCTTCGCCACCCGCGTCCTGCTGGACCTGACGGCCGCCGTGGCCCCGCACACCGCCGCCCGCGCCCTGGAGGACCTGCGGACGGCCGGCGTCGGGCTGGTCGGCGGCGGGGGACCCGGGGGCGCGTAGCTCCGCCGGGGTCCGCCCCGGGCCTGCGGGGCCCCGCCTACGTCCCCAGCAGGGCCCGGATCGGGTGCCAGAGCTCTGCCGCCACGTCGGGCGCGCAGCGCCACAGCAGGCCGTCGGGGTGGTGCAGGACGGCCGTCACCTCGTCGGGGGTCGGCGGCTGCACGTTGCCCCGCAGGTACACCGCCCGCATGCCGAGGTTCCGCAGCCTGGTCAGGGCGCGGGCCCGGTTCGGGGCGTGCACCAGGATCCGGACGCTGCCGCCCTCGCCCGAGGGCCTCGGCAGCGTCAGCGCGACCACCACGCTGCCGCCCGGCAATCTGACGAAACCTCCACCTGGCACGGCTGTCCTCTCCCCCGTCAATAGGAAACTCGCACCACGCATCTAAACGCGATCGGCCGCCGCCCGCTAGAGGGCGACGGCCGATCATGCTTTGACCTGCGGTTTTATCGAATTACTTCGAGGAGGGGCCCACCTCGACGGTCATGACCTCACCGTCGTAGGTCTCCTTCAGGATCTTGATCTTGGTGTTGGTGTCAGTGACCTTCACCGATCCGGTCGGGTTCTCGTCGAAGTAGTACTTGCCCTTGCGGTCGTCGAAGACCAGGTTGGCCGGCTTCGGCTTCAGGAAGAGCGACTCGCCGTTCTTGTGCAGCGTGAACGCGTCCGTGGAGTACGCGCTGAAGGCGGCGTCGTACGGCTGGATCTTGTTCCGCAGCAGGGTGCCGTCCGCCCACTTCATGGGCTTGGCGTTGGCGTCGATCGGCAGGATCAGGCCCTGGCCCGGGTGCTGGCTGGTGTTGTTGTCCTTCTGGGAGGTGTCCCACTGCCAGATCAGCAGACCGTCCTGGTACGGGTAGTGCTCGACCCAGTCCGGACGGGTGTTGCCGAAGCCGAAGTTGTACGGGCCCACCTTGAGGGTGGAGTCGTACGAGACGTAACGGCGGTTCTCGGCCAGGTAGTACTGCGCGTACTCCTTGGTGAAGCCCGCGCCGATCCGCGAGAAGCCCTTGCCGGTCCAGCCGTTGTCGCCGTTCTCGGCGCCGTCGGTGAACAGCGCGGAGCCGTCCGCGGTCAGGGTGACGGCGTCGGCCGTGAAGCCCTTGCCGCCCGCGCCGCCGTCCGTCTGGTAGCGGAAGCGCAGGTCGATCTTCTTGCCCGCGTAGGCGTCGAGCGGGAAGTTCAGCGACTTCCAGGAGCCCGAGACGCCGGTCAGGGACGGGCTGCCGGCCGCGTCGACCGGAAGGGCCGTGCCGTCGGCGGTACCGGCGAGGGCGGTCCAGGTGGCCCCGCCGTCGGTGGACACCTCGGTGTAGAGGTAGTCGTACTCGGCCTCGATGTCCCACCAGCCCTTGAGGGACAGCGCGGCGGACGTCTTGCCCGTCAGGTCCACGGAGCGGGTCAGGGTGTTCTTGAGGTCGTCACCCATGTTGCTCCACCACTGCGAGGAGCCCTCGGCGGGAGCGACGACATCGGTCTTGACCTGCTTCTTCGGCAGCTCGACGACCAGCGCCTGCTTGTCCTTGGTGTTGTACTCCGCCACGCCCAGCTTGTGGGTGGACTTCGTCGCGGCCTTGGCCGTGTCGTAGTTCAGCCAGCCCAGCTGGAGCTTGTCCCAGGCCGTCATGTCGCCCGGGAGGTCGCCTATGGAGTCCTTGCCGGTGCCGAGCCAGGAGCCGGCCGACATCAGGGACCAGAAGCCGACGCCGTTCTCGCCGCCACCGGAGGTGTCGTAGAGGTCCGGCAGGCCGAGGTCGTGGCCGTACTCGTGCGCGAAGACGCCGAGGCCGCCGTTCTCCGGCTGCATCGTGTAGTCGCCGACCCAGATGCCGGTGTCACCGATCTGGGTGCCGCCCGCCTTGTTGTGGTCGGGGCCGGTCTTGCCCGCGCTGGTGCCGTACGCGTACCAGCGGTGCGCCCACAGCGCGGTCGTGCCCTGCACGCCGCCGCCGGCCGACTCGTCCTCGCCCGCGTGGACGATCTGGAAGTGGTCGATGTAGCCGTCGGGCTCGTTGAAGTTGCCGTCGGCGTCGAAGTCGTAGCGGTCCCACTGGTCGTACTGGGCCAGCTGCGCCTTGATCTGCGCGTCGGTCTTCCCGGCCTTCTTCTGGGCCTCCGTCCACGCGGTGACGCCGTCCTTGACGGTGTCCCACACGTTGGAGCAGTTGGTCTGGCCGCAGTAGTTGGAGCCGTAGCGGCCCTCGTTGTACGGGACCTTGACCCAGTCGGAGACCTCGCCCTCGACCGAGTAGCGGCCCGAGGAGGTCTTCTCGTAGTAGGTCTTCAGCGAGTGCTTGCCCTGGCCCGTGCCGAAGTACAGGTCCTGGAAGTAGTCACGGCTGAAGTCCGCGCGCCAGGCGGTGGAGTTGTCGTTGGCGCGGTCCGGCTGGGCGATCGTGTTGTGCAGCGGGCCGGGCGTGCCGCCGTACTTCGGGACGGCCGGCTTGGGGCCGGGGCCGTCCGGGTCGAACATGGTGGTGTTGTCGACCTGGTCGCCGAACTCCACGAGGATCGTGAAGATCTTGTCGGTCTTCTCCCGGCCGAGCTCGACGTACTTCTTGTCGTCGAGCTTGACGACCTTGGAGGCGCCGCGCTGCTCGACGTCCTTCTTGCCCTGGAGGACCTGGTCCAGGGCGGCCTCGCGCTGCTGCGCCTGCTGCTCGCTGAACGGGCCCTTGAGGTTGTGCTCGACCACCTTCGAAGGGGCGGTCGGGTCCTGCCGGTCGGCCGCGGGGGCCGCCGGAACACGCTCGTCGGCCTGGGCCGAGGCGACGGTGAAGAAGGTGGCGCTGCTGGCGCAGGCGGCCATGGTCACGGCGACGGCGGCGGTACGAAGCGCACGCCGTCTGGCGGAATTGCTGGTCACTTGATGTCGTTCCCCTCCCGCGGCCGCATGGACGGTCGGAACGTCTCCATAGGAGCGGGGGGTTCCGCGCGGCGCGCGTCTCAAGTGACGACATTTGACCGGAGAGTCGAGAGAAAAGACAGACCTTGACTTGTTCCTTACAACTGCACTATGCGGTCAGTCAGTTCCGGTATTCGGACGTTCCCCGGCCATATGGGGCGAAGGGCGCATCCCGACCGCCCCGCGCGCGCCCCGGCCGGACGCCGCGGGGCCGAGAGGGCGCGCGATGTGAACCCGTGCGCCCCCCGTGCACCGGCACCGTGGGTTAGGTCACGCTTACCGGTAGTTCCGCTCGGGCATGCCCCGTCGTAGAGTCACTTGACGCGCGACCGAGTTGAGCCGACTCCCCCTCCCCTCCTGAGGACGGAAATCGCCATGCCGCGTCCGACTGCCGCCCAGCTCGCCTACGGGACCGCCACCGTCGTCGTGTCGACGATCGCCATGCTGCTGCTCTCGCAGACGGGTTCGGGGCTCTGGATCGCCTTCATCGCCGCCGCCGCGCTCGCGCTCGGCCTGCTCGTCGCCGTCACCGTGCCGCTCCCGGGACGCCGGGGCCGGCACGCGGCGCCGCGTCGCGTCCCGGCCCGGGCCGGCGCGGCCGAGGCCGCGTCGCAGTCCGCGGGGGGCTCCGGCGGTGCCGAAGAATCCGGGGCGCACCTGTCGCACGGGGACGCACCGACGGCCGCCCGGGTGCGGGAACCCCGGACGGCCGCTGCCGAACACCCCGTCCACCACTGAGGCGTCAGCCGGTCGACTGCACGACCACCGTCTTGCCGACCTTGTCGTGGAGGCCCTGCCGGTAGGGCTTGTCCACCAGGACGGAGATCACCAGCACGATCGGCCACAGGCAGAAGCAGCAGATCAGCGTGGGCAGCCAGAGCACGGCGGCACGGGTGAGCGCCGAGGTGGACTGCGGGACGCTGCCGTCGTTGAGCATCGCGACGCGCAGGCCCATCGCCTTCTTGCCGACGGTCTGGCCGTTCTTCTTGGTGAACCACCAGTCGTAGCCGACGTACGCGAGGATCGAGATCAGCGTCATGATCAGGCCGCTGCCGCTGTAGGACCGCGTGACGACCTCGCTGATGTCCTCGCCCCGGTTCGTCTCGACCATGTACCGCTTGGTCCCGAAGGCCAGTTGGATGAGGAAGAGCGGCACGGCGACGATGACCACGTCGATGACGCGGGCGGCGAGCCGCCTGCCGAAGTCGGCGAGCGGGGGCATGCCGGCGAGCGGGTCGGGCATGCCGTAGCCGCCGCTGCCGCCGTAGGGGTCGCCGCCACCGCCGTACGGGGGCGGAGGCGGGGGCGGGTATCCGGCGCCGCCCGCGCCGCCCGTGCCGCCGGGGGGCGGAGGGCCGGGGGGCGGCGAGCCGTACGGCGAACCGCCGGACGGGGGCGTCGGTTCCTGGGGCTTCTTGAGGAACGGGTCGTCCTCGGGGCGTTCGCCCGGCGGCGGCTGATCGGTACTCATGGCCCGAGTCGAACCCGGCCCCGGGAACCCCGCAACGCGGCCCGGTCCATTCGGGGGACCGGCCCGCCAGGGGGCCTCAGCGGGCCACGTACGTGCCGGCCGCCCTGTCGTGCCAGGCGCGGCGGCGCGGGCGGTCCACGAGGCACCAGAGGCTGCCGGGGAGGCCGAGGAGGGCGTACACCAGCCAGCGGCGCAGGGCCGCGCCGACGGTGGGCGGGCGCAGGGTCGCGGTGGCCAGCACCCGCACGCCGAGCAGCTTCTTGCCCGGGGTGCGGCCCCAGCGGGCGGTGGGCAGGACTTCGTAGAAGACGCCGAAGAGGAGCACGGCGCCGAGGACGAGGCCGAGTTGGCCGGTGATGGTCCCGTCGAGCAGCCAGACCGTGGTGCTGCGGCCGCTCGCCCGGGCGGCGTCGACCTTGGCCTGGAGGTGGGCGGTGGCGGCGGGGAGCAGCGGCAGCGCGGCGGCGGCCGCGACGGCGGCGAGCACCAGGCAGTCCACGGCCCGGGCCGTGCCCCGCCGGACCAGTCCGGCGGGCCGCACGGCCCGCTCGGCCATCTCCTCGAACACCGTGCGCGGGGTCGCCTCCCCACGGGGTGCGGGTGCCTCGGCGGCGTCCCCGCGCGGCCTCCACCCGTCGTCGCCCGCCTCACGGTCGGGCCCGGCCGCTTCCCGCCGGGCTGCCGGGGCTCCGGCGGCCTGCCCGCGCGCCGCCCGGCCCTCCGCGGCGGGCTCCCGCCGGTGCGCGGGGGCTTCGGCGGCGTGCTCGCACGGGGCGGCGACCCCGCCGCCGCGCGGCGCCCGGGCCTCGCCGGCGGCTTCGCCGCGGGAGCTGCGGGACTCCACGGCCTCGCGGCGGGGCTCACGGGACTCGGCGGCATCCCGCCACGGCGCACGGGGTCCGGCGGCGGGCTCGTGGCGGGGTTCGCGGGGCTCGGCGGGCTCGTGGCGGGGTTCGCGGGGCTCGGCGGTGTCCCCGCGCGGGGGCCGGGCGTCGGCGGCCCCTCCCCCGCCGGCCGCCCGGGCTTCGGCGGAGTGCCCGTGCGGCGCCCAGCCCTTCGCGCGGGGCTCGGCGGCGGCCCCGTCGCGTGGCGCCCAGGCCTCGCCCGGCCCCCGGCGCTGGGGGCGGGCGGTGGTGGCGGGCGGTGGTTGTGTCGCCTCGGGCGTCGCCTCGGGCATCGTTTCGGGCGTCGTCTCGGGCCATGAGGAGGTCAGCCCGGTCGCTCTCGAACCGCCCGATCCCCCCGCCGCGTCGGGCCACGCCGGGGCCGGAGCCGGAACCGGAACCGGAGCCGCCGGGGAGCGGGCCGACAGGATGCCGGCCGCGGCGGACGGCGTACGGGCGAGGGAGATCCCGGCGCCCGGGGCCGGGCCCCGGGCCGGGAGGGGCGCCGGCCGCTCGGACGCGGGCGCGGGAGCGGGCGCAGAAGCAGAAGCAGAAGCAGGGGCCGGGGCAGGGGCAGGGGCCGGGGCCGGGTCGGGATCCCGCTCGGGTTCCGCCGGGTTGCCCCACGACACCCGGTGGTCGCGCGGCCCGCCGAAGCCCGCCTGGTGGAGCGGATCGGCCTGCCACACCGCCTGCCCCACGGCCCGCTCGGCGACGCGCTCGGGCACGCGCTCGGCCGCCGGCGCGGCCACCGCCTCCGTGGCCGAGGTCTGGTCCAGGAACACCGGCCCCGTCTCCTCCGCGGCGGCGGGCACCGGCACCGCCGGGGCAGGGCGGCTCGTACCCGGGACCCACGCGGAGCCGTTCCAGTACCGGACGTACCCGGGAATGGACGGATCGGGGTAGTAGCCCTCGCGGGCCGCGTGCTCGCCGACACCAGGGGAGGCCGTCAATGTCCCCAACTCCGATCGTGGCTTGAGGCATGTGCAGGGCAGGACCATAGCCAAGAACCGCCCCCCGACAGGTCCGGTAACGGGAGATTGCAAACCTTCGGGCGAACCCCGGGCCATGCGACCGTTTCCGGTCACTCCGAAGAGAACCGGCCAACCTTCCGCCCGGCCCGGGAAGTCGCGTCATGGCCAGGCACCCGGAAGCTCTCTGCGGGTGTGGGGCGCGATCCGGCCCCGCGCACCGAACCGAAGCGAGGCCCTCATGCACCACTCCGTCATCGAGCGCGAGCTGGAGCTCACGCTGGTCCTGTCCCCCGAGCGCAGCGTCCCCGTACCCGCGCGGCTGCGCTACCTCGCGCACGACCCGTACGCCGTGCACATCACCTTCCACACCGGCTCCACCGCCCCCGTCGACTGGACCTTCGCCCGCGAGCTGCTGGTCGAGGGGGTGTTCCGGCCCTGCGGGCAGGGCGACGTCCGGATCTGGCCCACCCGGATCGACAGCAGGGCGGTGCTCCGCGTCGCGCTCAGCTCACCCGACGGCGACGCCCTGCTGGAGGCCCCCGCCGCCCCCGTGTCGGCCTGGCTGGAGCGCACCCTGCGCAGCGTCCCGCCCGGCACCGAGGCCGAGCGGCTCGGCCTGGACGACGCGCTGGCCGAGCTGCTGACCCCGACCCCGGCAGACGACCTGTGGCTGCGCGACCCCTGGCCCTCGGACGAGTCCGCCGACGGGGACGTGTGACGCCGGGCGGCACGTCCACCGGCGCCGGCGGATCAGAAGAGCTTGCCCGGATTCAGCAGGCCCAGCGGGTCGAAGGCGGCCTTGACCGCCCGCTGCATCTCCAGCCCGACGGGGCCGAGTTCGCGGGCCAGCCATTCCTTCTTCAGTACGCCCACCCCGTGCTCCCCGGTGATGGTCCCGCCGAGCGAGAGCCCCAGCGCCATGATCTCGCCGAAGGACTCGCGGGCCCGCCGCGTCTCGTCCTCGTCGGCGGGGTCGAAGCAGACGATCGGGTGGGTGTTGCCGTCGCCCGCGTGCGCGCAGACCCCGATGAGCAGGTCGTGCGTGCGGGCGATGGCGGCCGTGCCGTCCAGCATCTCGGCGAGCCGCGAGCGCGGTACGCAGACGTCGTCGATCATCGTCGCCGGCCTGAGCGCCTCCAGCGCCGGGAAGGCCGACCGGCGGGCCTGGAGCAGCAGGTGCGACTCCGCCTCGTCCTCCGCGGGCACGACGGCGGTGGCCCCGGCGGCCGTGCACAGCTCCCCCACGGCCGCGAGGTCCGCGGGGGCCTGCGGGGTGTCGAAGGCGGCGAGCAGCAGGGCCTCGGTGTCCTCGGGCAGGCCCATCCTGCCGAGCGCGTTGACGGCCCGGAGGGTCGTACGGTCCATCAGTTCCAGCAGCGAGGGGGTCAGGCCCGCCTCCATGACGGCGCAGACGGCCGCGCAGGCGGCCGCGACCGAAGGGAACTCCGCGGCCAGCACGAGCTGGCGGGGCGGCGCCGGCCGCAGCGCGAGCACGGCCCGGACCACGATGCCGAGGCTGCCCTCGGAGCCCACGAAGAGCCGGGTGAGGTCGTAGCCGGCGACGCCCTTGGCGGTACGCCGGCCCGTGCTCAGCAGCCGTCCGTCGGCCAGGACCACGTCGAGGCCCAGGACGTACTCGGCGGTGACCCCGTACTTGACGCAGCACAGCCCGCCGGAGGCGGTGCCGATGTTGCCGCCGATGGTGCACTGCTCCCAGCTGGAGGGGTCCGGCGGGTAGGACAGGCCCTGTGCGGCGACGGCCCGCGACAGCACGGCGTTGACCACGCCCGGTTCGACGACGGCGATCCGGTCGACGGCGGAGATCTCCAGGATCCGGTCCATCCGGACGAGGGACAGCACGATGCAGCCGTCGGAGGCGTTGGCCCCGCCCGACAGGCCGGTGCGGGCGCCCTGGGGGACCACCGGGACCCGGAGGGCGGTGGCGGTGCGCATGACGTGCTGGACCTGTTCGACGGTCCGGGGCAGAACGACGGCCGCGGGGGTGCCCGCGGCGCAGAAGCCGGCCATGTCGGTGGCGTAGGAGGCGGTCACCTGGGGGTCGGTGATCAGGGCCTCGGCGGGGAGCCCGGCCAGCAGTTCCGAGCGAAGACGTGCGAAGAGGTCGTCATCCATGGGTCCAGTGTGGGCGCCGGCGGGCGCGCCTCCCGGGAGGCGGCCGGGGGACCATCGGTGTGAACACGGCCGCGACCGGCTTCGGGCACCCCGGAGAGCTCTTCATATTGACGCACAGTGAGCCCATGGACCGTATCGACCGTAACGACGGTATCGACGAGGATGCGCAGATTCCCGCGCCGCCCGTGACCTTCACCGGCCGCAAGACGCTCGTGGCGGCCGCGGTCGCGGTGGTCCTGATCGCGGGGGCCCTGCTGATCCGGCCGGCCCGCACCGGCGACGACGCCCGCCCGCCCGGACCGAGCGAACGGGCCGCGGCGGCGGTCGGGATGGGCGCGCCGGTGGCGGCAGTGGACCTGACGGCTCTGGTCGCGGACCGTGAGAAGTGGCTGGCGAAGCACGGGGACGACGACGCCTCCTGGGCCGTGCTGGGCGGCGCCTACCTGGAGCAGGCGCGGCGCTCCGCGGACCCGGCCTGGTTTCCGAAGGCGGAGAAGGCGCTGAAGAGGTCCCTGGAGGTCCGCCCGGCCGAGA
The DNA here is from genome assembly GCF_056430495.1 of Streptomyces sp. NPDC045967. Classification (NCBI taxonomy): domain Bacteria; kingdom Bacillati; phylum Actinomycetota; class Actinomycetes; order Kitasatosporales; family Streptomycetaceae; genus Streptomyces; species Streptomyces sp. NPDC045967. Next base: position 90,672 of record NZ_JBWKLE010000018.1, on the reverse strand, counting down.
AGGGCAACTTCGACGCGATGACGGGCATGGGCACGCTCGCCAACGCGCGGGGGGACTTCGGGACCGGCAAGAAGTGGGGCGAGCTGGTGCGGGCGCAGGCGCCGAAGCGGTGGACGGCGTACCCGGTGCTGGTGGACGCGTACACGGGGCTGGGCGAGTACAAGGCCGCGCAGGCGGCCATGGAGCGGCTGCTGGAGCTGCGACCGGGGCTGGCGGCGTACGTGCGGGCCTCGCAGGTCTACCGGGACCGCGGCTGGCGTGAGGACGCGGTGGTCGCGATGGAGCACGCGGCGGGGGCGGCGGGGACTCCGGCGGAGAAGGCGTACACGCTGTTCCGGCTCGGGGAGCTGTCCTGGGAGCGGGGCGAGGCGGCGGAGGCACTGCGGCAGTACGAGGGGGCGCTGCGGACGGATCCGGCGCAGCCGCAGGCGCTGGGCGGCCGGGCGCGCGCGCTGGCCGCGCTGGGGCGCGACGGGGAGGCGGTACGGGACTACCGGTTGGCGCTGAGCCGTACCCCGGTGCCGCGGCTGGCGCTGGAGCTGGGTGAGCTGCTGGAGTCGCTCGGCCGGGAGGAGGAGGCGCGCCTGCCGTACGACACGCTGGCGGCGCTGGCGGCGGGGAACGGCAAGGACGGGGTCGACGACGACGTGGTGCTGGGCCTGTACGAGGCGGACCACGGCGACCCGGCGGCAGCGGTGCGGCGGCTGTCACAGGAGTGGTCGCGGCATCGGAGCGTGCAGGTGGCGGATGCGCTGGGGTGGGCGCTGCACAAGGTGGGTGAGGACGCGGCGGCGCTGGAGTACGCGAAGAAGGCGACCGACCTCGGGCTGCGCAGCGCCGACTTCGCGTTCCACCGGGCGGTGATCGAGCGGGAGCTGGGGGACGAGGCGGCGGCGCGGCGCCACCTGCAGGAGGCGATGCGCACGAATCCGCACTTCTCGCCGCTGCGGGCGCCGTTGGCGAAGGAGGCCCTGGCGTCGATCGGGCAGCCGGCTGCGGGCGGCCCGGAGAACATGCGTCCGACGAAGCCGTGGGTGGCGCCGGAACTCCCGAAGCCGAACAAACCCACCCCGACCCCCAAGCCGTCTCCGACCCCCCGCTGAACCGAACGGAACCGCCCGCCCCGGCCCCACCCGGCCCTACCGGCGCTCGATGCACGCCCCACACCCGCCCGCGCCGGCGTTCGAGACGCCGCCGGAGGCACACCGGCACGCGCTGACAGCTCACACCCGGAAGCCAGGGCGGACACCCCCCATCCAGCCCCGCCGGCGTTTGAGGCGCCGCCGGAGGCACCTCGGCGCGGCCGACGGACCAACCGCAGGGCCGGGCGGGCGCCGCCTCCGCCGAGGGAAGCGGCCCCGCCCAGAAGAGTGCGGCCCCGCAGGACCCCGCGGCTACAGGTTGCCGCGCTTCGCCTGCTCCCGCTCGATCGCCTCGAACAGCGCCTTGAAGTTGCCCTTGCCGAAGCCCATCGACCCGTGCCGCTCGATCATCTCGAAGAAGACCGTCGGCCGGTCCTGCACCGGCTTGGTGAAGATCTGCAGCAGGTAGCCGTCCTCGTCGCGGTCGACGAGGATCTTCAGCTCGCGCAGGGTCTCCACCGGGACGCGCGTCTCGCCCGCCCACTCGCCCAGCGTGTCGTAGTACGAGTCCGGCGTGTCCAGGAACTGCACGCCCGCCGCCCGCATGGAGCGGACCGTGGCCACGATGTCGTTCGTGGCCAGCGCGATGTGCTGGACGCCGGCGCCGCCGTAGAACTCCAGGTACTCGTCGATCTGCGACTTCTTCTTCGCGATCGCCGGCTCGTTGATCGGGAACTTGACCTTCAGGGTGCCGTCCGCGACCACCTTGGACATCAGCGCCGAGTACTCGGTCGCGATGTCGTCGCCCACGAACTCCTTCATGTTCGTGAAGCCCATGACCTTGTTGTAGAAGGCGACCCACTCGTTCATGCGGCCGAGCTCGACGTTGCCCACGCAGTGGTCGATGGCCTGGAAGGTGCGCTTGGCCGGGGGCGCGACCATCGGGTCGACGGCCACGAAGCCCGGCAGGTAGGGGCCGGCGTAGTCGCCGCGCTGCACCAGCGTGTGGCGGGTCTGGCCGTAGGTGGCGATCGCGGCCATCGTGACCGTGCCGTGCTCGTCCTTGACCTCGTACGGCTCGTCCAGGCCGCGGGCGCCGTGCTCGACGGCGTACGCGTACGCCGCCCGCACGTCCGGGACCTCGATGGCCAGGTCGATCACGCCGTCGCCGTGCTCGGCGACGTGCTCGGCGAGGAAGCGGCCGCGGTCGGTCGTCGCCTTGATGACCGAGGTGAGGACGAAGCGCGCGGCGCCGTTGGTCAAGACGTAGCTGGCCGTCTCGCGCACGCCGTTCTCCGGCCCGGAGTAGGCGACGAGCTTCATGCCGAAGGCGGTCGAGTAGTAGTGCGCGGCCTGCTTGGCGTTGCCGACGGCGAAGACGACGGCGTCCATGCCCTTCACCGGGAAGGGGTCCGCCTCACGCGCGGTGTGCGGGGTGGTTTCGAGGTTCGCCAGAGACTCAGTCATGACCGCAGCGTCGCGCCGATCCACAAGCTGCGCAATAGTTTCCTGATTGACTGTACAGAATGAGCAGCGCAGGCCGACGATGGCTGAAACATCTGTGCACTATGACCACTCGGAGGCTCCCGTGGGCATCGATGAACTCGACGGCCGTCTCATCCTCCTGCTCGCCCGCGAGCCGCGGATCGGTGTCCTGGAGGCCTCGCGCCGCCTCGGGGTGGCGCGCGGGACCGTCCAGGCGCGCCTGGACCGGCTGCAGTCGAACGGAGTGATCCGCGGCTTCGGCCCCCAGGTCGACCCGGCGGCCCTCGGTTATCCGGTCACCGCGTTCGCCACGCTGGAGATCAAACAGGGCCAGGGCGTCGACGTACGGGCGCACTTGGCGGGGGTTCCCGAGGTGCTGGAACTGCACACCACCACGGGGCACGGGGACATGCTGTGCCGGCTCGTGGCCCGCTCCAACGCCGATCTCCAGCGGGTGATCGACCGCGTCGTCGGATTCGAGGGGATCGTGCGGGCTTCGACGGCGATCGTCATGGAGAATCCCGTGCCCCTGCGGATCATCCCGCTGGTCGAACAGGCCGCCGGGGACGACGGTCGACCCGCAGAGGCGTGATGGCCGAGCCGCTGAATCCACCCCCGACACCCCCGCCCGAGATGCAAAGGATCCTCTGCAAAGAAATGCTTGCAGAGGATCCTTTGCAACTCTAGAGTGGGGGCATGCCCGAGAAGCCCGGCCACGAGCCCACGGTCCGCCACCTGGACGCCCACGCCCTGCGCGGCCTGGCCCACCCCTTGCGCATGCGGCTGCTGGCCGCCCTGCGCCAGGACGGCCCGGCCACGGCCTCGCGGCTGGCCGAGCGGCTCGGCGAGTCGAGCGGCGCCACCAGCTACCACCTGCGCCAGCTCGCCGCGCACGGGTTCGTCGAGGACGCGCCCGAACACGGCAAGGGGCGCGAGCGGTGGTGGAAGGCCTCCCACGACGGCACCTCCTTCGACGAGGGGCTGGTCCACGCCGACGACGCGGCGACCCGCGGCGCGGCGGACGTTTTCCTGTCCGAGGTCGCGAAGATCCACGCGCAGGAGATGAACACCTGGCTCGCCACGGCGCACGAGTGGAGCGCCGACTGGCGGGCCGCCTCGGACATCAGCGACTTCACGCTGACCCTGACGGCCGCGCAGAGCCGCGAACTGATCCAGAAGATGCACGACCTGATCAACAGTTACCGCGGCCCGGCGCCCTCGGACGCCGGCGCGGGCGCGGATGCACCTGCCGCCGAGGATGCGCGGACCGATGCGCCTGCGGCCGCCGGTGCGCAGAGCACGGAAACGGTCCGCTTCCACACGCACGTCTTCGCGCGCCGCAGCCCCGAATAGCCCGCCTTTCCCAGAAGGAGTCCTGCCATGCACGCCTTCACCCATGCCCGGATACACGCCGCCCGCACCGCCGAACTGGCCGCCGAGGCCGCCGCCTGGCGCCTCGCGGCCGCGGCGGACACCACGCCCGCCCTGCGCGACCGCCTCGGCGCGGCGCTGGTCGCCACCGGGATCCGCCTGATGCGGCCCGCTTACGTCCACGCCCGCCTCCAGCACCCGCACGCGGCATGAGCCGAGGGCCGTTCGCGGCGGTCCTGGCCGCCAACACCATCTCCATCGCGGGAAGTTCACTCACCCTGATCGGTGTGCCGTGGTTCGTGCTGCAGACCACGGGCAGCGCCGGGCGGGCCGGGATCGTCGCCTTCTGCGCCACCCTGCCCGTCGTCGTCGCCGCGCTCGTCGGCGGCCCGGTCATCGACCGGATCGGCCGCCGGCGCGTCTCCGCCGCCTCCGACCTGATCTGCGCGGTCTCGGTCGGAGCGGTCCCGCTGCTGCACGGTGCGGGCCTGCTCGAGTTCTGGATGCTGTGCGCGCTGATGGCCGTCGGCGGGCTCGTCCACACCCCGGGCCTGACCGCCCGGTACGTGCTCCTGCCGAATCTGGCCGAGCACGCGGGCACCACCGTGGCCCGGGCGGCCAGCCTCTACGACGCCGTCTCGCGCGGGGCCCGGATGATCGGGGCGGCGCTGGCCGGCGTACTGATCGCGGCCTTCGGAGCCGAAACGGTACTGCTGCTGGACGCGGCCACCTTCGCCGTCTCCGCCCTGCTGGTCTCGGCCTTCCTGCGCGGGGTGCCGGCGGCGGAACCCCAACCGGGCTCCGGAAAGGTCTCGTTCGCGGGCTACCGGGCGGAACTGGCGGAGGGCTGGGCCTTCCTGACCCGGTCGCGGCTGCTGCTGGGCATCACCGTGATGGTGATGATGACCAACGGCCTGGACCAGGGCTGGGCCTCCGTCCTGCTGCCGGTGCACGGCGACGAGGTCCTCGGCGGCGCCACCGCCCTGGGCCTGATGATCTCCCTCTTCGGCGGCTTCGCGCTGCTGGGCGCGCTGCTCTACGGGGCCTGGGGCGAGCGGCTGCCCCGCCGGGCGGTGTTCGCCGCCGCGTTCCTGCTGTGCGGGGCGCCCCGCTTCGTCACCGCCGCCGTCACCGACACGCCGCTGCCGCTCGCGGTGACCATGGCCCTGTCCGGACTGGGCGCGGGCGTGCTGAACCCGATCCTGACCACGGTCGTGTACGAGAACGTGCCGGAGGGGTTGCGCAGCCGGGTCTCGGGCGTGAGCACGGCGGGCTCCGAGCTGGCCATGCCGATGGGCGGGCTGGCCGCCGGTCTGCTGGTCGACGGGTTCGGGGTGACGCGGGCCCTGCTGCTGTTCGGCGGCGCCTACCTGCTGACGACGCTGGCCCCGCTGGTGTTTCCGGCGTGGCGCGGGCTGAACGCCACGGCCGCCGTCAGCAGGACGGAGCCTTCTCTCCCCGGTTCAGTGCCCGCAGGGCGTTCACCGCATCCGTCAGGGAAGTGACGGGGACCAGCCGCAATCCCTCGGGGAGTTCGGAGCGCGCGTCCGAGCACTCCGCCTTCGGTACGAGGAACACCGTGGCCCCGTCGCGCCGCGCGGCCTGGGTCTTCAGGGCGACTCCGCCGACCGCGCCGACCTCGCCGTTCGCGGTGATGGTGCCGGTACCGGCGATGGTGCGCCCGCCGGTGAGGTCGCCGCCGCTGCCGTCGCCGTCGAGCTTGTCGACGATGCCGAGGGAGAACAGCAGCCCTGCGCTGGGACCGCCGACGTCGGCGAGGTTCAGGTCGACCTCGATCCCCTTGGGGTCCTTGTGGAGGTAGCCCAGTGCGGCCTCGGTGGCGGAGGACTGGGATTTGGCCATTTCCTCCAGATTGTGCTGCTCGATCTCCTTGTCGGTTCCGCCCGAGGAGTAGACGACTTCCTTCGGCATGACGGCCCGGGAGCTGTCGAACCAGTTGTCGAGGAGTTCGGGCAGGGTCACCGTGGTGGAGGGGCCGGTGGCCTGGATGGTGGTCATCCGCAGCTGGCCGGTGGTCGGCCGGGTCGGCGCACCGGCGACGGTGATGACCGGCTTCCCGTCCCGCTCCCCCAGCACGTCGGCGGTGAGCCCCGGCTGGGCGACCACGAAGGGCAGCGGCGCGAGGAGCGCCACCCCGAACAACCCGAGCACGGGCACGGCACAGACGGCCAGGGCGACGGGACGCGGCAGACGCAGAAGACGAGAGAGCACCCGGCCAATCTATCCGCCCCCTCCCACCCACGGAGCACCCCGTCGGCCACACCCGCCCCGGCCGCCACCCCGCGAGGCGGGGCGCCGGGCGCGGGTGACGGGGCGGGACCCCATCCAGCCCGGCAGGGCCCGGCCCGCCCCGCGGCCTAGGTCCTGCCGTCACAGTGGCGCCGGTCAGGCCCGCGGCGTCCGGTGCCGTGCATCGCACGGCGGTGGGGCGCCCGCGTACTGGACGCACTCGGGCGCCCCGACAACGCGGCGACGTGCGGTGCCGGGCGTCGCGGGCCAGGCGGGACTTCGACGACAGGGCCTAGCGAAGGGCGTCGGCGACCTCGCGCGCCGCGTCCACGACCCTCGGCCCCACCCGCTCCGGCACCGCGTCCGCCAGCATCACCACGCCCACGCTGCCCTCCAGCCCGGTGATCCCCACGAGCGGCGCGGCAGCGCCACTGGCGCCCGCTTCCAGCTCTCCGTGGGTCAGCGTGTAGCCCGGCTCGATCAGCGCCCCCTGACGGGCGGCCAGGATCGCCCGCCCCGCGGCGCCCCGGTCCAGCGGGTGGCGGAAACCGGCCCGGTAGGCCACGTGGTAGTCCGTCCAGGTCGGCTCGACGACGGCGACGGCGAGCGCCTCGGTGCCGTCCACGAGGGTCAGGTGCGCGGTGGCGCCTATGTCCTCGGCGAGGGACCGCAGCGCGGGCAGGGCCGCCTCGCGTACGAGCGGATGCACCTGCCGGCCCAGCCGCAGCACCCCGAGCCCGACCCGGGCCCGCCCGCCGAGGTCGCGGCGGACCAGGGCGTGCTGCTCCAGGGTGGCCAGGAGCCGGTAGACCACGGTGCGGTTGACACCGAGGCGGTTGGAGAGCTCGGTGACGGTCAGACCGTGGTCGGTGTCGGCGAGCAGTTTGAGGACTCTGAGCCCTCGGTCGAGAGTCTGGGAGGTTTCCGCGGTCACGACGCCTCTCCCTCTTTCGGTGAGCGGCGGTGACTCTCGGCGTGGCACGTCGCCGGTCCCGCGGCGACGCACGGAGAGGCCGCCGGTAGCGGCCATGGCACCGGCTGCGCTCCCGCGGCGGCGCTGCCACGGTGCGTTCGATGCGGGGACAGTAGCGAGCGGGTCCGCTCAGCGGAAGGCCTCGTCCAGAATCCGGGCGCCTGCTACCGCTTTGTGCCGGTTCTTGATCGCCCCCGGCGTCGATTCGTGACCTCGATCCCTCCAAGAGCCCTTTACCCCGCCCTTACTGCGCTCTCGTCGGGAAACACGGAAACGGGGCCCGTGCGCGCCCGCGCACGAACCCCGCCACCACCCGCGCCCCGCCGCCGTTACCGCGACGGGCCGCCGGATCACATCACCGCATCCGGGTGGCCCACTCCTGCACCTTCTTGATCCGCTCCCGCAGCTGCCCCGCCGTCGCCTCCGCGCTCGGCGGTCCGCCGCACACCCGGCGCAGCTCCGTGTGGATGACCCCGTGCGGCTTGCCGCTCTGGTGGACGTACGCGCCCACCATCGTGTTCAGCGACTTGCGCAGCTCCAGCAGCTCCTTGTGCGAGACCACGGGCCGCCGTTCGGCCGGCAGTTCCAGCAGGTCCGCCTCCGCGTCCGGCTTGCGCCGGCTGTGCGCGATCTGCCGCGACTGCCGCTTCTGCAGCAGCATCTGCACCTGGTCCGGCTCCAGCAACCCGGGGATGCCGAGGTAGTCCTGCTCCTCCTCGCTGCCCGGGTGCGCCTGCATGCCGAACTCGGCGCCGTCGTACAGCACGCGGTCGAAGACGGCGTCGGACTCGAGCGCCTCGAAGGACATCTGCTCGTCCTCGCCGGTGTCCTCGTCCTCCTGCCGGTTCGCCTCGTCCATCTCCTTCTCGGACTCGGCGTACGGGTCCTCCTCGCCCTGCTTCTTCGGCTTGTCCAGGACGTGGTCGCGCTCGACCTCCATCTCGTTGGCGAAGCCGAGCAGGTAGGGGATGGTCGGAAGGAACACGGACGCGGTCTCGCCACGTCTGCGCGATCGTACGAAGCGTCCGACGGCCTGCGCGAAGAACAGCGGCGTCGAGATGGTCGTCGCGTACACCCCGACCGCGAGCCGGGGCACGTCGACGCCTTCGGACACCATCCGGACCGCGACCATCCAGCGGCTGCCGTCCGAGCTGAACTCGTCGATCCGCTTCGACGCGCCGGTGTCGTCGGACAGGACGACGGTCGCCTTGGTGCCGGTGATCTCGCGCAGCAGTTTGGCGTACGCGCGCGCCGACTCCTGGTCGGAGGCGATGACCAGGCCGCCCGCGTCGGGGATGCCCTTGCGGACCTCCGTCAGGCGCTGGTCGGCGGCGCGCAGGACGTTCGGCATCCAGTCGCCGCGGGGGTCCAGCGCCGTGCGCCACGCCTGCGAGATGGCGTCCTTGGTCATCGGTTCGCCGAGGCGGGCGGCGATCTCGTCGCCCGCCTTCGTCCGCCAGCGCATGTTGCCGCTGTAGGAGAGGAAGATGACGGGCCGCACGACCCCGTCGCCGAGTGCGTTGCCGTAGCCGTAGGTGTAGTCGGCGGAGGACCGCCGGATCCCGTCGTTGCCCTCCTCGTACGACACGAACGGGATGGGGTTGGTGTCGGACCGGAAAGGGGTGCCGGTCAGGGCGAGGCGGCGGGTCGCCGGGTCGAAGGCCTCCAGGCACGCCTCGCCCCAGGACTTCGAGTCGCCCGCGTGGTGGATCTCGTCGAGGATCACCAGGGTCTTGCGCTGCTCGCAGCGGTTGCGGTGCAGCATCGGGCGCACGCCGACGCCGGCGTAGGTGACCGCGACCCCGTGGTAGTCCTTGCTCAGCGGCCCGGCGGAGTACTCCGGGTCCAGTCGGATGCCTATCCGCGCCGCGGCCTCGGCCCACTGCTTCTTCAGGTGCTCGGTCGGCGCGACCACGGTGACCTGCTGCACGACGTGGTGGTGCAGCAGCCAGGAGGCGAGGGTGAGCGCGAAGGTGGTCTTGCCGGCGCCGGGCGTGGCGACGGCGAGGAAGTCCCGCGGCTGGTTCTGGATGTAGCGGTCCAGCGCTCCCTGCTGCCAGGCGCGCAGCTTGTTGGCGGTGCCCCAGGGGGCGCGGCCGGGGAAGGCGGGTGAGAGGTGGTGGGAGGCGGTAGTAGTCACGGTCTCCGGTTCGTCGCTCTCGGCAGTCGTACGTAGGACAACCGGGCCACCCTACCGGCACGGGCAGACCCGCCGAGGAGGGACAGGCCCATGACCTCGGCGGGTGCGGCGAGCGTCACACCGGCCGGTGCGGCGGGTGCCCGTGCGGCAGCGGGTCCGGCGCGTGCAGCGAGCGCAGCCGTCCGGCGATCCGCCCCACGTCCCCCTCGGCTCCCGACGCGACGTCGATGACCAGCGCGTACGCGAGGTCCTGGTCGGCGCCGGAGAGATCCACCCCGTTCACGGCGAGGAAGGTCGCGGCGGCGAGCCAGGCCGTGCGCTTGTTGCCGTCGACCAGCGGGTGGTTCGAGGCGAGGGCGTGCAGCAGCGCGGCGGCCTGCTCGAACCGGTCCTCGTAGGCGGGCGTCCCCATCATCCTGGCCCGCGGCCGGTGCACGGCCGACTCCAGGAGGCCGGGGGCCCGCAGCTCGACGGGCTGGTCCTGGGCGAGGCAGGCGTGCCGGGCGAGGTCGAGCACCTCGGCGAGCGTCAGGTGGCGGACCGCCGTTCCGCCGCTCACGCGCCCAGCCGCTTCAGCAGCGCGGCGTGCCGCTCGGCGAGCCGTCCGGCGGCTTCCCCGACGCGCTGCCGCTCGGCCCGCAGGTGTGCCCGTACGGCGTCCAGCGCGACCTGCTCGGGAGTGTGCCCGCCCGCGTCGGCGAGGTCGGCGAGCTCCGCGCGGTCGGCGTCGGAGAGCCGGATGGTCAGCTCGTTCATCCGGCGACGCTACCGCGCCGCCCGCCGGCTCCGCGCACCTTTGCCCCGCTCCGCCGCCACCGCTTGCTCCGGCGGCTTCGCGACCGGCTCCAGCCGGGTCGCGACCCATGCCCCCACCAGCGCCACGCACGCCATCGGCAGGAAGACCACCACGAAGGCCACCGGGTGCGAGGCTCCGGCGCCCTCCGCCGCCGTGTGCGCGGCCCCCACGGCGCCTCCGCCGAGCGCGGCGAACGCCGCGCCGCCGGCGGCCAGCAGCACGACGTTGGCCAGGGCGTCGGAGATCTGCAGCGCGGCCGAGTTGGCCCCCGCCTCCTCCGGGGCGGACAGCTTCAGCAGCAGCACGCTGGTGGAGCCGATCACCAGCCCCATCCCCAGGCACCCCACCGCCCAGGCCAGCGCCAGCGTCCAGACCGGCACGGACTCGATCAGCACGGCGGGCGCCGCGGCGATGGCGAGGGCGACCAGCACCATCCCACCCACCATCAGCCGTTCCCGGTAGGGCGCCATCCGCCCCTTCGACTGGACCCACGAGCCGCCCGCCCACGTCAGCCCGCCCAGCGCCAGCGAGAAACCGGCCAGCGTCGGGCTCAGGCCGCGCTGGGTGACGAGCATGAGCGGTACGAAGGTTTCGGCCGCGATGAAGGACCCCGCCGCGACCCCGCGCAGCAGCACCACGGAGGGCAGCCCGCGCCGCGCGAGGTACGTCCCGCGCGGCAGCAGTCCCAGCACGGCGGGCACCAGCAGGGCCACACCCGCGGCCGCCGGGAGCAGCGAGAACCACCGCACGTCCTGGGCGGCGTACTGGAGCAGGCCGGCGCCGAGCGAGATCCCGAGGGCCAGCCGGATCCGCCGCCGGTCGAAGGCGGCGGGCGGCGCGCCGGGGTCTATCGGCCCGGAGGCGGTCCTGCGGATCACGGGCAGGGCGACGGCGAGGGGCACGACGACGAGCGCTGGGATGCCGAGGAACACCCACCGCCAGCCGAGGTGCTCGGTCACGGTCCCGGAGGCCAGCGGGCCGACGATGGACGGCACGACCCAGCTCGCGGCGAAGGCGGCCATGATCGCGGGCCTCAGCCGGTCCTCGTAGGCCCGGCTGACGACGACGTACAGCGCGACGATCACCAGCCCGCCCCCGAACCCCTGCACGGCCCGGCCGAGCACGAACAGCTCCATGGACCCGGCGGTCCCGGACACCAGGAGCCCGCCGGCGAACGAGGCGATCCCGACGGCCAGCGGCCGCAGCGGTCCCTGCCGGTCGGCCCACTGCCCGGACAGGACCATGCCGAAGAGGCTGGTGGTGAAGTAGGCGGAGAAGGCGAAGGCGTAGAGCCCGATCCCCTCCAGTTCCCGCGCGGCGACGGGCATGGCCGTCCCCACGGCGGTCGCCTCGAAGGCGATCAGGAACACGACGGAGATGATCCCGATGCTGAGCACCCGGTACGGGGCCGCGAGAATCCCGCCCGACGAGGGGGCGGGGGCCGGCGCGGGGACCTGGGGCACACGGGGATCGAGGGCACTCATCGCCCCAGGGTAAGGGGCATTCCCACTTTTGAGCCCTGTCAACCGGACGGACCCGGATCGTCCCTTGGACCTAGGACCGGGGCCGTGCGCCGGGCGTTCGTGAACGCGGCATGGCATTCCCGTTGCACCCCCGGCGGTCCTCTTCCCCCACGGGACGGGCCCCCGTACGGTCAAGCCATCACCACCCCGCAGCCGTGTGCCCGAGTGGTTGAGGGACTCGCCTGCAAAGCGAGTTACGCCGGTTCGATTCCGGTCACGGCTTCCAAGGCCGAAGGCCGCCCGGGACACCTTGCCTGGGCGGCCTTTCGGCGTTGGCGCCGTGGGTCAGGTCAGGGGGCGCAGTTCAGCTTGGTGCGGGTGAAGTCCTGGAAGTCCTTCATCAGCTGCTTGTTCAGCGCCCTGACCTTCGTGCTCTCCAGATCCGTGGGAACGTGGCTGATTTCCAGCTCCAGCTCGAAGGACTCTGTGGGAGTTCGGCAGGTATAGAGGAGCGTCGCACCGGAGTCCCACACCAGGCCCTTGCGTCCGAAGTCTAGGTTTTCCGGATGCAGCGGATCGAAGGACTGCCAGAAGGCATCCGAACCGAGCGGCTTGCGCGCGGCCTGGGCCGTCAGCAACGTCTTCCCGTCCACACCTACACGGCACGTGACCGTCTTCAGGTCAGCAGGCAGCGCGAAGACGTCCCGGGTGTTCTCGGTGACGCGCTTTCCGCTGCCCAGTAGGGGAAGTACCGCCTTGCCTTCGAAGGCCTCCCAACACACCCTTCCCGGTGCCTCGGGAGCAGCGGCTTTCTCCTTTGCGTCCGAACAACCGACCAACACGGCGCAGGTCACGATGACAGCAGCAACAGCACGCAACGAAGTGTCCACGATCATCAGGATGTCCCCTTGGAGCTGTCCACCAGGCCGCGGCCGACCGTGTGGGCGACCGAAGACTCTTTGGAAGCCGTACCTGCGAGCACATTGACGTCCGCTTGGGACAGACCTGAGCCGATGGCAGCGCTGCGGACCGCGTCCTCAGCCGACTTGCTGACCCCGCGGTCTGCCTTCGCGTACATCTCCGCTACGGCCTTCTCGGTGTCCGCCGTCTTTTCCTTGCCCTCGTCCTTGGCGTTGTCGACGAAGTGCTCGGTGACGTCCTCTTGGACCCACTCCACGACATCACCGGCCACCGGTACCAATTCCAGGTACTTACCGCCGGCGGCCGTGATACCCCGGTTGATCCACTTCGCCCCGTCCTCGACGCCCTTCACGTACTCCTCGTTCTTGTGCGCCGTCTCGGCGTGCATGCCCTGGGCGCGGGCCTCCGTCATCATGCCCGCGATCTGGCCGCCAGGCTGGACGGCGTTCTCAACCGCCTCGCCGAGCAATGTGTACTCGCCACGGTGCTGAACGACATCGTTGACCAGGACTGCGGTGAATGCCTGATTGGCGTTGGTGATCGCACCGTAGGCGCCGGGGTCCTGGCCGACCGCCCCGAGGAAGCGGGAGACCGTCGCCTCGTCGAACTCGGCCATCGTCCCATTGGCCTTGATCTGGTTTCCGCCGTTCTCGGCGGCTGCCTGGAAGTCCGCGATGTACTCCGCCGTCATGTTGCCGAAGTGCCCGGCCAAGGGACCCAGTCGCGGATCCTTGTCCTCACCCGGCTCCTGTGCCACCAGCGACGGGTCGTCGCCGATCTTCTCGACGACCCGTTCCATGATCGCCGCCATGTCCTTGGTGTGCGGCACCGGCTTCGCGTCCTCGTCGCCCGGGACGCGTCCCGAGACCGCCGCCTCCAGCGCACCGCCGACGGCCTCCTGGGCCGGGCCCGTCTCGCCGTAGGGGTGGTCCGGGGTCCGGTCGAAGGCGTCGGCCCACGACTCCTTGTCCAGCATGTAGTCGACCATGCCCCGGGCCTTGCCGTGCTGACCGTCCACGGCCTTGTCCGCCGCCGTGACGATGCCGTCGCCGTTGCTGTCCTTGCGGACCGGCTCGTTGAAGAACGCGGTCGCCGCGTCCGGGTTGTTGGCCATGGCGTCCATCAACCCGGTCAGCGGGTAGAAGCCCCGGCTGCCGTCCTTCCCCTGGCTGAGCACCGTCTTCGGGTCGTACGGCGACCCGTGCTCCCACGCCTTGGGGTTCTCGCGGTCGAACGCGACCATGTCCCGGCCGACCGAGGTCAGGAAGTTCTTGTCGTACTTCCCTTCGTGCAGCAGCGCACCCAGGGCCTGGTAGCCGTAGATCTTGCTGGTCAGATCCCCGGTGACCTGCATCTCCTTGCGGCCGGCCTTCATCAGGTCGGTGGTCCACGCCGCGTCCAGATGGTTCGGCGAGCTCTTCTGCGTGGCGAGGCCCAGCATCGCGCCCATGTCGTTCTGGATGTTGCCGACCATCGCGAGGCGGTCCTTGCCCGCCTCGCCCAGGGACGACGCGTCGATGGACAGCTTGGCGTACGCCTCGAGCGTGCCGTCCGGGCCGAGCGTGCGGTAGAAGTCCGTCGAGAAGTCGGCCTCGTTGCGGTTGTCGTCGAGCAGGTCCTCCAGCTCGCGCAGCGCCTCGGGGTGGCGGGCCACCCCGCCCGGCTCCTTGCTGAGCTTCGTCATCAGCTGCGCTGCCCGGTCGGCCTGCTCGCCGTCCAGGGTGGTGTACTTCGGCGCGGTGAAGTCGTGGTCGTCCGTGACGTTGGCGCGCAGCGCGCGGGCCAGGGAGTCGTCGGCGTCCGAGCAGTCCTCGACGAGCCGGTCCACTCGGGCCTGCCATGCCTTGCGGTTCTGCTCCTGCTTGCGCAGGAACTCGGGATAGTCCGGGTCGTGCCGGGCCGTGTACTCGGTCTTCGGGTCCATCGGCACCACCGAGACCTTGCCGACCGCGTCCACCCGGAACCCGGCGGCCGGGGCCTCCTCCTCGGCGGTCTTCTTCAGTGCGGCCTGCGCCGTCTTCAGGGTGGTGTGGGCATCGCTGAGGAGCTGGTGCACGCCCTTGGCCTCTTTGGCCGCGTCCTCGAACTCCTTGGCCGTCTTGGCGACGAACTCCCGCCCCACACCGGCGGTGACCCCGCTCCACTCGGCCTTCTCGGCCTTCGTCCTCATACCGTTGCGGGCCACCTCGGCGAGGTCGTCGAGCTTGTCGACCATCGCCTTCCAGTCGCCCACCGCCGTCTGGAGCTTGTCCAGCGGCGCGTTCATCACGTTCTCGTACGTCAGCATGCGGGCGGCTACTTGAGGTAGGAGGTGAGCGCGGACGTGGTGAAGTCGGCGCGGAGCTGCTCCTCGTCCTTCGCGTGGGAGGAGAGCGAGTAGTTCAGCCCGTTGGAGATGTTCGCGCAGGCGGCCACGAGGGTCTTCACCTGGCTCTCCCAGACGGTGTTCACCTTCAGCAGCGCCGCCCCGCTCGTGAAATTCTCCTTCGTGAGCGCGCCCGCGGCCTCGGCGGTGGCGGTCGCGGCGTGCTTGCCGTCGGTCTGGAGCCGGGAGTGCAGCTTGTACGCCTCGGAGCCGATGGCTCCGATGTGGTCCTGGTTGAGGTCGAGGCCGCCCGGGCTCCCGCCGCCCGGATCGCCCGGGACCTGGTTCAGCCGCATGGAGACGTTGGCGGCGGCCGTGGCGCGTGCCGCCGACCATTCCTCGTCGAACGACATCCTCGTGAACTCCTTGTCAGGTCCCGGGCGGCGAAGGTCACCCGTGGAGGGGTCAGCGGTTACGGCGTACGGCGACGGCCGTGACGGCACCGCCGATCAGCAGACAGGCTCCCAGCCCGATCCCGATCCAGGGAAGCAGGCTGCCCTCTTCCTTCTCCCCGGCCCGGGCCGCCGGCGCGGGCGAAGCCGCCGGGTCCGGCAGCTTGCCGTCGGTCGGCGCGGCGGGGGACTTGGCCGCCGCGTCGGCCGCCGCCAGGTCGGGCAGCGGGAACTGGTCCGCCGGGCCCGGGTCGCCGGGGGTGGGCACGGCGACACGGGGGCGGACCACGCCGTAGCCGACGAAGTCGTTCCGCTCGGAGCCGTCGACGGGCTTGCCGGCGGTGTTCAGGAGGACACGGAGCACCTGGTTGTTGGTCCAGTCGGGGTGAGCGGACCAGAGGAGGGCGGCGGAGGCGGAGGCGAGGGCCGACGCATCGCTGGTGCCGTGTGTATTGCACAGGCCCGTTTTGCCCTTGCATGCTGTGAGGATGTCGGTGCCCGGGGCTGCCATGTCGATATACGGCCCCTGCTGGGATTCTTTGGTCGGCTCGCCGTTGGCGTCCACCGCTGCAACACCGACCACGCCGGGGGTAGCGGAGGGGTACTTAACCGTCCTGTCCCCGTCATTGCCAGCGCCGGCGAAGATCAGCTTTCCTTTGGAGAGCGCGTACCTGACCGCGTCGGCCCGGTCGCGGTCGTCTTCCGGCTTTCCGCCGCGCGCCAGGGAGATGTTGATGACCTTGGCTTCCGAGTCCGCCGCGTATCGAATGGCTGCGGCAATCGCCGGGGTCGTGCTTCCCTCTAGGACGTCGGGCACGCGAATGGGAAGTACTTTGACGCCAGGCGCGAGGCCGTAGGCGCCATCACCACTCGGATGCTTCCCGGTAGCGGCGATCATCGCAGAGACACCCGTCCCGTGACCGTCGTAATCGTTGTCTCTGCCACCCTCAGCAGAGCCAGTAGGAAATGCCGCGCCGGGAAGTACCTGCCCCTCAAGCTCCGGGATGCGGTCGACCCCCGTGTCGATCACGGCAACGGTGATTCCCTTACCCGTGCTGATCTTCCAGATGTCGTCTGCCTTCATGGCGTCGAGATGCCATTGCCGTGACCGAATCGTCTCGGCGTGAGCCGGGGTCGCGGCGACCCCGGCCAGCAGAAGACCCACGAGCGCCGAGGTCGCCTTACGCATGCGCATCCCGTACAACGTCCGTTCCGCTCAGTCGATCACCGGTGGGACAACCCGACGGTTGCCCTGCCACGTCTCTTCGTCCTCGGCCAGGTAGTCGGGGCGCTCGCTCCTCTGGTCATCGCGGCGGCTGCCCGGAGTGTGCGCACCCGCGCCGATGCCACCCGCGGTGTTCCGCACGAGACCGGAACCGCCCTGCGTGAACGGTGTCGCCCGGATGCCCGCCGCAGGCTGGCGCCCGCCGACGATACCTCCCGACTCCGTGGCCAGCCGACGACCGCCGACGGGTCCGGCACCGCCGGCATGGGCGCCGCCCAGGCCGCCGCCCATCATGCCGTTCACGGGACGGCCGGCGTGCCCGGCTTCGGTGCCGATGACCGTGCCGCGCGGAATGCCGGCGCCCGGACCAGTGGCGGTGACCGGGCGGCCGCCCATGATGCCGCTGTCACGCGGGGGCAGGCCGAGCTTGCCGAGGGGGCCGCTCGTTCCGGGGGCGGGCCCTATCGGGCCGACGGGGCCAATGCCGGGAATCGTCTTCATGCCCCCGAGCGGCGGCAGATGTACAGGCGGGGGGACGGGGAAGGGACCGGGACCGGTGGGGCCTGTGGGCAGCGGGTTGCTAGGCGGCACCGTCACGAGAGTACCGGTCGGGTTCGGAAGCGTGGTGACCGTGTCGAGCTCTACGTCCACGTTGCGGTCTGGCATTACCGCGACGGGAGCCGTCGGAGGGAGCGAGTTATCCCATTGCGGCGGTTGTCCAAGCACCTCGCCACGTCCATGCGTAGAAGCACTGGTCTGGGGTGCCGACGACGTATAAGCGGAGCTGCTGGAGTAGCCCTCCGGCCCGGAGCTCTCGCCCGAGCGAGCCACATCGACCTGGCCATAAACGCGCTCCGGTACAAAAATGTCCGGCGGCTTGCGAAACGTAGGAATCTCCGCCTTGTCCATCTCCGCCTTGGACAAGCTGTACGACTGCGACAGCTTCGTCAGCGCGTCCACCGCCCGCGTGTGGTCACCGCTCAGCTTCGACCATGCCTCCTGGCCCAGTTGCCTCGCGTCCGGGTCGTTGTGGTACTTGCGCGAGACCTCCAGGTTCTCCTTGAGGGCCGCCTCCGCCCCCGCGTCGTACGGGGGCATGTGGATCTCGGACATCGTCTGGGCCGCCAGCGTCATCCAGTGGCCGCCCGTCGAGCTGAAGTCGGCCAGGACCAAGGTCGCGCTGCCCGCGCGGTTCACCCAGTTCTGGAAGGCCGTCGCCGCCTCGCCCTCCCAGCCCTTGACCCTGTGGTCCTTGAGCTTCTGGCCGATCTCCTTGATGGTCTTCGCGGCTTCGGTGAGCTGCGTACCCCGCTGCGACACCGTCTTCGGGTCCAGCGAGGCGACCATCGCGGCCAGTTGCGCGTGCGAGTACCCCTCGAAGTTCGTCGCCATCAGATCTCACCACCCCGCCCGGTGCCGCCGTTCGAACCCGCGGACGCCTCGTCCGCGTACGGGTCGCGCTTCGCCACATAGTTGTCCTGGGCTTCCTTGGCGATGGTCGCCATGCGCCGCCTGGTCTCCTCGTCCACGTCGCCGAAGCCCTTGCCCGCCGTCAGGATGGCGATGCCCAGGGCCTCGATCTGGTCCGCCAGGCCCTTCGACAGCTTCTGCAGCTCCGAGTGGACCTTGGTGTACGACGAGTGGAGGTCGGCGGCCTCCGGGAAGCCGGTGCCGAGGGCGCCCGCCGGGAGCGTGCCGTCGGCCAGTCTGCCGTGGGCCGCCTCCGAGTCCTGCAGGGACGTCAGGAGGCCGTCGACCAGGCCCTTGTACTCCTTCATCGTGTCGTACTCGACCGACAGCGCCGCCGCCTGCGCCATGACCGCGTCGGCCAGCCCCGGCGCGATGCCCTGCCCAAACAGCCCGGGCTCACTCTCCACTGCCACGCCGGCCTCCCCGCATCCCCGTCATCCCCGTCATCCCCGCATCCCCGTCGCCCCCGTCGCCCCCGTCGCCCCCGTCATCCCCGCATCCCCGCATCCCCGTCGCCCCCATCCCCGTTCGCACGCGCGCGTGCGCAACCTCACCCGTCACTGTAGCGACCGGCACCGACAGCCCCAACACCGAGGTTGCAGGTGCAATGCGGGTCACACGGTCACGAGTTGGGTGCCGCGACCGCCGCCGACGGCCTGATCGGGAGCCTGTTCACCGGGCGGCCCGTGGCCGCCCGGACCGCCGAGGCCACCGCCGCGGGCGTCGTCACCACCGGGACGGCGCTCGCCGCCTTCGCGCCGAAGGGGGCCACCACGTCCCGCTCCTCGACCAGTTTGACGATGCGGACCGCGGGGGCGTCCAGGGACGTCGGCAGGGCATAGCCCGTGAGGTCGGGGTGGCGGACCAGGCCGGAGACCGTGCGCAGGTTCTCCGTCAGCGCCGCGCCCACGCCCTGCGTGACGCCCGCCTCGATACGGGCGTGCAGCTGGCGGGGGTTGAGGACGCGGCCCACGTCCTGGGCCACCGCGAGCTCCACGACCCGTACCGAGCCCAGCTCGATGTCGACGTCCACCACCGCGCGGATCGCGCAGAAGGCGAGGCCGACGAAGGCGTCCCCCTGGCCGTCCGCGTCCAGGGGTTCCGTCGGGTGGGGGCGGCACTGGGCCGTCGCCCAGAGCTCCTTGCCCTCTATGGCCTCGGCGACCGTCATCGAGAAGGCGCCGTCGTACGACGTGATCCGGCCGTCCGTGATCTGCAGGAGCTCCGTGGACATGCCCAGCTTGTGGGCCATCGGCTGCAGGAGCTGCGTGCGCACCATCTTCGCCGCGCGCTCCACCGCGCCGCCCGACACCCAGGTGTGGCGGCCGTGCGCCGACGGGCCGGCCGGCGGCTGGTCGGTGTCGACCGGGGCCGTGGTCACCTCGTCGACGCCGAGGACCTCCTGGACGATCTGGCGGGCGAGGGTGGCGAAGCCCTGGCCCGTGTCGACGGCCGCGCAGATCACCGTGGCGACCCCGTCGACCACCTTCACGGTGGCCGTCGAGACCTCGTCGGCGCCCTCGGCGCCGAGCATGTGCACCATGCCGACGCCGTACCCGACTCCGCGCCGTACCGCGCCCGGTTCGCCCGCGCCCTCCGGGCCGCCCGGCAGGAGCCACTCGTCCTCGGGGGTGTCCTTCGGCAGAGCGGGCAGTTCGAAGTCCCGGACGGCACGCAGCAGTTCGGCGACGGGCGCCGGGCAGGTCACCGTCTGGCCGGTGGGCAGGAGGTCCCCGGTGGCCAGGACGTTGCGCAGGCGCAGCTCGGCGCCGTCGAGGCCGAGGGCGGCCGCGAGCTTGTCCATCTGGCCCTCGTACGCGGCGCACACCTGCATCGCGCCCTCGCCGCGGACGTGGCCGGACGGCGGGTTGTTGGTGCGTACCGCCCAGCCCTCCACGAAGGCGTGCGGGACGACGTACGGGCCGCAGGCGAAGGCCACCGCCGCGGCCAGGGATTCCGCGGACGCGTCGGCGTACGCGCCCGCGTCCATCAGGATCTGCGCCTCGACCTTGACCAGCCGGCCCTCCGCGTCCGCGTGGTGGCGGTAGCGCAGCAGGGTGGGGTGGCGGTGCGTGTGGCCGAGGAAGGACTCCTCGCGGGTGGCGGCCAGTTTGACCGGGCAGCCGGTGCGCAGGGCGAGCAGGCCCAGCGGCAGCTGGAAGGCGGCGTCCTCGCGGTCGGCCGTCGCGCCCGGCACACCGGTGACGACGACGCGTACGCGGTCCGGTTCGAGGCCGAAGCAGGCGGCGGCAAGGTCGCGGTCGCCGTGCGGGTCGGTGGAGGCGGTGTAGAGCTCCACGCCGCCGTCGGGGCGGGGCACGGCCAGCCCGGCCTCGGCGCCGATGGGGGCGGGGTCCTGGCGGCCGATCCGGTACAGGCCCTCGACGACGACCTCGCCGGTGGCCTCCGGGTCGCCGTAGCGGAGCGGGATGTGCCGGATCAGGTTGCCGTCGGGGTGCAGGGCGGGCGCACCGAAGGACTGCTCGGGGTCGGTGACGGGGTCGAGCAGTTCGTACTCGACGGCGATCGCGGCCGCGGCGAGGCGGGCGGTGTCCGGGTGGTCGGCGGCGACGGCGGCGATGGGCTCGCCGTGGTGGCGGACGACGTCGTGCGCGAAGACCGGCCGGTCGGCGATGCGGCGGCCGTGCGTGGTGGCGCCGGGCACGTCGTCGTGGGTGACGACGGCGCGCACACCGGGCATCTGGGCGGCGGCCGAGGTGTCGATGGACAGGATCCGGGCGTGGGCGTGCGGGGAGCGCAGCACGGCGGCCCACAGGAGGCCCTCGGCCCACAGGTCGGCGGCGTAGGGGAAGGTGCCCTCGCTCTTGGCGCGGGTGTCGGCGGCCGGGACGGACGCTCCGATTCCGCTCGGCGCCCGCTGCTCGTCGGCGGCGGCCCCGCCCTCGGCCGCCAGGGCGGTGACCGTGGTGTTCATGGTTGTCGTCGCCGTCGCCGCGTCCTGCCCGCTCACGCCGTGCCTCCGTGGTGGATGCCGCCCTCGCCGGGCGCCGCCTGGTGCGGAATGCGAGCTTCCGCCGACATCGCGGCCGCCCCCGATCCGGGGCCCGGCCCGTGGCCGTGCCCCTGGCCCTGGCCGTGGCCCTGGCCCTGGCCCTGGCCCCGGCCGTGACCCTGGTCCTGGCCGTGACCCTGGTCCTGAGTCGATGACGGCCCCTGGGCCGCCTCGGCCGCCGCCTCGCGGCCGGCCACGACCTCGCGCACGGCGTCGACGACCCCCGCGTAGCCCGAGCAGCGGCAGAGGTTGCCGCACAGGGCCTGCCGCGTCTCCAGCTCGCTGGGGGCGTGGTTGCCCTCCAGGAGGTCATGGATGGTCATGGCCATGCCGGGCACGCAGAACCCACACTGCACCGCGCCCGACCTGCACAACGCCTGCTGCACGTCCGAGGGTTCCCCGCCCGTGGCGAGACCTTCGACGGTCCGGACCTCGCTCCCGGCGGTCGTCGCGGCCGGGACCAGGCAGGAGGCGACGAGCCGGCCGTCGACCTGCACGGCGCAGGCACCGCATTCGCCCTGCGAGCAGCCGTCCTTGGCCCCGGCGAGGCCGAGCCGCTCGCGCAGCACGTAGAGCAGGGACTCGCCGATCCAGGCGCCGGTGACGGGCCGGTCGGCTCCGTTGACGCGCAGGACGTAGGAGGCTTGCGGATGCTCGTGATGGACGGCGGCCTCGGGCGTCCCGCCGTCGTGCACCCCCGCCTCGCGCGCCCCGTCCTCGTGCGCGGCGACGGCCCCGGCTTCCGCCGTTCCTTCTTCGTACGTCGGCACCTCGGCCGGGACACGGTCGGCGGTGTCCTCGGCCGGGGGTGCCACAGCGATGTCGGCGGTGTCCCCGGTCGGCGTGGAGCCGGCCGGAATCCCGGCCGGTCCGGGGGCGACCCCGGCGAACCCGTGCCCGTCCGTACCGCCGGGCTCCGCGAACGGCTCCGCGAACGGCTCCCCGGACGGCTCCGTCCCGTCGGCCGGCCCGGGCTCCTCCCGGACCCCGGCGACCGGCTCGGCCGCGGTTTCGGGCTGCGCCTCGAACCCGGGCTCGACGCCGGGCTCGGGCGCGGGCTGGTACTGCGACTCGGACTCGGACTCGGGCTCGGGGTCCGGGGCCGCCGCCTCCTCCCGCACTCCCCCGAACAGATCCAGTCCGCGCGGAGGTGACACCGGGTGCGGCCGCTCCTCCGCGACCGGCACGGCAGCCGACGCGTGCGCGGCGTCGATGTCGTGGGGCGCCGGGTGCACCGTCTCGCCGGCCTCCGGCAGCGGGGTGCCCACACCGGGGCCGCCCAGCACGCGCGGCCCGCGCGGGGCGGCGGAGCCGGCCCCGGGGCCGCCGAGCGGCCGCTCCGGGGCGCCCGCCGACGCCACGGCTTCGTCCGTTCCCGGCAGCGTTCCGGGCTCGGGGAACCGCTGCGCGGACCGCGGCTCCGGCTGCTGCGCCGCGTAGTCGGGGTGGTCGGCCCAGGGAGCCGCGGCGCCGCCCGGCAGGGTCGCCGGGGCCTGGCTCCAGTCGGCGGCCCACTGACCGGTCGAGGAGGACTCGTCGGCGAACCGCCACTCGGCCGTCGCCCCCGGCTCCGGCCGGGGGGCCGGCGGGAACGGGGACTCGAAAGCGGACCCGGGGCCGGAACCGGAGCCGGGGTCGTTCGGGTAGCCCGTGCCGTTCTGGAACCCGGTGCCGTTCGAATATCCGGGCTCGTCCTGGTACCCGGTCTCCTCCTGGAACCCGGCCTCGCTCTGGAACCCGGTCTCCTCCTGGAACCCGGCCTCGTCCTGGAACCGCGCCTCCTCCGGCTCCGCCTCGGCGAACGCCGCCGCCACCGACGCCGGAATGGGGATCGACGCCGGGATCGGCCCGCCGACCGGAGCCGGCGGGGTCGGAGCGGGAGCGGGGGTCTGGCCGTCCGGGCCCGAGGCCCCCGCCTCCGGCCACTGCACCGGCATCGTCCACGTGCCCGTGG
Source organism: Streptomyces sp. NPDC045967 (assembly GCF_056430495.1). NCBI lineage: Bacteria > Bacillati > Actinomycetota > Actinomycetes > Kitasatosporales > Streptomycetaceae > Streptomyces > Streptomyces sp. NPDC045967. The sequence goes on along the minus strand of NZ_JBWKLE010000018.1, from coordinate 67,772 downwards.
CCGCCGGGTCCGTGCTGGCCGAGCCGAGCGGCAGGATCATCGGCGGCGGCACGTAGCCGTGGCCGGGGGCGGCGAGCGGCTCGCCGGTGCCCAGCGCGTCCAGCATGTCCTGCGGCAGCTTCACGAAAGCCGTCGCGTCCGAGTCGTACTCGCCGCCCTGCGGCACGGGCTCCCAGCCCCAGCTTGCCGCACCGTTCCCCTGGGTCACGTTCTCGTTCTCGTTCCCGCTCATGAGCTCAGCGCCCTCCCCAGGGCCCTGCGCGCCAGCACGGCCACCGTCCGCCGCAGATGCAGTACACCGGGGGCCACCGGCTCCCCCTGGTCGGGCACGCAGGCGGCCGCGACGTACTCGCCGAAGGCCTCCAGCGCCTCGGGGGCGAGGTGGCGCTCCCCGTCCCAGTCGATCAGCGAGGCCACCCACTGCTCGGCCTCGAGCGGGCGCAGCGGCATCGGGGCGACCGCCCCGATCGCACAGCGCACGCCCCGGCGCGCAGGGTCCAGCACCAGCCCCACGGACGCCGTCGCCCGCCCCGGCCCGGTGCGGCCCGTGGCCTTGAGGAACACCTGCGGCGCGTGCAGCAACGGCACCCGGACGAAGCCGATCAGTTCGCCGGGCCGCAGCATCTCGCGGCCGGCCAGCAGGTGCGACACGGGGATCTCGCGCGATCCGGCGGGGCCGACGATGACGAGCACGGCCTCCAGCGCGGCCAGCACGGGCAGTGCGTCGCCGGTGGGCGCGGCGGAGGCGATGTTGCCGCCGAGGGTGCCCGCGTTGCGGATCTGCGGGGGCCCGGCGGCGCGGGCGGCGGCCGCGAGCGCGGGGATCAGAGCGGCGAAATCCGGCCGTCCCATCCGCGCGTGGGTGAGTCCCGCGCCGAGGAGCGCGTGGCCGTCCTGGTACTGCCAGCCGCGGATCTCGTTGATGCGCCCCAGGCCCACCAGTGCGGCGGGCCGCAGCAGCCCGGCGTTGACGGCGGCCATGAGGTCGGTGCCGCCCGCGACGGGCACGGCGGCGGGCATGGCGGCGAGAGCCGCCACGGCCTCGTCGAGCGAGGCCGGCAGCGTCACGGACTGCGCCGCCTGCGGTGCGTGCGTGGTCAACCCAGCTGCCCCTTCCCGATGTCCCGGTCCCGGCGCTCACGCCTGTCCGCCGTACGGTACGTGCTCACCGCCGGGAGGTGGCAACTCTGGCACATCTTCCCGGGCGACCGGCGCGAGGGTGGGGCGGGCGTCCCCGGACGGGAGGACCGCCCCGGCGTGCGGGCCCGGGGCCGCCGGGACGGGCACACCTGCGGCCGATCGTCCGCTTTCCCCCGTATTACCGGAAATCCAGCCAGAGTTCCGGTTCTCGTGTCACACGTTCGGGGGCGTTCCCTCCGCGGGCCGCCCCAGCACTCCCGGGCGCCGCTGCCAGGGCAGCGGCCCGCCCGGCGGCCGGTAACCGACCCCGAGGGCGTCCAGGCGCTCGTAGTGGGCCCTCATCCGCTCCTCGAACCGGCCGAAGTCCCGTTCGGCGGGGGGCGGCTGGGGGGACCAGACGACTTCGGCGAAGGCGGCGAGCCGCGGGAACACCTGGTAGTCGATCCGGCCCCGGTCCTCCGCCACCTCGGTCCACATGTTCGCCTGGGCGCCGAGCACATGGGCGGCCGCCTCCGGCGACAACGCGGGCGGAACCGGCTCGAACCGGTACACGTCCTCCAAGGTGCGCACGTACCCGATGGGCACCGGCTCCTCGAGGCCGTCCGCCTGCCGGTGGTCCAGGTAGACGTGCTGCTCCGGGCACATGACCACGTCGTGCCCGGCCTCGGCGGCGGCGATCCCGCCCGCGTAGCCGCGCCAGGAGGAGACGGCCGCGCCGGGCGCCAGGCCGCCCTCCAGGATCTCGTCCCACCCGATCAGCCGCCGCCCGCGCGCGGCGAGCCAGGTGTCGAAGTGCCGGACGAACCAGGACTGCAGGCCGTCCTCGCCGTCCACCCCGAGCTCGCGGATCCGCTCCTGCGCCGCCGGAGACGCCTTCCACTGCACCTTGGGGCACTCGTCCCCGCCCACGTGGACGAAGGGCGAGACCTCGGCGGGGAAGAGTTCCAGCAGTTCCTCGAAGACCCCCTCGTAGAACCGCAGGACGGCCTCGGTCGGGGCGAGCACGTTCTCGCTGATCCCCCAGTCGTCCCACACCCGAAGGGCGGAGGTGTCGACCACGTCCGTGTTGCCGAGTTCCGGGTAGGCGGCGATCGCGGCCTGCGAGTGACCGGGGACGTCGATCTCCGGGACGATCCGGACGTGCCGGTCGGCGGCGTACGCGACGATCTCGCGGATGTCGTCCTGCGTGTAGAAGCCGCCGTGCGGGGCCTCGTTCCACAGCGGGGACGCCCGGTGGCCCCGGCGGCTGCGCGCCCGCCACGCACCGACCCCGGTCAGCCGCGGATGGCGCTCGATCTCCACGCGCCATCCCTGATCGTCGGTCAGGTGCAGGTGCAGCACGTTGAGTTTGTGCGCGGCGAGCAGGTCGATGTACCGCAGCACGCCGTCCTTGGGCGTGAAGTGGCGGGCGACGTCGAGCATCAGCCCGCGCCACCCGAACCGGGGGGCGTCCGCGATCCGTACGTGGGGCAGGCTCCAGGCGCGCCCGGGGAGCGGGGCCTTGCGGTGCGCGTCGGGTCCCAGGAGCTGACGCAGCGTCTGGACCCCCCAGAAGAGCCCCGCCTCGCTCGCCGCGGCCAACTCGACACCCGTCGCGTCGACGGTCAGGGCGTACGCCTCCGGAGCCGCCTGCGCCGCCGCCTCCCGCCCGGCCCGCCGCCCCGCCTCCGCCGCCGCCTCCCGCCCGGCCCGCGGATCGATCCGCAGCCGTATCTCGGCGCCGCCGGCCTCCGGGCCCGCACCGGGGCCCGCCACCGGCAGGCTCCAGCCGGTGGCCGGGCCCAGTTCCCGGCGCAGCCGGCGCGCGGCGCCCTCGGCTCCCGGTCCGGCGGCGAGCACCGGCTCGGGTCCGAACGCGAAGCGGGCCCCGCCCTCGGGGAAGTCGGCGAGCCGGGGTGCGGGGATCAGGTCCATGCGTCAACCCTTCGCAGCAGCCTGTTGCAGTCCGCGCAACGCCCGTTCCGCAGAGTGCTCGTCCCGCCCGACCCTAGTGCGCGAAAAGGCCCCCGGGACACGCCGATGCGCGTCCGGGGGCCCGGTCCTGCCGCGGAAGGACGGACTACTTGTCCTTGCCGCCCTTGTCCTTGTCCCCGCCGGGGCCCATGGACTCGTAGATCTCCTTGCACATGGGACACACCGGGTACTTCTTCGGATCCCGGCCCGGCACCCAGACCTTGCCGCAGAGCGCGACGACGGGGGTGCCGTCGAGCGCGCTCGCCATGATCTTGTCCTTCTGGACGTAGTGGGCGAAGCGCTCGTGGTCGCCGTCGCCGTGGGACACCTGCGGCGTCGGCTCTACGAGGGTCCCCGTACCAGTCCCGCGCTCGGGCTCAAGAGTGCTCATGAAACCCAGGGTACTGAACCCGGCGGGGGTCAGTTGAGCGACGGGTCGTCCGGGTAGGTGGCCACCATCGCGAGGTCGCTGCGCTGGCGGCGCAGGACCGCCCGCCAGAGGCGCTCGGGGTCCGGGAAGGAGACGTCACCGGGCTCGGACTCCACCACGTACCAGGCGCCCTCGCCCACCTCGTCCTCCAGCTGACCGGGACCCCAGCCGGAGTAGCCGGCGAAGATGCGCAGCGAGCCGAGGGCCGCGGCCAGCAGTTCGGGCGGCGCCTCCAGGTCGACCAGCCCGATCGCCCCGTGCACCCGGCGCCAGCCCAGGGGGCCCTCCTCGCCGGGGATGACCGCCAGTCCCAGCGCCGAGTCCAGGGCGACGGGACCGCCTTGGAAGACCACGCCCGGATCGCCGGCGAGGGGCGCCCAGGGCAGCAGGACGTCGCCGACGCCCACCGGGGTCGGCCGGTTCAGGACCACGCCGAGGGAGCCCTGCTCGTCGTGGTCGAGCAGCAGCACCACCGCGCGGTCGAAGTTCGGGTCCGCGAGGGCGGGGGTGGCCACGAGCAACCGCCCTGTGAGGGAGGACACCTCGGTCATGCCGCCATGATCCCCCACATTCGCCCGCGGCGGGGAGCGGCCGGCGAAGATCGGGCCGCCCGCAGCTCAGAGCGCACGGCGGCGGGAGGCGGGGCACGGCGGAACCGCGAGCGGAACGCGACGCTCCGCCATGTGGTGGGTACGGAGGGTGGTGTACCGAATTCATGACAGTCCTATGGCCGCGTCGCCCATACAAACAAAGGGGTGGTGGCCCTTACTCTTTTCCCTGGCCCCCTGCCCACCCCACTCCGGAACGCGAGATTCATGACCGGCACAGTCAGTGACGATGTACTGCTTGTCCACGGCGGCACCCCGCTCGAGGGCGAGATCCGTGTCCGCGGTGCGAAGAACCTCGTGCCCAAGGCCATGGTCGCCGCTCTGCTCGGCAGCGGACCCAGCCGACTGCGCAACGTCCCCGACATCCGTGACGTCCGGGTCGTGCGCGGGCTGCTCCAGCTGCACGGGGTGACGGTCCGCCCCGGCGAGGAGCCGGGCGAGCTGGTGCTCGACCCGACCCACGTCGAGAGCGCGAACGTCGCCGACATCGACGCCCACGCGGGCTCGTCGCGCATCCCGATCCTGTTCTGCGGCCCGCTGCTGCACCGCCTCGGCCACGCCTTCATCCCCGGCCTCGGCGGCTGCGACATCGGCGGACGGCCGATCGACTTCCACTTCGACGTGCTCCGCCAGTTCGGCGCGACCATCGAGAAGCGGGAGGGCGGCCAGTACCTGGAGGCCCCCCAGCGCCTGCGCGGCTGCAAGATCCGCCTCCCCTACCCGTCGGTCGGCTCGACCGAGCAGGTGCTGCTGACGGCCGTGCTGGCCGAGGGCGTCACCGAGCTCAGCAACGCCGCCGTGGAGCCCGAGATCGAGGACCTCATCTGCGTACTGCAGAAGATGGGCGCGATCATCTCCATGGACACCGACCGGACCATCCGGATCACCGGCGTCGACCGCCTCGGCGGTTACAACCACAAGGCGCTCCCGGACCGCCTGGAGGCCGCCTCCTGGGCTTCCGCGGCCCTGGCGACCGGCGGCAACATCTACGTGCGCGGCGCCCAGCAGCGCTCGATGATGACCTTCCTGAACACCTTCCGCCGGGTCGGCGGGGCGTTCGAGATCGACGACAACGGCATCCGCTTCTGGCACCCGGGCGGCCCGCTCAACGCCATCGCGCTGGAGACGGACGTGCACCCCGGCTTCCAGACCGACTGGCAGCAGCCGCTCGTGGTGGCGCTGACGCAGGCCTCCGGCCTCTCGATCGTCCACGAGACGGTCTACGAGTCCCGGCTCGGCTTCACCTCCGCGCTCAACCAGATGGGTGCTCACATCCAGCTGTATCGGGAGTGCCTGGGCGGGTCCGCCTGCCGCTTCGGCCAGCGCAACTTCCTGCACTCGGCGGTCGTCTCCGGCCCCACCAAGCTGCAGGGCGCCGACCTGGTCATCCCCGACCTGCGCGGCGGGTTCTCGTACCTCATCGCGGCGCTGGCCGCCGAGGGCACCTCGCGGGTCCACGGCATCGACCTGATCAACCGGGGCTACGAGAACTTCATGGAGAAGCTCGTGGAGCTGGGCGCCAAGGTCGAGCTGCCGGGCGGCGACCTCGTCTGAGCCGTGGTCCGGCCCCCGGCGGCGTCCCCCGCTGGGCCGTCGGACCGTCAGCAAGCCCCCCGCGGGCCCCGCAAGGGCCCCGGGGGGCTTTCTCATGGCCCCGCACGGGCAGCGGGGGCTCCGGGCGCATGCGGGGGCGGGGCGGCGGCCGCCGGGCCCCTGGCGGGATCCGGACACGGACGGACGCAACGCCGAAGGGCGGCCGCCCCGTCCGGGGTGGCCGCCCTTCGCCGTTCTGCTGCCGTTCCGGAGACCTGTGCGGCCTCCGGCGCCGGGGCAGGACTACTTGCCCTTGGCGGCTTCCTTGAGCTTGGAGCCCGCGGAGACCTTCACGCTGTAGCCGGCCGGGATCTGGATGGGGTCGCCGGTCTGCGGGTTGCGCGCGGTGCGAGCGGCACGGTGGGTGCGCTCGAAGGTCAGGAAGCCGGGGATGGTGACCTTCTCGTCGCCCTTGGCGACGATCTCGCCGACGGTCTCGGCGAGCGCGGCCAGAACGGCGTCGGCGTCCTTGCGGGTCACCTCGGCGCGCTCGGACAGAGCGGCCACCAGCTCACTGCGGTTCATGTTGTACTCCCGTGTTCAACTTGCCTTAGAGGCGTGAGATCGAAGCCGATGCTGCCAGGGCCCTCGGACAGTCCCCGGACCCGGGTCTGAACGTCAGACCCTCTCGCCCGGTTACGCATCCTGCCCCCACCAGCGGCGGGAAAGCCAATCCGGCACCCGCCGGGGTCACACGAAAAGCGCCACAGTCACGCCGCGGTGACGCTCCGTCCACGCCCTCGCCCATACGCTGCTGCGCACCGCGGACCTCGCGGGCATCCCCGCAACCCTAGAGGCGCCCCGTACGGCCCGCATCTCGCGACGCGCCGGTACCGGGGCGCCCGTGAGGGTGCTCACAGCCCGCGCCGGGCGCGGCCCGGCGGTCCCGTGGGGCCGGTCAGCCCGCCGGGGTGGTGGCGGCCTTGCGGACGGCGCCCGCGACGGCGCCGGCGACCTTGTCGTTGAAGACCGACGGGATGATGTAGTTCGCGTTCAGCTCGTCCTCGCCGACGACGTCCGCCAGGGCGGTCGCCGCGGCCAGCATCATCTCGGTGTTGACCGTCCGGGACTGCGCGTCCAGCAGGCCGCGGAAGACACCCGGGAAGACCAGCACGTTGTTGATCTGGTTGGGGAAGTCGGAGCGGCCGGTGGCGACGACGGCGGCGGTCTGCCGGGCGATGGCCGGGTCCACCTCGGGGTCCGGGTTCGCGAGCGCGAACACGATCGCGCCTTCCGCCATCGCGGCCACGTCCTCGCCGGAGAGCACGTTCGGGGCCGAGACGCCGATGAAGACGTCGGCGCCGACCACGGCCTCCTTCAGCGTGCCGGTGTAGCCCTCGGGGTTGGTGTTGTCGGCGATCCAGCGCAGCGGGGAGTCGGGTGCCGCGTCGACGAGGTCGGGGCGGCCGGCGTGCACGATCCCGTGGATGTCGGCGCTGACGGCGTTCTTCACGCCCGCCGCAAGGAGCAGCTTGAGGATGGCGGTGCCGGCCGCGCCGGCGCCCGACATGACCACCTTGACGTCCCCAACTGCCTTGCCCACGACGCGCAGTGCGTTGGTGAGCGCGGCGAGCACCACGATGGCGGTGCCGTGCTGGTCGTCGTGGAAGACGGGGATGTCCAGGGCCTCGCGCAACCGGGCCTCGATCTCGAAGCAGCGGGGCGCGGAGATGTCCTCGAGGTTGATGCCCGCGAAGCCGGGGGCGATGGCCTTGACGATGGCGACGATCTCGTCGCTGTCCTGGGTGTCGAGGCAGATCGGCCACGCGTCGATGCCGGCGAAGCGCTTGAAGAGGGCCGCCTTGCCCTCCATGACGGGCAGCGCGGCCATCGGGCCGATGTTGCCCAGGCCCAGGACGGCCGAGCCGTCCGTCACGACTGCGACGGAATTGCGCTTGATGGTGAGGCGGCGGGCGTCCTCGGGGTTCTCGGCGATCGCCATGCACACGCGGGCCACGCCCGGTGTGTAGATCATCGAGAGGTCGTCACGGTTGCGGATGGGGTGCTTGGACGCCATCTCGATCTTGCCGCCGAGGTGCATCAGGAAGGTGCGGTCTGAGACCTTGCCGAGGCTGACGCCCTCGATGCCGCGCAGTTTCTCGACGATCTCGTCGGCGTGCGCGGTGGAGGTCGCGGCGATGGTGACGTCGATCCGGAGCTTCTCGTGGCCGGAGGCGGTCACGTCGAGGCCGGTGACCGAGCCGCCGGAGGACTCCACGGCGGTGGTGAGCTGGGAGACCGCGGTTCCGCTCGCGGGCACTTCCAGGCGGACCGTCATCGAATACGAGACGCTGGGCGCCGTTGCCATGGCCGTGTTTCCTCTTCTGTCCACTGGTTCGCTTAACACACAGCGGCCCGCTGCACAGCAGGTGCGGCAGGACCTGTTGTCCGATCGTCCCACCTACCAGCCGGTACGAGGTAACCAGCTACAAACTTCGGAAAGACTCTTCCACCATACGAGATTCAGGGAGCGGGTGGAATGGCGGGTCCATACAAAACAGGTCCGCGCCCTCCACTGGTGGAGGGCGCGGACCTGTTCTCCTACGTCTATGACACCGACCCGCCATGCTCGCCTCGCGGCAAGTGGTCGCTCTAAGCGACGAAGGTTGGGCCCGGGGGCTTGGATCGAGTCGGTGCCTTCACCAGGCTAACAAAGGATCGTCGAATGCGGTCCCCCTCCCGCCGGCGACTTGCGCGGACCACGCTCCTGGCCGCGGACCATCCGGCCGTACGGCGGGCGCGAGCCCACCCGCACGGCCGTCAGGCCCCGCCCGCACGGCCGGGAGGCGCCGCACGGCGCGGCCGAGCGGGGAATTACGGCAGCAGCAGTTCCGGCACTCCGGAGGCGTCGGGCCGGTCCCGCTCCGCCGAGACCACCGTGAGCTGCTGCGTCGCGCGCGTCAGCGCCACGTACAGCACCCGCAGTCCCGCCGGCGACTCCTCCGCGATCTCCGCCGGGGAGACGACGACCGTCGCGTCGTACTCCAGGCCCTTGGCCTCCAGGCTGCCCAGGGCCACCGCCCGCTCCCCCAGGTCGGCGAGCCAGCCCGCGGCCTCCGCGCGCCGGTCCATGGCCACCACCACGCCGACGGTGCCGTCGACCTGCTCCAGCAGCCTGCGGGTCTCCTCCCGGACGGTGGCGCCCAGCTCGTCCCCGGCGGCCGTGAAGCGCGGCTCGAGGCCCGTGGAGCGCACGGCCGTCGGCGGCTCCATGCCGGGCATCGCCCGCCGCAGCACCCGGGCCGCGACCTCGGCGACCTCGGCCGGGTTGCGGTAGTTCACCGTCAGCGTGAACCGCCGGCGCGGCCGGGAGCCGAGGGCCTCGTCCCGGGCCGCGGCCGCCTCCTGCGGGTCGGTCCAGGAGGACTGCGCCGGGTCGCCGACCACCGTCCAGGTGCCCGTCCGGCCCCGCCGGCCCACCATCCGCCACTGCATGGGCGTCAGGTCCTGGGCCTCGTCGACGATGACGTGCGCGTACTCGGTGCGTTCCGCCGCGAGCCGCTCGGCCCGCTCCCACTGGGTCTCCTCGCGGGTCGGCATCAGCTCCTCCAGCCCGCTGAGCTGGTCCAGCGGATCCATCTCCCGCTTGCGCCTGGGGCGGGCGGGCGCGCCGAGCAACTGGTGGAGCTCGTCCAGCAGCGCCACGTCGTGCACCGAGAGGGGGCCCGTGCCGTCCGGGCCGACCCGGCGCAGCGAGCGCGCCAGCTGGCGGGTCTCGCGCGGGTTGAGATCCCGGCGCGACCAGCGGCCGAGCCGCCGCTCGTCGGCCATCGCGGCGAGCACCCCGCGCGGGGTGAGTTCGGGCCACCAGCGGTCGAGGAAGTCGATGAAGGTGTCCTCGGTGGAGATGTCCTCGTCGAACGCGGAGCGCAGTTCGGCGGCCAGTTCCGGGTCGCTGTGCCGGCCCGCCTGGCCGGAGCGCGCGTAGAGGGCGTCGAGGAGCAGCTTGCGGGCGCGCGGGCGCAGCAGGTTCACCGGGGCGGTGCCGCCGAGCACGTTGTGGCGGATCCGGTTCAGCTCGTCGGCCTCCAGCTCCTGGCGCCGCCCGAACGCCACCACGCGCAGCCGGTCGGGGGCGCCGCCGAGCTCCAGGGCCCCGCGGGCGGCCTTGCGCAGGACGGATCGCATCCGCGAGGAGCCCTTGATCCGGGCCACGGCCGGGTCGTCGTACGTGGTCGCCTCGGCCCCGTCGACCAGGGAGCCCAGCGCCCGGATGGCGACCTGCCCCTCCTCGCCCAGGGAGGGCAGCACGCCCTCGGTGTAGGCGACGAGCAGCGGGGTCGGCGAGACGATCAGGATGCCGCCGGAGTAGCGCCGGCGGTCCTGGTAGAGCAGGTAGGCGGCGCGGTGCAGGGCGACGGCGGTCTTGCCGGTGCCCGGTCCGCCCGCGACCTCGGCGACGGAGGCGGCGGGGGCGCGGATGACGAGGTCCTGCTCGGCCTGGATGGAGGAGACGATGTCGCGCATCGAGTGCGTACGGGCCCGCCCGAGCGCGGCCATCAGGGCGCCGTCGCCGAGCGCGGGCAGCTCCTGCCCGTCCAGGAAGGCGGTGACCTCCGGGCGCATCAGGTCGTCCTCGACGCCCAGCACCTTGCGGCCCTTGGAGCGGATGACGCGGCGGCGCAGGACACGGCCGGGGTCCTTGGGCGTGGAGCGGTAGAACGGCGCGGCCGCCGGGGCCCGCCAGTCGATGACCAGCGGCGTGTAGTCGGAGTCCAGGACCCCGATGCGGCCGATGTGCAGGGTCTCGGCGACGTCTGCGGTCAGGTCCTCGCGGATCGCGTCGTCGGCGGGCTGGACGGAGGTGTAGGCGCCGTCCGGGCCGCGCTCCCCGTCCTTGCCGAGCAGCAGGTCGACGCGGCCGAAGAGGAAGTCCTCGAACTCGTTGTTGAGCCGGTTCAGGTGGATGCCCGCCCGGAAGACCTGCGCGTCGCGCTCGGCGAGGGCACCGGGGGTGCCCACCTGACCGCGCTGGGCGGCGTCGTTCATCAGGAACTCGGCCTCGTGGATCTTCTCCTCGAGGCGTCTGTACACCCGGTCGAGATGCGTCTGCTCGACCGCGATCTCCCGATCTCGGACGGAATCCGCCGTGCTGTCGACAGCGGCATTCTGCGCGGCCACCAAGGCCCCCTTCTGACGTGCATGGGCGACCGTCAACCGTACGCGACCCGGCCCCTTGTCCGCACGCCCGTTCCGGAACCGCGCCGGGTGGTGTCGCGCGGGCCGGGCCGGGGGTTCTAGACGGTCCCCGCCGCCAGGGTCCGGCGGCGGTGGCGGGCGACGCGTTCGCGGTTGCCGCACAGTTCGCTGGAGCACCAGCGGCGCCGGTGGCCCCGGGAAGTGTCCAGGTAGACGCGGGTGCAGCCGTCACCCTCGCAGGCCCGCAGCAGCGCCAGCCCGGCGGAGTCGGTGAGCAGCTCCACCGTGTCGCGGGCGACGGCGGCGAGCAGCGCCCCGCACTCCACGCCGCCGCACAGCTCCCGGACGAGGTGCCCTTCCCGGTCCCGTACGGCGCACAGGCCGGGGGGTGGTCCGGCGGCCAGCGCGTTGACCCGGGCGAGGGCGAGCGCCGTGGCGGGCGGCGACGCGGCGGCCGGGTCCAGCTCCGCCCGTACGAGGGTCTCCACGTCGGCCCGAAGCGCACGGAAGGCGGCCGCCCAGTCAGGGCCGACCCGGGCCAGCGGCGTCCGGTCGGGCACCAGGCCCGCTCCGGCGAGCCACAGCCGCAGCCCGGCACCGTCGGAGAGCCCCTCGCGGGGGGCGAGCGTGGCCACCAGGTCAAGGCAGACCCGGCCGGAGTCGAACCGCATGCCCGTCACCGCCTCGCGTCGTGGGGCGCCCCACCAGAGTGCCGCCCCGCGCGGACGAGGGGAAGCCCCCTGCCGCGGCCCGGCCCGGCGCAGCCCGGTCCGCCCGGCACGGCGCAGCCCGGCGCGGGCCCGGCAGCCGTGCCCCGCGCGGGCTACCGCGCCGGCGGGTCGTCGTGCAGGAGGCGCTGGAAGAGGCGGTGGTCGCGCCAGGCGCCGTCGATGTGCAGGTAGCGCGGGGCGACGCCGTACTCCTCGAAGCCCGCCTTGCGCAGGACCCGCTGCGAGGCGTGGTTGTCGAGCCGGGTCCCGGCCTCCACCCGGTGCAGGCCCACCTCCTCGCGGGCGACCCGGCACACCTCCTCGAGGGCGGCGGTGGCCAGCCCCCTGCCGTTCCACTCCTGGTCCACCCAGTAGCCCACGCCGCCGCTGCACAGCGGACCGAGCACGATCGAGCCGAGGTTGATCCCGCCGATCAGCCGGCCGCCCTCCGCCTCGACCAGCACGTACGGGACCATCCGCCCGCCGTCGCGGTCCGCGAGCATGCCCTCGATGCGGGCCAGCTGCCCGCGCTCGGTGTAGAAGTCCGCCGGCCGGAGCGGTTCGTAGGGCGCCATGAACGCCCGGTTGCGCGCATAGGCCTCCGCCAGCCCGGCGGCGTCGCCGCGCTCCAGGCCCCTCATCCGCACCCCGTCAATGATCATTCCCGCACGCTAGCGCAGGACTTCCCCACGCGTCACCGGGTCGGCTACGCCCCGTACTTGGCCTCCCCGCCGGCGTCCAGCGAGAGCCGGTACCCGCGCTTCACCACCGTCTGGATCATCTTGGGTGCCCCCAGCGCCACCCGGAGGCGGGCCATCGCCGTCTCCACCGCGTGTTCGTCGCGTCCGGAACCCGGCAGCACCCGCAGCAGGTCGGCCCGGGCCACCACCCAGCCGGGCCGCCGGGCCAGGGACCGCAGCAGGGCCATCCCGGCCGGCGGCACGGGGCGCAGCTCCTCGTCGACCAGGACCGCGTGCCCGCGGATCTCCAGCCGGCGGCCGGCCACCGGCAGCACGCGCGCCCGGCCCGGCAGCTCCTGGCAGAGCAGCTGCACCAGCGGGCCCAGCCGGAACCGCTCCGGCTGCACGGTGTCCACGCCGTGCGCCTGCAACGGCAGCGCCGTCACCGGGCCGACGCACGCCGCCAGCACCCCGCCGCCCCGCAGCGCCGCCAGCAACGGCTCCCGTACGCCGCGCTCGTCCGCCCGGGCCAGCAGCGAGGCCGCGGCCGGCGCCGAGGTGAAGCTGACCGCGTCCACCGCGCCGCCCACCACCGCGTCCAGCAGCCGGTCGAGCGGGCCCGGGTCCTCGGGGGGCATCCACCGGTACACCGGGACCACGACCACCTCGGCCCCGCCGGCCCGCAGCGCCTCGACGAAGCCGGGCAGCGGCTCCCCGTGCAGTTGGAGGGCGATCCGCCGCCCGGCCACCCCGGCCGCCAGCAGCCGTTCCAGTACCTCGGCGAGCGACTCCGACTCCGGGGACCACGCCTCCACCAGTCCGGCGGCCCGGATCGCGCCCTTCACCTTCGGTCCCCGCGCCAGGAGTTCGGTGGTCCGCAGCCGCGCCAGCAGCTCCTCGCCGACTCCCCACCCGTCGGCGGCCTCGATCCAGCCGCGGAAACCGATCGCGGTGGTGGCGACCACCGCGTCGGGCGCGCGGCCGATCAGTTCCTTGGTGGCGGCCAGCAGTTCGCTGTCGTCGGCCAGCGGGACGATCCGCAGCGCGGGCGCGTGCAGCACGGAGGCTCCGCGCCGGCGCAGCAGGGCGATGAGTTCGTCCGCGCGCCGGGCGGCGGTGACGCCGACGGTGAAGCCGGCGAGCGGACCGGTCGTGGTGTCGTCCATCGTGACCTGCCTCGTGACGTGCATGCGGGGGGCGGTGCGGGTGGTCCGAGCCTGCCAAGGCGTCGTGTCGGACTCGGTTCACCCGTATTTCGCCCCGGTTACACCGACGTGAGCTGCGGCTTCGCCTCGGCCCCGGCGGCCGGGAGCACCGCGGCGGCGGCCGGACGGCGAAGGTATACCGCCCAGGTCACCGCGCAGCACAGGGCGTAGAAGCCGAGGAAGGTCACGAAGGCCGCCGTGCCGGACCCGGAGGTGAGGAACGCCTCCCGGAAGACCAGGTTGATGCCCAGCCCGCCGAGCGCCCCGATCGCCCCGATCAGCCCCATGGAGGCCCCAGAGAGCCGTCGCCCGTACGCGGCCGCCGCCTCGCCGCTCATCCCGCGCGCCAGCGCCTTGGCCTGGAAGATGCCCGGGATCATCTTGTACGTCGAGCCGTTGCCGAGCCCGCTCAGCACGAACAGCGCCACGAACCCCACGAGGAACACCCCCAGCGAGTGCCGCTGGGAGGCGAGCACCACCACACCGGTCGCCGCCGCCATCGCCACGAAGGTCCCCAGGGTGATCCGGGCCCCGCCGAACCGGTCCGCCAGCGCGCCGCCGACCGGCCGGATCAGCGAGCCCAGCAGCGGGCCGACGAAGGTCAGCGAGGCGGCCTGGAGCGGGGCGCGTCCGAACTGGGTCTGGAGCACCAGGCCGAAGGCGAAGCTGTAGCCGATGAAGGAGCCGAAGGTGCCGACGTACAGGAACGCCATGATCCAGGTGTGGGCGTCCTTGACCGCTTCGCGGACCGCGCCGGTGTCGTTGCGCACGGGCGCCAGGTTGTCCATCCGCGCCAGGGCCAGCCCCGCCGCGACCACGACGAGCGGGATGTAGGCGCCCAGCAGCAGCCGCGGGTGCCCGGCTCCGGCGGTGGCGATGACCAGCAGTCCGGCGAGCTGCACCACGGGGACGCCGATGTTGCCGCCCCCGGCGTTCAGCCCGAGCGCCCAGCCCTTCTTGCGCAGCGGGAAGAAGGCGTTGATGTTCGTCATGGAGGAGGCGAAGTTGCCGCCGCCGACGCCGGTGAGCGCGGCCACCGCCACGAAGGTGCCGTACGAGGTGCCCGGCTCCATGACCAGCAGTGCGGCCGAGGTGGGCGCGAGCAGCAGCAGGGCGCTGACGACGGTCCAGTTCCGGCCGCCGAAGCGGGCCACGGCGAAGGTGTAGGGCACCCGGACGAACGCGCCGACGAAGGTCGCGGTGGCGATCAGGAAGAACTTCCCGGCCGGGTCGATGCCGTACTCGGGGCCCATGAAGAGGACCATCACGGACCAGAGCGACCAGATGGAGAACCCGATGTGCTCGCTGAGCACGGAGTAGACCAGGTTGCGGCGGGCGATCCGCTCGCCGGTCTCCTTCCAGAAGGTCTCGTCCTCGGGATCCCACTGCTCGATCCAGCGGCCTCCCCTGCGCGGTGCGGTCGTACCGGTCATCTCACGCCCTCCACAGCTGTCGCGTCCTTGGTGACGACCGTAGGAAGGGCGCGTTTCGGCCCCGGTCCCCGCCGGATGACCGGCGGGAAACCTTGCTCTCACCCGTCGACGGCGCCGGGTGTGAGCCGGCCGGGGGTCCAGCTGCCGGGGGGCGGCCGGAGCCATCCGTGCTCGGCGGCCAGTCCGGCGGCGGCGGTCCGCAGGGCGTCCAGGCCCGGGTGGCCGAAGCCGCGCCGCCACACCATCGACAGCGGGGAGAGCGGAACGGGGTCGGTCAGCGGGCGCTTGACGCAGCCGGGCATGTCGAGGAAGTCCACGGTCACCAGGACCGGGTGGCCCGTCTTGGCCATCACCCGGCGGAACTCCTCCTTCCCCACGGCCACGGGGGCGGGCGGCGCCATCCGGATCCCGCGTCCGGCGAACAGCTCGCGCGCGAGCTCCGTCCACTCCACGGTCCGCGGGTTCCCGGCTCCCGCGTAGACGGTCTCCCCGGCCAGCGCGTCCACGCGTACGGCGTCCCGCGCGGCCAGCGGGTGCCCCTCGGGAAGCAGCACGGCGAGCGGCTCGTACCGTACGGGCGTCTGCGCGAGGCGCGTGCGCAGCCCCGGGGCGAGCCCGTCGGCGTACCCGAAGGCGACGTCGAGGCGGCCGGCGGCGATCTCGGCGGCGGCGTGGGTGAGGCCGCTCTCGAAGCGGGCCATCAGCTCGCAGTCGGGGGCGAGTTCGCGGGCGCGCTCCAGGACCCGGCGGCCGGTGCTGGGGCCGTCGGTGTTCAGGTCGACGAGGAGGGCGCGGGGGGCGGTGAAGGCGGCGGCCATGTCTTCGTGCGCGGCCAGCACCCGCCGGGCGAGCGGCAGCAGCCGCAGTCCGTCGGCGGTGAGCTCGACCGCCCGGGTGGTGCGCACGAACAGCGCGGTGCCCAGGGTCTGTTCGAGCCGGCGGACGTCGCGGCTGAGGGCCTGCTGGGCGACGTAGAGGCGCGCGGCGGCACGGGTGAAGTGCAGCTCCTCGGCGGCGGCGACGAACCCGCGCAGCAGCCTGGGGTCCACATCACGGGGGATCACCCCCGGAGACTAACAACAGGAACCGGTGAATGCGTCCGGGACAGGTGTTGGACGCCGCGGCGGGACCCGGCCGAGGGTGGTGGCCATGCCCCTCATGACCGTCACCGGCGCCACGCTCGTGCTCGCCGCCCCGTCCGGCCCGGCCTCCACCGCGCCCGCTCCGGCGCCCGTCCCGGCACCCTCGCCCGCGCCCTCCCCCGCGTCCGGCCCCGCGCCCTCGCCCGCGTCCGCCCCCGCGCCCGCTCCGGCCGTCGCCCCGGGCGGTGTCCTCGGGCCGTACCGCCGCCTGTTCGCCCTGCCCGGCACCCGCGCCTTCACCGCCGGCAACCTGCTCGCCCGGCTCCCCATGGGCATGTTCGGGATCAGCGCGGTCATGATGATCGCCGGCCAGCGCGGTTCGTACGCCCTCGCGGGAGCCGTCACGGCCACCGGCCTGGCCGCCACGGCCGTGGTCGCGCCCTGGACGGCCCGGCTCGTCGACCGCTACGGGCAGGCCCGGATCGCCGTGCCCGCCACCCTGGTCGCGGTCCTGGGCTCGCTGTGCCTGATCCTGTGCGTGCGCACCGGAGCCCCGGCCTGGACCCTCTTCGCCTCCTACGCGGCGACCGCCACCACCCCCAACATCGGCGGCATGTCCCGCGCCCGCTGGACCCACCTGCTGCGCGACTCCCCCGCCTCGCACCACACGGCGATGTCCTTCGAGCAGGCCGCGGACGAACTCTGCTTCCTGCTCGGCCCGGTGCTGGCCGCCTTCCTCTGCACGGCCGTCTTCCCCGAGGCCGGCACCCTCGTCGGCGCCGCCCTGTTCCTCACCGGGATGCTCGTCTTCACCGCCCAGCGCTCCACACAGCCCCCGGCGACCGGCGCCGCGCCCCGCCACGGCTCGCCGCTGCGCGCCCTGGCACCGCTCCTGGCCCTGTTCGGCTGCCTGGGCCTGGTGTTCGGCTCGATGGAGGTCGCCTCGATCGCCTACCTCGACGCCGCCGGGCTCGGTGCCGCCTCCGGCCTGGTCCTCGCGCTGCAGGCGGCCGGCTCCTGCGCGGCCGGCCTGCTCTACGGCACCCTGCGGCCCCGCACGCTGCGGACCTGCGTGGGCGCGCTGGCGGTCCTCATGGCCCTGCCCTGGGCCGCGGCGGCCACCGGCTCGGTGGCCGCGCTCGCCGGCGCCCTGCTGCTGGCCGGCATGGCCACGGCGCCGACGATGGTCACCGCGATGTCCCGGGTCCACGCGCTGACCCCGGCGGGCCGCCTCAACGAGGGCATGACCCTCGCGGTCACCGCCATCCTCACCGGCATCGCGGCCGGTTCCGCCACGGCGGGCCTCACGGTCGACCACTTCGGCGCGGCGGCGACCTACCTACTGCCCGCGGCCGCCGCCCTCGCCGCGGTGGCGGCCGCGGCCGCGGGGCGGTGCGTGTGGCGGGCGGGTGATCGTTCCCGCGTGGTACGCACCGCCGCCGCTCGCGATCCGCGATAACTGGGGGTGCCTTCCCCCAGCGCCCTTTCTTCGCGGAGGAACACCCCTTGCCTGCTCAACGCTCCGTTTCGGCTGCCGTGATCGTCGCGGCCATCACCGCCTCCTGCCTCGTACCGGCCGTGCCCGCCCTCGCCGACTCGGCGGGGGTGCGGTTCTCCCAGCCGTACGTTCCCTCGATCGCCCCCGGCCGGACGGGCCGCGTCGTCATCGCCGCCGCCACCGGGGCCGATCAGTCCGTCAGCAGCACCTTCCGGATCACCGCTCCGGAACGGACGACCTTCCCGGAGGCCCGCTTCTACTGGAA
Source organism: Streptomyces sp. NPDC045967 (assembly GCF_056430495.1). Lineage (NCBI taxonomy): Bacteria > Bacillati > Actinomycetota > Actinomycetes > Kitasatosporales > Streptomycetaceae > Streptomyces > Streptomyces sp. NPDC045967. Next base: position 50,036 of record NZ_JBWKLE010000018.1, on the reverse strand, counting down.
CGGCCGGCGCACGGCCTCGCCGTGCACGCTCTCGCACGACGCGCGGCAGCTGACCTGCGAGGCCGGGACCCGCGCCAATTTCGTCCTCCCCGCGAACGAGCAGACGCGGCTCGGCGTGGCGGTCCGGGTGGACGCCGACGCCCCGGAGGGCACGACGCTGGACGGCGGGGCATGGGCGGCCGACACCGAGGCGCCCGCTCTGTTCGCCGTGGCCACCCCGCTGGCGGGGCCGCCCGGCCCCAAGGGCGACGACGGCAAGCCGGGCCACCACGGCAAGCCCGGAAAGCCGGGCCCCAAGGGCGAGAAGGGCGACCGGGGCGACACGGGCCCGGAAGGCCCCGGCGGCCCGCAGGGACCCCAGGGCACCCAGGGTCGGCCCGGAAAGCCCGGCCCGGCCGGTCCGCAGGGCCCGAAGGGCCCCAAGGGCGACACCGGCAAGCCCGGCGACTGCAAGTGCGGCGGCGGAGGCGGCCACCACGACCAGCCGAAGGCCAAGATCGTCTCCCCCGGCAAGGGCCTCGGCATCCGCTCCGGCCCCGGCACGAAGTACACGAACACGGGCAAGGCGCTGACCGGCACGGTGGTCAAGCTGCAGTGCAAGGTCAAGGGCCAGAACGTCGACGGCAACGCGATCTGGTACAAGCTCGCCGACGGCCGCGGCTGGATCTCCGCCCGCTACGCGCTCAACCTCAACAAGGTGCCGTTCTGCCAGGTCCTGTCGTCGAAGTAGCGCCGGTCGAGCCCGGGGCGCCGGGCGTCTCGGGCCAGGCGGGACTTCGACGGCAGGGCCGAGCAGCCACCGCACCCCGGGCATGACGAAGGCCCCGCAGCCGAGAGGCCGCGGGGCCTTTGCCCACATGGGGTGGTGGAGATGGCGGGAATCGAACCCGCGTCCAACGGTGCAGAAGCAGGGCTTCTCCGAGCGCAGTCCGCTGCGCTTTTCTCAGCCCCGGAGATCACACGGACAAGTCTCCGACGGGCTCAGTCACTGTTTGGTTTCCCTCCAGCCCCCGTGACCGGGGTTAGAGGTTTAGATCCCTAATTGACGCCAGGATCCGGACCGGGACCACTTCCGGGCTGACGCTCCTCACAGAGGCTTCAGCTCACTGTTATTAGGCAGCGAGGGTGAAGCGGGAGTTATCGCTCTTGGAGTTGGCGATTATTTTTTGCGACATGTGGTTAACGAGATCATTGCCGCTTCCTCGGCTCGCTTCCCCTGCATCGACAGCCGCTGTCGAAACCGATCATCCCCATGTTTCACGCTGTTCAGTTGTCGTACTGCACATCACGCTCCCCCCGCGAGCGGGAGGCGCTGACGCCATGGTACGCGAAGTGGACCACCGCGTGCCAGGAGGTTAAACGGTGCCCCGCTGCTTGCGGCGGATCGCCGAGATCGCACGGTTCGTCTCGCGGGTGTCCTGCTTCTCCCGGAGCGTCTGCCGCTTGTCGTACTCCTTCTTGCCCTTGGCCAGCGCGATCTCGACCTTGGCGCGACCGTCCTTGAAGTACAGCGTCAGGGGCACGATCGTGTGGCCCGACTCGTCGGTCTTGCGCTCCAGCTTGTCGATCTCCTCCCGGTGCATGAGGAGTTTGCGCTTGCGCCGGGCGGTGTGGTTGGTCCAGGTGCCCTGGCTGTACTCCGGCACGTGCACGTTGTAGAGCCACGCCTCGCGGCCCTCCACCGACACGAAGCCGTCCACCAGCGAGGCACGGCCCTGGCGCAGGGACTTGACCTCGGTGCCCGTGAGCACGAGACCGCACTCGTAGGTGTCGATGATCGTGTAGTCGTGCCGCGCCTTCTTGTTCTGGGCGATCAGCTTGCGCCCTTGTTCCTTAGCCATAGTGCGGTCATTTTCGCACTACGGACCCACCCCGAGGCCACCCAATACCTGCGCGGCCCGTTCCTCGACCCCCGCGCCGGCCGCCACGTCCGGGGTGATGCCCCCGCCGTCGAGGCTGCGGCCGCCCGGGGTGCGGTACGTGCCCACCGTCAGCTCGGCCACCGAACCGTCCGGGAGTTCGGTCGGCATCTGCACCGAGCCCTTGCCGAAGGTCCGGCTGCCCACCGCAACGGCCCGGCCGCGGTCCTGGAGGGCGCCGGTCACCAGCTCGGCGGCGCTCATCGTGCCGCCGTCCACCAGGGCCACCAGGGGTCGGGCCGTGTCGCCGCCCGCGTCCGCGTACAGGGCGCGCTGGGCGCCCCGTACGTCGTACGTCGCCACCAACCCGCCGTCCAGGAAGGCGGAGGCCGCCGCCACCGCCTCCGCGACGAGTCCGCCCGGGTTGCCGCGCAGGTCGAGCATGACCCCGGCGCCGGGCGGGGCGGCGGCCACGGCCGCCTTGACGCGCTCGCCCGAACCGCGGGTGAAGGAGGCGACCTTGATGACGGTGATCCCGTCGCGCAGCTGCCGTACGGTCACCGGCTCGGTGCGCAGCTGCTCGCGGCTCACGGTCTCGGTGAGATCCGCGCCCTCCCGGCTGAGGTTCAGTACGACGGGGGTGCCGGCGGCGCCGCGCAGCAGGGTGACCACCTCGGTGACGGGGAGGCCGGTGACGGCGCGCCCGTCGACGCTCAGCAGCCGGTCCCCGGCGCGGACGCCGGCCCGGGCGGCGGGGCCGGCGGGCTGCACCCTGTCGACTTCGATGCGGCCCTCGCCGCCGCGCCGGGCCCAGAGCCCGACGCCGGTCCAGCGGCCGTCGAGGCTCTCGGCGAACGCGGCGTACTCGCCCTGGTCGTAGACGGCGCCCCAGCGGTCGCCGCTGCGGCTGACGACCTCCTCGGCGGCCTTCTTGCCGGACTTCCCGTCGGCGACGGCCTCGGCGACGGCCCGGGCCACGGCTTCCCGGTCGGCGGTGCCGGTGGACCGGGGCGGTTCGGGCACGGGGGTCCCGGCGCGGACGGTGAGGGCGGTGGCGGCGCCTTCGGGCTCCCAGCAGCCGGTGCCCGCGGCGGTCCCGACGGCCGCGAGGAAGGCCAACGTCAAGACGGCCCCGCGACGGAGGTCGCGGGGCCGGGGACAGAGGGCGGGCAGACCCGGCATGGCGCCGAGTCTAGGACAAGCACCGCGCGGTGACGGATGGTTGCCCGTACCGCTCACGGGGCGCTCGTCACACCTTCAGGTACTTGCGCAGGGCGAGGAACGCGGCAACCGAGGGCATCAGAAGGCCGATGAAGAGCACGTACGGCAGCTTGCCGAGGACGGCGGTCCAGCCCATGAAGTCGATGATCTGGATCTTGTCCCGCAGGCCGACGCCGTGGTCGATGACGAAGTACTGGCCCGAGACGAGCATCACGCAGGCGAACGCGGCGCCGATGAGCCCGGCGACGGCCGCCTCCATGATGAAAGGGACCTGGATGTAGAAGCTGGAGGCGCCCACCAGCCGCATGATCCCGGTCTCCCGCCTTCGGCTGAACGCGGAGACGCGCACCGTGTTGACGATCAGCAGCAGCGCCACGATCAGCATGATCAGCATGATGCCGAGCGCCGCGAAGTTCAGGTAGTTCAGGATCTTGAAGAGTTCGTCGATGGTCTGGCGCTGGTCGTCGACGGTGTAGACGCCGTCACGGCCGGTGAAGGCCGAGGTGACGCTCTTGTACTTCTCGGGGTTCTTGAGCTTGACCCGGAAGGACTCCTGCATCTGGTCCGGGGTGATGGAGGAGGCCAAGGCGGTGTGGCCGTACTGCTCCTGGTAGTGCTTGTACGCCTCGTCCGCCGACTCGTAGGCGACGGACTGGACCAGGGACATCGCCTTGAGCTCGGTCTCGATCTGCTTCTTCTGCTCCTCGGTCACCGCACCCTTGCCGCAGGCGGCACCGCCGCCCGTGCCGCCCGACTTCGCGGCGGCCTCGGTGGCCTCCTGGGCGTCCTGCTTGTTGCAGAGGTAGATCGAGACGTTGGCCTTGTCGTACCAGTAGCCCTTCATCTTGCTCACCTGCTCGCGCATGAGCAGGGAGCCGCCGAACAGGGCCAGCGACAGGGCCACGGAGATGATGACCGCGAAGGTCATGGTGAGATTGCGACGGAGGCCGACGCCGATCTCCGACATGACGAACTGGGCGCGCATTGCGTCTCAGGGACCTTTCAGTGCTGGTAGCCGTAGACGCCGCGCGACTGGTCGCGTACGAGTCGGCCCTGCTCGAGCTCGATGACGCGCTTGCGCATCTGGTCGACGATCTGCTGGTCGTGGGTCGCCATGATCACGGTGGTGCCGGTCCGGTTGATCCGGTCCAGCAGCTTCATGATCCCGACGGAGGTCTGCGGGTCGAGGTTGCCGGTGGGCTCGTCCGCGATGAGCAGGGCGGGGCGGTTGACGAAGGCGCGGGCGATGGCCACGCGCTGCTGCTCGCCGCCGGAGAGCTCGCCGGGCATCCGGTCCTCCTTGCCGCCGAGGCCGACGAGCTCCAGGACCTGCGGGACGGCCTTGCGGATCTCGCCCCGCGGCTTGCCGATGACCTCCTGCGCGAAGGCCACGTTCTCCGCGACCGTCTTGTTGGGGAGCAGGCGGAAGTCCTGGAAGACGGTCCCCAGCTGGCGCCGCATCTGGGGCACCTTCCAGTTGGAGAGCTTGGCGAGGTCCTTGCCGAGGACGTGGACCTGGCCGTGGCTCGCCCGCTCCTCGCGCAGGATGAGCCGCAGGAAGGTGGACTTGCCGGAGCCGGAGGAGCCGACCAGGAAGACGAACTCGCCCTTCGCGATGTCGAGGGAGACATCTCTCAGTGCGGGGCGGTTCTGCTTCGGGTAGGACTTGGAGACGCTGTCGAATCGGATCACGGTGCACCACGGTCGCCGGGAGTAGGTGTGCGTGACCATACGCGAACGGGCGAGGGGTGTGGACCCGGCAATCGGAGATGCCCCTTTTATCCCCTGACCGGGGAGGACGGGGGGACGGCCGGGACCGCGTTTGCCCGGAGGGGCCGCGCCGAATGCCCACGGAGCTGGCACAGTGGTAGGGGGAACGGTCCCGTTCCCCGCCGCGTTGTAACCGGTGTCGCAGTGTGAAGGGGACGAGAGGAGGAGCGCATGACATATGACCGGCTCGTGTGCGCGAACTGCGCCGCACCCGTGAGCCAGGGCCGCTGCCCTGTGTGCCGGGCGAACCGGGAGCGCCTCCAGCAGGAGGGCCCCTTCTCCGGCCTGAACCCCGTGGCGCTCATCGCCCTCATGGTGTTCCTGGTGGCCGCCCTGGTCCTGGTGGCCGAGCAGACCGCGTAGACGTACCGATCACGACCGCGCACGGCGAAGGGCCCGGACACCTGGTGTCCGGGCCCTTCCCTCATGCCGGTGGGGTGGTGCGGCGCGTTCAGGCGGTCTGCTCCTGCTGCTTGCGCCAGCGGATCCCGGCCTCGAGGAAGCCGTCGATCTCGCCGTCGAGCACCGCCTGCGGGTTGCCGACCTCGAACTCCGTGCGCAGGTCCTTGACCATCTGGTACGGGTGCAGGACGTAGGAGCGCATCTGGTTGCCCCAGGAGCTGCCGCCGTCCTTGAGGGCGTCCATCCGGGCCTGCTCCTCCTGGCGGCGCCGCTCGAGCAGCTTGGCCTGGAGGACGTTCATGGCGCTGGCCTTGTTCTGGATCTGCGAGCGCTCGTTCTGGCAGGAGACCACGATGCCGGTCGGGAGGTGCGTGATCCGCACGGCGGAGTCGGTGGTGTTGACGCCCTGGCCGCCGGGGCCGGAGGCGCGGTAGACGTCGATGCGCAGCTCGGTCTCGTCGATCTCGACGTGGTCGCTGGTCTCGACGACGGGCAGCACCTCGACGCCCGCGAAGGAGGTCTGGCGGCGGCCCTGGTTGTCGAAGGGCGAGATGCGCACCAGGCGGTGCGTGCCCTGCTCCACGGAGAGGGTGCCGTAGGCGTAGGGGGCCTTGACGACGAAGGTGGTCGACTTGATGCCGGCCTCTTCCGCGTACGAGGTCTCGTAGACCTCGGTCGGGTAGCCGTGGCGCTCGGCCCAGCGCAGGTACATGCGCTGGAGGCGCTCGGCGAAGTCGGAGGCGTCGACGCCGCCGGCCTCGGCGCGGATGTTGACCAGGGCCTCGCGCTCGGCGTACTCGCCGGAGAGCAGGGTCCGGACCTCCATCTCCTCCAGCGCCTTGCGGACGGCGACCAGCTCGGTCTCGGCCTCGGCGAGGGTCTCCGCGTCGTCCATCTCCTGCGCGAGGTCGAACAGGACCGCGAGGTCGTCGATCCGGCTGCGCAGGCTCTCGGTCTTGCGGACCTCCGCCTGGAGGTGGGACAGCTTGCTCGTGATCTTCTGGGCGGCCTCCGGGTCGTCCCACAGGGACGGCGCGGCGGCCTGCTCCTCGAGCACGGCGATATCTGCCCTCAGCTTGTCGAGGTCCAGGACGGCCTCGATCGACCCCATGGTCGAGGAGAGGGACTTCAGCTCTTCGGAAACATCGACGACTGCCACGGGTCCAGCGTAGCCGGTCCGCGGGCGGGGCAGTCCGGGCAGGCCGGTTCACCCGTACTGATGGCCGGTCGTACGGGCGTACGCTCACCGTATGACCGTTCCCCTCGTCACGCGCCTCGTGAAGCGCCGCCATGTGGACCACATGCGCGTCACGACGTCGAGCTGTCTGCCGCCGGACCAACCCCGAGCCTGATCCACACCGATCCGACTTCGGTCCTGTACGCGGCCCCAGCGGTCCCGGCGCCATCCCTGCCGGCGGCCCTCCCCCGTCCGCGGCCCCCGCCACCCCGAGGGGACAGGACCCCGTGACATCCGAAACGGAGCCGTCATGCCGTCCGCGCACCCGTCCTCTCCCGCCCTGCCCGTCCTGGACCTCTCCGAGGCGGACGACCCGGCCCGCCGGGCCGGGTTCCTGAAGCGGCTGCACGCCGCCGCCCGGGACACCGGGTTCCTGCACCTGACCGGGCACGGCGTCACCGCCGCCGAATGCGCCCGCGTGCTGGATCTGACCCGGGCCTTCTTCGCCCTTCCGGAAGCCGACCGGCTGGCCGTGAGCAACCTGAACTCCCCCCACTTCCGCGGCTACACCCGGATCGGCCACGAGCTGACGGGCGGGGCCTCCGACTGGCGGGACCAGCTGGACGTGGGCGCGGAGCGGCCGGCGCCGGCGGTGGGGCCGGGCGACCCGGCGTACCTGTGGCTGGAGGGTCCCAACCAGTGGCCGGCGGCGCTGCCGCAGCTGCGGGACGTGGTCCTGGACTGGCAGTCCCGGCTGGCGGGGGTGGCGCACCGGCTGCTCCGGGAGGTCCTGGCGTCGATCGGCGCACCGCCGGACTTCTTCGACGCGGCCTTCGCCGACCGCCCCCACCTGCACACGAAGCTGATCCGCTATCCGGGGTCGGCTCCCACGGGCGCGGACCAGGGAGTCGGCGCGCACAAGGACTACGGGTTCCTGACGCTCCTGCTGCAGGACTCGGTGGGCGGCCTGCAGGTGGTGCGGGACGGGGGCTACCTCGACGTGCCGCCGCTGCCCGGCGCCTTCGTCGTCAACCTGGGCGAGCTGCTGGAGATCGCGACCGAGGGCTATCTGACGGCGACGGACCACCGGGTGGTCAGCCCGCCGGGCGCGGTGGAGCGCTATTCGGTGCCGTTCTTCTACAACCCGCGGCTGGACGCGGTGGTGGAGACGGTCCCGGGGGACTACCTGGCGCAGGCACCGGGGATCGCGCACGACGCGTCGAACCCGCTGCACGCGGAGTACGGGCGCAACGAGCTGAAGGGCTGGGTCCGCGCCCATCCCGCCGTGGCCCGGCGCTGGCACCCGGAACTGGTCGCCGCCTGACGCCCCGGCCTCCGGCCCCGGGCTGATCCGAAGGACGCTCAGGGGGTGCGGGGGCCCGACCGCTGGTCGTCCTGCCGCGGCTGCGGGTCCTCGCCCGAGACGGCGGCCCACGTGCCCAGTCCGACGGCCGCGACCAGCGCCACCGCCGCGGCCGACAGGGCCAGCCGCCGCTTGCGGGCGGCCTCGGCCCGGTGCCGGGCCGAGCCCGGGCGGTGGCCGCCGGCCGGGCGCGGGACGCGGGCGGTGCCCAGCGCGCCGCCCGCCAGCTCGTCCGGCCCCGGTACCCGCATCGAGGTGTGGGTGTCGCGGTTGGAGTCCGTCGCGGAGCCGGGGACCAGCGGCACCACGCCCCGGCGGCGCACCGGATCGGCGGCGGAGGCGGCCGCCGCGCCGGACGGGTCGTCCGAGGGGCCCGGCTCCGGTTCCGCGTCGTCCGGCTCGTCCACGTCCAGCGGCGGCATCCCGGCCAGCAGCGGGAGCAGCTCCCGCAGCCGGACGGAGAGTTCCGACGCGCGCAGCCGCGACGCCGGGGCCTTGGCCAGGCACTGCACGATCAGCTGCCACAGCTCGTCGGGGATGCCCGGGAGCGGGACCACGGTCTCGGTGACGTGCCGCCGCAGCACCGCGCCCGGGTGGCCCCCGCCGAAGGGGGTGAATCCGGCCAGCAGCTCGTACAGGACGGTGGCCAGGGCGTATATGTCGACCGCCGCCCGCGGGGGCAGGCCCTCGACGATCTCCGGCGCCAGGTAGTCCGGCGTGCCGATGATCCGCGTGGTCGGCGCCGAGGCCCGGCCGGCGGAGGCCCGCCGCGGGGTGTCGATCAGTTTGGCCACGCCGAAGTCGGTCAGCAGCGCCGGGTGCGCGCCGCCCGGGCCGAGCGGGCCCTGCATGTCCAGCAGGACGTTCTCGGGCTTGACGTCGCGGTGGACGACCCCGGCCGCGTGCGCCGCGGCCAGCGCGTCCGCGACGTCCGCGACGATGGCGACGGCCGCCTCGGGGGCGAGCCTGCGCTCGCGGTCGAGGCGCGTGCGCAGGTCCGTACCGCGGACGAGGTCCATGACGAGGGCGAGGTCGTTGCCGTCGACGACGAGGTCGCGGACGGACACGACGTGGGGGTGCTCCAGGCCGAGCAGCGCACTGCGCTCCTGGACGAAGCGTCCGACCAGCTCCTGGTCGGACGCGAGGTCCTCGCGCAGCAGTTTGACGGCGACGGGCCCGTCGGGCCCCTCACCCAGCCACACCGTGCCCGCGCTGCCGCGCCCCAGGATCTGGTGCGCGGTGTACCGGCTGCCGATCTTCCGTGCCACGACTGCTCCCTCAGCGGCTGGCGTACGCACCAAAGCTACGCGGCCGGGTGGGCGTTGGAGGCCAGCAGGGGCCCGGATTCGCGGCGACCTTCACTTCTGCGGGCGAAATCACGTCCCAGAAGTCGACAAATCAACGAAGTCGGCGCTACGGGGCCCGGTCAGGGCTGGGTGGACCCCGCGGTGTCCCCGAGGGAGCCGACCCAGTCCGCGATCGAGGAGCCCCACGTCCACAGCTGGTCCCACCAGCCCCGGCCGGTGCCGACCCACTCCTGGAGCGGGGTGAGCTCCCAGACCAGCCAGCCCGCCACGACGAACAGCAGGATCATGACCAGGCAGCCCTTGAGGCAGCCGAGGCCGGGGATGCGGACCGGGTTGGCACCGCGCCGGCGCGGCTCGCGCGGGGCCGGCTGGCGGGGCGGCGGAGCCTGCGGGGGCTGCTGCTGCGGGGGCTGCTGCGGCTGGCGGTACTGGGGCGGCTGCGGCTGCTGGTACGGCTGAGGCTGGTGTGCCTGCGGTTGGTAGTGCTGCGGCGGCGGGGGTGCGTACTGCTGCTGCGGAGGCGGCTGCGGCTGGCGGTACTGCGGCTGCCGCGGCTGCTGGTACGGCTGCTGCGGGGGTTGTTGGGGCTGCTGGGGCCGGTGCTGCGGCGGCTGCTGGGGCCGGTGCTGCGGCGGGGGCGGCGCCTGCCGCTGCGGGCGGCGGCGCAGCGGGTCCTCGCTCGGGTCGAGGTACTGGACCTGGGTCTGCTCGTTGCGGTCGCGGACGGCGCGCATCTGCGACTCCCACGGATGCGGCTGGTCCGGCTGCTGCACGGGCGGCATCACCGAGGTCGGGTCCGCACCGCCCGCGCCGACCGGCGGCATGACGCTGGTCATCGCGTTCGGGTCGTAGGCGCCGAGCGGCGCACCGGCGCCCGCGGGCAGCACCTGGGTGGGGTCGGCGGACCCGGCCGCGCCGGGGGTTTCGGGGACCGGGGCGGGCGAGGGGTCCGGGGCGAGCAGGGCACCGACGCCGAGCGCGGCCTCCACCTCGGCGGCCGTGGAGTGCACGCCGATGCCGGCGGCGACCACGCGCAGCCCGCGGGCGAGGCTCTCGGCGCTGGGCCGCTCGTTCGGCTCCTTGCGCAGGCAGCGCTCGACGACGGTCCACAGCGGCTCGGGCACGCTCGCGGGGCGCTGCGGCTCCTCGCTGAGGTGGCGGTGGAGCACTTCGAGCGCCGTGCCGCCCGCGAAGGGCGGCCGGCCGGTGAGCAGCTCGTAGAGCAGGATGCCGGCGCCGTAGATGTCGACGGCGGAGGTCTGGGGGCGGCCCTCGGCGGATTCGGGGGCCACGTAGGCCGGGGTGCCGACGAACTCGTGGGTGCGGGTCAGGCCCGGGGAGTCCGCGAGGCGGGCGATGCCGAAGTCGGTGAGCATCGGCCGCATGGCTCCGCCGCGCTCGTCGAGGAGCACGTTGGCCGGCTTCAGGTCGCGGTGCACGACGCCGTCGGCGTGGCTGGCGGCGAGCGCGTCCGCGATCTGCGCGGTCAGCAGGCTCGCGGCGACGGGGCTGAACGGGCCGTTCATGCGGAGGTACTTGTGCAGGTCCGGGCCGTCGATCAGGTCCATGACCAGGGCCAGCAGGTCGCCCTCGACCACGAGGTCGCGGGTGCGGACGATGTTGGGGTGCGTCAGGCGCAGCAGGACGGAGCGCTCGCGCAGGAAACGCATGACGATGTCCGCGTCCTGGGCCAGCTCCTCCTTGAGGACCTTGATGGCCACGGTCTCGCCGGGCTGCCCGGCGACGGCCGCCTCGGCGCCCGCGGTCTCCCGCTGGCGGGCACGCCAGACGGTGCCCGTGGCGCCGCGCCCGAGCGGCTCCTCGAGCAGGTACTTGCTGCCGACTGGCCGCACGTCTCGCGCTCCCCTGCTGTCGTCTTCTGTCGTCCGGATTTTCCGACCCACTCTAGGGGGTGTCCCCGTGAAGGACGCCGACCGCCGGAGGTTGGTTGCCGCACATGTGTACGGAGGGTGACGCCCGAGGGGTATGCCGGAGGCGATTTTCCCCGGCTCCCGGTCGGATCCGGCCGAGGTCGGCGCCGTGCCGCGATCAATCAAGATCAATTGTCGCCGGGCGCCGGGCGTGTTGTCCGCGACAGGTGCGAGGATGCACCCGTACGGAACGGCACGGGCGGGAGCCGCGCCTTCCGGCAGACCTGACCGGACGACGCGTCCGTGCCGGGCGGGGGGCGGTCGGGCAGTGGTGCGCCGAGATCCCCCTGCCGGGCGCACTCACCGCGCACCGCGCAGAAGGGACCGCTGACGGCGATGCAGATCCGGCTGACCGTCCTCGGGTCGCGCAGCGGCCACCAGCCCTCGACCACCCCCGTGAGCTGTGACGTACTGGTCACCGCGCCCGTCGGCACCGCGCTCGCCGCGGTCGCCTCCGGGCTCGCGGCGACCGTCGGCGGGCCCGACACCGGGGGAACGGTCGTCCTCTACGCCGGAGCCGAGCGGCTCGACCTCCAGCGGCGGGTGCTGGGCGAGCCCCCGCTGGTGGACGGGGCGGTGCTGGCGCTGCACGCCCCGGTTCCGGACGTGCTGCCCGAGGAGGGCCTCGGCGCGCTCCAGCTGCACGTGGTGGCCGGGCCGGACGCGGGCGGGGTGCACCTGCTGCACAGCGGTCAGATCAAGGTGGGCCGCGCGGCCGACGCCGACGTCCCGCTGGACGACCCCGATGTGTCCCGGCTGCACTGCTCGGTGACCGTGCTGCAGGACGGCCGGGTGTCGGTGGCCGACCTGGACTCGACGAACGGCACCGCGCTGGACGGCTCCCCGGTCGGACCGCGGCCGGTGGCCCTGCCGCCCGGCGCGCTGCTGCGGGTGGGCGAGTCCACCCTGCGGCTGGCCGCCCCGGCCCAGGCCCCCGCCTCCCTGCCGGTGGCCCCGGACCTGGAGGGCCACCTCGCCCTCGGCGGCCGCGGCTCCGCCGCCGCCCCGCCCGGCTCGACCGGTTCGACCGCCTCACCGACCCCGCCCGCCCCGACCGCCCCACCCGGCGCGCCCGCGGCCACCGCCCACCGGCCGGGCCCGCCCGCCCACCGGCCCGGCCTGCCCGGCACGCAGTGGACCGGCACCCCCGGATCGGCACCCGACCCCTATGCCGGCGACTCCTGCCCCGGCCCCCTCGCGGCCGCGCCCGAGCCGCCCGGGCCGGGCGCCCCTGGGGAACCGGCCGGGGGCCGCCGCAAGGGCCTCGGCGCCTGGGCCCGCAAGTGGGTACGGGGCGAGGAGACCGCCGCCGCCCCGGCCGGCCCGGCGGCCGTCGCCGCCCCCGCCGCACCCCACCCCGACGACCCGGCCGCCCTGCTGCTGGCCGCGCTGGGGCCCACCGAGCGGCTGTGGTCCCGGGCGCCGGGGCACCCCGCGGTGCTGGACGTGGGTCTGGGCGCCGGCAGCCGGGTGTCGCTGCGCGCCGTCGGAGCACTCGGCCTCGCCGGCCCGCGCGCCCGGCTGACCGGCCTGGCCCGCTGGGTGGTCGCCCAGCTGGCGGGCCTGCACGCGCCGGCGCAGCTGGAGATCGTGCTGGTCTGCACCGACCGGGCACACACCCTCGCCGAACGGCGGCGCGACTGGGGCTGGCTGGGCTGGCTGCCCCACGTGCGGCCCGCGCACGGCCAGGACTGCCGGCTGCTGCTCGCCTACGACCGCGACCAGGCGGCCGCCCGCGCCGGTGAGCTGGCCCGGCGCCTGGACGACGGGCCGCTCGGCACGCACTGGGCGGCGGCCGATCCCGAGCGGGTCCGGCAGGCCGCCGAGGTCTACCAGGGCCCCTACACCCTGCTCGTACTGGACGGCGATCCGGGCACCGGTGCGCTGCGCGACCTCACCGGGCGGCTCGCCTCGCACGGCGCGGCCGCCGGGATCCACGTCCTGGCGCTGGCCGAGGCCCCGCCCGCCACACCCGCCTCCCCGGTCGCCGACACCTACGAGACGGCCTGCGCGCAGAGCCCGGCCTTCCGGGACTGCGGCGCGGTCGCCCTGCTCAGCGGGGACGTGGCGACGACCGTACGGACCTTCGCGGTCCGCGGCGGCAAGCCCGAGCAGCGGGGCGCCACGGCCACCGCCGACGCCGTGTCCGCGGCCTGGGCCGAGCGGTTCGCCCGGGCCCTGGCCCCGCTGCGCGCCGAGGGCGCGCACGCCGCCGAGCCCTACCGGCCGGCCGCCGCCGCCCTGCCGGCGACCGCCCGGCTGCTGGACGAGCTGGGGCTGGCCCGCGCCACCCCGGCCTCCCTGATGGCCCGCTGGGCCGCCGCCACCGAGCAGGGGCAGGCGGTGGGCGGCCTGGTCGAGCTGGTGCTGGGCAGCGGCCGGCGCGGCCCGGTCGGCGCCGAACTGGTCCACGACGGCCCGCACCTGCTCATCGAAGGCCCGGCCGGCAGCGGACGGACCGAGCTGCTGCGGTCGGTGGCCGCGTCGCTGTCGGCGGGCGCCCGGCCCGACCGGCTGGGACTGCTCCTGCTGGACGGGGCGGGCGGCGAGCGCGGGGACGGGCTGGCGCCCTGCACCGACCTCCCGCACGTCTGCGCCCACCTGGTGGCCTCGGACCCGCTGCGGATGCGGGAGTTCGCCCAGGCGCTGGGCGCCGAGCTAAAGCGCCGCGCCGAGCTCCTCGACGGGACGGCCTTCGCCGAGTGGCACGCGCGGCGCGAGGTCTCCGACCGGATGGTCGCGCCCCGCCGGCCCACGGAGGGCGAGCTGCGCGGCGACCTCGACCCCCAGCGCACGGGCACGCTGCGGCTGCGCCCGTCCCTGTCGGCGGCCCATACCGACCCGGCCGGGCCGAGTCCGCTGCCGCGCCTGGTGGTGCTGGTCGACGACTTCGACGCGCTGGTCGCGCCGGGGCTGGGCAGCACCGGCCGCCCCGCCGCCGGTTCGGTGGTCCGGGCGCTGGAGGCGGTGGCCCGGGAGGGTGCCCGGCTCGGGGTGCACCTGGTGGCCGCCAGCGCCCGCCCGGACCGTACGGCCGACACCGTGCCGGCCCGGCTGTCGACCCTGCGCGTGGAACTCGACGCACCCGACCAGCCGGGGCCCGGCCGCGGCCTGCTCCGCTCCCCGGACGGCCGGACGGTGCCCTTCCAGGCGGGCCGGGTCACCGGCCGGATCCCCCGGACCGCCACCTTGCGGCCGACGGTCGTCCCGGTGGAGTGGGAGCGGATGGGCGACCCGCCCGCCCGGCGCCCGGTGCGCGAGCTGGGCAACGGACCGACCGACCTCGCGCTGCTGGCCAGCGCCCTGGACCGGGCCGCGCACCTGGTCTCGGCGATACCCGTGCGCTTCCCGGCCGCGCCGTAGGTGCGGCCGTCCGGCGCGGACGGCCCGGCGGCGGCTGCCCGAGGCGGTATTGCGGGGGCGCGCGGGTCGGCGTAGACCTTGTGTTCCGGGACACACCCACGGCCATCGGGGGCAGAACCATGCGCAGGCACGGAACGAGCCGTACGAAACTCAGCTGGGCCGCACTGGCCGCGGCGGGCGCGCTCACGTTGAGCGCGTGCGGCGGGGGCGACGGCGGCGAGGAGCAACCTGCCCCCGGCGGTACGGTCCAGAGCCCGAGCGTGGCGTTACCCCGGCTGGATGGCGAGAAGCTGGAGGTCGCGGCGGTCTGGACGGGACCGGAGCAGGAGAACTTCACCAAGGTCCTGAAGGAGTTCGAGAAGCGGACGGGCGCCACCGTCACCTTCGTCCCGGCGCAGGACCCGATCGTCACCTTCCTCGGTTCGAAGATCGCGGGCGGGGCGCCGCCGGACGTGGCGCTGCTCCCGCAGGTCGGGGCGCTGGTCTCGGCGGTGCAGAACAAGTGGGCGCAGCCGGTGGGCCCGGAGGCCCGGGCGCAGCTCGACAAGAACTACTCGGCGGGCTGGAAGACGCTCGGGGCCGTCGGGGGCACCCAGTACGGCGTCTACTACAAGGCCGCCAACAAGTCGCTGGTCTGGTACAACGCGAAGGCGTTCGAGGCGGCGGGCGTCAAACCCCCGGCGACTTGGAAGGAGTTCCTGGCCGCGGCCGACACCCTGTCCGCCTCGGGCACCCCGGCGGTCTCCGTGGCCGGTGCGGACGGCTGGACGCTCACCGACTGGTTCGAGAACGTCTACCTGTCGCAGGCCGGGCCGGAGAAGTACGACCAGCTGGCCAAGCACGAGATCCCGTGGACGGACGACAGCGTCAAGCAGGCCCTGACCACGCTGGGCGAGCTGTTCGGGCGCAAGGACTTCCTGGCGGGCGGGCCGAGCGGGGCCCTGTCCACCGAGTTCCCCAAGTCGGTGACCCAGACCTTCACCGGTGGCGACCGGCCGGCGGCGGCGATGGTCTACGAGGGCGACTTCGTGGCGGTCAACATCGCGCAGACCGAGGCGAAGGTGGGGACGGACGCACTCGTCTTCCCCTTCCCGGCCGTGGGCGCCAAGGCGCCGGTGGTCTCCGGCGGCGACGTGGCGGTGGCACTGAAGCCGTCGAGGGGCGCGCAGGCGCTGCTGACCTTCCTGGCGTCGGCGGACGCTGCCGAGATCCAGGCCCGCGAGGGCGGTTTCATCTCCCCCAACAAGGCGGTCGACCCGGCGGCCTACCCCAATGACATCCAGCGCGGCATCGCCAAGGCGCTGATCGCGGCGGGCGACGACTTCCGCTTCGACATGTCGGACCAGGCTCCGGCGGCCTTCGGCGGGACCCCGGGCGCGGGCGAGTGGAAGGCGCTCCAGGACTTCCTGGCGAACCCGTCGGACGTGGCGGGCACCCAGGCGAAACTGGAGGCGGACGCGGCCAAGGCCTACGGGAACTGATCCCGGTGAAGGCCAAGGCCACCGCGCCCGCCGCTGCCCCGGCGGGCGGGAGCTCCCGCTCCGCCGAGGCCAGGCGCCGCCGGCTGATCGCGGCGGCGTTCCTGCTGCCGGCCCTCGTGCTGCTCGGCGCACTCGTCGTGCACCCGATCGGCTACTCGGTCTACCGAAGCTTCTTCGACCGCCCCGGGACCGGCTTCGTCGGCGGCGACAACTACCGGGAGATCCTCAGCGACACCACCATCCGCACCGCCCTGGGGAACACGGCGCTGTGGGTGGTGCTCGCGCCGACCACGGCCACCGCCCTCGGCCTGATCTTCGCGGTGCTCACCGAACGGGTGCGCTGGGGCACGGCGTTCAAGCTGCTGGTGTTCATGCCGATGGCGATTTCGATGCTCGCGGCGGGCATCATCTTCCGCCTCGTCTACGACCACGATCCCGACCGGGGCGTCGCCAACGCGGTCTGGGTCGGGGTCCACGACACCTTCGCGGAGTCCTCGGCGTTCCCCAAGGCCCGCCCGGGGCGGGACTCCCCGCTGGCGGACGCCGGCGGGGGCGCCTTCGTGACCCGGGATCCGGTCCGGGCGGGCAGCCCGGTCCTGCTCCCGCTGGTCGGGGTGGCCCCGGAGGCCCTGCCGGAAGGGACCCGGACGGCCCGGACGGCGGACACCGAGGCCGGGCGGGTCACCGGGACGGTCTGGCAGGACTTCACCCGGGGCGGGGGCGGCCGCACCAACGCGGTCGACCCGGCCGAGCAGGCCCTCGCCGGGATGCGGATCGAGGCGGTCAAGGACGGCCGCGTCGTGGACACCGCGACGGCCCGCGCCGACGGCACCTTCACGCTGTCGGCGAAGGCCGACGGGGCGCTGCTGCGGCTGCCCGCCGCCAACTTCCGCGAGGCGTACGGGGGGGTGCAGTGGCTCGGTCCCGCGTTCGTCACTCCGGCGGTCATCGGGGCGTACGTGTGGATGTGGGCCGGTTTCGCGATGGTGCTGATCGGGGCGGGGCTGGCCTCCGTACCGCGGGAGCTGCTGGAGGCGGCGCGCGTCGACGGGGCGACCGAGTGGCAGGTGTTCCGCCGGATCACCGTCCCGCTGCTCGCCCCCGTGCTGGCGGTGGTGCTGGTCACCCTTGTCATCAACGTGATGAAGATCTTCGACCTGGTGTTCGTGATCGCGCCGGGGGCGGTGCAGGACGACGCGAACGTGCTCGCCCTCCAGCTGTACCGGACCTCCTTCGGCACGGACGCCGATCCGGGGCTGGGCAGTGCCATCGCCGTGCTGCTGCTGGTGCTGGTGGTCCCGGTGATGCTGGTGAACATCCGCAGGCTGCGCAAGGAGGGGTCCCGATGAGGCCCGCGGACTCGTTCGCCAGGCTCGCCTCCGCCCGACTCGCCGCCGGGGCGGTGCGCGTGTTCCTGGTGGTGGCCGCGTTGTTCTGGCTGATGCCCACCCTCGGTCTGCTGCTCTCCTCGCTGCTGTCCCCGGGCGACCTGAACAGGGGCGGCTGGTGGCAGGCGCTGACCGCGCCCGCGCGGCTGACGGCCGGGAACTACGAGCGGCTGCTCGCCAACGAGACGATCACCTCCTCGCTGCTGAACACCGTCGCGATCGCGGTCCCGGCCACCCTGCTCGTCCTCGTCCTCGGCGCCTTCGCCGGATACGCCTTCGCCTGGCTGGAGTTCCCCGGGCGGGACTGGCTGTTCCTGGTCGTGGTGGGGCTGCTGGTCGTCCCGGTCCAGGTGGCGCTGATCCCGGTGTCCGAACTCTTCGGCGCCATCGGGCTGTTCGAGACCACGGCGGGCGTGGTGCTCTTCCACACCGCCTTCGGACTGCCGTTCGCGGTGTTCCTGCTGCGGAACTTCTTCGCCGAGATCCCGCGGGAGCTGCTGGAGGCGGCCCGGCTGGACGGGGCGGGTGAACTGCGGCTGTTCGCGCGGGTGGTGCTGCCGCTGGGCGGTCCGGCGATCGCCTCCCTCGGCATCTTCCAGTTCCTGTGGGTGTGGAACGACATGCTGGTGGCACTGGTCTTCGCGGACTCCGCGAACCCGCCGGTGACGGTGGCACTCCAGCAGCAGGTGCGGCAGTTCGGGAACAACATCGACGTGCTGGCGCCCGGGGCCTTCCTGTCGATGGTCATCCCGCTCGTCGTCTTCTTCGCCTTCCAGCGGCACTTCGTCTCGGGGGTGATGGCCGGAGCGATCAAGTAGCGGGCGAGGACTCCCCGCACCGCTGCGACGTGCGGTGTTGACGCTGCGCAACCCGATTGCCGCACAGCGCGTAACCCGACCCCGCCACGGGGGGTTGCTGGGCCATATGCCCGCGCCGACCCCTGGATGTGCCGTGCCCCGGTTCAGCGTCATCGTGCCCGCGTACAAGGTCCAGGCGTACCTCCAGGAGAGTCTGGAGTCGGTCCTGTCCCAGTCGTACCCGGATCTGGAGCTGATCGCGGTCGACGACGCCTCCCCGGACGCCTGCGGCCCGATCATCGACGAGTGCGCCGCCCGGGACCCGCGGGTCACCGCCGTGCACCTGGCGGACAACCTCGGGCCGGGCCCGGCACGCAACGCGGGCCTGGCCCGGGCCACCGGCGACTACCTGCTCTTCCTCGACGGGGACGACACGCTGGCGCCCGCCGCGCTCCAGGCCGTCGCCGACCGGCTCAAGGCCACCGGCTCCCCCGACGTGCTGGTCTACGGCCACGCGCGCACCTGCTGGACCGGCGAGCTCGAGCGCGACCGTCCCTCGCACCGGCTGTCCGAGGAGGGCCCGGCCAGCTTCCGCCTCGTCGACCGGCCGGCGCTGCTCGGCATGCCGGTGATGGTGTGGAACAAGGCGTACCGCCGGGAATACGTGGAGCGCGAGGGCTTGCGGTTCCCGTCCGGCTACTACGAGGACGTCCCGTGGACCTACGCGGCGCTGCTGGCCGCGGAGTCCGTGGCGGTGCTGGACCGGGTCTGCGTCCACCACCGCCGGCGCCGGGCGGGGTCGATCCTGACCACCGCCAGCCGCCGCCACCTCGACGTCCTCGACCAGTACGACCGGGTCTTCGGCTACCTCGCCGGCCGCCCGGAGCTGGAGCGGTGGCGGCCGGCGGTGCACCGGCGGATGGCCGAGCACTTCTGCGCCCTGTACGCCGACCCGCACCGCCTGCCGCGCGCGAGCCGGGCCGAGTTCTTCCGGCGGGCCGCCGCCCTGCTGCGCCGCCACCGGGCCCCGGGGGCACGGGCGGCGTCCCCCACCCGGACCGACCGCGTCCGCCACCTGCTGATGCGGCTGGGCGCCCGGCGCACCTACCGGCTGCTGTCCGCCCTGCGGGTGTGCGGGCCGGCGGCGGGCCGCGGCGCCTCGGCGCTGGGGCGGGGCCTGCGCGAGAGCGCCCTGCGCCTGCACTACCGCACCCAGCGCCTGCTTCCGCTGCGCCCGGACCTCGCGGTCTTCTCCGCGTACTGGCACGGCGGCTACGCCTGCAACCCGGCGGCCATCGAGGCGAAGCTGCGGGAGCTCTCGCCCGCCATGCGCACGGCCTGGATCTGCGAGCCGCGGCACGCGGCGACCCTTCCCCGGGAGACGACCCCGCTGCGGCCGGGCACGGCGGCGTACTGGACGGCCCTGGCCAGGGCCGCGTACCTGGTGACCAACGTCAACCTCGAACGGAGCCTGGTCAAGCGCCCGGGCCAGATCGTGGTGCAGACCCAGCACGGGACCCCGCTCAAGCGGGTCGGCCTCGACCTCCAGGACCGGCCGGCGGCCACCCCGACGCCGGACTTCGCCGGGCTGCTGCGCGGCGCCGACAGGTGGGACTACCTGCTCTCGGCGAACCGGCACTCCACCCTGGTCTGGGAGAAGGCCGTCCCCGCCGCGTACACCACCCTCGAGTACGGCTATCCCCGCAACGACGTCTTCCACCGGGCCACCGGGGCCGACGTCGTCGCCGTGCGCGAACGCCTCAACATCCCGGCGGGCTCGACGGCGATCCTGTACGCGCCCACCCACCGCGACTACCGGCGCAGCCGGCCGGACCACCTGGACTTCGAGCGCGTCCTGCGCGATCTCGGCCCGCGCTTCACGCTCCTGGTCCGCACCCACCTCACGTACGCGGACGCGCCCTTCCCGCTGGAGCCCCATCCCCGCCTGCTGGACGTCTCCGCGCACCCGTCGGTGGAGGAGCTGTGCCTCGCCTCCGACGCGCTGGTCACGGACTACTCGTCCCTGATGTTCGACTACGCGGTGCTGGACCGCCCGATCGTCATCCACGCGGACGACTGGGAGGCGTACGAGGCGGCCCGGGGCACCTACTTCGACCTGCGCACGTGCCCGCCGGGCGCCATTGCGCGGACCGAGGACGAACTGGTGGACATCTTCACCACGGGCCACTGGCGGGGCTCCCGCTCGGCCCAGCTCCGCGCGGCGTTCCGCGCCCGCTTCTGCCCGTACGACGACGGCCACGCGGCGGAACGGGTGGTGCGCCGCGTCTTCCTGGGCCAGCCGGTCCCCGTCCCGGCCGTCACCCCTCTGGCATCCCGCCGCCCCACCCCCGCAGCCCCGGTCCTGCCCTCCGCACCCGCCTCCGCCCCGCCCGCACAACCTCTGGCCCACGTCTGGCCGTAGCGGGGAAGCGGGGGGCGCCACGCGTTGCGGGCAGGCGCGTGCTCAGACCGGCCGGGTGCCCGGGCAGGAGGTCAGGCCCGCCACCACCTGGTGCGCCAGGGTGTCCAGGTGGGCCGGGGTCACCGTGTCGCGGACCACCACCTGGCGCCAGTAGAGCGGTCCGATCAGCAGGTCGAGGGCGTGCTCGGGGCGGATGTCCGCGGGGAGTTCTCCGCGGGCGGCGGCGTCCGCGACGATGCCCTGCGCCATGCGGTGCTGCCCGTCGAGCAGGGCTCCGCGGACCGCCTCGGCGATCTCCGGGTTGCGGGCAGCCTCGACCAGCAGGTCGGGGATCACCGCGGAGGCCACGGGGTGGCGCAGGACGTGGGACATGACCTCCAGCAGGGCGCGTACGTCCCCGTACAGGGACCCCGTCGCCGGTACCGGCAGGCCGTCCGCCGCGAAGGCGCCGACCAGGTCCAGCACCAGGTGCAGCTTGGACTTCCAGCGCCGGTAGACCGCCGTCTTGCCGACGCCCGCCCGGCGGGCGATGCCCTCGATGGACATGCGGGAGAAGCCGACCGCGGCCAGTTCCTCCACCACCGCCTCCCGGATCGCCTCGGTCACGTCCTCGCGCAGGACGGCGGCGCCCGCGGGTGCGCGGCGGGCGGCGGCGGGGGTGGGGACGGGGGCGGCGGGGGTGGGGACGGGGGCGGCGGGATCCGTGGTCATGCACAGAGCATAGCCGCGCCCGCGTCACGACGATACGGTTGCGTTCCGACGCACTGCGCCCTAACCTCGCCGTAGCGACGATACGGACCCGTCCTCTCCCTCGGCCGGCGCCGAGCGGAGCCCTGACGCCCCGACCCCCGGCGAAAGCGACCCTTGTGACCACCGCGACCGCACCCCCGACCGCATCCGCCCCCGCGACGCCTCCGGCCGCCGCGGACCTGGCGGCGGCGCACGGCCTGACCCTCAGCGGCGCCCGCCCCTCCCTGCCCCGCTACCTGGCGGAGCTCTGGAACCGGCGCCACTTCGTGACGACCTACGCGACCGCCCGCATGCAGGCCACCTACAGCACGGCGAAGCTCGGCCAGGTCTGGCACCTGGTGACCCCGCTGCTCAACGCGGCGGTCTACTACTTCATCTTCGGCATGGTCATGCGGGCCAGCCACGGCGTGCCCGACTACGTGCCGTTCCTGATCACCGGCGTCTTCGTCTGGGACTTCATCGGCAGCTCGATCAACGCGGGCACCCGTTCCGTCCACAGCAACCTCGGCCTGGTGCGCGCCCTGCACTTCCCCCGCGCGAGCCTGCCCCTCTCCACCGTCGTGCAGCTCTTCCAGCAGCTGCTCGTCACCATGGGCGCCCTGGTCGTCCTGTTGCTGGCCTGCGGCCAGACACCCGGCCCGGCCTGGCTGCTGGCCGTCCCGACGCTGCTGCTGACGGCCGTCTTCGCCGCAGGCTGCGCCATGGTCATGGCCCGCATCGGCAGCAGGAGCCCGGACGTCAGCCAGCTGATGCCCTTCGTCCTGCGGACCTGGATGTACTCGTCGGGTGTCATGTGGTCCATCGACCAGATGCTGAAGAGCGACCACCTGCCGCACTGGGTGCTGGCGGTGCTCAAGTTCAACCCGGCGGCCGTCTACATCGACCTGATGCGCTTCTCGCTCATCGACAGCTTCCCCGCGCACGCGCTTCCGCACCACGTCTGGCCGGTCGCCATCGGCTGGGCGCTGCTCGCCGGAGCCGGCGGGTTCGTCTACTTCTGGAAGGCCGAGGAGAGTTACGGCCGTGGCTGACACCGCAGGGGGAACCCGCGTCCCCACCGTCATCGCGGACGACGTCCACGTCGTCTACAAGGTCCACGGCGGCGCCCGCAAGGGCGGCGCCACCGCGGCCCTCAGCCGGATCTTCTCCCGCGGGCCCGCCTCCGGCGTCCGCGAGGTGCACGCCGTCCGGGGCGTCAGCTTCACCGCGTACGAGGGCGAGGCCATCGGCCTCATCGGCTCCAACGGCTCGGGCAAGTCCACCCTGCTCAAGGCCATCGCCGGGCTCCAGCCGGTGGCCCGCGGCGCGGTCTACTCGCACGGCCAGCCCTCGCTCCTCGGCGTGAACGCCGCGCTGATGAACGACCTGACCGGCGAGCGCAACGTCGTGCTCGGCGGCCTGGCGATGGGCATGAGCCGCGAGCAAATCCGCCGGCGCTACCAGGGCATCGTCGACTTCTCCGGGATCAACGAGAAGGGCGACTTCATCTCCCTGCCCATGCGCACCTACTCCTCCGGCATGGGCGCCCGGCTGCGGTTCTCCATCGCCGCCGCCAAGGACCACGACGTGCTGATGATCGACGAGGCCCTGGCCACCGGTGACGCCGCCTTCCAGCGCCGCAGCCAGGACCGCATCGAGGAGCTGCGCGAGCGCGCCGGCACCGTCTTCCTCGTCAGCCACGGCATCAACACGGTGCGCGAGACCTGCGAACGCGCCCTCTGGCTGGAGTCGGGCGTGCTGCGCATGGACGGCCCCGCCGAGGAGGTGTGCGCCGCGTACGAGGCGTTCACCGGCGGAGGCGGCGCCTGAGGCGGGCGCGCCCCCCGCACACGGACGGGCCGGGCCCGGGACCGCGAAGGTCCCGGGCCCGGCCCGTCCGGCAAGAACGCCTAGCTGTGCGTGCGCAGCAGCGACCGCATCGTCCGCATCGCCACCGACAGGTTCGCCAGGTCGAAGTCGTCCGAGCCCCGGATCTCGTCCAGGGTCGTCCGGGCCCGGCCGATGATCGCCGCGTTCCTCTCCTCCCAGGCCCGGAACCGCTCCTCGGGAGTGGAGCTGCCGTCGCCCACCGACAGCACGTCGGCGGTCAGGGCCGCGTGCGCCGCGAACAGGTCCTCGCGGATGGAGGCGCGGGCCATCGACTGCCAGCGGTCGGACCGCGGCAGCTCGATGATGCGGTCCATGAGCTGGGTGATGTCCAGGCGGTCGGCGAGGTCGTAGTACACCTCGGCGACGTCCAGCGGAGCCACGCCGGTGCGGTCCGCGATCGCGACGACGTCCAGCGTGGGGAAGGCCGAGGAGAAGCCGGCCACCTTGGCCGCCAGGTCCTCGGGGACGCCCTCGCCGATCAGCTCGTCCATGATCGACTGGTACCACTCGAGGTCGGCGCCGCGCACCAGCTTCGGCAGCTCGGCCCAGACGTGCCCGACCCGGTCACCGAAGAACTCGATGGTCTCGGTGATCTGCAGCGGCTGCGGCCGGTTGTTCAGCAGCCAGCGCGTACCGCGCTCGACCAGGCGCCGCGAGTGCAGCCGGATCCGGGTCTGGACACTGGCCGCGACCTTGTTGTCCAGGTCCTCGACCGCGTCCCACACCTCGTCCAGGCCGAAGATCTCACGGGCCGAGAGCTGCGCCCGGACGATCTCCTCCGTGGAGGCCCCGGTCTCCTCGCGCAGGCGGTGCAGGAAGGTCGAACCACCGGTGTTGACGGTGTCGTTGACCAGGAGGGTGGTGATGATCTCCCGGCGCAGCGCGTGCCCGTCGATCTGCTCGGGGAACTTCTCGCGCAGGGCGGCCGGGAAGTACGCGAGGAGCAGCCGGCGCAGGTACGGGTCCTCCGGCAGTACGGTGTGGATGAGCTCGTCCGCCAGCGTGATCTTGGTGTAGGCGAAGAGGACGGCCAGCTCCGGCTGGGTCAGGCCGCGGCCGTTGGTGAGCAGTTCGCGGATCTGCCGGTCGGTGGGCAGGAACTCCAGCTGGCGGTTGAGCAGCCCCTCGCGCTCCAGGCGGCGCATGAAGCGCTGCTGCGCGTGGAGCAGGCTGGGGGCCTGCGCGGCGCCGTTGGCGAGCGCGGTGTTCTGCGCGTAGTTGTTGCGCAGCACCAGCACGCCGACCTCGTCGGTCATCTCGGCGAGCAGCTTGTTGCGCTGCTTGACGGTCATGTCGCCGTCGGCCACGACCGCGTTGAGCAGGATCTTGATGTTCACCTCGTGGTCGGAGGTGTCCACGCCCGCGCTGTTGTCGATGGCGTCGGTGTTGACCCTGCCGCCCTCGCCGCCCGCGCCCGTCCGGGCGAACTCGATGCGGCCGAGCTGGGTCAGGCCCAGGTTGCCGCCTTCGCCGATGACCTTGGCCCGAACGTCGGAGCCGTTGACGCGGATGGCGTCGTTGGCCTTGTCGCCGACGTCCGCGTGCGTCTCGGCGGTCGCCTTGACGTAGGTGCCGATACCGCCGTTCCACAGCAGGTCGACGGGGGCCTTGAGGATGGCCTGCATCAGCTCGGCCGGAGTCATCTTGGTGATGCTCGCCTCGATGCCGAGGGCCGCGCGGACCTGCGCGGTGACCGGGACGGCCTTCGCCGAACGGGGGTGGACGCCGCCGCCCGCCGAGATCAGCGAGGTGTCGTAGTCCGCCCACGACGAGCGCGGCAGGTCGAACAGGCGCCGGCGCTCGGCGTAGGAGGTGGCCGCGTCGGGGGACGGGTCGAGGAAGATGTGCCGGTGGTCGAAGGCCGCCACCAGGCGGATGTGCTCCGAGAGCAGCATGCCGTTGCCGAAGACGTCGCCGGACATGTCGCCGACACCGACGACCGTGAAGTCCTCGGTCTGGGTGTCGTGGCCGAGCTCGCGGAAGTGCCGCTTGACGGACTCCCAGGCGCCGCGGGCGGTGATGCCCATGCCCTTGTGGTCGTAACCGGCCGAACCGCCGGAGGCGAAGGCGTCGCCGAGCCAGAAGTTGTACTGGTGCGCGACCTCGTTGGCGATGTCGGAGAACGTCGCGGTGCCCTTGTCGGCGGCGACGACCAGGTAGGTGTCGTCGCCGTCGTGGCGCACCACGTCCTGCGGGGGCACGACCTCGCCCGCGACCAGGTTGTCGGTGATGTCCAGCAGGGCGGAGATGAAGGTGCGGTAGCAGGCGATGCCCTCGGCGAGCCAGGCGTCGCGGTCCACCGAGGGGTCCGGGAGCTGCTTGGCGACGAAGCCGCCCTTGGCGCCGACCGGCACGATCACGGTGTTCTTGACCATCTGCGCCTTGACCAGGCCGAGGATCTCCGTACGGAAGTCCTCGCGCCGGTCGGACCAGCGCAGGCCGCCGCGCGCGACCTTGCCGAAGCGCAGGTGCACGCCCTCGACGCGCGGCGAGTACACCCAGATCTCGTAGGCGGGGCGGGGCGCCGGCAGGTCGGGGATGGCCTGCGGGTCGAACTTCATGGACACGTAGTCGTGCCATTCGAAGCCCCGCGCCTCCTGGAAGAAGTTGGTGCGCAGGGTCGCCTTGATGAGGGTGAGGAAGGCCCGCAGGATGCGGTCCTCGTCGAGCGAGGCGACCTGGTCCAGGGCCCCGTCGAGCTCCTCCAGCATGGCGTCGACGAGCTCGCTGCCGGCGGCCTGGCGGCTGGGCGACAGCCGCGCCTCGAAGAGGGAGACCAGCAGCCGGGTGGTGTGGACGTTGTTGCGGAGGGTGTCCTCCATGTAGTCCTGGCTGAAGGTGGAGCCCGCCTGGCGCAGGTACTTGGCGTACGCGCGCAGCACGACGGCCTGCCGCCACGTCAGCCCGGCGCTCAGCACCAGGGTGTTGAAGTTGTCGTTCTCCGCCTCGCCGTTCCAGACGGCCGCGAAGGCCTCCTGGAAGCGCTCGCGGGCGTCGTCGCCGAGGTAGGCGTCGCCGCTGGCGCCGACGGCGGGCATCCGCAGGCCGAAGTCGTAGATCCAGGCACTGACCCGGTCGGAGCGGCGCAGTTCGTAGGGCCGCTCATCGGTGACCTCGACGCCCAGGCGCTGGAGCACGGGCAGGACCGCGGAGAGGGAGACCTGCTCGCCCGTGCGGTAGATCTTGAACCGGCGCTCACCGGGGGCCGCGCCGACGGGCTCGTACAGCGAGAGCGCGAACGGCAGGTCGCTGGCGGAGAGCCGCTCCAGGTGGCAGAGGTCGGCGACGGCGGCGCGCGGCGAGTGGTCCGCCTTGTAGCCCTCGGGGAAGGAGGTGCCGTAGCGGCGCAGCAGCTCGGCGGCGCGCTCCTCGCCCAGCTCGGCGACCAGGGCCTCGGAGAAGCCGTCGGTCCAGGACCGGGCGGCTTCGACGAGGCGGCCCTCGATGCGCTCGACGTCGCCGTCGGTGAGGACCGGCAGCTCCTTGCCCTGGGGCACGCGGACGACGAAGTGGATGCGCGAGAGGATCGACTCGGTGTTCCAGGCGGTGAAGTCGACGCTGATGCCGTCGAGCTCCTCCTTCAGGATGTCCATCAGCCGCAACCGGACGCCGGTGGTGAAGCGGTCGCGCGGCAGGTAGACGAGCGCGGAGTAGTAGCGCCCGTACTCGTCCTGGCGCAGGTACAGCCGCAGCCGGCGGCGCTCCTGCAGGTACAGGACGGAGGTGACGATCTCGCGGAGCTTGTCGACCGGGGTCTGGAACAGCTCGTCGCGCGGGTAGGTCTCGAGGATCTGCAGCAGGTCGCGGCCGTCGTGGCTGCTCGGCGCGAAGCCGGCGCCGTCGAGGACCTCGCTGACCTTGCGGCGGATGACGGGCACCCGGCGCACCGACTCGGTGTACGCGGCGGAGGAGAACAGGCCGAGGAAGCGGCGCT
Source organism: Streptomyces sp. NPDC045967 (assembly GCF_056430495.1). Taxonomy (NCBI): domain Bacteria; kingdom Bacillati; phylum Actinomycetota; class Actinomycetes; order Kitasatosporales; family Streptomycetaceae; genus Streptomyces; species Streptomyces sp. NPDC045967. The sequence continues at coordinate 23,002 of NZ_JBWKLE010000018.1, read as the reverse complement.
CGCCGACGACGTTGCCCTCGGCGTCGAACTTCTTGACGCCCACGTAGTCGAGGTAGGAGGGGCGGTGCACGGTGGAGCGGCTGTTGGCCTTGGTCAGCACCAGCAGGCGGTGCTCGCGGGCCTTGGCACGGGCGTCGGCGGGCAGCCGGTTGAACGACGGCGAGACGGGGTGGCCGTCGTCCTTGCCGCTGTGGTGCGGGTCGGAGCGCAGGATGCCGAGGCCGGTGCCGGGCACGGCGGCCAGGGAGTCGCCGTCGACGAGGTTGTACTCGCGGTAGCCGAGGAAGGTGAAGTGGTCGTCGGCGAGCCAGCGCAGCAGCTCGCGGGCCTCTTCGAGCTCGTATTCGCGCAGGTCCGGGGCGGTGGGCTCGTCGGGCAGGCCGGCGGCGATGCGCAGCGCCGCGTCGCGCATCTTCTCCCAGTCCTCGACGGACTCGCGTACGTCGGACAGGACGCGCAGCAGGTCGCCGGTGATCTGCTTCAGGTCGGCGCGGTCGGTCTCGCGGTCGATCTCGACGTGGATCCAGGACTCGACGAGGGAGTCGTGGGGGCGCGCGGTCCTGGGGCCGTGCGCGTCGCAGTCGGGGCCGAGGATCTCGATCAGCCGGCCGGTGACGTCACGGCGGACGACGACCTGGGGGTGGATGACGACGTGGATGCCGCGCCCCTGGCGGGACAGCTCGTTGGTGACGGAGTCCACGAGGAAGGGCATGTCGTCGGTGACGACTTCCACCACGGAGTGACTGGAGGTCCAGCCGTTCTCCTCGACCGTCGGGGTGTGCACGCGCACGCTCGCGGTGCCCTGCGGCCGGTTCTCCGCGAGCCGGTAGTGCGACAGCGCCGCCCCGAACACGTCGACCGGGTCCCGGTCGAGGAGGTCCTCGGGGGCGGTGTGCAGGTAGTAGCGCTGGAGGTAGGAGAGCACCGTTTCCCGGTCGGGACGCTCCCCTTGCTCGGACCCAGTCGGAAGTAGCCCCCCGGCCGGGCTGTTCTCAGCTACCCGGGCCGCCCGCGCGAGCAGCTCGGCCTTTGCTTCGTCCAGCTTGGTCTGCATTACCTGGCTCCTGTCGCGCGCCATTGCGTGACGTAGGTGAAGGAAGGATCGGCGTCGCGCCGCGAAGCGGGGTGTCCGTTTCGGGACCGGCGCTGGGCCGCGGAAGGGCCGACCGGGAGGGAATGATCCGTGGGCGCCTCGTCCCGGCGGCGGAAACCAGCGAGGGCCCGGGCACGGTGGTGCCACGGGCGCAGGAGGCTTCGGCGCCTCCGATGACTATCGCGCTGATCACGGGTACCAGGCTATCGCCACCCGCCCCGGACACGTCATGGATGTGTACAAAACTTGAGGTTGAAGTTTGACGTTCTGGACAGCGACGGACAGGACGGCGGGGCGTGGCGCTCCGACGGGCGCTATCCGGCCATTTCCCGAGCGGTGCGGACGGCCTCCGCCAGGGAGTCGACCACGGGCACCCCGGCCGATTCCAGACTGGCGCGGCTGTGCGAACCGCCCGTGTAGAGCACGGCCCGGGCGCCGACGTGGGCCGCGGCGAGGGCGTCGTCCACGGCGTCTCCGATGAGGACCGTACGCTCGGCCCTCACGCCCGTCCCGTCCAGGGCGGCCATGTGCCGTACGAGGTGCACCGCCTTGCTCGTGTGGGAGGGCCCGGTCCGGCCGTCGACGCGCAGGAAGTGCCGGTCGATGCCGTGCAGGCGGACCAGCGGGACGAGCTTCTCGTGCGGCGCGAGCGAGAGCAGCGACTGGGTGAGCCCGTCGCCCTGCCAGGTGCGGAGCAACTCGCGGGCGCCCTCGGCGAGCCCGGCGCTCTCGGCGGCGGCCCAGTAGTGGCGGTGGAAGGTGTCGTCCATGACCTGCCACTCGTCCTCGGTGGGCAGCCGCCCCATCAGCCGCTCGTAGAACTTGGGCACCGGTACGACGTACAGGTCGCGGTAGGTCTCCAGGGTGATCGGCGCGAAACCGAGCTCCGCGAAGGAGGCGTTGGTCGCGGCCATGACGGCGTCGATGTCGTGCAGGAGGGTGCCGTTCCAGTCCCAGACGATATGGGTGGGGGTCGGGATCCGCAGGTGCGCCGGGGCTTTCATGTCAGCAGCCCCGGGATCTCCTGCACCCCGAACCACAGCAGTTCGTGGTCCTCGGCGCCGTCCACGGCGGACCGCGCGTCGCCGTCCCCGGCGTCGGCGGCCGCCACGGCCCGGACGGCGGCGGCCACGTCCTCCTCGGCGTCGTCGGCGTCGACGTGGACGGCGGCGGCCACGGAAAGCCGTACGACATCGGCGAGGGCGACCCGGCCGAGGGCGGCCTCCTCCTCCCCCGGGGCGGCGGTGGCGGCCCCGTCGGCGACGTCCAGCGCGACGACGACGCGCCGGGGCGGCGCGGCCGGGTCGGCGGCGATCAGCCGGAGGGAGGCGGCCGCGGCGCGGCCGAGGGCCGCGTACTCCAGCTCCTCGATGTCGTCCGACACGTACCACTCGCGCAGCTCGGGGGTCACGGCGTACGCACGCAGCGGGCCGGGACCGAGCTCACCCGCCTTGTGCGCCTCGGCGAGCCCGGGGAGGGTCAAGGGGACGTACACGCGCATGGCCGGCTGCTTTCGGTAGTCGGAAACTCCCCCAGGATACGACCGCGCCGCCGGCCTCCGGGAGTGCGCGGGCCGCGCCACCCCCCGGCACGGGTCGGCACCGGTGGCACGTGGGAACCCTCCGGCGGCGGGGCGGGCGGCCCTCCGGGTGACGACCCGTCCCCCTTCGGGGTGCGCACGGCACGTCCGGCGCCGTCCACCCGCGGCCCGCGCCGCGGGGCGCCGGGGCCGCCGCGAGCCCGCCGGACACCCGGATAGGTGAACCGCGACCGCCGCCCGGGCCCGGTGATCGGCCGGTTGCGGAGCGTGTCCGGACCGTCGTAGATGTTCCCCATCAAGTTACCGCCCGGTACCCACCGGGCCCGTCTGTTCGGGGGTAGATCGCGATGGACACCACGCTGCGCGGCACGATCGGCGGCGAGGCGGCCCGGCGCCGCACCGGCGGCCCGTCCCGGACCCGTCCCGCCGGCCGGCGCGACACCCGGCGCCCGGTGCCCGCGCCGCGGCCGGTGCGGCTCGGCCCGCACCACTGGTTCGCCGAGCGCCTCCTGGCGGTCGTCAGCGGTCTGCGGCCGGTCCACTCGCTCCTCGGCCACACCGTCGGGCCCGCCTATGAGCAACTGGTCGTCCTGGCCCCGGCGGAGCACCTGCGCGGCCGGCTGCGGCCCGTCGTGCGCCAGTGCGGCCGCTTCACCCCGGGCCCGGGCGTCATCGAGGCGTTCGCCCGCATTTCCACCGGCGACCGCATGACGGCGATGGCCTTCCGCCTGGAACAGGGCCCGGACCTGCGCTGGCGTTGCGCCGCGGTGGAACTGCACGGCCCCGGTCCGGCCGGAGGAGGAGAAGGAGGAGGAGGAGCGACCAGGACATGACGGCGAGTCGGGGCCGGGGCACGACCCGGCCGGGGCTCGGAACGGCTGGCGCCTGACACACGACGGCCGGGGCCGGACACCACCCGCGGTGTCCGGCCCCGGCCGTCGAACCCGGCTCCGCCGGTCCTACTTCTTGCGGCGACGTCCGCCGGAGGCCTTCGCGGCCTTCCGCCGCTCCGCCCGCGTCATCCCGTCACCGGAGGCGCCGTCCGCCTCGAAGTCACCCTCGACGACACCGCCCTCACCGTCGACGGTCGGCGCGGAGAAGTGCAGCCGGTCCGGCCGCTGGGGAGCGTCCAGCCCCTTGGCGCGGATCTCCGGACGGGCCGGCTCCTTCGTCAGCGACGGCGCCGCGTCCTGCACCGGGACCTCCTCGACATGCTGCTCGACCTGGACCTCCAGGTTGAACAGGTAGCCGACGGACTCCTCCTTGATGCCGTCCTGCATGGCGTTGAACATGTCGAAGCCCTCGCGCTGGTACTCCACCAGCGGGTCCTTCTGGGCCATCGCCCGCAGACCGATGCCCTCCTGCAGGTAGTCCATCTCGTAGAGGTGCTCGCGCCACTTGCGGTCCAGCACCGACAGCACCACGCGCCGCTCCAGCTCACGCATGATGTCGGAGCCGAGCGCCTTCTCGCGCTCCGCGTACTGCTCGTGGATGTCGTCCTTGATGGACTCCGCGATGAACTCGGCGGTGATGCCCGCCCGGTCGCCCGCGGCCTCCTCCAGCTCCTCGATGGTGACCTTCACCGGGTAGAGCTGCTTGAAGGCGCCCCACAGGCGCTCCAGGTCCCACTCTTCGGCGAAGCCCTCGACCGTCTCGGCCGCGATGTACGCGTCGATCGTGTCGTCCATCATGAAGCGGACCTGCTCCTGGAGGTCCTCGCCCTCCAGGACGCGGCGGCGCTCGGCGTAGATGACCTCGCGCTGGCTGTTGAGGACCTCGTCGTACTTCAGGACGTTCTTGCGCGTCTCGAAGTTCTGGGTCTCGACCTGCGACTGGGCGGACGCGATCGCGCGCGTCACCATCTTGTTCTCGATCGGCACGTCGTCCGGCACGTTGGCCATGGCCATGACGCGCTCGACCATCTGCGCCTTGAACAGGCGCATCAGGTCGTCCCCGAGCGACAGGTAGAAGCGGGACTCGCCCGGGTCGCCCTGGCGGCCGGAGCGGCCGCGCAGCTGGTTGTCGATACGGCGCGACTCGTGGCGCTCGGTGCCCAGCACGTACAGCCCGCCGAGCTCCTTGACCTCCTCGAACTCCGCCTTCACGGCGGCCTCGGCCCTGGTGAGCGCCTCGGGCAGGGCGTGCGCCCACTCCTCGATGTGCTCCTCCGGGTCCAGGCCGCGCTGGCGCAGCTCGGCCTCGGCGAGGTCGTCCGGGTTGCCGCCGAGCTTGATGTCGGTACCGCGGCCGGCCATGTTCGTGGCGACGGTGACGGCGCCGCGGCGGCCGGCCTGGGCGACGATCGTCGCCTCGCGGTCGTGCTGCTTGGCGTTGAGCACCTCGTGCGGGATGCCGCGCTTGGAGAGCTGCTGGGAGAGGTACTCGGACTTCTCGACCGACGTCGTGCCGACGAGGATCGGCTGGCCCTTCTCGTGCTTCTCCGCGATGTCGTCGACGACCGCGGCGAACTTCGCGACCTCGGTGCGGTAGATCAGGTCCGGCTGGTCCTTGCGGACCATGTCGCGGTTGGTCGGGATCGGGACGACACCGAGCTTGTAGATCTGGTGGAACTCGGCGGCCTCGGTCATGGCCGTACCGGTCATGCCCGACAGCTTCGAGTAGAGGCGGAAGAAGTTCTGCAGGGTGATCGTGGCGAGGGTCTGGTTCTCGTCCTTGATGTCCACCCCTTCCTTCGCCTCGATCGCCTGGTGCATGCCCTCGTTGTAGCGGCGGCCGGCGAGGATACGGCCGGTGTGCTCGTCGACGATCATGACCTCGCCGTCGAGGACGACGTAGTCCTTGTCCTTCTTGAACAGTTCCTTCGCCTTGATGGCGTTGTTCAGATAGCCGACGAGCGGGGTGTTCACCGACTCGTAGAGGTTCTCGATGCCGAGCCAGTCCTCGACCTTGGCGACACCGGCCTCGTGGATGGCGACGGTGCGCTTCTTCTCGTCGACCTCGTAGTCGCCGGTCTCCTCGATGCCCTTCAGCGGCTGGCCGGCCTCGCCCTTGGTCAGGCGGGTGACCAGCTTCGCGAAGTCGCCGTACCACTTCGTGGCCTGGTCGGCCGGGCCGGAGATGATCAGCGGGGTGCGGGCCTCGTCGACCAGGATCGAGTCGACCTCGTCGACCACGGCGAAGTTGTGGCCGCGCTGGACGAGCTCGTCCTTGGACCACGCCATGTTGTCGCGCAGGTAGTCGAAACCGAACTCGTTGTTCGTGCCGTATGTGATGTCGCAGTTGTACTGCTCGCGGCGCTGCGCCGGCGACATGTTCGCCAGGATGCAGCCGACCTCCAGGCCGAGGAACTTGTGCACCCGGCCCATCAGCTCGGAGTCGCGCTCCGCGAGGTAGTCGTTCACCGTGATCAGGTGGACGCCCTTGCCGGACAGCGCGTTCAGGTACGCGGGCAGGGTGCCGACGAGAGTCTTGCCCTCACCGGTCTTCATCTCCGCCACGTAGCCCAGGTGCAGGGCCGCGCCGCCCATGATCTGGACGTCGTAGTGCCGCTGGCCGAGAACCCGCTTGGCCGCCTCGCGGACGGTCGCGAAGGCCTCGGGCAGCAGGTCGTCCAGGCTCTCGCCGTCCTGGAACCGCTGCCTGTACTCGTCCGTGAGCGCCCGCAACTCGGCGTCGGAGAGGTTGACGAAGTCCTCTTCGATGGAGTTGACCTGGTCCGCGATGCGGTGCAGTTTGCGCAGGATCTTGCCTTCGCCTGCACGCATGAGCTTGTTGAAGACGGACACCGAGGTTTGTCTCCTTGCCGGTCGGGCCTGGGCACTGTTCGTACACGGGCACGGCAGGTGGGCCCCACCGCAACGGCCATCGTAAGCGAGGACGTGGTCGCGTCGGGAGGTCCGCCGTAGCCGCGAGGGCGTGGGCGCCCGGATTGAGAACGTACGGGAGGCGCCGAAGGTGCCGCTGTTCCCGCCGGCGGTTGTGAAAAAGAGTTCCCCGGGCGCCGCCCGGACAGCAGAATCCGTTCATGGAGCCCACCACACTCACGACCGCCCGCCTGGACCTGCGGCCCTTCGCCCCCTCCGACGAGGACGAGGTGTACGCCGCCTGCCAGGACCCCGACATCCAGCGCTGGACGCTCGTCCCCTCTCCCTACCGGCAGGAGCACGCGCACGGCTTCGTGAACGAGGTGGTACCGGCCGGGTGGCGCGAGGACACCGCGTACGCCTTTGCCGTACGCCTGGGGGCCGGGGGCCCGCTCGTCGCCGCCGTCGGCGTCCACGTGCACGGGAGCGACGCCTACGAGATCGGCTACTGGGCCGTCAAGGAGCACCGGGGCCGGGGCTACATGACCGAGGCCGTGGAGGCCGCGGCCCGCTGGGCCTTCACCGAGGTCGGCGCCGTACGCCTGGAGTGGCGGGCCGAGGCCGGCAACACCGGCTCCCGCACCGTCGCGGAGAAGGTCGGCTTCCGCTTCGAGGGCGTGCTGCGGGCCGGCGTGCAGCGGGCCGGCACCGCGCGCGACTGCTGGATCGGCGGCCTGCTCCCCTCCGACCTGGGCCTGGCCCCCGCCCTGCCCTACCTGGCCGCCGGTGTCAGTGGCGCCTCCTAGGCTGCGGACCATGACGAGCCTGCCGCAACCGACGCTGTCCCTGTCCGCCGACGAGGCCCGCCGGATCGCCCTGCGCGCACAGGGCTTCCTCGGCGTGCCCGACCGGCGCGGCGGGGTCCGCGGCGTGCTGCGCCACCTGGGCGCCGTCCAGCTGGACACGATCTCGGTCCTGGCCCGCTCGCACGAACTGATCCCTTACGCCCGCCTCGGCGCGGTGGGCCGGGACACCGTGGAGCGGGCGTACTGGTCGGACCGGCACGCCTTCGAGTACTGGTCCCACGCTGCCTGCATCCTGCCCGTCGAGGAATGGCCGCATTTCGCCTTCCGCCGCCGGGCCCGGCGGGCGCGCGGACACCGCTGGCACGTCCTGGAGGACAAGGACCGCTCGACGCGGGCGGTGCTGGACCGCCTCCGGGCCGACGGCCCGCTGACCTCCACCGAACTGGGCGGCGCCAAGAACGGCGGCGAGTGGTTCGACTGGTCCGAGACCAAGATCGCCGTGGAGTGGCTGCTCGACACCGGCGAGGTCGTGTGCGGCCAACGCCGGGGCTGGAAGCGGGTCTACGACCTGCCCGAGCGCGCCGTGCCCGACGCGCTGCTCCACGACGACCTGGACGACGACACGTGCCTGCGCCGCCTGGTGGCCCTGGCCGGGCGGTCCCTGGGCGTGGGGACCCGCGCGGACATCGCGGACTACCACCGCCTCAAGGGGGAGCAGGTCGACGCGGTGATCGCGGACTCCGGGCTGGTCCCCGTCTCCGTGCAGGGCTGGGGGAAGCAGGCGTGGGCGGATCCGGCGGCACTCGCGACACCGCCCCGGGGCCGCCACCGCACCACGCTGCTCTCGCCCTTCGACTCCCTGGTGTGGGACCGCCCCCGCACGGAGCGGATCTTCGGGTTCACGCACCGCCTGGAGGCCTACGTGCCCAAGCCGAAGCGGATCCACGGGTACTTCGCGATGCCTCTGCTGGCGGGCGGCCGCCTCCAGGGCCGCGTCGACCCGGCCCGCGAGGGCCGGACCCTGGTGGCCCGGCAGCTCTCCCTGGAGACTCCCGGGGCGGCCCCGGCCATGGCGGAGGCGCTGTGGGAGGCCGCCCGGTGGGTGGGGTGCGAGGAGGTGCGCGTCGAGCGCGCCGCCACCGCGCGGGAGGTGGAGGCGGTCCGGGCGGAGCTCACGGCACGGCGCCCGTGACGGCCCGGCCGGCGGGCGAGCGGCAGGCCGAGCCGGGGCGCCGGCGGCCGAGCCGGTCACAGCACTAGGTCCTGTCGTCAAAGTGGCGCCGGTCAGGCCCGCGGCGTCCGGTGCCGTGCATCGCAAGGCGGAGGGGCGCCCGTGTACTGGACGTACTCGGGCGCCCCGACAACGCGGCGAGGTGCGGTGCCGGGCGTCGCGGGCCAGGCGCGACTTTGACGACAGGGCCTAGCGGATCTCCAGGATCTTCTCGCGCATCGCGTAGACCACGGCCTCCATCCGGGAGTGCAGTTGCAGCTTCTCCAGGATGTTGCGGACGTGGTTCTTCACGGTGTTCTCCGAGATGAACAACTCCTTGGCGATGTCCCGGTTGTTCATGCCGGTGGCCACCAGCTTCAGGACTTCCAGCTCCCGGTCCGTCAGCCTCGGCGCGGGCACCAGCCGCCGCTCGTCGGTCCGCTGGATCATCGACTTGAACTCGGTGAGCAGCTTCGACGCCATCGACGGGCTGATCTGCGACTGGCCGTCCGCCACCGCCCGGATCGCCGTCGCGACCTCGTCCGTGGAGATCTCCTTCAGCAGGTATCCGGTGGCGCCCGCCTTGATCGCGTCGTAGAGGTCCGCCTCCTCGTCGCTGATCGTCAGCATGATGATCTTCGCGGAGGGTGCCACCTCCTTGATCGAGGTGCACGCCTCGATCCCGCCGCGCCGGGGCATCCGCACGTCCATCAGCACGATGTCCGGCAGCAGGTCGGCCGCCTTGTCCACGGCCTCCGCGCCGTCCCCGGCCTCGCCGACGACCTGGATGTCCTCCTCCTGCGCGAGGACGATCTCCAGCCCCCGCCGGAACAGGGCGTGGTCGTCGACCACGAGGACCCGGATGGGTTCCCCCGCCGGCGACCCGGTGGGCGCGCCCGACGGGTCCGCCTCCCGGCAGCCCGCACCGTCGTCACCGCGTACCGGTCCGAAGCTGTCCGCCATCGTTCCTCCCCCTGCATGTGCCGAGCTGCCGGGCCAACCGGACCGGCCGCGCCGCCGGTTGACTGACCGCCATGATTCCATGCCCGCGGCACGCCGCGGGGGCCCGCCGCCTGCGGCCCGGCGCATACGCGCCACACACAAAGCCCCCGCGGGACGCCGAAGCGTCCCGCGGGGGCGGCGCGGCACAGTGCGGCGACTGCTCAGCCGCCGAGTGCGCCCCCGGCACCACCGCGCGGCTCCTCCGAGCTGGAGGCGCCGTCGGGATTGACGTGGATCACGCCGTAGTCGTAGGCGTGACGCCGGTAGACGACACTGGGCAGCTTCGTCTCGGAGTCGACGAACAGGTAGAAGTCGTGGCCGACCAGTTCCATCTCGTACAGGGCCTGGTCGAGCGACATGGGTCCCGCCGAGTGCGTCTTCTCGCGGACGATGAGCGGGCCCTCGCCCTGCACCTCGAGGGAACCGATCCGGGTGACCGGAACTCCGTTCGCCTGCTCCTCGGTGAAGGGCTCGCCGTTCGCGTTCAGCTGGGCGGCGTCCGGCACGACGTCGGCGACCTCCGCCGCCGGGATCCGGCCCGCGCCCCTGCGGGTGTAGCGCTTGTCGTGCTGCTTGCGCAGCCGGGCCTCGAGCTTGTCCTGAGCCAGGTCCAGCGCCGCGTACGGGTCGGCCGCGGCGGCCTCGGCACGGATCACCGGACCCCGCGAATGCAGAGTGATCTCCACACGGTCGGAACGGTCGGCCTGGCGCGGGTTGTGCTCCTTCGACACCTCGACATCCAAGCTGATCACCTTGGCGTCGAGCCTCTGGATCCGCTCCGGATTCAGCTTCTCGGCCACGTGCTTGCGGAACCGGTCGGGCACTTCGGTCTTACGGCCCTTGACGACGATGTCCACGCAGAACTCCGTTCCCGGATAGCTCCGCCCGACGGGGCGAAGCGTCTCCCTTTCGCACCAGGCTCCGGTGAAGGCCGGAGCCTCGGACTTGGCGACTTCCACCTCCTCCCCCATCGGCGGGATCTTCACCCCACCGACTTCGGAGTCGAGCGACGGCGACGCGCGGGGCCCAAGGATCGCCAGTCCTCACAACCGAACATATCCCTCTATGCCGGTTGTCGGCACCCGCTACCGGAACGTACTTCCGTCCCGACGGCCATACACTCTTACTACCTGCAACGATGGACCTTCCCCCGGGGTTCCAAATCTATTCACCGGTTTCTTGGTCTGTCCGGGTCGCGGCCACCACCGCCGCCCGCTGCGGGGCCCCTTCTCCCAGGCCGGCCGCCCGCATCGCCCGGGCCGCCTCCGCCAGCGTCGCCCCCGTGGTGACCAGATCGTCCACGAGTACGATCCCGGACCCGTCCGTCAGCCTGGCCCCGCCCGGGCACACCTCCAGCGCCCCCGCGAGGTTCTCCCGGCGCTGCCGGGCCCCGAGCCCCGCCTGGTCGGCGACCGCCCGCCGCAACCGCAGGACGGGCGCCACGCGCGCGGGCACCCCCGCCCGCCGCAGCCGTCCCGCCGCGGCCAGCGCGATCCTGCGCGCGGGATCGTGCCCGCGGGCCCTGACCTGCCGCCGCGCGGAAGGGACGGGCACCAGCGCCACCTCGCGCCCCCGCCCTCCTGCCTCCGCTCCCCCCGCATCCCCCGCTCCCCCCGGCCGGCCACCCGCCTCCGCCAGCGCCGCGCGCACCGACACCGCGAGCGCGGCACCGAGCGCCTCCGCCAGCGGCAGCGCCCCGCGCTCCTTGTGCGCCAGCAGCACGGCCCGTACCGGTCCCTCGTAGCCGGCGGACGCGTACACCGGCGGGAGCCCCGCCGGCCGCGGGAAGAGCCGTGCACGCGCCGCCCCGGCTCCGCCCAGCGCCTCCCGGCAGCCGGCGCACAGCAGCACCCGCGCGGCCCCGCAGCCCGCGCAGTCCACCGGCAGGACCAGGCCGGCGAGCTCCTGCCACCACCCCCGCATGGCTCCACGCTGCCCGGTCCCGCCGCGGCCCGCCACCCCTGTGGACAACGCCGCGCCACCGGACCCCGGGCCGACCCGGACCGACCCCGGCCGGCCGAGATCACCCCGGATCAGCCCGGGTCACCCCGGATCAACCCAGGTCACCCCGGGTACACCGGCGCCCGTCCGCCCTCTGCCACCGTCCGCCACTGCGCCCCCGGCGGCAGCCACACGATGCCGTCCTCCGAGAACCCCACCACCGGCTTCGGCTTCGACTCGTCCTCCGACGCCGCCACCGCGACCGCGGTCAGCCCGGTCGCCCCGGGCAGGCTCGCCGCGACCACCGACCCGTCGGCCAGCATGTAGCGGGCCTGTACGACCCCGCCGTTCTCCCGGCCCACCACCAGCAGCCGGCCGCGCGGCGCCCAGCTCATCGCCGTCACGTCCACCATCTGCGGCGCCGCCGGGCGCAGCTCGCGCACCGACACCGCCGACACGTCCCCCGCGGCGTCGGGCCGTTCGATCCGCCCCACCCACAGGTTCTTGCGCTCGCCCTTCTCCACGAGCAGCGCGATGCGCGCCCCGTCGGAGGACGCCTTCAGCGAGGTGATCCGCCCGTCGAGGCCCGCCACCTGCACCTTCTCGGGGGTTCCGGTGCCGTCCGGCACCCGCCACAGTCCCGGGTGCTGCGGGTCCTGGTCGACGACCCACAGGTCGCCCGCCGCGTCCCAGCTGGGCGCGGTCAGCGTGTTCGACTTGGCGCCCTTGCCGATCGGTACCGGCTGCGGCATGGGCCCGGTCCCGGTCAGCGGGACGACGTACAGCCCGTGCCCGTCCTCGGAGACCACGGCCGCCCGCCGCTCGTCGTACGACACGGCAGCGGAGCGGACCTTGAACCCGGGGGGCGTCGACAGCGGCCCCGGCACCGGTTCGGAGCGGGGCTGCTGGTCCTCGCCGGTCACGTCCAGCTTCATCCGGACCAGCCGGTTCTGGTCGTCCACGTAGTACTGGTAGTCGGGCGTCCGGGGCCGGTTGGCGATCACGGCCGCCGTCACCTCGGTCACCGAGCACAGCGAGGAGGACTTCCCGTCGGAGCGCAGCAGTTCGACGCGGTCCAGCCGGGAGGCCGTCAGCTCCTTGACGGTGTAGAGGAGTTGGGTCGCCATCTTCTGGCACTGCGGCGACGCGACGTTGTCCGCCTTGTCGTTCAGCGGCACCCGCAGCGTGTTCTGGCCGTCGTAGGAGAGGGACTTGGTGCCCGACCGCAGTTCCGTCCCGGTGGGGAAGCTGGACTCGACGACCGGCGCGAGCCACCGGGAGGGGCCCGCCAGCAGCGACTGCACGGTCTGCGTCGTGGGGTCCATCCGCGAGTCCGGGTCGCTGCGCTGGCGCACGTAGACGGGATCGGCCACCAGGTTGCCGCCCGCGAAGTAGTACTTGTTGACCGGCATGTATATGCGCTGGAAGTCCGATTCGCTGAGCACGAGGCTGCTCGGCGGGCTGGAGATCCGCCACTGCTTGTCCTCCTGGACCAGCTGGAGGAACTCGGTGTAGTCGCCGCTCTCCGGCTGGTAGGCGCTGCGCTCGTCGACGGTCGCGAGCTTCTTGCCGGCCACCTTCCACCGGGGCCCGTCGGGGTCCTTCTCGGTGCGGACGGGGAACCGGTCGAGGCCGGCCGAGAGCACGGTGACGGCCGCGCCGGGCCGCCAGGTCTTCGCGGCCTCCTCGGTGAGGTACTTGCGGGCGGTCTCCAGCTGCGGATCGTCGCTGGTCATCGCCTCCAGGAAACCGTCGACGATCTCACCCGCGCTGGCCTTGTCGGCGGGCGGTACGCCGAACACCCGGACCTGGGAGTCGACGCCCTGCGACGCCTGCACCCGGCGGATCTCGCCGTGGTCGGGCATCGAGGCGCACCCGGCCAGCAGCAGCGCGGCCGCACCGAGCGCGCAGGCGCGCAGGGACCGCGCCCGCCTGCCGAGCGGCGTGCGCGGCCGGCTGCCGCGCCTTCCCGCGGGCTCCCTCCCCGGCACTGCTCCCTCAGCGTCCGTCGGCATCCGCATCGGCATCCGTTCGTTCCTCCTGTGGTCCCTGCTCGGCGGGCCGGGCCACGACCCTGGCGCCGCTGCCCGGCAGGGCCGTCGGGTCGGCGGGTACGGACTGCCCCGATGCCACCGCCGGCCGCGGCGGTATCGGCGACCGGTCCCCCGCGTCCGCGGCCGGAAGCCGGTCCGCCGCGACGCCCGCGGCCTCGGCCGCGGCCCTGGCGCGGTTGGCCCGGGAGTCCTCGGGTTCCAGCGGGATGGGCGAGCCCCGCAGCGGCTCGTCCGCGGTGCGCGGCAGGGTCAGGCGGAACTGCGAGCCGCCGCCGGGCTCGCCCCACGCCTGCAGCCAGCCGCCGTGCAGCCGGGCGTCCTCGACGGCGATGGACAGGCCCAGGCCCGTGCCGCCGGTGGTGCGCGCCCGCGCCGGGTCGGCGCGCCAGAAGCGGTTGAAGACGCGGGTGGCCTCGCCGGGCTTGAGCCCGACGCCGTAGTCCCGTACGGCGACCGCGACGGCCCCGCCCGCGGACGCCAGCCGGACCACGACGTCGCGCCCCTCGCCGTGCTCCACGGCGTTGACGACGAGGTTGCGCAGCACCCGCTCCACCCGCCGGGCGTCGGCCTCGGCGATGACCGGCTGGGTGTCGCCGAGCACCCGGATCCGGCTGCCCTTGTGCTCCGCGAGCGGCTCGGCTCCGTCGATGACGCGGCGTACGACGTCCCGCAGGTCGATGGGCTCCGCCTCCAGGGCGGCCGCGCCCGCGTCGAACCGGCTGATCTCCAGCAGGTCGGACAGCAGCGACTCGAACCGGTCGAGCTGCCCGGCGAGCAGCTCGGCGGAGCGGGCCGTGACCGGGTCGAAGTCCACCCGGGCGTCGTGGATGACGTCCGCGGCCATCCGTACGGTCGTCAGCGGGGTGCGCAGCTCGTGCGAGACGTCCGAGACGAACCGGCGCTGCATCCGCGACAGGTCCTCCAGCTGCTGGATCTTGTTCTGGAGGTTCTGGGCCATCTTGTTGAAGGCTTCGCCCAGCCGCGCGATGTCGTCCTCACCGGTGACCTTCATGCGCTCCTGCAGCCGCCCGGCCGACAGCCGCTCGGCGATCCCCGCGGCCATCCGGACGGGGGTGACGATCTGCCGGACCACGAGCCAGGCGATGGCGCTGAGCAGCGCCACGACGAACAGTCCGGCGGTGGCGATGGTGCTCTTGACCAGGTTGAGGGACTCCTCCTCCTGGGTGAGCGGGAAGAGGTAGTAGAGGTCGTACGGGTCGCCGTTGATGTCGGTGAGCCGCTTGCCCACGACCAGCGCGGGCTCGGGCGCCTTCTCGCCGGCCCCGGTGGTGTACCGGATCTCGGAGAAGGTCTTGAAGGTGCCCGCCGAGTGGTTGACGGCCCGGCGCAGCTGCACGGGCACGCTCGCGGTCGGATCCACGTTGCCCGAGGCGCGGGCGCCCTTGACGCCCTGGGTGCCGGGCAGGACCTGCTCACCGGTGCCGGCGCCGAGCGCGACCACCTCGAAGGCGGTCTGGCCGCCACTGGCCAGCTGTTTGACCAGCGAGTTCATCCAGGTACTGGCGTCCAGTCCGACCTTGTTGTCCGCGGCGTCGGGCCCGTCCACGGTCGCCGGGGTGTTGGCCTTCTCCTGGGCGACCGCGAACCCGCCCGCCGCCTGGCTCTGCGCCGCCTCCTCCTTGGCGTCCAGCAGGCCCTTGCTGACCTGGGCGATCACCACGAAGCCGAGCGCGAGGACGACGGCGAGCGACATCAGCAGGGTGGCGGCGACCACCCGGAGCTGCATGTTGCGCCGCCACAGCCGGACGGCCGGGAGCAGCGGCCGGCGTCCGAGGCGTACGCACAGGCGCAGCACGGAGGCACCGGGCGCACCCTCCTGGAGCAGCCGCCCGGGTCGCAGGCCCTCCCAGCGCGAGCCGCCCCGGCCCGTGCCGGACTGCACCTCAGCTGGGTCCGGCCTTGTAGCCGACACCGCGCACCGTCACGACGATCTCGGGGCGCTCGGGGTCCTTCTCGACCTTCGAGCGCAGGCGCTGCACGTGGACGTTGACCAGGCGGGTGTCCGCGGCGTGCCGGTAGCCCCAGACCTGCTCCAGCAGCACCTCGCGGGTGAAGACCTGCCAGGGCTTGCGCGCCAGGGCGACCAGCAGGTCGAACTCCAGCGGGGTCAGCGCGATCGAGGCGCCGTCCCGCTTGACCGAGTGCCCGGCCACGTCGATGACGAGGTCACCGATGGCCAGCTGCTCGGGGGCGGGCTCCTCCGACCGGCGCAGGCGGGCCCGGATGCGGGCGACCAACTCCTTCGGTTTGAACGGCTTCACGATGTAGTCGTCGGCGCCGGACTCCAGGCCCACCACGACGTCGACCGTGTCGCTCTTGGCGGTGAGCATCACGATCGGCACCCCGGACTCGGCCCGGATCAGCCTGCAGACCTCTATGCCGTCCCGTCCGGGCAGCATGAGGTCGAGCAGCACCAGGTCCGGCTTCGCCTCCCGGAAGGCAGCAAGTGCCTTGTCACCGTCCGCTACGAACGACGGCTCAAAACCTTCTCCACGCAGCACAATGCCGAGCATCTCGGCCAGCGCGGTGTCGTCGTCGACGACAAGGACGCGTCCCTTCATGGTTGACATCATCCCATTAGCCAATCGTTACCAGGCGGTGAGCTGTCCCACAGCCAAAAGGGCTGGAAATCGCCCCTCGGACCTGCGTGGACAGCAGGTCCACCAGTCTCCCCCGGATCCGGGTGACAATGGACCGTACGGGCTGCCGATGATCCGGGGGGATCGCTGGTCCGTTCGTGTGACCCACGTGGCACGATGGCAGCGTCCAGCGCCCCCCGCCGCAGCAGGTGCACGTGAAGGAGCGACGATGAACGACTCGCCGGGCTGGGCTACGCCCGGACCCTCTTCCCCTGAGGGCGAGCGACCCGGGGCGCCCGCCGACCGCCCGGTCTCCGGCGATCCGAAGTGGTCGGCCGAGCAGCCGCCGCCGGGCCAGTGGACCAGCCCCGCGGGCGGCCAGAACCCGCCCCCGCAGGGACCGCCCCAGCAGCCTCAGCAGCCTCAGCAGCCGCAGCAGGGCCAGGGCTGGGGAGGCCAGGGCGGCCCGTACGGCTCCCAGGGCCCGTACGGCGGCCAGTACGGCGGTTACCCGGGCGGGCCCGGCCAGTGGGGCGCGCCCCCGGCCGCCAAGCCCGGCGTGATCCCGCTGCGCCCCCTCGGCCTCGGCGAGATCCTCGACGGCGCCGTTGCCACGATGCGCACGCACTGGCGCACGATCCTGCCGATCACGCTGGTGGTCGCCACGGTGGTGCAGGTCCTCAGCTTGCTCACCCAGAAGTTCGCGATGGCGGACCTCGCCGTCTCGCCGGAGCCCGGCGGGAACCTCGACGAGGCCGTCAACGACGTCGTCGCCGCCCTGGGGGCCCTGGTGGCGGTCGGCTTCATCGCCGCCCTCGGCGGCATCGTGGCCACCGCGATGCTGACGATGATCTACAGCCGTGCCGTCCTCGGCACCACCTCCACCATCTCCGCCGCCTGGCGCGAGGCCCGTCCGCAGCTGCTGCGCCTTTTCGGCCTCACATTCCTCCTGGGCATCGGCGCGATCGTGCTGTTCGCGGTCCTGCTGCTGCCCGGCCTGCTGACCGAGAACGTGGGCCTGGCCGTCGTGGGCGTGTTCGCCATGATCCCGCTGTTCACCTGGCTGTGGATCAAGTTCAGTCTGGCCTCGCCCGCGCTGATGCTGGAGAAGAGCACCGTCTTCAAGGCCCTCGGCCGCTCCTCCAAGCTCGTCCAGGGCACCTGGTGGCGCATCTTCGGCATCACCGCGCTCACCCAGATCATCACCGGCATCGTTTCGGCGATCATCGTCTGGCCGCTCACCATCGTCGGCGTGGCCGCCTTCGGCGGCGGCCTGAGCGGGATGGAGGACGGCACCGCCTCCACCGCGTGGGGAGCGCTCGTCCTCTCCGGCATCGGCTCGATCATCGCCCAGACCATCGTGATGCCGATCCTGGCCGGCGTCACCGTCCTCCTCTACGTCGACCAGCGCATCCGCCGCGAAGGGCTCGACCTGGAGCTCGCCCGGGCGGCCGGCATCGAGAACTACGGCACGACCGGAGGCTGACCACCCATGATGAGCACGGGGGGCCTCATCACGCGCGCCACGGCTCTCCTGCCGGGCGCCGAGACACCACCGGTCACGACACCGCGCGAAGCCGCCCAGGAGGCTGCCGAGCGCGAACTGTCCAAGCCGATGTACCACGAGAACGACCCGGGGCTGCTGGACCGCGCCCTGCGCACGTTCCTCGACTGGATCGACGACCTGTTCGGCGCCGCCTCCGGGGCGACCCCCGGGGGCACGCTGGGCCTCCTCGTGATCGTCCTCCTGGTCGCCCTGGCCGCCGCCGCCCTGTGGTGGCGGCTCGGCACCCCCGCGCATACCGCCGCCGGCGCGGGCGTCCTGTTCGGCGACGGCATCCGCAGCGCCGCCGACCACCGCACGGCCGCCGACGCGCACGCCGCCGCCGGCCGCTGGACCGAGGCCGTACAGGAACGCATGCGCGCCGTCGTCCGCTCCCTGGAGGAGCGCACCCTGCTCGACCCGCGCCCGGGCCGCACCGCCGACGAGGCCGCCGCCGAAGCCGCCGCGTCGCTCCCCGACCATGCCGCGGACCTGCGTGCGGCCGCCCGCACCTTCGACGACGTCACCTACGGCGGCCGCTCCGCCGACGCCGACACCTACGCCCGCCTGCGCACCCTCGACCTGACCCTGGACCGCGCCAAGCCCCTCCTGACGGGACCCGCCGCATGACCCCCCCAGGCCCCGAAGGCACCGCAGACACCCCCACCTCCCCCGAGGACCCCCGCACCCCGACCCCCACCCCGAACGACTCCGCACAGGCCGACCCCGCCCCCCGCGACCCCCGCACGCCCACGCACACCCCGGCCCGCTCCTCCCAGGACCACCCCGCCAACGCAGACCCCCGCACGGCGGCGACCCCCACCCCCAACCACTCCGCACAGGCCCACCCCGCCCCCCGGGACCCCCGCGCGCCCGCGCACACCCCCGAGGGCCACCCCACCGCCGCGAACCCCCACACGGCCACGCCCGCCCCGAACCACTCCACACAGCCGCACCCCGCGCGCCGCGCCTCCTCCACGCCCGCGCACACCCCGGCCCGCTTCCCCCAGGACGACCCCGGCCGCACGGCCGCCCCGGCCCCGGCCCACTCCCCCGAGCACGCCGCCCGAACCGCCGCCGCCGGCCCCGCACCGCGCCCCGCGACGCCCGGCGATACGCTCCCGCCCGGCCCCGCCGGGGCCCCCGGCCCCGCCGCGCCGGACAGCACCCAGGGGTCCGGCACCCCGCAGGGGTCCGGCACCGCCCGCACCCCCGACCGGGCCCGGCTGGTCCGCCGGGCGCGGCGGGTCCTGGCCTTCGTCGCCGTGCTCGCCGCAGGCGCCACCGCGCTCGCCGTCCTGAACTCCGGCACCCGCCACGGCTTCCTCGACCCGCGCTCCGCCGACCCCTACGGCAGCCGTGCCGTCGCCGAACTCCTCGGCGACCGCGGCGTCACCACCCGCGTCGTCACCACCGCCCGCGAGGCCGCCGGCGCCGCCGGACCGGGCACCACCCTGCTGATCACCGAACCCGACCGCCTCAGCGCGGACCGGCGCGACCTGATCCGCTCGGCCATGGACCTCTCCGGCGGCCGCACCGTCCTCCTCGCCCCGGGCACCCCCAGCCTCCCCGGCCTGGCCCCCGGCGTCGCCGCCCGCAGCGCAACCGGCGCGGACACCCTCGCCCCGGCCTGCGCCCTGCCCGCCGCCGAATCCGCCGGCCGCGCCGCCACCGGCGACGACCTCCGCTACACCACCGACCTGCCCCGGGCCACCGCCTGCTACCCCAGCGACGGCGACGCCACCCTCCTCGTACTCCCCGCCGGCACCGGCGGCGACACCGTCCTCCTCGGCTCCGCCACGCTCCTCCTCAACGAGAACCTCGCCGAGGAAGGCAACGCCTCCCTCGCCCTGCACCTCCTCGGCTCCCGCCCGGAACTCGTCTGGTACATGCCGTCCCCCGCGGACTCCGACCCCGCCGCCGACGGCGCCGCCGAGGACAAGGGCCTCCTCGACCTGATCCCGGCCGGCTGGTCCTGGGCCCTGCTCCAGCTCTTCGTCGCCGCGGCCCTCGCCGCCCTCTGGCGGGCCCGCCGACTCGGCCCCCTCGTCACCGAGAGACTGCCCGTCGCCATCCGCGCCTCCGAGGCCACCGAGGGCCGCGCCCGGCTCTACCGCAAGGCCGGGGCCCGCGACCGCGCCTCCACCGTGCTGCGCGCCGCCGCCCGCGAACGCCTCGCCGCCCTCACCGGCGTACCGGCCGCACAGGCCCACGACCCCCTGGCCCTGATCCCCGCCGTCTCCTCCCGCCTCGCCGGCAACGGCCGGGACGTGACCGCCACCCTCTTCGGTCCCACCCCTTCCGACGACGCGGCACTCGTCGCGCTCGCCGACCACCTCGACGCCCTCGAAAGAGAGGTCCGTACGTCATGACGTACCCGGCCACCGAGTCCGCCGCCGCGGACAGCGCCCGCGCTTCCCTCGAAGCGCTCCGCACCGAGATCGGCAAGGCCGTGGTCGGTCAGGACTCCGCCGTCACCGGCCTCGTCGTCGCTCTCCTGTGCCGCGGCCACGTACTCCTCGAAGGAGTCCCCGGCGTCGCCAAGACCCTCCTCGTGCGAGCCCTCGCCGCATCCCTCGAACTCGACACCAAGCGCGTCCAGTTCACCCCGGACCTGATGCCGAGCGACGTCACCGGCTCCCTGGTCTACGACGCCCGCACCGCCGAGTTCTCCTTCCAGAACGGCCCGGTCTTCACCAACCTCCTCCTCGCCGACGAGATCAACCGGACCCCGCCCAAGACGCAGTCCTCCCTCCTGGAGGCGATGGAGGAACGCCAGGTCACCGTCGACGGCACGCCCCGCCCGCTCCCCGAGCCCTTCCTCGTCGCCGCCACCATGAACCCCCTCGAGTACGAGGGCACCTACCCCCTGCCGGAAGCCCAACTGGACCGCTTCCTCCTCAAGCTCACCGTCCCGCTGCCCTCCCGCGCGGACGAGATCGGTGTCCTGACCCGGCACGCCGCCGGCTTCAACCCCCGGGACCTGCACGCCGCCGGCATCCGCCCGGTCGCCGGCCCGGCCCAGCTCGAGGCCGCCCGCGAGGCCGTCGCCAAGGTCTCCGTCTCCCCCGAGATCGCCGGCTACGTCGTCGACATCTGCCGCGCCACCCGGGAATCGCCCTCGCTCACCCTCGGCGTCTCCCCGCGCGGCGCGACCGCCCTGCTGGCCACCGCCCGCGCCTGGGCATGGCTCACCGGCCGTGACTACGTCACTCCCGACGACGTCAAGGCCCTGGCCCTGCCGACCCTGCGGCACCGCGTCCAGCTGCGCCCCGAAGCCGAGATGGAGGGCGTCACGGCCGACGCCGTCATCACCGCGATCCTCTCCCACGTCCCCGTCCCGCGGTAATGGCCCTCACCGGACGCACCGCCCTGCTGGCGGCCCTCGGCAGCATCCCCGTCGGCATCCTCGAACCGAGCTGGACGGGGATGCTCGCCGTCAACGGCCCGCTGGCCCTGGCCTGCGCCGTCGACTTCACCCTGGCGGCGCCCGTCCGCACGCTGCGCCTGACCCGTTCCGGCGACACCTCGGTCCGCCTCGGTGAACCGGCCGAGGTCCACCTCACCGTCACCAACCCCGGCGGCCGGCGCCTGCGGGCCCACGTCCGCGACGCCTGGCCTCCGAGCAGCTGGATCCCCGGCACCGAGACGGCCGCCTCGCGCCACCGGCTGGACGTCCCGGCCGGCGAACGCCGCCGCCTGACGACCCGCCTGCTGCCCACCCGGCGCGGCGACCGCCAGGCCGACCGCGTCACGATCCGCTCGTACGGGCCGCTCGGCCTGTGGGCCCGCCAGGGCTCGCACACCCTGCCCTGGACGGTGCGCGTCCTGCCGCCCTTCACCAGCCGCAAGCACCTCCCGTCCCGCCTGGCCCGCCTGCGGGAACTGGACGGCCGGACGAGCGTCCTCACGCGCGGCGAAGGCACCGAGTTCGACAGCCTCCGCGACTACGTGCCCGGGGACGACACCCGTTCCATCGACTGGCGGGCCACCGCCCGCCAGCACAAGGTCGCCGTCCGCACCTGGCGCCCCGAACGCGACCGGCACATCCTGATCTGCCTGGACACGGGCCGCACCTCCGCGGGCCGCGTCGCCGACGCCCCCCGCCTGGACTCCGCGATGGACGCCGCCCTGCTCCTCGCCGCCCTGGCCACCCGCGCCGGAGACCGCGTGGACCTCCTCGCCCACGACCGCCGCCCCCGCGCTCAGGTCCAGGGCCGCCCGGCCGCCGACGTCCTGCCGTCCTTCGTGAACGCGATGGCACCCCTGGAACCGGAACTGGTCGAGACCGACTCGCGCACCCTGGTCTCCACCATCCTGCGCAACGCCCCGCGCCGCTCCCTGGTGGTGCTGCTGACGAGCCTGGACGCGGCCGCCGTCGAAGAGGGCCTGCTGCCCCTCCTCCCCCGCCTCACCCAGCGCCACACGGTCGTGCTGGCCTCCGTGGCCGACCCGCACGTGGCGGAGATGACGACCTCCCGGGGCACCCCGGAAGCGGTCTACGAGGCCGCCGCCGGCGCCCAGTCCCAGGCCCAGCGCCGCCGCACGGCCGACCAACTGACCCGCCACGGCGTCCACGTGGTCGACGCCACCCCGGACACCCTGGCCCCCGCCCTCGCCGACGCCTACCTCGCCCTCAAAGCCGCCGGCCGCCTCTGAGCTTGTTCTTCATCTTCTGAGGACTGGGACGGTCCCTGGCAGGTCGAGTTCCCCGGAACGATCGATGCCACGGGTGCACCCGAGCCCAACGAACATGCCCAGGCGCTCAGCGGCGAGCTGCTGTACTGGGTCACCTTTGACGCGCCGCAGTACGACAGCGACGGAGACGGTCCCTATCGCAAGGCCCAGATCTGGGGCCGATATCTGAGGAACGAGCCGGAGCCCGCAGAGTAGGGATGCCGCAGGTCATGCCGCCGCGCCCGAATCGTCCGTCGAACCAGGTCGGACGAGTGTCTGACGCTCGGCGCGACGAGCTGTTCGAGACGGCGTCCGCTCGTCGCCGCGGGCCGGTGGCAGACCGGGAATCCGCATGCCGGGATCGTCAGCGACGCGGGGTACGACATCACCCGCATGGCCTGGGTCCTGCGTGACCTGCCGGTCCAGCTGGTCGGCCGGGTCCGCTCCAACCGCGTGATGCGTCTGCCGAAACCGCCGAGGATGCATGGCGTCAACGGCAGGCCGCCCAAGCACGGCCCGGAATGCCGCTTCACCAAGCCGGAAACCCGGCCCGAGCCCGCAATCACCACGGTCACGGACACGACCATCTAGGGCAAGGCCGAGGCAAGGCGTGGACCCGGGTTTCCGAGGCCGAACGCAGAAAAGCCCCGCACCGGACCCTGGAGGGTCTGGTGCGAGGCTTCCCGCAATGATTGTTCGGCGGCGTCCTACTCTCCCACAGGGTCCCCCCTGCAGTACCATCGGCGCTGAAAGGCTTAGCTTCCGGGTTCGG
>NZ_JBWKLE010000017.1:0-140979 GCF_056430495.1 Streptomyces sp. NPDC045967 | reverse complement strand
GCCCGGTTACATTCCGAACCCGGAAGCTAAGCCTTTCAGCGCCGATGGTACTGCAGGGGGGACCCTGTGGGAGAGTAGGACGCCGCCGAACAATCTTTCAAAGGACCCTTGGTCCAGCGTTCAACGCTGGACCAAGGGTCTTTTTTGTTTTGCACATCTTTACGCCGAAGCGCGGCCATGGGTTGGTTGCGCGAGAATGACTAGCGGTACCCCGAAGACAGGAGTCACACCCATGTCCAACTCTCCCGACGATCGTCCGGAGCGCGAGCCTCGGCGCAACGACGGCGGTGACAGGGGCGGCTACCGCGGGGGCCGTGACGACCGTGGCGGCGACCGTCCCCCGTTCCGCCGTGACGACCGTGGCGGCCGCCCGGCCGGCGGTGGCGCCGGTGGCGGCTTCCGTCGTGACGACCGAGGTGGTCGTCCCTCCGGTGACCGTCCCTCCGGTGGTGGCGGTGGTGGGTTCCGTCGTGACGACCGGGGCGACCGTCCCAGCTACCCGCGTCGTGATGACGACCGCGGCGGCTTCCGCGGCGGTCGTGACGACCGTGGCGGCGAGCGTCCGTCCTACCCGCGCCGTGACGACCGCGGCGGCGAGCGTCCGTCCTACCCGCGTCGCGACGACCGCGGTGACCGCCCCTCGGGTGGTGGCGGCGGGTTCCGCCGTGACAACGACCGTCCGAGCTTCCCGCGTCGTGACGACCGCGGCGGCGACCGACCGTCCTACCCGCGTCGCGACGACCGCGGCGAGCGTCCCTCCGGCGGTGGCGCCGGTGGCGGCTTCCGTCGCGACGACCGGGGTGACCGTCCCTCCGGCGCCGGTGGCGGTTTCCGTCGTGACGACCGAGGTGACCGTCCCTCCGGTGGTGGCGGTGGTGGGTTCCGTCGTGACGACCGTGGTGACCGGGGCGACCGTCCCAGCTACCCGCGTCGTGATGACGACCGCGGCGGCTTCCGCGGCGGTCGTGACGACCGTGGCGGCGAGCGTCCGTCCTACCCGCGCCGTGACGACCGCGGCGGCGAGCGTCCGTCCTACCCGCGTCGCGACGACCGCGGTGACCGCCCCTCGGGCGGTGGCGGCGGGTTCCGCCGTGACAACGACCGTCCGAGCTTCCCGCGTCGTGACGACCGCGGCGGCGACCGCCCGTCCTACCCGCGTCGCGACGACCGCGGCGAGCGTCCCTCCGGCGGTGGCGCCGGTGGCGGCTTCCGTCGTGACGACCGTGGTGACCGGGGCGACCGTCCCAGCTACCCCCGTCGCGACGACGACCGCGGTGGACGCCCGTCCTCCCCGCGTCGTGATGACGACCGCGGCGGCTTCCGCGGCGGTCGTGACGACCGTGGCGGCGAGCGTCCGTCCTACCCGCGCCGTGACGACCGTGGTGACCGCCCTTCCAGCACCGGCGGTGGCGGCGGCTTCCGTCGCGACGACCGCGGTGACCGGGGCGACCGTCCGTCGTACCCGCGTCGTGACGACCGGGGCGGGGACCGCGGCGGGGACCGCGGCGGCTTCCGTGGTGGCCACGATCGCGGTGGTGACCGCGGCGGCTACCGCGGCCGCGATGACCGCGGCGGCGACCGCGACTACCGCGGGGACCGCGACCGGGACCCGGTCAAGCGGCTTCCGATCGACGAGGACGTCACCGGCCTCGAGATCGACGCCGACGTGCGCCAGGAGCTGCTGAGCCTGCCCAAGGGGCTGGCCGAGGAGGTCTCCAAGAACCTGGTCATGGTCGCCCGGCTGATCGACGAGGACCCGGAGCAGGCGTACGCGTACTCGCGGATCGCCCTGCGACTGGCCTCCCGTGTCGCCGCCGTCCGCGAGGCCGCCGGCTTCGCCGCCTATGCCACGCAGAAGTACAGCGAGGCGCTCGCCGAGTTCCGTGCCGCCAAGCGCATGACCGGCTCCGTCGAGCTGTGGCCCGTGATGGCCGACTGCGAGCGCGGCCTCGGCCGTCCGGAGCGGGCGCTGGCCATGGCCGGCGAGCCCGAGGTGCAGAAGCTGGACAAGGCCGGGCAGGTCGAGATGCGGCTGGTGGCCGCCGGTGCCCGTCGGGACCAGGGGCAGCTCGAAGCCGCCATCGTGACCCTGCAGAGCCCGGAGCTGGCCTCCCACTCGGTCCAGCCCTGGACCGCGCGCCTGCGCTACGCCTACGCCGACGCCCTGCTGGCGGCCGGCCGTGAGGACGAGGCGCGCGAGTGGTTCGCCAAGACCCTCGAAGCGGACAAGGAGGGGGCGACCGACGCCTCCGACCGGCTCGCCGAACTCGACGGCGTCGAGTTCGTCGACGCCTCGGGGGACCTCGCCGACGACCTGATCGAAGACGACGAGGACGACGCGGACCGCGCGGACCACGCCGACGACGAGGACGACGACCAGGACCCGGCGGAGGTCGCCGCCGCCGAGCGGGCTTCCGACGTCGCCGAGTACTACGACGAGGACGACGACGAGTACGAGCCGCTGGAGGGGGCCGAGGACGACTTCGACCCCACGGACGAGATCGTGGTCGGCGAGGACGACGAGCGGGACGCGGGCCGCGACAAGGCCTGACGCGACGTGACATGAGGAAGGGCGGTACCCCGGCCGGGGTACCGCCCTTCCTCATGTCCTGAGTGCGCTCGGGGCGTCAGCCCAGGCCGCGCAGCACCAGGCCGGTGGCCGGCTTCGGGCCGAACGAGGTCGACTTGCGGGGCATGGTCACGCCCTGGCGGGCGAGGTCCCGGACGACTTCCTCCCGTACGGGGTGCAGCAGGACCGCGGTGCCCCCGTGGCGTTCGGCCATCTCCACGGTGGCCGCCGCGTCGTGGATGTAGGTGATCTGGTCCGGGGCGTCCGGAACGTTCCACAGCGCGTCCAGCAGGGTCGCGTGCAGCACCGTGGCGTCCAGCCGGCGCCAGGCCTCGGGGCGGTCGCGGCGGACGGTGCGGTCCAGGAGGGCCAGGTCGGGGTCGGTGACCAGGTGGAAGTCTCCATCGCCGGTGAGGAGGAAGGCGTTGCCGCGTTCGGCGGCGTCCGAGAGGGCCTCGAGGGCCAGCGGCAGGGGCCCGTCGACCGGGCGGATCCGGAAGTGGCCGTGCAGGGCGGCGAGGGCGTCCCGGACCGGGAGGCGGCGCAGCATCCGGTGGATGGCGCGGACCTGGAGCGGATAGCGGACGGTGTCCACCAGCAGCACCAGCCCGAAGTCCCAGGGCGTCGGGGACTCGTGCTCCTCCTGGAGCCGCAGGTAGGTCGCCCAGCGGTGGTGCCCGTCGGCGATCAGGGCCTGGCGGTGGCTGAGGTCGGCGGTGACGGCGGCCAGCTGGTCCGGGTCGGTGATGGCCCACAGGCGGTGCTGGAAGCCGTCCTCGGTGGTGGTCGAGAGCAGCGGCGCGCTCTGCGCGGTCCGCTCCACGGCCGCTGCCGCGCCGGCGCCCGGGTCGTCGCCCTGGTAGGTGAGCAGGAGCGGTTCGAGATTGGCCGAAGTGGCCCGCATGAGGCCGACCCGGTCGGTGACGACGTCGGGCATGACGTCCTCGTGCGGCAGGACGACGCCCGCGTCGGCGCCGGACAGGGCCAGGGCGCCGATGATGCCGCGCTGGAGCAGGCCGGCCCGGCGCTGTTCGTAGACGTAGAGCGCGGGTACGGGGTCGGCGCTGAGGATGCCCTCGGCCAGCCAGTCGTGCAGGGTGCGCGCGGCCTGTTCGTTGCGGGCCGCGGGGGTGCCGGCCTGCGGGAGGATCAGGCGGACGATGTTGTGCGGGTCGGCGGACTGGAGGTGGTCCACTCCGTCGGGGCGCACGACCACGTCGTACGGCGGCGACGTGACGGCGGCGAGGCTGCCGACACGCTCCGGGACGTAGCGCAGGCCGTGGAACGGGATCAGGCGCAGCCCTCGGTCCGCGGTACCAGGTGTGGTCATTGGTGCATCGTAAGACCCGTCTCGGGATGCGGGATGATCGGGGGGAGTTCGGATCCGGACACGACCGGTCGTACGAAACGTATGAGGAGCGGACAGATGACGCGGCAGAGCAGGACCGGCCCCGAGGCGAGCGCGCGGAGCCTCCACCAGGCTTACGACACGGCTCTGCTGGACCTCGACGGGGTGGTCTACGCGGGCGGGGAGGCCATCGCGCACGCGGTGGAGTCGCTCGCCGCGGCCCGGGCCGACGGGATGCACCTCGCGTACGTCACGAACAACGCGCTGCGGACTCCGGACGCCGTCGCCCGGCACTTGGGCGAGCTGGGCATCCCGACCGAGCCGGCCGAAGTGATCACTTCGGCGCAGGCGGTGGCCCGGCTGGTCGCTGACCAGGTGGCTCCGGGGTCGAAGGTGCTGGTGATCGGCGGGGAGGGGCTGCGGGTCGCGCTGCGCGAGCGGGGGCTGGTGCCGGTGGAGTCGGCCGAGGAGGAGGGGCTGGCGGCGGTCGTGCAGGGGTACGGGGGACCGGACTTGGCCTGGGGCCGGTTCGCCGAGGCTTCGTACGCCGTCAACCGGGGGGTGCCGTGGTACGCCTCCAACACGGACCTGACGATTCCGGGGACGCGGGGGATCGCGCCGGGCAACGGGGCCGCGGTGGAGGTGGTGCGGATCGCGACGGGCGCCGAGCCGCAGGTGGCGGGCAAGCCGTTGCCCCCGATGCACCGGGAGACGGTGCTGCGGACGGGGGCGAAGCGGCCGCTGGTGGTCGGTGACCGGCTGGACACCGACATCGAGGGCGCGTTCAACGGTGAGGTGGACTCGCTGCTGGTGCTGACGGGGGTGACGGATCCGGGGCAGCTGCTGCGGGCGGAGCCCAGGCACCGGCCGACCTACGTCGACCGGGACCTGCGGGGGCTGCTGACCGGGCAGCCGGAGGTGGCGGCGGACGGGGCCGGGTTCCGCTGCGGGGGATGGACCGCGGTCGCGGGGGACGACGTCCTGGAACTGCGGACGGTGGGCGGGGACCCGGTCGACGGGCTGCGGGCGCTGTGCGCGGCGGCCTGGACGTCGGCCGGGGACGGGGTGTGCGCGCTGGACGCGGAGAAGGCGCTGGCCACGCTGGGGTTGTGAGCCGTTCGGGTGACTCGGAGCGGGGGCAAGATAGGTTAGCCTAACCTCCGTGTTGTTGAAGAGTGCGGAGAGTCCCCCCGAACAGAGCGCGGCGCCCGTCGCCGCCGCACGTTCACGTCACGGCGCGCGGGCCGTCGGTCTGCTGGGCGCCCTCGTGCTGCTCGCGCTGGTCGCGGTGGTGAGCATCGCCGTGGGCGCGAAGCAGATGCCCCTCGAGGAGGTCTGGCACGGCCTGTTCCACTACGCGGGGACCCCCTCCGACGTGGTGGTGCGGGACTTGCGGGTGCCGCGCACCGTGCTCGGGTTGATGGTCGGGGTGGGGCTCGGGCTGTCCGGGGCGGTCATGCAGGCGCTGGCGCGCAACCCGCTGGCGGAACCCGGCATCCTCGGCGTCAACGCCGGCGCCGCGGCCGCCGTCGTCTCCGCGATCAGCTTCCTGGGCGCCAGCTCGCTCAGCGAGTTCGTCTGGTGGGCGTTCCTAGGCGCGGCGGTCGTCTCCGTCGTCGTCTACGTCCTCGGCGGCAGCCGCAGCGCCACGCCGGTGCGGCTCGCGCTGGCGGGTACGGCGGCCAGCGCGGCCCTGGTCGGCTACATCAACGCCGTGCAGCTGATGGACAGCAAGGCGCTGGACAAGCTGCGCTTCTGGACGGTGGGGTCGCTGGCCTCCGCCAACATGGACACCGTCCGCCAGGTCGCGCCGTTCCTGCTGGTCGGCGCGGTGCTCGCGCTGTCGCTCGGCCGGCCCCTGAACGCGATGGCCATGGGCGACGACACCGCGCGGTCGCTCGGCGCGAACCTGACGCGGACGCGGGTGGGCGCGATGCTCGCCATCACGCTGCTGTGCGGTGCGGCCACCGCCGCCTGCGGGCCCATCGTCTTCATCGGGCTGATGATCCCCCACCTGGTGCGGGCGTTCACCGGGCCCGACATGCGCTGGGTGCTGGCCTACTCGGCCGTGCTGTCCCCCGTGCTGCTGCTCGGCGCCGACGTGGTCGGGCGCGTCGTGACCCGGCCCGCCGAACTCCAGGTCGGCGTCGTCACCGCGCTCATCGGCGGTCCCGTCTTCATCTACCTGGTTCGGCGCAAGAGGATGGCCCAGCTGTGACCGCGACCGCGAAGACACGTCCCGTTCGGCTCCCCGGCGGCATGTCGCTGCGGATCGAGCGGCGCGCCCTGGCGGTGGGGGGCATGCTCGCCCTCGCCGCGCTCGTCATGGCCGTCCTGCTCGTCGGCACCGGCGACTTCGACATCGCGCCGTGGGACGTCGTGCAGACCCTGCTCGGCAACGGCACCCCGGCGAACGACTTCATCGTCAACGAGCTGAGGCTCCCGCGGGTCCTCGTCGCCCTGCTGGTGGGCGCGGCCCTGGGAATGGCCGGAGCCGTCTTCCAGTCCGTGACGCGCAACCCGCTCGGCTCGCCGGACCTGCTCGGCTTCTCGTACGGCTCCGCGGTGGGCGCCCTCGCCGTCATCATCCTGCTGCACGGCTCCGCGACCGAGGTCGCCCTCGGTGCGCTGGTCGGCGGACTGCTGACCGGCGCGGCCGTCTACCTGCTCGCGTACAAGCGGGGCATCCACGGCTACCGGCTCGTCCTGGTCGGCATCGGCGCCTCTGCGATGCTGGTCGCCGTGATCCAGTACCTGATCACCAAGGCCCAGCTGGTGGAGGCATCCCGGGCGATGGTCTGGCTCACGGGCTCGCTGGCGGGCCGGGACTGGGCGCAGGTGTGGCCGCTGACGGTGACCTGCGCGGCGCTGTTCCCGGTGGTGCTGGGGCAGAGCCGGGCGCTGCGGATGATCGAGATGGGGGACGACGCGGCGTACGCGGTGGGAGTGCGGGTGGAGCGCACCCGGCTGCTGCTGATGCTGGCCGCGATCCTGCTCACCACCGCGGCGAGCGCCGCGGCCGGACCGATCAGCTTCGTCGCGCTGGCCGCACCGCAGCTGGCGCGGCGGCTGACCCGCTCGCCCGGCGCCAATCTCGTGACCGCCGCCCTCATGGGTGCGGTGGTGCTGCTGCTGTCGGACTGGGCCTCGCAGCGGGCCTTCGGAGCGGACCAGCTGCCGGTGGGCGTGGTGACCGGGCTGGTCGGCGGTGTCTATCTGCTCTGGCTGCTCGTCACCGAGCGCAAGGCGGGACGTATATGAACCTCAGGAGTGCGCAAGTGCAGCGGCTGACCGCGGAGAACGTGACCCTCGGCTACGACCAGCGGGTCATCGCCGAGAACCTGTCGGTGGAGATCCCCGACCACTCCTTCACCGTGATCGTCGGCCCCAACGCGTGCGGGAAGTCCACTCTGCTGCGGGCCCTGTCGCGGATGCTGAAGCCGGCCGCCGGTCAGGTGCTGCTGGACGGGCAGGCCATCGGGACGATGCCGGCGAAGCAGGTGGCCAAGACGCTCGGTCTGCTCCCGCAGAGCTCGATCGCGCCGGACGGCATCACGGTGGCCGACCTGGTCTCGCGCGGGCGCTACCCGCACCAGGGGCTGCTGCGCCAGTGGTCGGCGCAGGACGAGCGGATCGTCGTCGAGTCGATGGCCTCGACCGGGGTCGCCGAGCTGGCGGACCGGGCCGTGGACGAGCTGTCGGGCGGGCAGCGCCAGCGGGTGTGGATCGCCATGGCGCTGGCGCAGCAGACCCCGCTGCTGCTGCTGGACGAGCCGACGACGTACCTGGACATCCAGCACCAGATCGACGTGCTCGACCTGTGCGCGGAGCTGCACGAGACGCAGGGGCGCACGCTGGTGGCGGTCCTGCACGACCTGAACCACGCGGCCCGCTACGCGACGCACCTGATCGCGATGCGCGGCGGGGAGGTCGTGGCCGAGGGACCGCCGGCGGAGGTCGTCACCGCGGAGTTGGTGGAGCGGGTGTTCGGCCTGAAGTGCCAGGTCATCGCCGACCCGGAGACGGGGACGCCGCTGGTGGTCCCGGCGGCGCGCCGGGCCCGTACGGCCGTGTCGCACGCCGGGTAGGCCGAGCGCGGGCCGGCGGGCACGAGCCGACCGGACCGGCCTCGGCGGGAGCCGACCGGACCGGCCTCGGTGGGAGCCCACCGGACCGGTTGCCTCCGCTAGAGCAGGCTCTTGAGGCGGAGGAGGTCGCGGAAGCCCGCCTCCAGGCGGACCCGGCCCGAGGCCCACGCCTTCGCGAACTTCAGGTCGCCCGCCACCAGGGCGACCAGGTCGTCGCCGGTCATCGCCAGCCTGATCTCGGCCTTCGTCCCGGGCGGCCCCGGCGTGAGCGAGTCCACCCGGATCCGGCCGTCCTGGAGGCGGCCGGTGAAGGTCTGCTCCAGGTCGGTGATGTGGCAGCTCAGCGAGCGGTCGAGCGCGGCGGCGCCGCGCACGTCGCCGTCCGCCCCGGCGAGGTTGTCGGAGAGTCGGTCGAGTGCGTCTCGGCACTCCTGGATCGTAGCCATCGTGATCACGACCGTACCGCAGAGCCGTTGCGTGGTCGCGCGGCGCTTCGGGGTAGCGTCGGGGCATGACCGACGAAGCCGCCGCGCCCGCCCCCGAGCCCGCGACCGCCGCCGGGCCCGCGGCCCTGGGCGTCGTCCGCACGCCCACCGGGCACCACGCGGTCGACGGGTACCTGGCGCGGCTGGCGGACGCCGACCACCTCCCGGCGGAGGGGCACCTGGCGGTGTACGAGGATGTCCACCGGGGGCTGCGCGAGGCGCTGACCGCGCTGGACGCACCGCCCGCCCCCGCGCCGTACGACAACAGGAGCTGAACCGAACGTGGCAGGAGTGGCACGCCGCCGCCTGGACGCCGAACTGGTGCGCCGCAGCATGGCCCGCTCGCGGGAGCACGCCGCGCAGTTGATCGCCGCGGGCCGGGTGACCGTGGGCGGCACCACCGCGACCAAGGCCGCCACCCAGGTGGAGACGAGCGCGGCGCTGGTCGTCCGCACGGACGACAGCGACCCCGACTACGTCTCGCGGGGCGGCCACAAGCTCGCGGGGGCGCTCGCGGCCTTCCAGCCGCTGGGGCTGCGGGTCGAGGGCAGGCGGGCGCTGGACGCCGGGGCCTCCACGGGCGGGTTCACCGATGTGCTGCTGCGGGCGGGCGTCGCCCACGTGATGGCGGTGGACGTCGGCTACGGGCAGCTGGCCTGGTCCCTGCAGAGCGACGACCGGGTCACGGTCAAGGACCGCACGAACGTCCGCGAACTGACGGTGGAGCTGATCGACGGGATCCCGGTCGACCTGGTCGTCGGTGACCTGTCCTTCATCTCGATCGGGCTGGTGCTGCCCGCGCTCGTGCGGTGCTGCGCGCCGGACGCGGACCTGGTGCTGATGGTCAAGCCCCAGTTCGAGGTGGGCAAGGACCGGCTGGGGAGCGGCGGCGTGGTGCGCAGCCCCGAGCTGCGGGCCGAGGCGGTGCGCGAGGTCGCGGCGCAGGCGGCCAGGCTGGGGCTGGGCGTTCTCGGGGTGACCGCGAGTCCCCTGCCCGGGCCGTCGGGGAACGTCGAGTACTTTCTGTGGCTGCGGGCGGGGGCACCGGCGCTCGACCCGGCGGATGTTGACCGTGCAGTGGCGGAGGGGCCGCAGTGACAGATTCAGCGGATTCTGGTTCGAGGTCGGGTTCGGCGACGGGGCGGACCGTCTTCCTGCTCGCGCACACCGGCCGGCCGGCGGCCATCCGGAGCGCCGAGCTGGTGGTGAGGGGGCTGCAGCGCTGCGGGCTGGGCGTACGGGTCTTCGCGCACGAGGCGGCGGACCTGCCGCTGCCGCCCGAGGTGGAGCTGGTCACCGAGTCCACCCCGGCGGTGCTGGACGGCTGCGAGCTGCTGGTCGTGCTCGGCGGCGACGGGACCCTGCTGCGCGGCGCGGAACTCGCGCGGGCCTCCGGGGTGCCGATGCTGGGCGTCAACCTGGGGCGGGTGGGGTTCCTCGCCGAGGCGGAGCGCGACGACCTGGACAAGGTCGTCGACCGGGTGGTGACGCGGGAGTACGAGGTCGAGGAGCGGATGACCCTCGACGTGACCGTGCGCACGAACGGCGACGTGGTCCACCGGGACTGGGCCCTGAACGAGGCCGCGGTGCAGAAGGTGTCTCCGGAGCGGATGCTGGAGGTGGTGCTGGAGATCGACGGTCGTCCGGTCACCGGCTTCGGTTGTGACGGGATCGTCTGCGCGACTCCGACCGGTTCGACGGCGTACGCCTTCTCCGCGGGCGGGCCGGTGGTCTGGCCGGAGGTGGAGGCGCTGCTGATGGTGCCGATCAGCGCCCACGCGCTGTTCGCGAAGCCGCTGGTGACCTCGCCGGAGTCGGTGCTGGCGGTGGAGGTGCAGAACGGCACCCCCCACGGGGTGCTGTGGTGCGACGGCCGGCGGATGCTGGAGCTGCCGGCCGGGGCCCGGGTTGAGGTCCGGCGGGGTGCGGTGCCGGTGCGGCTCGCCCGGCTGCACCACGCCTCGTTCACCGACCGGCTCGTGGCGAAGTTCGCGCTGCCGGTCTCGGGGTGGCGCGGGGCGCCGCACTGAGCCCTCCGTCCTGCTGGTACGCGCGCCCTAATAGCACGTTCGTTCGGAGAACTTCGGGCGGGTGAGGTCACATGGCACCGGTGAAACCTCGGTATCGTCGTCCCGTGCTTGAGGAGATGCGGATACGGTCGCTCGGGGTCATCGACGACGCGGTGGTCGAGTTGTCGCCCGGTTTCACGGCGGTGACCGGCGAGACCGGCGCGGGCAAGACGATGGTCGTCACCAGCCTCGGGCTGCTGCTCGGCGGTCGCGCCGACCCGGCCCTGGTGCGGATCGGGGCCAAGGCCGCGGTCGTCGAGGGCCGCATCGTCATGCGCCCGGACGCCCCCGCCGCCCTGCGCGCCGAGGAGGCGGGAGCCGAGCTCGACGACGGCGCCCTGCTGATCAGCCGGACCGTGTCCGCCGAGGGCCGCTCGCGCGCCCACGTCGGCGGCCGCTCCGTGCCCGTGGGCCTGCTCGGCGAGCTCGCCGAGGACCTGGTCGCCGTCCACGGTCAGACCGACCAGCAGGGCCTGCTGCGGCCCGCCCGGCAGCGGCAGGCGCTCGACCGGTACGCCGGGGACGCCGTCTCCGTGCCGCTGGAGAAGTACGCCTCGGCCTACCGGCGGCTGCGCGCCGTCTCCGTCGAGCTCGAGGAGATCACCACCCGGGCCCGGGAGCGGGCCCAAGAGGCCGACCTGCTGCGCTTCGGGCTGGACGAGATCGCCGCCGTGGAACCGGTCGCGGGCGAGGACACCGAACTGGCGGCGGAGGCCGAGCGGCTCGGGCACGCCGAATCGCTGTCCTCGGCCGCCCAGCTGGCGCACGCCGCGCTGGCCGGGAACCCGGAGGACCCCGAGGGCATCGACGCCAACACCCTCGTCGCGGGCGCCCACCGCGCCCTGGAGTCCGTCCGCGCGCACGACCCGGCCCTCGGCGCGCTCGCCGAGCGGATCGGCGAGGTGGGCATCCTGCTCGCCGACGTGGCCGGAGAGCTGGCGGGCTACGCCGACGACCTGGACGCCGATCCGCTGCGGCTGGCCGCCGTGGAGGAGCGCCGGGCGGCCCTGACCCAGCTGACCCGCAAGTACGGCTCCGAGGGCACCGTGGACGCGGTGCTGCGGTGGGCGGAGCAGGGCGCGGCCCGGTTGCTGGAGCTGGACGGCGACGACGAACGGATCGCCGAGCTGACGGCGGAACGGGACGGGCTGCGCACCGAGCTCTCCTCGCTGGCGCAGGCCCTGACGGACGCACGGGTGGAGGCGGCGGCCCGCTTCGCCTCGGCCGTGACCGAGGAGCTGGCGTCACTGGCGATGCCGCACGCCCGGGTGACCATCGACGTCCGGCAGACCGAGGACCCCGAAGGGGTGGAGGTCGACGGCCGCCCGGTCGCCTACGGGCCCTCCGGCGCGGACGAGGTGGAACTGCTCCTGGCCCCGCACCCCGGGGCCCAGCCCCGGCCCATCGCCAAGGGCGCCTCCGGCGGTGAGCTCTCCCGGGTGATGCTGGCCGTGGAGGTCGTCTTCGCGGGCTCCGACCCGGTGCCCACGTACCTCTTCGACGAGGTCGACGCGGGCGTCGGCGGCAAGGCCGCGGTCGAGGTGGGCCGGCGGCTGGCGAAGCTCGCCAAGTCGGCGCAGGTGGTGGTCGTCACGCACCTTCCGCAGGTGGCGGCGTTCGCCGACCGGCAGCTGCTCGTCGAGAAGACCCACGACGGATCGGTCACCAGGAGCGGCGTCACCGTCCTGGAGGGCGAGGACCGGGTGCGCGAGCTGTCGCGCATGCTGGCCGGCCAGGAGGACTCCGTCTCGGCCCGGGCCCACGCCGAGGAACTCCTCGCGGCGGCACGCGCGGACGGCGACCGGGGTTGACGCCGCACTCACCCGTGTGGGTGAGGCTTGGAGGCATCGCACGGCATCTGTCACGGGATTGGCACCCGTATGGTCCCGGAACGCGCGTACGGGCTGGCATCCTGGGCGACGTCTCTGACTCCCTCACCCTGGAGCTTCGGCCCGTGAGCAGCTCCCCGGTCTTCCCCTCCGTCCCGGCGCAGCCCTACGGGCGCCCGCCGCTGCGCACCGTCCAAGTGCTCGGCGGCGGTGCGGGCGCGGGCAGCAGCGCGCACGTGCGGTCGCTGGCGACCGGCCTCGCCGCACGCGGGGTACGGGTCACGGTGTGCGCTCCCGCCGAGGCGGAGGGCGAGTACGACTTCACCGGCGCCGGGGCGCGGTTCGCGCCCGACGCGGTGACCGCGCTGCGGGCGGCCTGCGCCGGGGCGGACGTCGTGCACGCGCACGGCGTACGGGCCGGCATGCGGGCCGCGCTGGCCCTGCGGGGGCGGCGGGTGCCGCTGGTGGTGAGCTGGCACGCGGACGGCCCGGCCGACGCCGGGGCGGCCGGTGCGGCGCTCGGCCGGCTGAGCCGGATCCTGGAACGGCACGTGGCGCGGGCCGCCGCGGTGGTGCTCGGCGCTTCCTCGGACCTGGTGGACCGGGCCCGCCTGCGCGGTGCGCGGGACGCGCGGCTGGCCCCCGTCGCCGTGCCGGCGGCCGCGGCCGACGCCGACCCCGGCAAGGTGCGGGCGGAACTGGGCGCGGTCGGACGGCCGTTGCTGATCGCGGTCGGGAGCCTGGTCGCCCACCGCGGGTACTCCGTACTGCTCGACGCGGCGCGGGAGTGGCGGACGCTGGACCCCCTGCCGCTGCTGGTGATCGCGGGGGAGGGGCCGCTGCGGACCCGCCTGTCGCGGCGGATCGTGGAGGAGGGGCTCCCGGTACGGCTGCTGGGGCGGCGGCGGGACGCGGCCCAGCTGCTCGCGGCGGCGGACCTCGCGGTGCTGCCCAGCCGCTGGGAGGAACGCTCCCCGCTGGCGCAGGAGGCGCTGCGGGTGGGGGTGCCGCTCGTCGCGACGGCCGTGGGCGACGTGCCGGAGCTGGTGGGGCAGGGGGCGGTGCTCGTCGAGCCGGGGGACGCGGCGGCCTTCGCGGCGGCCGTGACCGGGCTGCTGGCGGATCCCGGGCGGCGCGCCGAACTCGTCGCCGCGGGGCGGGCGCAGGCCGCGAAGTGGCCGTCGGAGGACGACACGGTCGCGCAGGTGCTGTCCGTCTACGACGAGCTGATGGAGCGCCGGCCGCGGTAGCCCGGGGCTGGATCTTCAGCCCCGCCGGCGTTCGAGGCGCGGGCGCGGAGCGCCGTAACGGGTCCGTCGGCGGTGGCTCCCGCCCGGAGCCGTCCGGACGGAGCCCGGGGGAGCGGGGCGGGTGGCGCGTCAAGAAGGAGTGGGGGTGTGGCGGCGGGCGCGCAGGGCCAGGCTGAGGGAGAGGACCGTCTCGGGGTCGTCCAGGTCCGTGCCCAGCAGTTCCGAGATGCGGGCCAGGCGGTTGTAGAGGGTCTGGCGGTTGAGGTGGAGCTCGCGGGCCGTCTCCGCCTTGCGGCCCGCGTGCGCCAGGTACGTCTCCAGCGTCGGCAGCAGCGGCGGGCGCGAGGCCGCGTCATGGGTGCGCAGCGGGCCGATCGCGCGGTCCACGAACGCCGCCAGGTCGGGGTGTTCGCGCAGTCTCCACAGCAGCAGGTCGATGTCCAGGCGCCGGGCGTCGTACCAGGGGCGGTCCGGCAGCCCGTGGGCCGCCGTCGCGGTCTCCGCCGCGTGCCGCAGGCCCGCCGAGGCCGCCGCCCAGCCGCCCGGGACCCCGACGACCACCGCCGGCGGGGCTGAGGCCCGGTCGAGTCCGGCGCGTTCCACGCCCGCCCGCAGGGCGGCCGCGACCCGGTCCGCCACGGCCGTGCGCTCCGACTCCGCGCGCAGGGAGACCAGGAGCGGCACCCGGCCCTCCACCGGGCGCACCCCGAGCAGCACCGGGACGCCGACCGACGACAGCTCCTCCAGCACCGCGCGGGCCAGTACGGCCCAGTTGCCGGACGGGCCGAGATCCGCCGCCAGGCGCATCACGACCGGCAGCAGCGGTCCCGGGCCCGGCCGGAAGCCGAGGACGCGGGCCTGCGCGGGGGCGTCCTCGGCGCAGATGCGGCCCTCGGCGAGGTCCGTGAGGAAGTCGCCGCGGCCGCGCGCCGCCAGTTCCTCCTCCTGCCGTGCCTGCATCAGGACGACGGCGAGGACCCCCGCCGTCCGCTCCGCGGCCATCCGGTGCACCGGCAGCAGCGGGGCCGAGACCCCGACCAGCACCACCCGGGCCCGGACCGAGCCCGTGCCGTGGCCCCCGCCGGGCACGTCGATCACCACGGTGTTCGCCGAGGGTTCGGCCTCGCGCTGGCCGCGCAGGCCCTCCCACACCTGGAGCGGGTCGGCGCCCGCGTCCGCGCCCGCGCTGCCGGCCGCGTACAGCAGCTGCCCGTCCGGGGTCTCCAGGAAGACCGGGTTGCCGGTGAAGTCGGCCACGATCCGCAGCACCTGCGGGATGCCGCCGCCGCCCAGCAGGGCCTGCGTACAGCGCCGGTGGACCTCCTCGGCCCGCTGGAGCAGCGTGTAGTGGTGGTTGACGATCTCGGTGTGGACCTCTTCCGTGACGGTGACGAACGGCACCTCGCGGTGCAGCTGGACGAGGGGCAGGCCCGCCGCGCGGGCCGTTTCCACGAGCGTCGCCGGCAGCCGGGTGAAGCGCGGCCCCAACTCGACCACCAGCGCCGCGATCCCCCGGTCCGCGAGGCGGCGGACGAAGGCGCGCTGCTCGGCGGGCCGCGTACCGAGGCCCAGCCCCGTGGTCAGCAGCAGTTCGCCGCCCTTGAGCAGCGAGGCGATGTTCGGGACCTCGCCGGCGTGCACCCAGCGGACGGTCCGGCCCAGCCGGTCGGCGCAGGCCACCACCTCCGGCAGCCCGCTGCGCAGCCCCGGCAGTTCCAGTGCCCGCTGAACCGTGATTCCGCCTTGCTCGTCCATATCGCGGGACGGTACCGGCCGTGCTCGCGCGATCACATCACCCACCGGTCACAAGTGGGCCGCCACCGCCCGTCCGGCCCGACAACTCGTCGTCCCCGCAAGGTGATTATCGGACCACGTGCCGATTGTGGTGTGCGTCACCCGGGGAGAGAGTGGGCGCCCTCCACACGGAAGAGGACGCCATGCGCACAGACATCACGGACGGGTCGTCAAAGACCCCCGCAATCCCACAGGTCCAACGACTGAAGGCCAATTCGGTCGGGCTCGTCGGCGTGGTGTTCATGGCGGTGGCCACGGCCGCGCCGATCACCGCCATGACCGGCAACCTCCCCATCGCGGTCGGCTTCGGCAACGGCGTCGGCGCCCCGGCCGGATACCTCTTCGCGACCCTGGTGCTCACCGTCTTCGCGGTCGGATACGTGGCCATGGCCAAGCGGATCACCGCCGCGGGCGCCTTCTACGGCTACATCTCGCACGGCCTCGGCCGCATCGCCGGCATGGCCTCGGGGATGCTCGCGGTCCTGGCGTACATCGTCTTCGAGGCGTCGATCATCGGGGTGTTCTCCTACTTCGCGAAGACCACCGTCCACGACCAGTTCGGCGTGGACCTGCCGTGGGTGCTGTACGCGGCCGCCATGCTGACCGTCACCGCCGTCCTCGCCCACTTCGACATCAACCTCACCGCCAAGGCCCTCGGCGTCATGCTGATCGCCGAGATCGCCGTGCTGTTCGCCGTCGCCACCGCGGTCCTGCTCGCCGGCGGCGGACCCGACGGGATCCCCCTGGAGCCCGTCAACCCGGCGAACGCCTTCACCGGCACCTCGGCCGGACTCGGGCTGTTCTTCGCGTTCTGGTCCTGGGTCGGCTTCGAGTCCACCGCCATGTACGGCGAGGAGTCCCGCGACCCCAAGCGGGTGATCCCCAAGGCCACCCTCGTCTCCGTGGTCGGCGTCGGCCTCTTCTACATCTACGTCTCCTGGATGACCATCGCCGGCAACGGCCTGGCCGCGTCCGTCGAGCTCTCCTCCTCCGCCAGCCCGCTCGACCTCTTCTTCGCCCCCACCCGGACCTTCATCGGCGCCTGGGCCGTCGACGCCTTCCAGTGGCTGCTGCTCACCGGCTCCTTCGCCTGCGGCATGGCCTTCCACCAGTGCGCCGCCCGCTACCTCTACGCCATCGGCCGCGAGGGATTCCTTTCCCCGAAGCTCGGCCGCACCCACCCCCGGCACGGGTCGCCGTACGTGGCCTCGCTCGTGCAGACCGCCATCGCCACCGCGCTCGTCGCCGGGTTCTGGCTCACCGGCCAGGACCCCTACCTGCACCTGTACACGCTGCTCGCCATCCTCGGCACCATGGCGATCCTGATCGTGCAGACGCTCTGCTCCTTCGCCGTCATCGGGTACTTCCGCAAGAACCACCCGGAGGACCGGCACTGGTTCAGGACCATGACCGCCCCGCTGCTGGGCGGGATCGGCATGATCGCCGTCGTCGTCCTGCTGGTGCTCAACATGGAGACCGCGGCGGGGAGCGCCGCCGGATCGGTCTTCTTCACCCTGATCCCCTGGATCGTCGGCGGCGTCTTCCTCGGTGGCCTGGGCCTCGGCTTCCGGCTCAAGGCGAAGGCGCCCGAGCGCTACGAGATCATCGGCCGGATCGTCCTGGAGGACGCCGCCGAACGCACCGACACCCCCACCCCGTCCACCGCCGCGAACGTCTGAGGAGCACCGTCATGGCCCGTACCCCCCTGATGCACGCCCTGCGCCGGCTCTCCGCCGAGCACGCCGCCGCGACGAGGCTCGGCCTGCCCGTCGCCGAGGTCCGCGGCTCCACCCGCCGCGAACTCCTCGGCCGGGCCGCCGCCCTCGGCCTCGGTACCGCCCTCGCCTCCTCCGCGACCGCCCACGCCGCCGGGCCCGCCCCCGCCCCCGACAAGAAGCCCGTCGGACCCGCCCGGGTCGCCGTGGTCGGCGCGGGCATCTCCGGCCTGACCGCCGCCCTCACCCTCAAGGACGCGGGCGTCCCCTGCACGCTGTACGAGGCCGACCCGGGCCGCGTGGGCGGCCGGATGTGGACCCAGCGCGACCACTGGGCGTACGGCCAGACCTCCGAGATCGGCGGCGAGCTGATCGACACCAGCCACAAGAAGATGCTGGAACTCTGCCGCCGCTTCGGGCTGCCGGTCGAGGACTTCCTCGGCGGCGGGCCCAACAGGGCCGAGGAAGTCCTCTGGTTCGACGGCGCCTACTACTCCCGCGCCGAGGCCGACGAGGACTTCAAGGCCGTCTACCAGGCGCTGCGCCGCGACCTGCAGGAGGCGGGGGAGGTCACCTGGAACTCCACCACCCCGGCGGGCACCGCCCTGGACGACATGACGCTGTACGAGTGGATCGAGACCCGCGTGCCGGGCGGCCACGGCTCCCGGCTCGGCCGCTTCATCGACGTGGCCTACACCGTCGAGTACGGGGCCGAGACCCACCTGCAGTCGGCCCTCGCCCTGGTCCTGCTGATGGGCTACCAGCCCAACCCGGGACACTTCAACGTCTGGGGCCTGTCCAACGAGCGCTACCACATTACCGGCGGCAACGACCGGCTGCCGAACGCCATCGCCGCCGCCCTGCCCGCCGGTTCGATCGTGATGGGCCGCGAGCTGGTCGCCGTACGGGCCAACGCCGACGGCACCCAGACGCTGACCTTCAACGACTCGGGGGCGATTCGGACCGTCGTCGCCGACCACACGGTCCTGTGCCTGCCGCTGCCGGTCCTTCAGCGCACCGACACCTCGCAGGCCGGCTTCGACCCGCTCATGCGCAACCTGCTGCGGGACGCCCGGATGGGCTCGTGCACCAAGCTCAACATGCAGTTCACCGCCCGGCCGTGGCGCGGCACGGGGCCCTGGCCCGGCGTCTCGGCGGGCGACTGCTTCACCGACCTGGACGTCCAGCAGACCTGGGACACCACCAAGGTCCAGCCCGGCACCGGCGGCATCCTGCTCCAGTACGGCGGTGGCGCCCTGGCCGGGGCGCTCACCCCCGCGACGCCCTTCGCGACCGAGGCCGACCCCTACGTCCGCGACCTCGCGGGCCGGATGCTGACCGGCGTCGACTCCTTCTTCCCCGGCACCAAGGCCGTCTGGAACGGCCGGGCCCAGCTCTCCGCCTGGCACCGCAACCCCTACGCGCTGGGTGCCTACTCGTACTGGCCCACCGGCTACCTGCACCGCTACGCCGGCTACGAGGGCACCGCCCAGGGCAACATCCACATCGGTGGCGAGCACTGCAGCTACGACTTCCAGGGCTTCATGGAGGGCGGCGCCACCGAGGGCGAGCGGGCGGCGCGCGAGGTGATCGCCGCCCTCACCTGACCCTCACGCCCCCCCTCACCCGATCGTCACGTGGGCCGGATGTTGTGGTTGAAGCGGAAGACGTTGTCCGGGTCGTACTCCCGCTTCACCCGCCCCAGCCGGCGCATGTTGTCCGCACCGAGCCCCGAGACCACCCGGTCCGAGCCCTCGTCCCCGGTGAAGTTCAGGTAGACCGCCCCCGTGCTCCACGGCTGCACGTCCGCGCGCACGTCCTTCACCCACCGGCGGCACCGCTCGTCGTCGGCCGCGTCCTGCCAGATCCCGAACGGGTGGACCGCCCAGGGCGCGTCCCGGT
Source organism: Streptomyces sp. NPDC045967 (assembly GCF_056430495.1). Classification (NCBI taxonomy): domain Bacteria; kingdom Bacillati; phylum Actinomycetota; class Actinomycetes; order Kitasatosporales; family Streptomycetaceae; genus Streptomyces; species Streptomyces sp. NPDC045967. The sequence goes on along the minus strand of NZ_JBWKLE010000017.1, from coordinate 121,930 downwards.
ACGGCACCGGGTAGTCGGCCGGGCCGGCGGCCACCGCGCCGCCCTGCGGGAAGAGGATGTGCTGCGTCCCGGTCGGCACCGGCATCGAGTCGGCCCGCTCGCAGAACACGTCCACGAACGGGTCCGGCGCACCGGTCAGGTACTCGGCCGACCAGTAGTTCCGCAGCCCCGGCGGGTCGTCGATCATGCACTGCAGATCGGCGTACGGGATCGCGGTGACCATCGCCGCCTCGTGCGGCAGCGCCAGCAGCGGCGCGGCGAACGCGCGCAGCCGCTCCTCCGGGCCCGCGTAGGTGACCAGCGCCGCGCAGATCAGCCGACCCGCCAGGTGGGGCGGTACGAAGGCGTCGTCGAGGGGGCCGGTCAGGTAGAACGCGCCCCCGCCCGCCTCCACCGGACCGCCCTCGATGAGGTCCCGGTAGGCCCGCACCACCTGCGGTCCGTGCTCCGGCAGGAACAGCAGGAAGGCGATCGACATGACGGGCAGCTCGTGCAGCCGCAGGGTGAGCGCGGTGGCCACGCCGAAGTTCCCGCCGCCGCCGTGCAGGGCCCAGAACAGCTCCGGGTGCTCCTCGGCCGTCGTCTCCACCAGCGTGCCGTCGGCCGTCACCAGCTCCACGCCCAGCAGGTTGTCCACGGCCAGCCCGCACATGCGGTCCAGCCAGCCGCTGCCACCGCCGAGGACGAAGCCGCCCACCCCCGTGGTGGAGGCCCGTCCACCCGTGGTGGCCAGCCCGTGGGGGGCGCAGGCCCGGTCCAGGTGGCCCATGGTCGCCCCGCCCTCGATCCGCACCGAGCGGGCCCCCGGGTGGACGGTGACCTCCTGCATCCGCCGCAGGTCCACCACCAGGGCGCCGTCGCCGAGTGCGGAGCCGGAGACGCTGTGCCCGCCGCCGCGCACCGCGACCTTCAGGTCGAGCTCCCGGGCGAACCGCACGGCGGTCACCACGTCGGCCGGGCCCTCGCACTGGGCGATGACGGCGGGCCGGCGGTCGATCATCGAGTTGAAGACCGCCCGGGCCCCGTCGTAGCCGGGGTCGCCCGGGGCGAAGACGTCACCGGCCAGGTCCTCGCGGAGCGCGGCGAGCGCCGTACCCGCCTTCGACAGGGGCACCATGGGCTTTTCCCCCTCCGGAGCAGGGCGTGGAACCCTTCCAGCGTAGGCGCAGGCGAACACGGGGGCGCGGCGGGAGATCGCGCCCCGCGACGCTACCCCCCGTACGCCCCGCTCGCCGTCAGCCGCAGCGCCGTGTCGATCAGGGGGACGTGGCTGAACGCCTGCGGGAAGTTTCCGACCTGGCGCTGCAGGCGCGGGTCCCACTCCTCCGCCAGCAGGCCGAGGTCGTTGCGCAGCGCCAGCAGCCGTTCGAACAGCCGGCGTGCCTCGTCCACCCGTCCGATCATCGCCAGGTCGTCGGCCATCCAGAAGGAGCACGCGAGGAAGGCACCCTCGTCGCCCTCGAGGCCGTCCACGCCGGCCTCCTCGCCCGCCGTGGGGTAGCGCAGGATGAAGCCGTCGGGCGTGGACAGCTCGCGCTGGATCGCCTCGATGGTGCCGATGACCCGCTTGTCGTCCGGCGGCAGGAAACCCATCTGCGGGATCAGCAGCAGGGAGGCGTCCAGTTCCTTCGACCCGTAGGACTGGGTGAAGGTGTTGCGCTCCTTGTCGTAGCCCTTTTCGCACACGTCCTGGTGGATCTCGTCGCGCAGCTCGCGCCAGCGCTCCAGCGGCCCGTCGGCGTCCCCGCTCTCGATCAGCTTGATCGTGCGGTCCACGGCCACCCAGGCCATCACCTTCGAGTGCACGAAGTGGCGGCGCGGGCCGCGCACCTCCCAGATGCCCTCGTCGGGCTGGTCCCAGTGGGTCTCCAGGTAGCGGATCAGCTTGAGCTGGAGCAGCGAGGCGTAGTCGCTGCGGGCCAGCCCCGTCATGTGCCCCAGGTGCAGGGCCTCGGTGACCTCGCCGTACACGTCGAGCTGCAGCTGGCCCGCGGCGCCGTTGCCGACGCGGACCGGGCGGGAGTTCTCGTAGCCCGGCAGCCAGTCCAGCTCGGTCTCGCCGAGCTCCCGCTCGCCCGCGATCCCGTACATGATCTGGAGGTTCTCCGGGTCGCCGGCCACCGCGCGCAGCAGCCACTCGCGCCAGGCGCGGGCCTCCTCGCGGTAGCCGGTGCGCAGCAGCGACGACAGGGTGATGGCGGCGTCGCGCAGCCAGGTGTAGCGGTAGTCCCAGTTGCGGACCCCGCCGATCTCCTCCGGCAGGGAGGTGGTCGGCGCGGCGACGATCCCGCCGGTGGGACCGTAGGTGAGGCCCTTGAGGGTGATCAGGGAGCGGACCACCGCCTCCCGGTAGGGCCCGTGGTAGGTGCACTGCTCGACCCACTCGCGCCAGAACTCGCTGGTGGACTCCAGCGCCGCCTCGGGGTCGGGGGAGTCCGGCGCACCGCGGTGCGAGGGCTGCCAGCTGATGCTGAAGGCCATCCGGTCGCCCGGGCCGACGGTGAAGTCGGAGTAGGTGGTCAGGTCCTTGCCGTAGGTCTGCGCCTCGGTGTCCAGCCACACCGAGTCGGGCCCGGCCACGGCGACGGTGCGTCCGTCGGCCTTGTGCACCCAGGGGACGACCCGCCCGTAGCTGAAGCGCATGCGCAGCGCCGAGCGCATCGGGACGCGCCCGCTGACGCCCTCCACGATCCGGATCAGCTGGGGCGCGTGGCCCTCGCGGGGCGGCATGAAGTCGATGACGCGGACGGTGCCGCGCGGGGTGTCCCACTCCGATTCCAGCACCAGGGAGTCACCGCGGTAGCGGCGCCGCGTGGCCCGCGGCGGCTCGGTGCCGGTTGGGAAGGCGGGACCGACACGCCAGAAGCCGTGATCCTCGGTGCCGAGGATGCTCGCGAAAACGGCGTGCGAGTCGAAACGTGGCAGACACAGCCAGTCCACTGCCCCGTCCCGGCAGACCAGCGCGGCGGTCTGCATGTCCCCGATCAGTGCGTAATCCTCGATGCGCCCGGACACGAGCATCTCCAGTCGAACGGCCACGTCCGCCCCGAAGGGCGCTTGCAATGCGCGTTTGCGCGGTCTCCTGTGGGTGGGGATCTCCGCGCCGAGCCCATGATTCCGTATATCGGCTCGGTGCGGCCGTGCGACGGACTGCTCGGCGGTGAGGTGAGCGGTATCCGAGCAGGATATGACGGCACCCTAGTGATCTCCTCATGCCGGGGAAGAATGCGACTGGGCCAAACGGGTGACCTGCCGGTAGGCCGCCGCGCCACTCCCCGCACGCCTCCGTACCCGACCCCCGCGCCGCGTCCCCGGAGGCGGACGGGTCCGGGCGCTGATAGGCTGGTACCCCGTGGACCGGTGGTCTGCCTGTGCGAACCAGGAGCCCCGAAACCGCAGCTTCGGCGCCCCCTGAGACCCTTCCGGATCGACGGCGGCCCGCGCCGGACGCACCTCACCTCGCGACCACGGGAGCCCCCTCTTGGCGACGCCGCCCGCTGCTTTTCGAAACAGCACAGCCATGACGACCAAGCACATCTTCGTCACCGGGGGTGTCGCTTCGTCCCTCGGCAAGGGCCTGACGGCCTCCAGCCTGGGCGCGCTGCTGAAGGCGCGCGGCCTGCGGGTCACCATGCAGAAGCTCGACCCGTACCTCAACGTCGACCCCGGCACGATGAACCCCTTCCAGCACGGTGAGGTGTTCGTCACCAACGACGGCGCCGAGACCGACCTGGACATCGGCCACTACGAGCGCTTCCTCGACGTGGACCTCGACGGCTCGGCCAACGTCACCACCGGCCAGGTCTACTCGCAGGTCATTGCCAAGGAGCGGCGCGGCGAGTACCTGGGCGACACGGTGCAGGTCATCCCGCACATCACGAACGAGATCAAGCACCGCATCCGCCGCATGGCGACCGACGACGTCGACGTCGTCATCACCGAGGTCGGCGGCACAGTCGGCGACATCGAGTCGCTGCCGTTCCTGGAGACCGTCCGCCAGGTCCGCCACGAGGTCGGCCGCGACAACGTCTTCGTCGTGCACATCTCGCTGCTGCCCTACATCGGCCCCTCCGGCGAGCTGAAGACCAAGCCGACCCAGCACTCCGTCGCCGCGCTGCGCAACATCGGCATCCAGCCCGACGCGATCGTGCTGCGGGCCGACCGGGACGTCCCGACCTCCATCAAGCGCAAGATCTCGCTGATGTGCGACGTGGACGAGGCGGCCGTGGTCGCGGCCATCGACGCCAAGTCGATCTACGACATCCCGAAGGTGCTGCACACCGAGGGCCTGGACGCCTACGTCGTGCGCAAGCTCGACCTGCCCTTCCGCGACGTGGACTGGACCGTCTGGGAGGACCTGCTCGACCGCGTCCACAACCCCGACCACGAGGTCAAGATCGCGCTCGTCGGCAAGTACATCGACCTGCCCGACGCCTACCTGTCGGTGACCGAGGCGCTGCGCGCCGGCGGCTTCGCCAACAAGGCCCGCGTCCAGATCAAGTGGGTCACCTCCGACGACTGCAAGACCCCCGAGGACGCGGCCGCGCAGCTGTCCGACGTGGACGCGATCTGCGTGCCCGGCGGCTTCGGTGACCGCGGCGTCAACGGCAAGGTCGGCGCCATCACCTACGCCCGCGAGAACAAGATCCCGCTGCTCGGCCTGTGCCTGGGCCTGCAGTGCGTGGTCATCGAGGCCGCGCGCAACCTCGCGGGCATCGCGGACGCCAACTCCACCGAGTTCGACGCCTCCACCCCGCACCCGGTCATCTCGACCATGGAGGAGCAGCTCGCCTTCGTCGAGGGCGCGGGCGACCTGGGCGGCACGATGCGCCTGGGCATGTACCCGGCGAAGCTCGCCGAGGGCTCCATCGTGCGCGAGGTCTACGGCGACCAGGCGTACGTGGACGAGCGCCACCGCCACCGCTACGAGGTGAACAACGCCTACCGCGGCGAACTGGAGAAGAAGGCGGGCCTCGTCTTCTCCGGCACCTCCCCGGACAACAAGCTCGTCGAGTACGTCGAGTACCCCCGCGAGGTGCACCCCTACCTGGTGGCCACCCAGGCCCACCCGGAGCTGCGCTCGCGACCCACCCGGCCGCACCCGCTGTTCGCGGGCCTGGTCAAGGCGGCCGTGGAGCGGCAGCAGTCCGCGAAGTGATCGCCTGAGCGCATAACGTAGGCAGCCGGGGTACGGAAAGCGCCGTACCCCGGCTGTCGCACGCTGTGGAGGGCTTCGGGGAATGAACATCAAGGACACGCCGGAAACCTGGGAGACCCTGTCGACCAGGAGGCCCTTCGAAGGGGCCAAGACGGCGGTGAACTCCGACGTCGTCCGCATGCCGGACCGGTCGTCGGCCCGCCGGGACTACCAGGTGCACCCCGGCTCGGTGTGCGTGCTGGCGCTGGACGAGGAGGGGCGGGTGCTCGTCCTCAGCCAGTACCGGCACCCGGTGCGCCGCCGGCTGTGGGAGCTGCCGGCCGGCCTGCTGGACGTACCGGGGGAGAACCCGCTGCTCGGCGCGGAGCGCGAGCTGCTGGAGGAGGCGCACCTGAAGGCGGAGGACTGGCGGGTCCTCGCGGACTTCTACGCCTCGCCGGGCGGGTCGGACGAAGCGGTGCGGGTCTTCCTCGCGCGGGGCGTCCGCGACGCCGAGGGCGAGCGGTACGCCGAGACCGACTCGGAGGAGGCGGACATGGAGCTGGCGTGGGTTCCGCTGGCCGACCTGGTGCGCGGCGTCCTCGCCGGCGAGCTGGGCAACGCGGCGCTGGTGACCGGAGTCCTGGCGCTGTCCGCCGCGCTGGCCGGTGACGGCCTGGACGCCCTCCGTCCGGCCACGGCCCCCTGGCCGGCGCGGCCCTTCGCCCCGTAGCCGAGTCCAACCGCGTGCCCGCGGGGCCCGGCGGGCGGCGCCCCGCCTTCCGCTTGGCGCCCCGTCTTCCGCGCGGCCGGGCCCCCGGCGGGGAGGCCGGGGGTCCGGAGAGTCGCCGGTGTGACCATCCGCTGATCCGATCAGGGGATATGCCGTCGCGCTGCCCATGGTTCGTCGCTCTGTGTGAACTACGCTCGGCATCCCCGGAAGGGCAGGGGCAGGGAGAGGAGCGGATCCGTGGCGGATTTCGTCGGGCGGCGGCGTGAGCTCAAGGAGCTGCGCGAGGACATCGCACGCACCGGGCTCGACACCCTCTCGGGCCGCAAGGCCAAGGCGCCCCGGGCCCGCGTGCTGCTGGTCGCCGGGCGGCCGGGCTCCGGGCGCACCGCGCTCGCCGAGGCATTCGTGCGCGAGGTGGCCGGACAATACCCCGACGGTCTGCTGCGCACCCGGCTCACCGCCCCCGGCGGGGAGACCCTGCCCACCGAGCGCGCGGTCCGCGGCCTGCTGGAGGACCTCGGCCAGACCACCCCGCCCGGCGCCGGCGAGGACGAGCTGAGCTCCGCCCTGCGCGCCGCGCTGAGCGGGCGCCGCGTGGTCGTCCTCGTCGACGACGCGGCCGACCCGCACCAGGTCGACGCCCTGCTGCCGGACACCCCGGAGTGCCTGGTCGTGGTGACCGCCGAGGGTCCGCTCACCGGCATCCCCGACGTCCGCCCCTGCACCCTCGGCGGACTCGACACGCCCTCGGCCGTGGAGATGCTCGTGCAGCGCATCGGCGACACCCGGGTCACCACCGACCCGCGGGCCGCCGAGACCCTCGCCGAGGAGTGCGGCGGCCAGCCCGCCGCGCTCGCCCTCGTCGGCGGCTGGCTCGCCGCCCACCCCAAGGCATCGGTCGCCGACGTCGCCAAGCAGCTGCACGAGATGCCCGCCGGGGTCGGCGGCCCGCTGGCCCGCGGCTTCCGCCTGGTCTACGAGACCCTCCCGCAGCCCGCCCAGCGCACCTTGCGCCTGCTGCCGCTGGCCCCGGCCGGGATCGTCGACTCGCACACCGCCTCGGCCCTCGCCGGGTGCTCGGTGGCCGCGGCGCAGGCCACGCTGGACGACTTCGCCGGGCTGGGCCTGCTGACCAACGCGCACAACGGCCTGTTCCTGCTCCCCGGCTGCCTCGCGCCCCTGCTCCAGTCACTGCTGGAGGCCAAGGAGCGCCCGGCCGAGGTGCAGCTCGCCCGGGCCCGGATGCTGGAGCGCACCGTACGCCTGCTGCACTCCTGCCGGGCCATGGCCGCAGCCGGGGAGGAGGACGGGATCGGCCTGCGCGAGAAGCTGGACGGGGTGCCGCGGACGCTGCGCTTCCCCGACCGGCGGGCCGCCGCCACCTGGCTCGACACCCGGCTGCCCGCGCTCAGCGCGGCCGCCACCCTCGCCGTGGCCGACGGCGAGCTGGACACCCTGGCGCGCCGGCTGATCGCCGCGCTCGTACGGGCCCTCGCCGAGCACCGCGGCACCGCCGAGGCCGCCCCCGAGCTGTACGGACTCCACCGGCTGGTCCTGGACGTGGCCGAGCGGCGCGGCCTGCACCGGGAGCAGGCGGCCGCCCTGCTGAACCTCGCCGACCTGGACGCCGAGACCGGCCGGAACCAGGAGGCGCTGGAGCGCTACCGGGCCGCGCTGGACGCGGGCCGGGCCGCGAACGACCCGTACGCGATCGGGCGCGCGATGGAATCCGTAGGGGGTGCCCACCAGGAGCTGGCGGACTGGCACCGGGCCGCCGACTGGTTCGGCCGGGCCCTCGCCCACGCCCTCGCGCGGGGGGAGCGCGCGGACGAGGCCAGGCTGTACGGGAGGCTCGGGAACGTCCACACGTATGCCGGCCGGTACGGGGACGCGCTGCGCAGCTGGCGGGCCGCCGCCGCGGGGTACCGGCGGCTGGCCGATGTGCCGGGCCAGGCAAAGGCGTTGAGCGAGATGGCCCGGGTCCAGGAGTACGCCGGGCGCCCCGAGGAATCGCTGCACACCTGCCGCGAGGCGGTGGAGCTGGCGCGCCGGGCCGGGGACCAGCGCCTGCAGGCCGCGCTGCAGGTGCGGTTGGCCGACACGCTCGACCGGCTGGGGGACCCGGCGGCTGCCAGGCTGCACCGGTCCGCAGCCGACAGATTGCTGGGCGACGATCCCGCAGCCTGCGAAATCCGCAGTGGATCCGACTAAGATTATTTGTTTGCAAGGCTAGACACGCGTTCATCCTTCATTAAACTGGGTTCACCACGTCATCCCGTGGTGCATCCCGTTGCGCGTTCTTGTGGGCGGGTATGTATGGAAGTGCCCCCGTAAATCCCCCAGAGCCAAGGACCGTGATCGACGATGAAGGTCGGCATCCCCCGCGAGGTCAAGAACAACGAGTTCCGGGTCGCCATCACGCCCGCCGGTGTGCATGAGCTGGTCCGCAACGGCCACCAGGTCGTCGTCGAGCAGAACGCCGGTGTCGGCTCCTCGATCACGGACGCCGAGTACGTGGCGGCCGGTGCCGAGATCCTCGGCACGGCCGACGAGGTCTGGGCGACGGCCGACCTGCTGCTGAAGGTCAAGGAGCCGATCGCGGAGGAGTACCACCGCCTCCGCAAGGACCAGACCCTCTTCACCTACCTGCACCTGGCGGCCTCCCGCGAGTGCACGGACGCCCTGCTGGAGTCCGGCACCACCGCCATCGCGTACGAGACGGTCGAGCTCGCCAACCGGGCCCTGCCGCTGCTCGCCCCGATGTCCGAGGTCGCGGGCCGGCTGGCCCCGCAGGTCGGCGCCTACCACCTGATGCGCTCGGCCGGCGGCCGCGGCGTGCTCCCGGGCGGTGTCCCCGGCACCCACGCCGGCGAGTGCGTGGTCATCGGCGGCGGCGTCTCCGGCTGGAACGCCGCGCAGATCGCCATCGGCATGGGCTTCCACGTGACGCTGCTCGACCGCGACATCAACAAGCTCCGCGAGGCCGACAAGATCTTCGGCACCAAGATCAAGACGATCGTCTCCAACGCCTTCGAGCTGGAGAAGGCCGTCATCGAGGCCGACCTCGTCATCGGCGCCGTGCTGATCCCGGGTGCGAAGGCCCCGAAGCTGGTCACCAACGAGCTCGTCGCCAAGATGAAGCCCGGAAGTGTCCTTGTCGACATTGCGATCGACCAGGGCGGCTGCTTCGAGGACTCCCGTCCGACCACCCACGCCGAGCCGACCTTCCAGGTCCACAACTCGGTCTTCTACTGCGTCGCCAACATGCCGGGCGCGGTCCCCAACACCTCCACCTACGCGCTGACCAACGCCACGCTGCCCTACATCGTGCAGCTCGCGAACCTCGGCTGGGTCGAGGCGCTGCGCCGTGACCCCGCGCTCGCCCTGGGCCTCAACACCCATGACGGCCAGGTCGTTTACGGTCCCGTCGCCGAGGCCCACGGACTGCCGACCCTCGCGCTCGACACGCTGCTCGGCTGACCGTCAACGACTGACGTCAATCTCACGTATCCGGCCGGACCTTGCCCGCAAGGTCCGGCCGGACGCGTTTGCGAGGCGCGGGCCGGAGCCGCTCAACTCGCCTCGAACGTAGCCCTTTAACCCTTTCGCGCACCTGCGAAACTTCGCGGCGACAGCTCGCACGCCCTTGACAGAGTGGTGTTCGGTTGCCGACACATCGTGCCGGGTCCGGTGGATTGTGTTGCCGCTGAGCGGTGACACGCCATAGAGTCGCCAACCGTCGGCATGGTGCCACGCTGACCTATCGATAAGTGTCCTGGTCACGTCCGAGGAGGTAAGACGACTTGTGAATGAGTCGACATTTGCTCCTGGGGGTGGTCCAGCAGGCGCGCCGGAGCGGGGTCCAAGCCCCGCCGGGCTCGAGGCTGTCGGCTCCGTCGCAGTCCGCACCTTCGCAAACCACCAGCACATGACGACGCCCCAAAAGAGCATGGACGGCCTAGACGTGAACTCCAGGGCCGGCGACCTGAGCGGCGAAAAGCCCACTGGTTTCGCCGACTACGACAACGTGCCCGAAGGGCACTTCTACGACCCCGACGCGGAGTACGAACCGGACCCCGAGTACGCGGCCACCCTCGCCCCCGACGCCGCACGCCAGCGCCGTGAGCGGATCGGCCCGACCGGACGCCCGCTGCCGTACTTCCCCATCCCGGGCCCGCTGACCGACCACGGTCCGGCGAAGATCATCGCGATGTGCAACCAGAAGGGCGGCGTGGGCAAGACCACGTCGACCATCAACCTGGGTGCCGCGCTCGCCGAGTACGGGCGCCGCGTGCTGCTCGTCGACTTCGACCCGCAGGGCGCGCTGTCCGTGGGCCTCGGCGTGAACCCGATGGAACTCGACCTGACGGTCTACAACCTGCTCATGGAGCGGGGCATGTCGGCCGACGAGGTGCTGCTCAAGACGGCGGTCCCCAACATGGACCTGCTGCCGAGCAACATCGACCTGTCCGCCGCCGAAGTGCAGTTGGTCAGCGAGGTCGCGCGCGAGTCGACGCTGCAGCGGGCGCTGAAGCCCCTGATGGCCGACTACGACTACATCGTGATCGACTGTCAGCCCTCGCTCGGTCTGCTGACCGTGAACGCCCTGACGGCGGCTCACAAGGTCATCGTCCCGCTGGAGTGCGAGTTCTTCGCGCTGCGCGGCGTGGCGCTGCTGACCGAGACGATCGAGAAGGTGCAGGAGCGGCTCAACCCCGAGCTGGAGCTCGACGGCATCCTCGCCACGATGTACGACTCCCGTACGGTGCACAGCCGCGAGGTCCTGGCGCGCGTCGTCGAGGCCTTCGACGACCACGTCTACCACACGGTCATCGGCCGCACGGTGCGCTTCCCGGAGACCACGGTCGCCGGCGAGCCGATCACGACGTACGCCTCGAACTCCGTCGGCGCCGCCGCGTATCGCCAGCTCGCCAGGGAGGTGCTCGCCCGGTGTCACGCCGAGTGAGTCTGCCCGGAGCCGACGAACTGTTCCGTACGACCGGCGGGATGGCCCTGCAGTCCTCCTCGCCGAGGCGGGGTGCCGACGAGGCGCCCGCCGCCGAGCACACGGCCTCCTCGGCCGAGGGCGCGCCGGGGGAGGGCCGGAGCCGGGAGGCCGGGGCCGGCGCGGACTCCGTGGGAGCACCCCGGCGGCCGCAGGAAGGTTCTGTCAGCCCCGTCGGCGGGACGGCCCAGCCGGTCCGCCGGGGCAAGGGGCAGGGCCGGGGCGCCAACCGGCGGCCGAGCGGGCGCGAGCGGCACGACGAGAAGATCACGGTCTACGTCTCCGCCGAGGAGCTCATGGACCTGGAACACGCGCGGCTGGTGCTGCGCGGGGAGCACGGCCTCGCGGTCGACCGCGGGCGCATCGTCCGCGAAGCGGTGGCGGTCGTCCTCGCCGACCTGGAGTCCCGCGGGGACGCGAGCATCCTGGTCCGCCGCCTCCGCGGCCGCTGACTCCCGGCCGTGCCGCCCGACGGCCCCGTGACGCGGCTTCGGGCGCGGCGGGCCGGTCCCGCGCGTCGCGGCCCAGGCGGGACTTCGACGCCAGGGCCTAGGGTGGGGGCAGCCCCGGTGCCGATGGCCGGGCCGCCCCCTCCGCACGACCATGGACCGCGATGCCCCTTGCCGCCGAACCCGGCCGACCCGCCCGCCGCCAGCTGGGACGAGGCCCCGGCACGCCGGCGCAGGCCCCCCAGGCGCCCGCTGAGCGCCCCGGGCCACCCGGACCCGGCGAAGCCGCCCCGGGCCCCCTCGCGTCCGCTGACACCCCCGCCCAGGGCCGCGAAGACACCCTCGCCGCGCCGGAAGGCGCTCCCGTAACCGTCGGCGCCGTGCCGGCCGCGGGCGGCGGGCACGGCGGCGCCACCGAAGGCAGGGCGGCCGGGGGCGGGTCCGGAAGCGGCGGCCCCGCCGGCGGCGACGGGCGGTTCACGCTGCGGCTCGCCAACTTCGAGGGCCCCTTCGACCTGCTGCTCCAGCTGATCTCGCGGCACAAGCTCGACGTGACCGAGGTCGCGCTGTCCAAGGTCACCGACGAGTTCATGGCCCACATCCGGGCCATGGGCCCCGAGGGGGACCTCGACCAGACCACCGAGTTCCTCGTCGTCGCCGCCACCCTGCTGGACCTGAAGGCGGCCCGGCTGCTGCCCGCCGCCGAGATCGAGGACGAGGCCGACCTCGCCCTGCTGGAGGCGCGGGACCTGCTGTTCGCCCGCCTCCTGCAGTACCGGGCGTACAAACGGATCGCCACGATCTTCGAGGACCGCGCGGAGGCGGAGGGCCGCCGCTACCCCCGCACCGTCGGCCTGGAGCCGCACCACGCCGACCTGCTGCCCGAGGTCGTCATCACCATCGGCCCCGAGGGCTTCGCCCGCCTCGCCGCGAAGGCCATGCAGCCCAAGGCCAAGCCCCAGGTGTACGTGGACCACATCCACGCCCCGCTGGTCAGCGTGCGGGAGCAGGCGGCCCTGGTCGTGCGGATGCTGAAGGCGCGCGGCGAGGCCACCTTCCAGGAGCTCACCGAGGACGCCGGGGACACCCTCACCGTCGTCGCCCGGTTCCTGGCCCTCCTGGAGCTCTACCGCGAGAAGGCGGTGGTCCTGGACCAGGAGGAGGCCCTTAAGGCCCTGACCGTGCGGTGGAGCGGCGGGGACGGCGACGGCATGCCGACCGTGACCGACGAGTTCGACCAGATCGTGGAGGCCGGGGAATGAGCAGTGACGTGGCCGCGCTGGCGCTGAGGCCGGCGCTGGAGGCCGTACTCATGGTCGTGGACGAGCCCGCGACGGAGGCGCACCTCGCCAAGGTGCTGGAGCGCACCCCGCGGGAGGTCGCCCAGGCGCTGCGCGAGCTCGCCGACGAGTACGCCCGCCAGGGGCGCGGCTTCGAGCTGCGCCCGGTGGCGGGCGGGTGGCGGTTCTACACCAGGGCGGAGTTCGCCCCGGCCGTCGAGGGCTTCGTCCTGGACGGCCAGCAGGCCCGCCTCACCCAGGCGGCGCTGGAGACGCTGGCGGTCGTCGCCTACCGCCAGCCGGTCAGCCGTTCCCGGGTGTCGGCGGTGCGCGGAGTCAACTGCGACGGGGTCATGCGGACCCTCCTGCAGCGGGGTCTGGTGGAGGAGGCGGGGACGGAACCCGAAACAGGTGCGATCCTGTACAGGACGACGAACCACTTTTTGGAGCGGATGGGCCTGCGCGGCCTGGACGAGCTCCCGGAGCTCGCGCCCTTCCTCCCCGAGGCGGACGCGATCGAAGCCGAGACGCAAGAAGGTGTGCCGTCGTTCGATCCGGACGCACCGGACACCGATGTAGACGACGACAAGACGACGGACATTTGATGCGAAGCAACGGCAACGGCGGCGGCAACAGGAACAGCGGCGGCGGCGGTGGTGGCGGACGCGGTGGCTCCCGCGGCGGCAGCTCCTCCGGCGGCGGTGGCTACCGCGGCGGCAGCTCCTCCGGTGGAGGCGGCTCCCGCGGCGGCTCTTCCGGCGGCGGCTACCAGGGCGGTTCCTCCGGTGGAGGCGGCTCCCGCGGAGGCGGCTCTTCCAGCGGCGGTGGCTACCGCGGCGGCAGCTCCTCCGGTGGAGGCGGCTCCCGCGGCGGCTCTTCCGGCGGCGGCTACCAGGGCGGTTCCTCCGGCGGCGGTGGCTACCGCGGCGGCAGCTCCTCCGGCGGTGGCTACCAGGGCGGCGGTTCCGGCCCCCGCGACCGCGACCGCGACCAGGCCCCCCAGCGCCCCCGCAACCCCCGCCCCGAGGAGCGCCGCTACGACGTGGGCCCCGAGGGCGAGCGCAACGGCCGCGGTGGAGCCAAGGCCGGCGGTGGCGGTGCCCGCGGCGCGGCCGACGGCGCCCGGGGCGGCTCGGGTGCCCGTGGCGCCGCCGCGCGTGGTGGGGCCAAGGGCGGCCCCAAGACCGCCAGGACCCCCGGCATCGGCGGGGCCGGCGGCCCGCGCCGCGGCCCCGGCAGCCGCAGCGGCCAGTCCCGGCCGCGCGAGCTGGACGCGCGGATCGAGGAGCGCGTGCGCGACCGGTACGCCGACAAGCCCGTGATCAAGACCCCCAAGACCTTCCCGGGGGCCGAGGAGGAGGGTGAGCGTCTGCAGAAGGTGCTCGCCCGCGCCGGCATGGGTTCGCGCCGCGCCTGCGAGGAGCTCATCGAGCAGGCCCGTGTCGAGGTCAACGGCGAGATCGTGCTCGAGCAGGGCAAGCGCGTCCTGCCGAAGGACGAGATCAAGGTGGACGGCCTGACGGTCGCCACCCAGTCGTACCTGTTCTTCGCGCTGAACAAGCCCGCCGGCGTCGTCTCCACCATGGAGGACCCGGACGGCCGCCAGTGCCTGGGCGACTACGTCACCAACCGGGAGACGCGCCTCTTCCACGTCGGCCGGCTCGACACCGAGACCGAGGGCATCATCCTGCTCACCAACCACGGCGAGCTGGCCCACCGCCTCACGCACCCGAAGTACGGCGTGAAGAAGACGTACGTCGCCGCGATCACCGGTCCGCTCCCGCGCGAGATCGGCAAGCGGCTCAAGGACGGCATCGAGCTGGAGGACGGGTACGCCCGCGCCGACCACTTCCGCGTCGTCGACCAGGTCGGCAAGAACTACCTGGTCGAGGTGACCCTCCACGAGGGCCGCAAGCACATCGTCCGCCGCATGATGGCCGAGGCCGGTTTCCCGGTCGAGAAGCTCGTCCGGACGTCCTTCGGGCCGATCGAGCTCGGCGACCAGAAGTCCGGGTGGCTGCGCCGCCTGACCAACACCGAGGTCGGCATGCTGATGCGCGAGGTCGGTCTGTAGCAGCCCGACACGGGCTCGAGAGCCCGCGGTGCCTTCCGGCGCCGCGGGCTTTTCGCTTGCCCCGACACCCCCCGACTGTTTATAGTCAACATGACTATTAAAGGGAGTGGGGGGCTCGTCATGAGCTGGACCGAGGTACTCGGATTCGCCACTGGTGCCCTGTGCGTGTGGCTCGTGGCCCGCCAGCACATCGCCAACTGGCCGATCGGCATCGCCAACAACGTCTTCTTCATCGTGCTCTTCACCCAGGCCGGCCTGTACGCCGACGCCGGACTGCAGATCGTCTTCATCGCCCTCGCCGCGTACGGCTGGTGGTCCTGGACCCACGGGGGTGGACCTGGAACCGCCGAGGCCCTGCCGGTGCGCCGCACCACGCGCACCGAATGGGTCTGGCTGGCCGCGGCGGGGGCGGTGGGGGTGCTGGCCCTCACCCTGCTGCTGAGCCGCGCCACCGACTCCACCGTCCCGTTCTGGGACGCGCTGACGACCGGGCTCTCGCTCGCCGCCACCTACGGCCAGTGCCGCAAACTGATCGAGTCCTGGTGGCTGTGGATCGCCGCCGATCTGGTGTACATCCCGCTCTACGCCTCCAAGGGCCTCTACCTGACCGCCGCCCTCTACGTCGGCTTCCTCGCGCTCTGCGTGGCCGGACTGGTCGGCTGGCGCCGCACGCTCCCCGCCGCGGGCACCCCTCGCACCCTGGGGGCGACGGCATGAGGCGCTACGGACACGGGCTGGTGCTGGGCAAGTTCTATCCCCCGCACGCCGGGCACCACCACCTGGTGCGCACGGCGCAGGACCGCTGCGACCGGCTGACCGTCCTGGTCTGCGCGTCCTCCGTGGAGTCGGTGCCGCTCGCCGACCGGGTCGCCTGGATGCGCGAGGAGCACCCCGGGGCGGACGTGGTCGGCGCCGTCGACGACATCCCGGTCGACCTGACGGACCCCGCGGTCTGGGAGGCCCACATGGCGCTCTTCCGGGAGGCGGTCGCCGCTCCCGTCGACGCCGTCTTCACCTCGGAGGCGTACGGCACCGAACTCGCGCGGCGGTTCGGCGCCGAGGAGGTCTGCGTGGATCCGGCACGGACGCTGTTCCCGGTCTCCGGGACTGCGGTGCGGGCCGACCCGGTGGGCGCCTGGGAGCACCTCGGCCCCGCCGTGCGGGCCGCCCTGACCCGCCGGGTCGTCGTGCTCGGCGCCGAGTCCACCGGCACGACGACCCTCTCGCGGGCGCTGGCCGAGCACTACCGCCGCCGCGGCGGGGTCTGGGCCGCAACGGGCTGGGTCGAGGAGTACGGGCGCCGCTACAGCGAGGAGAAGCTCGCGGCGGCGCGCGCCGCCGACCCGGCGGCCACCTGGGCGGACATCACCTTCACCACGGAGGAGTTCCCGGTCATCGCGCGGCGACAGGACGCGCGGGAGGAGGCGGCGGCCCGGCTGGGTTCACCGGTCCTCTTCTGCGACACCGACTCCTTCGCGACCGGCATCTGGCACGAGCGGTACATCGGCGGGCGCAACGAGGAGGTCGAGAAGACCGCCTCCCTCACCCGCCGCGACCTGTACCTGCTGACGGACGACGCGGACGTCCCCTTCGAGGACGACGGACTGCGCGACGGCCCGCACCTGCGGCCCTGGATGACCGGGCGGTTCCGCGAGGAACTGCGACGCACCGGCAGGCGCTTCCTCGTCGTACGGGGCGACCGCGAGGAACGGCTGGCGGCCGCGGTGGCGGCGGTGGACGAACTGCTCGCCGAGGGCTGGCACTTCGCCGACCCGCTGCCGGAGACCCGATGAGCGCGGCCCCGCCCGCCGGCTACGACCCCTCCGCCTTCGTGCCGTTCGCGGTGACCGTCGACCTCGCCGTCTTCACCGTGCGCACCGGGCTGCTGCACGTCCTGCTCATCCGACGCGGGCAGGAGCCGTACGAAGGGCACTGGGCACTCCCCGGCGGTTTCGTCACCCCCCGGGAGTCCGCCGAGACGGCCGCCCGGCGCGAGCTGGCCGAGGAGACCGGCCTGGCGGACGACGTGGTGGCGGCCCTGCACCTCGAGCAGCTGCGCACCTACAGCGAACCGGACCGGGACCCCCGGATGCGGGTGGTGTCGGTGGCCTTCACGGCGCTGGTCGCCGACCTGCCGGAACCGGCGGCGGAGGGCGGCGGGGACGCGGCGCACGCGCGCTGGGTGCCCGTGGCCGAGGTCGGCCTGCTCCCGGCCGGAGGCGGCGAAGAGGCCCGGGCCTCACCGCTCGCCTTCGACCACGCCGTGATCCTCGCGGACGCGCGGGAGCGGGTCGGCTCGAAGCTCGAGTACACCTGCCTGGCCACCGCCTTCTGCCCGCCCGAGTTCACCCTCGGCGAGCTCCAGGCCGTCTACGAGACGGTCTGGGACACCTCGCTGGACCGCCCCAACTTCCGCCGCAAGGTCCTGGCGACACCCGGTTTCGTCGAAGCCGTGCCGGGAGCCGCCCGGCTGACCGGAGGCCGCGGCAAACCTGCCGCCCTCTACCGGGCCGGCCCGGCGACCGCCCTGCATCCCCCTCTGCTCCGACCGGAAGGACCCACCCGATGACGAAGCGAGCCGCGACCGGCGCGATGATCGGCCTCGCCCTGGGGGACGCCCTGGGCTTCCCCACCGAGTTCAACGACGTGCCGGCGATCCTCGCCAAGAGCGGCCCGTGGCGCCGGATGGAACTGCCCCGGCCGGCGCTCATCACGGACGACACCCAGATGACGCTGGCGCTGGCGCGGGGCATCCGGACGGCCGGGGAGCGGGGGCCGCTCGACCCGCAGGCGCTCGTGGGGCCGGTCCGGGAGGAATACGTCGCCTGGTACCACTCCCCGGACAACAACCGCGCCCCGGGCAACACCTGCCTGACGGCCTGTGACCTGTTGGACCACCCCGACCGCGACTGGCGCGACGCCAGCCAGACCGGCTCCAAGGGCTGCGGGGCGAACATGCGGGTGGTCCCCGTCGGGCTGGTGCCGGGCTGGACCGAGGAGGAGCGGGCCGGCGCGGCCCAGCTCCAGTCCGCCCTCACCCACGGCCACCCGACGGCGCTCGCCGCGTCCGACCTGACCGCGCGGGCGGTGCACCTGCTGGCCTCCGGCACCGAGGTGACCGGCCTGGTCGGGCGGTTGCGCTCGTACGCCCTGGAGAACCGCACCCGCTACCACGAGCGCTGGCTCGGCGACCTCTGGAAGCGGACCGCCTCCGACCCCACGGCGGAGTCCTTCATCGCGCGCGGCTGGGACGAGTGCCTGGAGGTGCTCGACCGGCTCGCGGCCGCCCTGCGCTCCCCGTCCCCGGAGACCGATCCCTGCCTGACCACGGGCGAGGGCTGGATCGCGGAGGAGGCCCTCGCCACCGCCCTGCAGTGCTTCCTCCTCTTCCCCGACGAACCCCTCCTGGCCCTGCGCCGCGCCGCCTGCACCCAGGGCGACTCCGACTCCCTGGCGTGCCTGGCCGGCGCCTTCGCGGGCGCCCACCTCGGGGCGGACGCCTGGCCCCGCGACTGGGAGGACCGCATCGAGCACCGCGACGAGCTGCGGGCGTTCGGCGCGCTCTGGGACGCCTGACCCGCGGCCGACCCCGCGGCCGGTCGCGGGGTCAGCCCACCGACGCGCGGCGGGTGCGCAGGAGGAAGTCCTCGACGCGGGCGCGGTCGGGGTGCTCGGGGAGGCGGGTCGCGCTCAGGGCCGCGTCCGTCTCGCAGGTGAGGCGGGACATCCACGCGTCGACCTCCGCCCACGTGAGCTCGCCGCGGCGGACCGCCAGGAGGCGGTCGCGGTGGGGCCCCGCGTCGAGCGTCAGGCGGCCCGTGCGCAGGAGGTCGCGGCAGGACAGGAGCAGGCGCAGCAGGTGCATGGCGTGCTTCCAGCGCGGGGCTCCGTGGATGCGGACGTCCGCGAGGAGCTTGCCGTGCTGGGAGGCCGCATACCGGCTGAAGCTGGTGTGGGCCCGGCGGGAGAGGAACGCCTCGCGCAGGGAGAGGAGTTCCTCGCCGACCGGGGTGATCCGCTCGACCAGGGGGGAGTGGAGGCACTCCAGGATGTTCGGGTTGGCGCGCAGGGCCAGCTCGCAGAAGCGCTCCAGCTCCCAGGAGAACTCCTCCTCCCGCGGGCCCTCCACGTGCGTGGGGGGCTTGTCGAACCGCCAGAACAGCGGCGCCGGGGCGAGGTAGACACCGCGCCGGTCGGTGTCGCTCGCCTCGGTCGCCAGCCCGAAGGCCCGGGAGCCCATCACGCACTGGTACACCGTGTGGTCCCGTACCAGCGTCAGTTCGTCCATCCGGTGAGCCTAGACACCGGCCCGGCCGCTAGGCGAGCGAGATGCCGCCGTCCGCCGCCACCGTGATCTTCGTCTCCGGAAGCGGGCGGGTGGCCGGACCCTTGGTCACCGCTCCGTCCGCGGCCTCGAAGGTGCTCATGTGGCAGGGGCAGACGATGGTGTTGTCCGCCACCTTGTTCACCAGGCAGCCCTGATGGGGGCAGACCGCCGAGAAGCAGCGGAAGGTCCCGGCGGTGGGCTGGGTGATCACCAGCTTCTCCTCCTTGAGGATCTTGCCGCCGCCCACCGGTACCTCGGACGTCTTGGCGATGACCTTGGCGGCCCCCGCCGGCTGCGGGGACGAGACCGGCTGGGACGCGGCCGGCGCGGAGGCCGACCCGCTCGCGGGCGTCTGCTCCCCGCCGCACGCGGCGAGCGCGCCTCCTGCCAAGGCGGCCGCACCGGCCGTCAGTACCGTACGCCGGGCGGTGCGCGTGGGGTCGCTCATGGTTTCTCCTCGCTTCGTGGCCGGATCGGCGAGTGCATCCTGGCCTGCGGCGGACCTCGGGAGAAGCCCGCCGCGCCGTTTCAGGGGCCCGGCTCCCAAGGGGCCAGTGAGGCCGGAGCGCCGGGTGTGCGTCGTACTTCCCACACGCGGGTCACGGCTTCCCGGTTCAACGGGCCGTGGACGTGCGGGTAGCGGCCGCCGGATGCACCCTCTCGGCGGACCTCGGCGGTCAGGGCGCCTTCGTCGAGCTCCACCGCGAGCAGAGTCCCCCGTACCGACTGGTAGCGCGCGTCGGCGACCTCCAGCGCCGTGGGCACGTCCGCCGAACAGTGGACGAAGCCCTCCGAGTGCAGGGAGGGCGGTGCGTAGGGCCGGTCGGGTGCGGCGGTCCAGTCGGCGAGCGGAACGAGGTGGAAGATCATGCCGATCGTTCTACCGCAGCCCGCCGCGGGTGCGTGCGCCAAGTGGCGGGCACGCCCCGCCCGGGTGACATTGGCCCTGTCCCGAAGCCGGGTCCGCCGCGTGCGTGCGGCCCGGCCCCTCTGCGAAAGGCAGGACCATGGCGGGTAACGACCTCGGTTCCCTTCTCGGCGGCCTCCTCGGCGGCGGGCAGGCCGGCGGACGGGGCGGCGGCGGTGGCGCCGGCGGCAACGTCCTCGGCTCGCTGCTCGGGGCCCTCACGGGCGGCGGCGCGGGTGGTGCGCAGGCGGCCGGCGGCGTCGTGAACAACCCGCTCGGCAGCCTGCTGGAGATGCTCACCAAGTCCGGCCTGGTCGACCAGGCGCAGTCCTGGGTCGGCACCGGCGCGAACCAGCCGGTCAGCGCCGACCAGGTCAAGGAGGCGCTGCCGGACGGAACGCTGCGGCACGTCGCCGAGCAGGCGGGCGTCACCCCCGACGCGGCCGCGGCCGAGCTCGCGCAGACGCTGCCGACGGCGGTCGACCGGCTCACGCCGGACGGAGTGGTCCCGTCCGGTTCGCTCGAGGACATCATCAAGGCGCAGCGGCTCTGACCCGGCGGCCCGGCGGGGCCCGGCCCCCGTCCCACTGGGCGGGCGCCGGGGCCCCGCGGCGTCCGGGCTGGCTACCCTGGGTCGACAGCCCGTCACCCCGCCGAACGCAACCCTGGAGTGCCCCGTGAGAACCGCCGTCGTCATCGGAACCGGACTGATCGGCACCTCCGCGGCGCTCGCGCTGACCGCCCGCGGCATCACCGTCCACCTCGCCGACCACGACCCGGCGCAGGCGCACACCGCGGCAGCCCTCGGGGCGGGTACGGACGAACCCCCGGAGGGTAGGGTCGACCTCGCGATCGTCGCCGTGCCCCCGGCCCACGTGGCGGCGACCCTCGCCGACGCGATCGGCCGGGGGGCCGCCCGCGCGTACGTGGACGTGGCCAGCGTCAAGGGCGGACCGCGCCGGGAGCTGGAGGCGCTCGGGGTGGACGTCACCGACTACATCGGCACGCACCCGATGGCCGGCAAGGAGCGGTCCGGTCCGCTCGCCGCCACCGCGGACCTCTTCGAGGGCCGCCCCTGGGTCCTGACCCCCACCCGGGACACGGACCACGAGGTGCTGAACCTCGCCCTGGAGCTGGTGTCCCTGTGCCGGGCCGTGCCCGTGGTCATGGACGCGGACGCCCACGACCGGGCCGTCGCACTCGTCTCCCACACCCCGCAGCTGGTGTCGAGCATGGTCGCCGCGCGGCTGGAGGAGGCCGACGAGACGGCCGTCCGGCTGTGCGGGCAGGGCATACGGGACGTCACCAGGATCGCGGCCTCCGACCCGCGGATGTGGGTGGAGATCCTGTCGGCCAACCCGGGCCCCGTCGCCGACGTCCTGACCGGGATCGCGGCCGACCTCGAGGAGACCGTCGAGGCACTGCGCGGGCTGCAGTCGGCGGACGCGGAGAAGCGCCGGGGCGGCGCCGCCGGGATCGAGGACGTGCTGCGGCGCGGGAACGCCGGACGGGTGCGGGTGCCCGGCAAGCACGGCGCGGCGCCGACGCCGTACGAGACGGTCGCGGTGCTCATCTCCGACCAGCCGGGGGAGCTGGCGCGGATCTTCGCGGACGCGGGGCGGGCCGGGGTCAACATCGAGGACGTGCGGATCGAGCACGCGACGGGTCAGCAGGCCGGCCTGGTGCAGCTGATGGTGGAGCCGCGGGCCGCGGCCGGCCTGACCGCCGAACTGCGCGAGCGCGGCTGGGCCCTGCGCCAGCAGTAGCCCCCGCCGCCCCGCCCCCGCCCCCGCCCCCGGCCCCGCTCCGGACGGGCGGGGCCGGGGGCTCCCGGGGCCCGGTAACCTGGAGGAGGGGCGTTTTCGTGCGCCCGGACACGTACGCGCAACCAGGAAGGTGCCCGCACCGTGGAAACCGCAGCTCCGGCAGCCGTGATCGTCGCCATCGACGGTCCCTCCGGCACGGGCAAGTCCAGCACCTCCAAGGCCGTGGCCGCCAAGCTGGGGCTGCGCTACCTCGACACCGGTGCCCAGTACCGGGCCATCACCTGGTGGATGATCACCAACGGCGTCGACACCGACGACCCGCACGCCGTCGCCGTCGCGGCGGGCAAGCCCTCGCTGCTCTCCGGCACCGACCCGGCCGCGCCCACCATCACCGTGGACGGACTGGACGCCGCCGGGCCCATCCGCACCCAGGAGGTCACCTCCAAGGTCAGCGCCGTCAGCGCCGTCCCCGAGGTGCGCGCCCTGATCACCGAGCTGCAGCGCTCCATCGCGGCGCAGGCGGCCGCGGAGGCCGAGGGCATCGTCGTCGAGGGCCGCGACATCGGCACCACGGTGCTGCCCGACGCCGACCTCAAGATCTTCCTGACCGCCTCCCCCGAGGCCCGCGCGGCCCGCCGCAGCGGTGAGCTCCGCGGCCGGGAGGCCGCCGACCTCGCGGCCACCAAGGCGGCGCTGATCAAGCGCGACGCCGCGGACTCCGGCCGCAAGACCTCCCCCCTGGCCAAGGCGGACGACGCCGTCGAGGTGGACACCACCGAGCTCACGCTCGATCAGGTCATCGAGTGCGTCGTGACCCTGGTCGAGGAGAAGCGGGCGGGCCGCAAGTGAGTCGAGCACCCTCCCTGCGGGGTGCGGCGGTCGGCAGGCGCATCGGCATCGGGCTCATGTACGGGCTCTGGAAGCCCCGCGTGCTCGGCGCCTGGAAGGTGCCCGCCTCCGGCCCCGTCATCCTCGCCGTGAACCACTCGCACAACATAGACGGCCCGATGGTCATGGGCACCGCGCCCCGACCCCTGCACTTCCTGATCAAGAAGGAAGCGTACGTCGGCCCGCTCGGCCCCTTCCTCGAAGGGATCGGGCAGGTCAAGGTCGACCGCTCCGGCACCGACCGGACGGCGATCAGCCGCGCCCTCGGCGTGCTCGACCAGGGCGGCGCCCTCGGCATCTTCCCCGAGGGCACGCGGGGCCAGGGCGACTTCGCCTCGCTGCGCGCCGGACTCGCCTACTTCGCGGTCCGCAGCGGCGCGCCCGTCGTGCCCGTGGCCGTGCTCGGCAGCGGCGACACCAGGGGCCGGCTCGTCAAGGGCCTGCCCGCCCTCAAGAGCCGGGTCGACGTCGTCTTCGGCTCTGCCTTCGACGCCGGGGACGGCAGTGGCCGCCGTACCCGCACCGCGCTGGACGAGGCCACCGCACGCATCCAGGACCGGCTGACCGCCCACCTGGCCGACGCCAAGCGCCTCACCGGGCGCTGAGCGAGACTTGACCTAGTAGTGGAACCGCGCTGCGCGGGGACCACCGATCACCACGAACGACGAGGAACGGACTTCATGAACGACCAGCACGACCACGGAGCGCTTGGCGATGCCGAGTACGCGGAGTTCATGGAGCTCGCCGCGGAAGAGGGCTTCGACATCGAGGACGTCGAGGGTGCCCTCGAGGAGGCCAGTGCCGGCCCCCTCCCGGTCCTCGCCGTCGTCGGCCGGCCGAACGTCGGCAAGTCGACCCTGGTGAACCGCATCATCGGCCGCCGCGAGGCCGTCGTCGAGGACAAGCCCGGCGTCACCCGCGACCGCGTCACCTACGAGGCCGAGTGGGCCGGCCGCCGCTTCAAGGTCGTCGACACCGGCGGCTGGGAGCAGGACGTCCTCGGCATCGACGCCTCCGTCGCCGCCCAGGCCGAGTACGCCATCGAGGCCGCCGACGCGGTCGTCTTCGTCGTCGACGCCAAGGTCGGCGCCACCGACACCGACGAGGCCGTGGTGCGCCTGCTGCGCAAGGCCAAGAAGCCCGTCGTGCTGTGCGCCAACAAGGTCGACGGCCAGAGCGGCGAGTCCGACGCGGCCTCCCTGTGGTCCCTGGGCCTCGGCATGCCGCACCCGGTCTCCTCGCTGCACGGGCGCGGCACCGGCGACATGCTCGACGCGGTGCTCGAAGCCCTGCCGGAAGCCCCCGAGCAGACCTTCGGCGGCGCCGCCCCCGGCGGCCCGCGCCGCATCGCCCTGATCGGCCGCCCCAACGTGGGCAAGTCCTCGCTGCTCAACAAGGTCGCGAAGGAGGACCGTGTCGTCGTCAACGAGCTGGCCGGCACCACCCGCGACCCGGTCGACGAGCTGATCGAGCTCGGCGGCGTCACCTGGAAGTTCGTCGACACCGCCGGCATCCGCAAGAAGGTCCACCTCCAGCAGGGCGCCGACTACTACGCCTCCCTGCGCACGGCCGCCGCCGTCGAGAAGGCGGAGGTGGCGGTCATCCTGATCGACACCACCGAGTCGATCAGCGTCCAGGACCAGCGCATCATCACCATGGCCGTCGAGGCGGGCCGCGCCATCGTGATCGCCTACAACAAGTGGGACGAGCTCGACGAGGAGCGCCGCTACTACCTCGAGCGCGAGATCGAGACCGAGATGCAGCAGGTCTCCTGGGCGCCGCGGGTGAACGTCTCGGCGCTCACCGGCCGCCACATGGAGAAGCTGGTCCCGGCGATCGAGACGGCCCTCGCGGGCTGGGAGACGCGCGTCCCCACCGGCCGGCTGAACGCCTTCCTCGGCGAGGTCGTCGCGGCCCACCCGCACCCCGTCCGCGGCGGCAAGCAGCCCCGCATCCTGTTCGGCACCCAGGCGGGCAGCAAGCCGCCGCGGTTCGTCCTCTTCGCCTCCGGCTTCCTCGAGCACGGCTACCGGCGCTTCATCGAGCGCCGGCTGCGCGAGGAGTTCGGCTTCGAGGGCACCCCGATCCACATCTCGGTGCGGGTGCGCGAGAAGCGCGGCGCCCAGTACAAGAAGAAGAAGTAGCGCGGGCGGCGGTACGGCGTCCCGGGGTCAGTAGCCCCGGCGCGGAGCGGGCGGCAGGGCCGCCGGGATGGGCGTCATCCCGGTGTGGCGCTGCCGCCCGTCGGCGTATCCGGAGCCGCCGGCGTACGAGTACGCGGGCTGCGGCTGCGCCACGTAGGTGGGCTCCCAGCCCTCGACCCGCTGCCAGGCCGAACCGCTCCAGTCGCTGTCGTACGAGGAGCTCGCGCCGGCGTACCCGGCCCCGTACGAGAAGGCCGTGAATCCGAGGTCCTCCTCGCCCGTACGGTCGCCCGGCAGCGCCCGGAAGGCGCGCAGGTACTCCGAGTACAGGGCGTCGTAGATCGGGGTGTGCGAGACGGGGCTCGTACGGGACGGGGCGCGGGAGGAGTCGTATGGATGCACGTATCAGCCAACGAAACGGGCGCCCCGCGGATGCGGGGTGGCGGGCGGAAAACGCAGATCGCCGCCGGGTCCTCCCGGCGGCGATCCGTGGTGCGTCGGTCAGGCGCCCGGCGTACCGGCCAGGGGCATGGAGGCGGCCACGAGCTTGCCGGAGGCGGCGGCCTTGTCCAGGGCGTCGCGCAGCAGGTCCTCGCGGGGCTGCTGGCCGATGGAACCGACCGGGGCGGCGTAGATGAGCACGCGCTGGGTCTTGTTGACGGCGTTGCGCCAGCCGTCGGTGACCGACAGCGCCTGGTGCGCCTGCCACCAGGCGACCGGGCGGCCGCCGTCGGGGCCCGGCTGCAGGACGGCGTGCAGCTGCCCGGCGGCGAGCAGGACCGACCAGCCGCTCAGGGCGGTGGGGAGCTGGGCGGTGTCCGTGACCGGGATGAAGCCCTGCTCGATGAGGAGCGGGAGGAAGTCGTCGCCCGGGCCCTCGCTGCCGGGGCGGGCGATCGGCGCGGTCGGCTCGACGACCAGGGCGGGGTGGAGCTCCCCGCCGATCAGGACCAGCCCGCTGGTGATGCCGAGGACGGCCTGGCCGCCGGGCACGTTCTGCGGGGCGTCGCCGGCGGGCGCCGCCGGGCTGTCACCGGTGATGCTGGCGACGGCGCCCTGGAGCTGCTCCTCGGACACCTTCACCACCTGGGAGGGGATGCAGGTGGCGTGGGCGAAGGCGAGGACGGCGGTCTCCTCGCCGACGAACAGCACCGTGCTGGTGCGGTCGTTCTCGGGGTCGCCCGGGGTGCGGCAGGAGGTGCAGTCGTAACTGCGCGGCGCGTCCTCGCCGACGAGCAGCCTGTCGGCTTCTTCGTCACCGATCTCGGCACGTACCTCATCACTGACGTCGAGCATGCGCGGCACGGGGTGGCTCCTCGGCATAGGTGCGGGGGCCGGGTGGTTCCCGGCTCGGGGGCCGGGTGGTTCCCGGCTCGCCGGGCTCAACGGGGGAGCGGCGGCCGGGGTCACGCCATCGGAGGGAACGGAATCGAACCGGGCCCCCGTACGAGTGAAGCGTCCGGCCGGCCCTTCGCTTCGTGCCAACTGTTGGCGGATGGTGCGCAGTTGGTGGTCGGGATTGGCCGTTTGGAGAGGGGGCCGGTCGGCCGACCGGGTGGGGCGGCGGCGCGTGCGGCGCGCCGGGCCGGGGAGGGCCGGGGGCGCTGCGTAGCGTGGCGCGATGCCCCACCCACGGATCGGCCGCCGGCGGACCGCGGCCCGCCCGGCCGCCGCAGCCGTCGCCGCCGCGCTGGCGTTCGTACTCCCCGCCGACGCGGCGGCGGCCCAGGCCCCGCCGCCGCCCGCGGCCGGGCCGGCCGGGGCGGCGCAGCCCGGCGCGCCGGGGGTGATCGGTACCGGGCCGGGAGACTGCGGGCCGGGCGGGGAGTGGCCCTGGGACTGCGTCGCCGACTGCGAGAGCGGTGGACGGTGGGCCGCCGACACCGGCAACGGCTTCTACGGCGGGCTCCAGTTCCGGCAGCGGACGTGGGAGGCGTACGGGGGGCTGGTGTTCGCGCCGCGCGCCGACCTGGCCGACCGCCTCCAGCAGATCACCGTGGCGGAGGAGGTGCTGGGCGTGCAGGGCTGGGCGGCCTGGCCGACGTGCTCGAAGCGGTACGGGCTGGCCGGGCGGATGCACGTGGTGCGGAGCGGGGACACCCTGGTGTCGATCGCGCGGAAGCGCCGGGTGCCGGGCGGCTGGCGGGCCTTGTACGAGGCGAACCGGCCGGTGCTCGGGGATCGGCCGGAGGGGCTGGTCGTGGGCACCCTGCTGACCCTCCCGGAGCGCGGGCCGGCCCGCCCGCCGCGCCCGACTGCCCCGGCCCCCACGCCGAGCCCGGCGGCGCCGCCACCGCTGCTGACCCCGGCGCTGCCGCCACCCACGCCGAACCCGCCGGCCCCGGCGGCCCCATCGGCCCCGGCGGCCCCGGCGGTGTCGTCGGCGCCGGCCGGTGCGGCTCCCGGTCCCTCGATCGGTCCTCGGCACGCTCCCTCGCCCCTCCCCGCGGTGTGAACGCGGAACGGGCCGATGTACGGCGCCGCTCCGGCAGCCTCGCGGCGTAGCGATTGCACTCCGCGCCGAGGGCGCCCAACCTGGAACCAGTGAGCCGCACGGCTCGCTCGGACACCGGCGGTGAGCCAGATGCACCTGGGCAGGCACCACCCTCGCATCGGAGTGATGGCGGCGGCTGCCGCACTGGCGGTGCTTCCCGTCGTCGTGGCCGGCTCGTCCGCGGGGGCCGCCCCCGTCGCCGCCACGGCCGTCACGGCGCTCCCGGCCGTCGACGGGCCGGCGGATCCGGCGGCGGCGAAGGCCCAGATCGAGAAGAACTGGACCGCGTTCTTCGACTCCAAGGTCGCCGTCGCCAAGAAGGCCGAGCTGCTGCAGCACGGTGAGTTCCTCGTGCCGCTGCTCGGCGGCTTCGCGCGCGACACCGACACGGCCGTGTCCTCGGCCGAGGTCTCGGACATCGTCTTCACCTCGCCCACCGCTGCGCGGGTCACCTACGACCTGCTGGTCGGCGGGTTCCCGGTCCTGTCCGGGAGCGAGGGGACCGCGGTCCTGGAGGACGGGGTCTGGAAGGTCTCGACCAAGACCCTGTGCGCACTGATCGAGCTCAGCGGCAACGCGGTGCCGATCTGCTGACCTGCGCCGCTCCTGCGCCGCTCGCGGGCACGCTGGCAGACTTCGGCCATGCTCGAGACCTCCGCGCGACTGCTCCGTCTGCTGTCCCTGCTGCAGGCCCACCGCGAATGGACGGGGGCGGACCTCGCCGACCGGCTCGGGGTCACGCCCCGGACCGTGCGCCGCGACGTGGACCGGCTGCGGGAGCTGGGGTACCCGGTCAACGCCAGCCCCGGCACCGGGGGCGGCTACCAGTTGGGGGCCGGGGCCGAGCTCCCACCCCT
The DNA here is from genome assembly GCF_056430495.1 of Streptomyces sp. NPDC045967. Classification (NCBI taxonomy): domain Bacteria; kingdom Bacillati; phylum Actinomycetota; class Actinomycetes; order Kitasatosporales; family Streptomycetaceae; genus Streptomyces; species Streptomyces sp. NPDC045967. The sequence goes on along the minus strand of NZ_JBWKLE010000017.1, from coordinate 93,869 downwards.
CCTGCTGGACGACGACGAGGCCGTGGCCGTCGCGGTCGGGCTGCGGACGGCCGCCGGGAACGGGGTCGAGGGGATCGGCGAGGCCTCCGTACGGGCCCTGTCCAAGCTGGAGCAGGTGCTGCCGTCGAGGCTGCGGCGCCGGGTGTCCGCGCTCAACGAGTTCACCGTGCCGATGCTGCGCGGCGCCGAGCGCTCCACCGTCGACCCGTCGGTGCTCACCGAGCTGGCCGCCGTGTGCCGCGACGCCGAGCGGCTGCGCTTCGACTACCGCGACCACGAGGGGAGCGCCACCCGCCGCACCGTCGAGCCGCACCGGCTGGTGTGCACCGAGCGGCGCTGGTACCTGGTCGCCTGGGACCTGGAGCGGGAGGACTGGCGGACCTTCCGGGCGGACCGGATCGAACCCAGAGCGCCGCACGGACCGCGGTTCACTCCGCGCGAGCCGCCCGCCCCCGACCTGGCCGCATACGTCTCCCAGGGGGTGTCGCAGCGGGCCTACGCGGCCCGGGCGGTCGTACGGCTGAAGGTGTCGGCGCAGGAGGCGGCCCGGACCGTGGGGCCGAGCGACGGGGTCCTGGAACCGGTCGACGCTCAGAGCTGCCTGCTGCGCACCGGGGCCGTCAGCCTGGACGTCCTGGTGATTCACATCATGATGCTCGGTTGTGAGTTCGAAGTGGTCGAGCCCCCGGAGCTGACGGACCGGATCAGGGCGGCGCGGGATCTGCTGGGGCGGGCCGTGGAGCCGGCGAGGTGAAGGAAATGTGGCGGACCTGAGGGGGATTCACCCGGTCTGGTCCGGCGCCGCCGTGACAAACTCCCACCGGAATTCCAGGGGTTCGCCGGCGGCTCTCGGAGGGAATTCCCGCGGGCGTGAACGACGGGCGTGTCGCGGGCCGGAAAACAATGGGGCGTTGTCGATATTCTGTGACACAAGCGTGACCCGGGATGGACGAACGTCCCGGCGTGGCGCTGACGGACGGCGGGGCCGGGCAGCGGGCGCGGCGCTGCGGCAGGAGGCCGTCGGCACCGACGACGGAGGGGGCCGGGTCGTCGACCCGGCCCCCTCCGTCGCGCGGGGTGGTGTGCGTACCGTCCCCGCGCGGTGGTTCAGCCGCCGGTGACCGGGCGGGCGGCGCCCCGGGTGGCCGCCCGCTCACCGTGGGCAGGGCGGCGGCTGCCGACCGGGGTGACCGGGGTCCGCTCGGAGCGGATCACGTGCGGCCGGCCCGTGACGAGGGCCGCGGGCCGGGGCGCCGGGGTGTGCGCCGCAACCGGAGCCGCGGGGGCCGGCTCGGCGGCGACCGCGGCGGCCGGCTGGAGCCGCCACTTGCCGCCCGCGGAGAGCAGCGGCGTGAGCGCGGACACGACCGGCGCGGGCATCCGGCCGGTCTCGGCGCGGCGGCGCAGCAGCTCGCGCAGGTCGAAGACGTACGCCTCGGCCCGGGCGATGAGCGGCTCGAACCAGGGCAGCGCCAGGAGGATCAGCAGTCCGGCGGACCAGCCGAGCAGGACGTCGCTGACCCAGTGCGTGCCGAGGTAGACGGTGGTGGCGCCGACGCTCAGCGAGACGACCGCGGACACCACGGACAGCACCCGCCGGGTGACCACGGTGGACGCCAGATAGGCGAGGATCCCCCAGGTCACGACGGCGTTGGCGGTGTGGCCGGAAGGAAATATATCGCCGCCCGCGAAGAGTTCGGCCGAACCGATCTCGGTTGCATAGTGCGGGCCGAGCCGCCCGAGCCCGAGCTTCACGGACCCGACGGTGACGTTCAGGAGGAGCAGCGCCACGCCCAGCGTGATCAGCGGGCGGAGGGTGTGCTGGCGCCAGGAGCGCCAGCCGAGCCAGGCGGCGACCATGACCGCGGTGGGTCCGCGCTGGCCCAGGACGACGAGGTAGTCGAGGAAGGCGTGCAGCTGGGGCCATTGCTCGTAGGGCCGGAAGAACATGATCTGCCAGTCCAGCCGGACGAGCCAGGACGTGGTGAGTACGGCCACCACGATCGCCAGGTAGAAGGCGAGGGTCGATCCGAAGAGCACGACGCGGTGCCGGCTCATCTGCGGGGTTTGCAGATGAGCCGGTCGCTCTGGTTCCCGGTCCAGGCGGGCGAACACCCGCTCCAGACGGGTCAGGATTTGATCGGTACGCACTCAATCGACGTTACCGCGCGGCGATGGTCGGGCCGCGCGAATCGCGGGCTTTGTGATGACCATGTGATGTGGAGTTGGTCTCACGCGAGAGGTAATTCCCGGCATTCCGGCAATGGTTGAGGTGTTCTCGATCCACGCAACGGAAATGAGCGCACACGCTTATTCGTGGTTTATCGCCGAACCTTGGAATTCCCTTGCCCGGCGACGATGGGAATGATTCATTCCGTTACGGCGGGCCCGAGCCGTTCAGCCAGAACGCCCCGTAGGCCGCCGAGAGCAGGGCCGCCGCGCCCAGCACCGCGGCCGCCCGCCGCGTCCGCCACCGGGCCAGCGCCACCGCCACCGGCAACACCAGCGGGAACGCCGGCAGCAGGAGCCGGGGCTTGGATCCGAAGTACCCGGACGCGCACAGCGCCAGCGCCACCACGATCCCGCCGTACACCAGCAGGGGCAGCGGCTGGCGCTGCCGGACGCACCGCCCGTACAGCCAGAGCACCAGCGCGACCCCCGCGACCAGCCCGATACCGGCCGCGAACGCGGAGGCGGACGCGGCGAGCTTCGCCCCGATGAACCGGGCGAACGCCCAGCCCCCGTCGAAGCCGTTGCCCCAGCCGTCCTGGACGTCCAGGTACCCCAGCGGTCCGCCGCCGGTGTGCGCGCCGACCCACAGCACGTACGCGGCCGCCCCCAGCGGCGCCAGCAGCGCACCGGCCGCCATCCGCCAGGACCGCTCGCCGCCGCGCCGGGCCGCTGCGGCGGCCACCCACACGGCGGCGACCACCGCCGCGCCGACCGGGCGGGTCAGCCCCGCCCCGGCGGCGAGCAGACCGGCCGTCAGCCACCGGCCGCGCAGGCTCCCGTACAGCGCCCAGGCGGCGAGCGCCGTGAACAGCGACTCGCTGTACGCCATGGACTGCACGATCCCGACGGGCAGGGCGGCCCAGACGGCGACCGCGCACACCCCGGCCCGGCGGCCGTACAGCAGGTCCGCCACCGCGAAGATCCCCCAGGCCGCGGCGAGCCCCGCCAGCGCCGAGACCACCAGGCCCGCCGAGCCGTGGGAGAGTCCCGTCGCCGCCGACACCAGCCGCTCCAGCCCGGGCAGCAGCGGGAAGAACGCCAGGTTCGAGTGGACGTCCCCGTTCGGCAGGACCACCTCGTACCCGTACCCCTCCGCGGCGATCCGGGCGTACCAGAGCGAGTCCCAGCGCGCCGACAGCAGGGTGTGCGGGCTGCTGCCCGCCGCCACGCCCCAGGCGCCGAGCACCACCAGCCCGAGCACGCGCACCGCCGCGAACACGGCGAGCGCGGGCGCGGCGGCGGTGAGCGCGGGGCGGATCGCGTCGAGCGCGAGCCGGGCGGCCGTGAGCGCGGGTGCGGCCCGACGCGATCCAAGATCTTCCACGGGCATGATTATCGGTGGCGGACGCCCGGCCCCCACCGGGAGCCACACGCCGTGAGCGGGCGGGTACGCGTGGCGAGGAAGGGTCCGGGGGAGTGGCGCACACCACAGGGCGGCCTCCGCCGCGATGAGAGCTTGACCACGTGTGGCACAGGCGAACTCGCGTACGCTGACCGTCCACCCGCGTGTCGATGCCGGACCCCGTTGGACGCCGCACAGCGCACCACACCCCGCGGCTCCGCAAAACGCTGGACCGCCGAGCGCGAGGGATCACCTGGGAGGTACATGCATGTCGGGGACGAACGCGGCCGGAGTCCGGACCACTGCGCCCTGGCAGCGGCTGCGCGAGGTCTCCGACGGGGGCAATCGCTGGGCCGTCCTGGCGGTGCTCTGCGTCAGCCTGGTCCTCGTCGCCCTCGACGCGACCATCCTGCACGTCGCCGTCCCCTCCCTCACCGAGGACCTGCGCCCCGGATCCATCGAGCTCCTGTGGATCGTCGACGCCTACCCGCTGGTCTGCGCCGCGCTGCTGATCCTCTTCGGCACCCTCGGCGACCGGATCGGCCGCCGCCGCGTCCTCCTGCTCGGCTACGGGCTCTTCGGCGCGGCCTCCGCCATGGCGGCCCTCGCCGACAACGCCCAGGTCCTGATCGCCGCCCGCGCGCTGCTCGGCACCGGCGGGGCGATGATCATGCCCGCCACGCTGTCGATCCTGCGCCAGGTCTTCCCCGACCGGCGCGAACGGGCCCTCGCCATCGGGATCTGGACCGCGGTCGCCGCGATCGGCGCCGCGAGCGGACCCGTGCTCGGCGGCTTCCTCGTCGAGCACTTCTGGTGGGGCTCCGTCTTCCTCATCAACATCCCGCTGATGGCGCTGATCCTGCCGCTGGGCCGCTGGCTGCTCCCCGAGTCGAAGGGCTCCTCGGACGGGCCGTGGGACGTGGCCGGTGCGCTGATGGCCGCCGCCGGCGTGCTCGGCTCCGTGCTCGGGGTCAAGCGGCTGGGCGCGGAGCGGCATCTGCTCGACCCGCAGGCGCTGGCGCCGCTGCTGCTGGGGGTGGCGCTGCTGGTCCTGTTCGTACGGCGGCAGAAGCGGCGGCCGTACCCGCTGATCGACATCCGGATGTTCTCCCGTGCCGCCTTCTCGACCTCCGTCGGCTGCATCGTGCTGGCCATGCTGGCCCTGGTCGGCCTGGAGCTGATAGCCGTCCAGTACCTCCAGCTGGTGCTGCACCTCGGCCCGCTGGAGACCGGCTTGCGGCTGCTGCCGCTGACCTTCGCCGCGATGGCGGCCGGGGCCACTGGCTCCTACACCCTGGCCCGGATCGGCCCGCGCACCATGGTCTCGCTGGGCTTCCTGCTCACCGCGTCCGCCGTGCTGCTGCTCACGCTGATGGGCCACCACGACCGGCCCGCACTGCTGACGGTCGGCTTCATCCTGCTCGGGTTCGGGCTCCAGACCACGTTGTTCGCGGCGTACGAGTCGATGCTGAACGAGGCTCCCGCGGCCACCGCGGGAGGCGCGGCCTCCATCGGCGAGACCTCGTACCAGCTGGGCGCGGGCATGGGGATCGCGCTGCTGGGCAGCGTGATGAACGCCGCGTACGCGCCGGGGCTGGCGGGGGTGCCGGGGGTGTCCGCGGCGGACTCGGCGGGCGCGGCGCACTCGCTGGGCGAGGCCTACCAGATCGCCGCGCGGCTGGGCGGTCCGGCGGGGGAGGCGCTGCACGCGGCGGCGCGGAACTCGTTCGTGCACGGGCTGCACGTGACGTTGCTGGTCAGTGCCGGGTTGCTGGTCGCGGGGGCGGTGATGGCGCTGAAGCTGCCGCGGGGGATGGAGTGCGAAGCCGGGGCCGGGGCCGGGGCCGGGGCCGACGGGGTCGGCGAGGGTGACGGGGTGCGGTTGCCGGCGCAGGTCCGTGCGGAGGCGGGTCCGGCCGTCGGGCGGGTGTCGGGGCGTACGGGCTGACGCGGGTTGCGCGGGCGCGGCGCCGTTGCGGGGGCTCCGCCCCCGGACCCCCGCGCCTCAAACGCCGGCGGGGCTGGAACATCGGGGCTCTGCCCCCGGGCTCCCGGGCCTCAAGCGCCGGCGGGGCTGAAGTTCGGGGCTCCGCCCCCGGGCCGATGGGCCCGCGCTCAAGCGTCGGCGGGGCTGGGGGTGCCGGGGGGGTGGGAAGTGGGGCTGGACGGTGGGGGAGTTCGGCGTTTAGCTTCGGGGCGGCGTAAAACTTGCGCTGCTAGGTTCTGTTCTCCGGCCGCCGGGAGGCCCTGTGTCCGCGTTCCTGCCCCTTGATCCGCTCGGGATCGACGAGCTCCTCGGGCCCGACGACCTCGCCGTCCGGGACACCGTCCGTGACTGGGCCGCCGACCGGGTGCTGCCCCACATCGCCGGCTGGTACGAGAGCGGTGAACTCCCCGGGATCCGTGAGCTGGCCCGGGAGCTGGGGTCGATCGGCGCGCTCGGCATGTCCCTGGAGGGGTACGGCTGCGCGGGTGCCAGCGCCGTGCAGTACGGGCTGGCCTGCCTGGAGCTGGAGGCTGCCGACTCCGGCATCCGCTCGCTGGTCTCCGTACAGGGCTCGCTCGCCATGTACGCGATCTGGAAGTACGGCTCCGAGGAGCAGAAGCAGCGCTGGCTGCCCGGGATGGCGGCCGGTGAGCTGATCGGCTGCTTCGGGCTGACCGAGCCCGACGTCGGATCGGACCCCGCCGCGATGCGGACGCACGCCAAGCGCGACGGCGGCGACTGGGTGCTGAGCGGCCGCAAGATGTGGATCACCAACGGTTCCGTCGCCTCGGTCGCCGTGGTGTGGGCGCAGACGGACGAGGGGATCAGGGGGTTCGCCGTCCCCACGGACACGCCCGGGTTCTCCGCTCCCGAGATCAAGCACAAGTGGTCGCTGCGGGCTTCGGTGACCAGCGAGCTGGTGATGGACGAGGTGCGGCTGCCCGAGGACGCGGTCCTGCCGGGCGTCACCGGTCTGAAGGGGCCGCTCGGCTGCCTCAGCCACGCGCGGTACGGGATCGTCTGGGGCTCGATGGGCGCGGCCCGCGCCAGCTTCGAAGCGGCGCTCGACTACGCGAGGACGCGGGAGCAGTTCGGGAAGCCGATCGGCGGCTTCCAGCTCACCCAGGCCAAACTCGCGGACATGGCCCTCGAACTCCACAAGGGCATCCTGCTCGCCCACCACCTGGGCCGGCGGATGGACGCGGGCACCCTGCGGCCGGAGCAGATCAGCTTCGGCAAACTCAACAACGTCCGCGAGGCCATCGAGATCTGTCGCACCGCGCGGACCATCCTGGGTGCCAACGGGATCTCGCTCGAATACCCCGTCATGCGGCACGCCACCAACCTCGAATCGGTCCTCACCTACGAGGGCACCGTCGAGATGCACCAACTGGTACTGGGCAAGGCGCTCACCGGGCTCGACGCCTTCCGGTGAGAGTCCCCCAGCCACCCCTGGGAGGTGCCCCCACCGCCTAGCTCTGGTTGAAGAAGTCGCGCGAGCGGCCGCCGGGCTCACCGCTCACGATCTGGGTGTCGGCCGGGGTCAGCAGGAAGACCCTGGTCGCCACCCGCTCGATCGATCCGCGCAGCCCGAAGGTCAGGCCGGCGGCGAAGTCCACCACGCGCTTCGCGTCGGACGGGTCCATCGACGACAGGTTGACGATCACGGGAACGCCCTCGCGGAACAGCTCGCCGATGCCCCGCGCGTCACGGAACCCGTCGGGGGTGACCGTCGCGATGCGGCGGCCCTGCTCCACGGCGGACACGGAGGCCACTCGGACGCGGGGGTCGGTGACCCACTGCTCGCCGGGACCGGCCACCGAACCCTGGGCCGCCTCCGCGTAGTCGTCGTCGTAGTAACGCTCGTCGTCGCTGTCCTCCACGAGACCCAGCCAGGCACTCGCCTTGCGCACCGAACCCATGGACGCCTCCTTTCACCGTGGTCAGTCTGTCTTCTCTCCGCTGCCCCTATGGTCGTCCATGATGCTGACAACGCGCCAAGTGGATAGCCGCCGCGCAGGGTTTTCGTGACGGTACTGGTGCAGAACATCCGTTGCACGGTCAAGGTTCCCGGCAGCTACCGCTGCTGACTGAGTGAAAATACGACCGGTGCTGCCGTACGGGTGGCAGGTGCGGACGTCCGGGTGAGCGAGGCGGGTCGATACGATGCCCGGCAGGCACGCGTACGACACACGGGGGAAGCAGTTGTTCGGCATCGTCAGACCTTGCACGCACAGGCTGGGCGAGCGGTTCAAAGCGGAGTGGATGGCTCATCTGTGCGGGCTCTGCCTGGCACTTCGGGGGGACCACGGCCAGTTCGCCAGGATCGTCACCAACTACGACGGCCTGCTCGTCTCCGTTCTGACGGAGGCTCAGTCCGGTCCCGCGCCCGGTGCCCGGCGCACGGCCGGGCCCTGCCCCCTGCGCGGGATGCGCACGGCCCCGGTGGCCAACGGCGAGGGCGCGCGGCTCGCCGCCGCCGTCTCGCTCGTCCTGGCCTCCGCGAAGGTGCGGGACCACGTCGCCGACCGGGACGGCCTGTTGGCGCGGGCCCCGATCGCCGCGGCCGCCCGCAGGGTGGCCCGCGGCTGGGACCGGGCCGGAGCCCGCACCGGCGCCTCGCTCGGCTTCGACACGGCCGTGCTCGTCGACGCCGTGGACCGGCAGCCCGGCATCGAGACCCTGGCCGGGCCCGGCACGCCGGTGCTGGTGGTGACCGAGCCGACGGAGACCGCGACGGCCGCCGCCTTCGCGCATACCGCGCGGCTCGCCGGGCGGCCGGGCAACGCCCCCGCGCTCGCCGAGGCCGGCCGTTACTTCGGGCGGCTCGCGCACCTGCTGGACGCCGTGGAGGACCAGGCGGCGGACGCCTCGGCCGGCGCCTGGAACCCGCTGACCGCCACCGGGACGTCCCTGGCCGAGGCCCGGCGGCTGTGCGACGACGCCCTGCACGGCATCAGGCTCGCGCTGCGGGAGGTCGAGTTCGCGGACGCCGGGCTCGCCCACCGGCTGCTGGTGCACGAACTGCGCACCTCGGTCGACCGCGCCTTCGGCACCGCCGGCTGCGGGCACACGGCCGCCGCGTCCGCCGGGCAGGGCGGCACGCCGTACGGGGCCGGACCGTACGGGAGCGGCCCGCACGCGAGCTCGCCGTACGGGAGCAGCCCGCAGGCGAGCACCCCGTACGGCAGCAGCCCCTACGGGAACGGCAACCCCTACGGCGGCCATCCGTACGCCCCGGGCGCTCCCCCCGCGCCGGGCGGGCCGGGGATGCCCCCGCCGCCCATGGGACCCGGCGGTGGCGGTGGGGGCGGCGGCCGGCCTCCGCAGAAGCCGCGACGCGGGCTGCTCGCCGGGTGCGCGGTGGCCCTCGGGCTGTTCTGCACCTGCCAGCTGTGCTGCACCGAGCACGAGGGGCCGTGGTCCCGGGAGAAGAAGCAGCCCTGGTGCGACAACTGCGACTGCGGCAACTGCAACTGTGACTGCGGCTGCGGTGACTGCTGCTGCTGTCCCTGCGACGGCTGCTGAGTCCTCCCGGAGCTGACGCTCTTTCACCGTGTGCGCGTCCGGACGGGGTACCCCATGGTTCCCGGCCGGACCTGCGTGGAAGGGCTGTGCGGGATGAGCGATGACGCAGACGACCCGCCCGCCGACCGGCGGAACCGGCACGAGCGACGGGCGGACTCCGTGTCCGCCCCGTACGGGCCGCGCGCGCTGACCGGCGCCGATCCCGGGACCCCCAGGTTCGCCGACGACCCGGAAGGTCGAATTCCGGCCGTTCCCGGATGCCGGTGCCCCGCGGACGCCCCCGTGGCGCCGGCCGGGGTTCCGGAAGACTCCGTTCACCTCGCCGGCGAACCCTCCGCCGGCGAGGCGGTACCCGCTGCGGACGAGGCCCCGCCCGCGCCGTCCCGGTCCTTCACCGGGGGGCGGCGGCCCGCGGCGCAGCGGTGGGCGGGGCCGGGAGCGACCGGTGCCGTCCCCCCGGACGGCGGCCCGCCGGGGCCGCGCCGGCCGGGAGGGCTCCCCGTACGATCCGGCCTTCGGCCTGCCCGGACGGTTCCGTCCGTACGGCCGGGGCCGGACCGCCCAGGTGGGCGGTGCCGACGGACGGACGCACCGGAGCGGCCTCGGCGGAGCACCGCGCCTTCCCTCTCGGAGGTGCGGCGCGCGGCACGCGGCGTGCTCCTCACCGCCGTCGACGCCGGGGGCGGCGGTCTCCGGGCCGCCGCCGGCGGCGCCCACGGCGGCCGTCCCGCCCTCGCTTCCGTTTCCCCCTGCCCGGTACCCCGGCCGGGGTTCGATCGGGGCGGAGTCCGGAAGGGGCGCGATAACGGTCGATTTCAACCGGAGCCGACCGTCCCCTGCCGTCTTCGCCGACCAGTTCACCTGCCTCTTCCCGCCGCCCGGCACCACGCTGCCCCGCGCAACGGCCGTGGGGGAGCGGCGGCTGAAAGGCGCCCTTGCCGACCGGTAACCGACGCCATGACACTCCCGACAGTGCTTGTCAGGGGCACGGCACAAAAGCTTGCGCTTCCCGTGTCCTGACTGCGCCTCACGGGCTCCGGCACCCCCACGACAGCCGAGCCCCCGACCCTCTCGGAGGACGAGAAGTGAGGATCAAGAGCATCACCCGTACCAGGCTGCTCGCGGCGGCCACCGGCCTGGCCGCCGTCGCAGCACTCGCCGCCCCCACCGTGGCCAGCGCGGACCCACAGGACGGCGGCTTCAGCGCCGCGCGGCTGGCCTCGGCCAACGCGTCCGTCCTGCGCGCCGACGTCGCGGGCACCGCCTGGCACACCGACCCCGCCACCGGAACCCTGGTGGTCACCGCCGACTCCACCGTCTCCGCCGCCGACCTCGCGAGAATCAAGCGCGAGGCCGGAGCCGACGCCGGCGCCCTGCGCATCGAGCGCACCCCCGGCAAGCTGACCAAGCTGGCCTCCGGCGGCGACGCCATCTACGCGTCGAGCTGGCGCTGCTCCCTCGGCTTCAACGTGCGCAGCGGGAGCAACTACTACGCACTGACCGCCGGCCACTGCACCGACGGTGCGGGCACCTGGTGGACCAACTCCGCCCGGACCACCGTGCTCGGCTCCACCACCGGATCCAGCTTCCCGACCAACGACTACGGCCTGATCAAGTACGCCAGCAACTCGCCGGTCCCGCCGGGCACCGTCGGCGGCCAGGACATCACCAGTGCCGTCAACGCCACGGTCAACATGTCGGTGACCCGGCGCGGCTCGACCACCGGCACCCACAGCGGCCAGGTGACCGGCCTCAACGCCACCGTCAACTACGGCGGCGGCGACATCGTCTACGGCATGATCCGGACCAACGTCTGCGCCGAGCCCGGTGACAGCGGCGGCCCGCTCTACTCCGGCACCCGCGCGGTCGGTCTCACCTCCGGCGGCAGCGGCAACTGCTCCTCGGGCGGAACGACCTTCTTCCAGCCCGTGGTCGAGGCCCTCAACGCCTACGGCGTCAGCGTGTACTGACCCGGCCGGCGGGCATCGGCCCCGCCCCCGGCACGCGGCATCACCGTGAACCCCCGCCCGGACCGCCGGGCGGGGGTTCGCCTTTGCCCTTTCGTCCTTTGTCCTTCGTGCCACGTGCTTCGTCCGGGGTACGGCCTGCGGACGGGGTCCCCGTACGGACCTCAGGTGCGCGGGATGAGCCGGGCCGCCGCCGAGCGGGCCTGGTCAAGGGCTCGGGCGCGGTCCGCGCCGCGCTGGCCCAGCACCACCCGGATGCTCAGCCCGTCCAGCAGGGCGAGCAGTTCCGAGGCCCGGGCGGGGACGTCCACGGCGGCGAAGCGGCCCTGGTCCACGCCCTTGGCCAGCAACGTCCGCAGGTCCCGCTGCCAGCTGTCGTCGATCTCCTCCTGGGCCGCCCGCAGCGGTTCGTTGGAAGCCGTACGGGCCCACAGCTCGATCCACAGCGTCCAGCGCGGGTCGCGCGGGCCCTGGGGGAGGTAGAGCTCCAGGAACCGGTCGAGTTTGCGGACGGCGGTCACCCGGCGGCCGAGCAGGGCCCGGCGCTCCCCGGTGAGCAGGTCCTCGCTCCAGCGCAGGGCTTCCAGCAGGAGCCGGTCCTTGCTGCCGAAGTAGTACAGGATGTGGCCGCCGCTGGTCCCGAGGCGCTCCGCCAGCGCGGACATGGTGAGCGCGGCCAGTCCGTCCTCGGCGATGGCCGCCATGGCCTCTTCCAGCATGCGCTCCTGGGCGACCTGCCCGTCCCGCCGCCGTGCTGCTCCCGCCACCGCTCCCGCCCTCCGGATCCTCTGCTCAGACCTTATCCCGGACAGGGTCTTGACGGGGTCCTGGTGCAGCCCTCATCTTGAATGCCATTCAAGAAATTAGAACGCCATTCAAGATCGCTCGAGGTCAGGGGTCCGTCATGGGGCAGCAGGAGACAACCGGCGTGGACGAGGTCTTCCGGGTCGAGACCCACGGGATCGAACCCATCCCCGACGCGGAACGCCACGGCAGCGCCAAGGACCTCTTCTGGCTCTGGTTCGGCTCCAACCTGACCTTCACCTACGTGATCAACGGCGCCTTGGCCGTGGCCTTCGGGCTCTCCTTCTGGCAGGCCGTCGCCGTCGTCGTGATCAGCGGCCTGTCGTTCTTCGCCATCAGCGCCGCCGGGCTCAGCGGCATCCGTACCGGCACCGCCACCCTGGTCGTCTCCCGCGCGGCCTTCGGGGTCCGCGGCAACTTCCCCACCGGGGTCCTCAACTGGGTGGTCAGCATCGGCTACACCATCGTCAACACCGTCGTCGGGACGCTCGCGCTGGAGGTCTTCCTCAGCGAAGTCGGGCTGGGCGGGGGCGACTCGGCGCGGGCCCTCGCGCTCGGCACCACCCTCGCGCTCACCTTCGCCGTCGCGTTGTGGGGCCACGCCACGGTGCAGTTCGCCGAGCGCTGGATGGCCTACCTCCTCGCCGCCGGCTTCGGCGCGCTGCTGGTCTTCGTCCTGCCCGGCGCCGAGACCTCCGCCCCCGCCGGCGCCCCGGGGCTGTCCGGTTGGAGCCTGGCCTTCGTGGTGATGCTCGCCGGACCGTTCTCCTACCTGCCCATGCCCGCCGACTACACCCGCTACCTGCCCCGCACCACCTCTCTGAAGTCGGTCACCTGGAGCGGAGCCCTCGGCGGCCTGGTCTCCTCCGTGGCCCTCGGTGTCGCGGGAGCCGCCGCCGCCACCCAGACCGACATGACCGACGCGGTCGCGGGCGCCGAGAGCCTGCTGCCCGGCTGGTTCCAGCCGCTGTTCCTGGCCCTCGTCCTCGGCGGCTCGGTCACCAACTCGATCATCACGCTCTACTCCTCCAGCCTGAACCTCCAGGTGCTCGGCATCCCGTGGAGCCGCGCCCGGGCCATCGTGATCAGCGCCGCCGTCACCGCCCTCGGCTCGCTCGCCGCGCTCTTCCTCACCGACTTCACCACCTCCCTGCTCTCCTTCCTCTCCCTCCTGATCATCGTCTTCGCCCCCTGGGGCGGGGTCTTCCTCGCCGACATGCTGCTGCGCCGCTGCCGCTACGACTCCGACGCGCTGCACGCCGGCCGCGCGGGCGCCTACTGGTACCGCGCCGGCTAGCACCCGGCCGGGATGGCCGCCCTGCTCGCCGGCACCGCCTTCGCCGCCCTGACCTGCGATTCCGAACTGTGGACCGGGCCGCTGGTGGCCCCGCTCGGCGGCGCCGACCTCACCCTCCTCGGCTCGGCCGTCTCCGGGCTCACCTACTGGGCGCTGACCCGTCGGATCCCGGCGCCCGCACCGGCCGCCGCTCCCGCCGCCCCGGTGGCCTGACCGGCCCGCAGCCGGGCCGCACGTAACTCCCCGTCACTTCCGTAACTCCCATCCCCCATCGCAACGGAGCACCCGTCCATGGCCCGCCGTCCCTTCCCCGCCGACCTCCTGCTCACCGGAGCCCGCATCCACACCGTGGACCCGGCGCTGCCCGAGGCCGAGGCCCTGGCCGTGCACGACGGCCGGATCGTCTGGCTCGGCCCGGACTCCGCGGCCGCCGCCTGGGCCGGACCGGACACCGAGCGCATCGACGCGGGCGGCAAGCTGGTCCTGCCCGGCTTCATCGACGCCCACAACCACGTCCGGCTCGGCTCGGACGACGCCTGCGTGCAGCTCGCCGGGGTGCGGACGCTCGAGGGCATCCACGAACGGATCCTGGCCCGGCGGCGGGCCGACCCGGACGCCGAGTGGATCGAGGCCGAGGCCTTCGACTACTCCGCCGTCCCCGGCGGGCGGATGCCGACGGCCGCCGACCTGGACCCGGTCACCGGGGACGTCCCGGCGCTGGTGCTCTCCTACGACGTGCACACGGCCTGGCTGAACACGGCGGCCATGCGGCGCCTGGGCATCACCCGGGACCGCACGGGCCTGCCCTTCGGGACGGCGGCGGTGGACCCGCGGACCGGTGAACCCACCGGCTTCCTCACCGACTTCGCCGTGAAGGGGCTCTCCCGGGACGGCCACCGGGCGCTGCGGGACCTCGGCGTGCCGTGGGCGTCGCCGGACCGGCAGTACGGGCGGCTGGCCAAGAGCCTCGACGACGCGATCGGTTTCGGCATCACCACGGTGGTGGAGCCGCAGAACTCCCTCGACGACCTGGAGCTCTACGAGCGCGCCCGGGCGGAGGGGAGGCTGCGCTCGCGGATCGTGGCAGCGCTGTTCCACCCGCGCGGCACGGGTCCGGCCGACCTGGCGGACTTCGAGGAGGCGGCCCGCCGGTTCGCCGGGGACCGGCTGCGAGTGGGGCCGCTCAAGCTGTACATCGACGACGTGGTGGAGCCGCGTACGGCCGCACTGCTGGAGCCGTACACCGGTTGCGGGCACCACCGGGGCGAGACCTTCTACCCGGCCGAGGAGTTCGCGGAGCTCCTCGCCGGGCTGGACGCGCGCGGGTTCCAGTGCTTCGTGCACGCCACGGGCGACCGCGGCATCCGGACCGTCCTGGACGCGGTGGAGCACGCCCGCTCGGTGAACGGCCCGCGCGACGCCCGCCACCAGGTCGTGCACGTCGAGTGCCTGGACCCGGCGGACGTGGCGCGTTTCGCGGAGCTGGGCGTGGTGGCCTGCATGCAGCCGCGGCACTGCGCGCCGGAGATCGCGGGCCCGGGTAAGGACTGGGCCGAGAACGTGGGCCCGGACCGCTGGCACAAGGCGTGGCCGATGCGGAGCCTGCACGAGGCGGGGGCGGTCCTGGCGTTCTCCAGCGACTGGAACGTGGCGGAGATGGATCCGATGATCGGCATCTACACGGCGGTGACCCGCCGCCCGCTGGCCGGCGGCGAGCCGTGGCAGCCGGCCGAGACGGTGGACGTCGAGACCGCGGTGCACGGCTACACGATGGGCTCGGCCCACGCCAACTTCCTGGAGCACGAGCGGGGTTCGCTCACGGTGGGCAAGGCGGCGGACTTCGTGGTCCTGTCCCGCGACATCCTGCGCGTTCCGGCGGAGCAGATCCCGGGCACGGTCGCGGAAACGGTGGTGGTGGCGGGCGAGGTGGCCCACCGGGCCGCCTGATCGCCGGCCCTGGCCCCGCCCCGCCCGGCCCTGGCCCCGCCCCCGGCCAGGCCCCGCCCCCCGGTCCCGGGCGTACGGGAGCCGGCGGGCGGCGGCCGGGCGTCCCGCCGCCCGTCGACGGCGGTCCCCACCGGTGTTCAGCGGGCCTCGGTGCCCCCGCCCGCGAACCGCGGGACCGACGGCGCGTCGTCGGCGAGCCCGCTGCCCACGGCGGCTCCCGGCCTGCCCCGGCGGGAGAGCGCGCAGGCGATCGTGACGGCCGACCCGACCACCGCCCAGGCGGCCAGCACCAGCATCGGCCCGCCCGCACCGTTGCCCCTGAAGTAGGCGATGGAGCGCGCGGCGTACGTACCGGCACCGGGTGGCAGGGCCGGGCCGATCGCCTGCCAGAACGGCGGCAGCAGCGGGTAGGGGTAGGCGCCGCCCGCGCTCGGGTTGCCGAGCACCACGACCAGCAGGATCGCGAGGCCGATGCCGACCACGCCCGCCAGCCCCTGGAGGGCCAGGGTGAGCGCACCCACCGCGAAGACCACGAGGGTGCCCAGCCCCCACAGGGCCAAGAGGGAGCCGGGGAGCGCGTCCAGGACCGGGCCGGCGATGACCGTGCCGAGCAGCCCGGCGGCGATCGCGTACACGAGCAGCGCGCCGAGCCGGATGACGGCGCGGGCGGAGTTCGCGGGCCGGGCGCCGGCACTGATGGCGAGGATCGCGGCGCACAGGTAGCCGCCCACGCACCAGCCGACGACCAGGTAGAAGGCGCTCAGGCCGCGGCTGTCGCCCCGGGCGGCCGGGGCCGCGTCCGTGATCCGCACGGTCCGCCCCTGGGACCGCTCCACCGCACCGATGACCTCCTCCAGGGCCTGTGAGAGGGAGGCCCCCGCGCCGGAGGCGACCAGGAGCCGGTCGGTCCGTCCGGCCGGGTCGACGATCAGCGCGCCCTCCACCTCCCGGTTCTGGATCATGCGCAGCGCGGCGGCCTCGTCCTTCGCCGTACGGGGGTCGAGCGGCGTGCCGGGCAGGGCGGCGAGCCGCTGTACGGACTGCTCGGCGGCCGCTGCCGCGGGGGCGGCCACGGCGATCCGGATGTCCCTGGGCTTCGGGTGGTGGAAGGCGCCGATGTACGAGGTGATGAAGGCGAGCTGGAGGACCAGCACCCCCAGGACCAGCAGCGCCGCCCGGGTGGTCACGGCGTCCTTGATCTCGGCGAGGAAGCCGCCGGAGGGGCTTGCGTCGGTGCTCTCGGTGGGCTGGGTCATGCCCCCACGCTCGGCGTAGGGGGGACCGGACGCAGCAGGGGTGGGCCCAACGGGTGACCCCTCCGCCGCGCCGGCACCCCCGCTCGGCTGATCGAACATGTGTTTCGCACGGACATTCGAATTGCTCTATGGTGGAGAGCGGGGGGAGGTCGAAGGAGTACGGGGGCAACGAGCGGAGCAGGAGGCGGCGGGTGCCAGGTTTCACGCATCTGCACACCGTTTCGGGGTTCTCCGTGCGCTACGGAGGTTCCCACCCGGAACGGCTGGCGGAACGTGCCGCCGAGCGGGGCATGGACGCGCTGGCCCTGACCGACCGCGACACCCTGGCGGGTGCGGTGCGGTTCGCGAAGGCCTGCGCGAAGAGCGGGATCCGCCCGCTGTTCGGGGTGGACCTCGCCGTGTCGCCCCCGGCCGGGCCCGGGGGAACGGCAGGGCCTGCGGGAACGGCCGGGTCGGGGGGCCCGGCCGGCCCCCGTGAGGCGTCGTACCACCGGCGCAACCCCGTCAAGGGCGGCGCCTTCGTCGACGAGTCCGCCCCGCGTGCCGTCTTCCTGGCCCGCGACGGCGCCACCGGCTGGGCCGAACTGTGCCGGATGATCACCACCGCGCACGCCGCCGCGCACACCGGCGACGAGACCGGCCGCCGGCCGCTGCTGCCCTGGCACGCCCTGCGCGGCGAGGGCGTCTTCGTGCTGCTCGGCCCCGGCTCCGAGGTGGGGCGGGCGCTCGCCGCGGGCCGTCCCGACCGGGCCGCCCGGCTGCTCGCACCCTGGCGGGAGGTCTTCGGCGACGCCGTGCGCCTGGAGGCCGTCCACCACGGCCGCACCGGCACCGGCCCCGGCTCGCTCCGGCTGGCCGCCCGTACCGTCGGCTTCGCCGCCGACCAGGGCGTCCCGGCGGTGCTGACCAACGCCGTCCGCTACGCCGACCCCGGCCAGGGCCCGGTCGCCGACATCCTCGACGCGGCCCGCCGCCTGGTGCCCGTCGACCCGCGCGGCCCCCTCGACAGCGGCGAACGCTGGCTCAAGGACCCGGCCGCCATGGCCGAGGCCGCCGACCGGATCACCCGGGCCGCCGGCCTGCGCCCCGCCGACGCGCGGCGCCTCCTCGCCGAGACCCGGCGCACCGCCGAAGCCTGCGCGGTGGACCCGGAGAGCGACCTCGGCATGGGATCCGTGCACTTCCCCGAGGCCCGGCTCGTCGGCGCCGCCCACCGCAGCGCCCAGCGCGTCCTCACCTCGCGCGCCTCGGCGGGCATGGTGCTGCGCGGCTACGCGGACGACCCCGCGTACTGGCGGCGGATGCACCACGAGCTCGACATCATCGCCCACCACGGCTACGCCTCGTACTTCCTGACGGTCGCCCAGGTCGTCGACGACGTACGGGAGATGGGCGTCCGCGTGGCCGCCCGCGGGTCCGGCGCCGGCTCCCTCGTCAACCACCTGCTCGGCATCGCGCACGCCGACCCCGTCGCGCAGGGCCTGCTGATGGAGCGCTTCCTGTCCAAGCGCCGGCACGTCCTGCCCGACATCGACATCGACGTGGAGTCCGCCCGCCGGCCGGAGGTCTACCGGCGGATCATCGGCCGGTTCGGCTCCGAGCGCGTCGCGACCGTCTCCATGCCCGAGACCTACCGGGTCCGGCACGCCATCCGCGACGTCGGCGCGGCCCTGTCCATGGACCCGGCCGTCACCGACCGGCTGGCCAAGGCGTTCCCGCACATCCGGGCCCGCGACGCCCGCGCCGCGCTGCGGGAGCTGCCGGAACTGCGCGACGTCCGCGGGGAGTCGTACGGGCGGCTGTGGGAGCTCGTCGAATCGCTCGACGCGCTGCCCCGCGGGGTCGCCATGCACCCGTGCGGGGTGCTGCTCTCCGATGCCTCCCTGCTCGCCCGTACGCCGGTGGTGCCCACCAGCGGCGAGGGGTTCCCGATGTCCCAGTTCGACAAGGACGACGTGGAGGACCTCGGCCTGCTCAAGCTCGACGTGCTCGGCGTGCGGATGCAGTCCGCGATGGCGCACGCGGTCGCCGAGATCCGCCGCGGCACGGGGCGCGAGCTCGACCTGGACGACCCGGCGCAGGTGCCGCCGGGAGACCGGGCCACCTACGAGTTGATCCGCTCGGCCGAGACGCTGGGCTGCTTCCAGATCGAGTCGCCGGGCCAGCGCGACCTGGTGGGGCGGCTCCAGCCGTCGACCTTCCAGGACCTGGTCGTCGACATCTCGCTGTTCCGGCCGGGGCCGGTGGCCGCGGACATGGTGCGGCCGTTCATCGAGGCCCGGCACGGGCGGGCGCCGGTGCGCTTCCCGCACCCCGACCTGGCGGACGCGCTGCGCGAGACCTACGGGGTGGTGGTCTTCCACGAGCAGGTCATCGAGATCGTGCACGTCATGACCGGCTGCGGGCGGGACGAGGCGGACCGGGTGCGGCGCGGGCTGTCCGACCCGCGGTCGCAGGAGCGGATCAAGGTCTGGTTCGAGACGGAGGCGGGCGGGCGCGGCTACGGGGCGGACGTGGTCGCCCGTACCTGGGAGATCGTGGCGGCCTTCGGTTCGTACGGCTTCTGCAAGGCGCACGCGGTGGCCTTCGCGGTGCCCACCTACCAGTCGGCGTGGCTGAAGGCGCACCATCCGGCGGCCTTCTACGCGGGGCTGCTGACCCATGATCCCGGGATGTACCCGAAGCGGCTGCTGCTGGCGGACGCGCGGCGGCGCGGGGTGCCGGTGCTGCCGCTGGATGTGAACCGGTCGGCGGCCGCCCACCGTATCGAACTGGTGTCCGACACGGGTGCGGGTGCGGGTGCGGGTGCGGGTGCGGGCGTCGGGTCGGGTGTCGGCGCGGCCGGGGACGCGGCCGGGGTGTGGGGCCTGCGCCTCGGGCTGTCCGACGTCCACGGCATCGGTGAGGCCGAGGCGGGCCGCATCGAGGCCGGACAGCCCTACGCCTCCCTGCGCGACTTCTGGGACCGGGCGCACCCGGGCCGGCCGGTGGCCGAACGGCTGGCGCAGGTGGGCGCGCTGGACGCCTTCGGCGCCAACCGACGCGACCTGCTCCTCCATGTGAGCGAGCTGCACGGCGCGCAGCGCGCGGCCGGTGTCCGGGGTCCGGCGCGGGGCGCCCAACTCCCCCTGGAGGGAGGCAGGTCCACGGCGCCCGTCGGGCTGCCGGACCTGACCGACGCGGAACGGCTCAGCGCCGAGCTGGGCGTCCTCGGCATGGACGCCTCCCGGCACCTGATGGCGGACCACCACGCCTTCCTGGCCGAACTGGGGGTGATCACGGCCCGGCGGCTGAGCGGGGCCGAGCACGGGCAGACGGTCCTGGTGGCCGGCGCCAAGGCGGCCACCCAGACCCCGCCGATCCGCTCCGGGAAGCGGGTCGTCTTCACGACCCTGGACGACGGGACGGGCCTGGTGGACCTGGCCTTCTTCGACGACAGCCACGAGCGGTGCGCGCACACCGTCTTCCACTCCTTCCTGCTGCTGGTGCGCGGCGTCGTGCAGCGGCGGGGCCCGCAGAGCCTGAGCGTGGTCGGGGCGGCTGCGTGGAACCTGGCGGAGCTGGCGCAACTGCGTACGGCCGGCGGCCTGGAGGCGGTCGCGGCCCGGCTGGCGGAGCCGCTGCCCGCCACGCCCGGGTCCGCGGACTCCGGCCGCCGCATCCGGCTGTCCACCGGGTACGAGATGAATCCCTGGGCCGACCTCCAGCCGCCGGGCCCCGGCGCCGCGACCGGCCGCAAGCTGTGGCACTCCAGCCCGGGGAGCGCGGGATGAGCGCCGTGATGTGCCTGCGGATGCACCCCGCCGACGGGGAGCCGCTCGGGGCCGCGGAGTACACCGGGGTGCTCGCCCTGCTCGGCGGCATCACCCCGGCCGTGCAGGCGCTGCCGCCCGACGGAGCCCTCGCCGATGTCCGGGCCGCGCTGCGGTACTTCGGCTGTGACGCCGGCCGGCTGGCCGCCGTGATCCGGGTGCGGGCCCTCGCCCTGTACGGCGTGGACTGCACCGTCGGCGTGGCCGGCAACCCGATGCTGGCCCGGGCGGCGGTCCGCGATGCCCGGCCCGGGGGGACCCTGGAGATCCCCGGTGACCCCGCCGCGGTCCGCGCGTTCCTGGCCGGCAAGCCCGTCACCGCCCTCGACGGGGTCGGTGCCAAGGCCGCCCGCACCCTGTGTTCCTACGGCCTCGACTCCGTCGGCCGGGTCGCGGCGGCGCCGCCCGCCGCGCTGCGGCGCATCCTCGGCGCCCGGCTCGGCCGTGAGGTGCAGGAGCGCGCCCTCGGCATCGACCGGACCCCCGTCCGGCCGGGCGCGGCCGCCCACGCCCTCGCCGCCGAGCGCGCCTTCGACCGGGACGAGCTGGATCCCGTACGGCACCGGCGGGCCCTGCTGTCGCTGGCCGACGAACTCGGCACGAAGCTCCGTACGCCCCGAGGCCGGGAAGCGGGCCGGGGCCAGGTCTGCCGCACGCTCTCGCTCACCGTCCGCTGCGCCGACCGCAGCACGCTGACCCGGACCCGCACCCTGGCCGAACCCACGGCGCACTTCGCGACCTTGACCGCCACGGCCTACGCCCTCTACGAGAGCCTCGGTCTGCAACGGGCCCGCGTCCGCGCCGTGTCGCTGCGCGCCGAGGGGCTGACCCCGGCGGAAGGGGCCGCGCGGCAGCTCAGCATGGACCCGGAGGACGAGAAGGCCCGCCGTCTGGAGGCGGTCACCGACCACGTCCGCGCCCGGTTCGGCCCGCAGGCCATCGCCCGGGGCACGCTCGCGGCCTGAGCGGCGGTCGAGCGCCGGAAGACACGCCAGTTTTTACCGACGCGTAACTTCCCTGTCTTGCTACTCACCCGTAATTTGGCGGCAGCAGCCCCCCCATGTGATCCGGATCACGGGACGAACCCCCCCCCGCTCCATCCCCTTGAGCCGACCGCAAGGAGATCACACGATGCTGCCCTGGCGACGCCTGCTCCGCCCGCTGGCCGCCCTCGCTCTCACCGCCGCCGCACTCGTCGCCCCCAGCGGCGCCGCGCACGCCGCGTCCGCACCCAGCAGCGGCTGGAACAACTGGTCCTGCAAACCGTCCGCCGCGCACCCGCGCCCCGTCGTCCTCGTCCACGGCACCTTCGGCAACTCCGTCGACAACTGGCTCGGCCTCGCGCCGTACCTCGTGCACCGCGGCTACTGCGTCTACTCGCTCGACTACGGGCAACTGCCCGGCGTGCCCTTCTTCCACGGGCTCGGGCCGGTCGACAAGTCCGCCGAGCAGCTCGACGTCTTCGTCGACAAGGTGCTCGCCGCGACCGGGTCCGCCGAGACCGACATCATCGGGCACTCCCAGGGCGGCATGATGCCGCGCTACTACCTGAAGTTCCTCGGCGGCGCCGAGAAGGTCAACGCGCTGGTCGGCCTCGCCCCCGACAACCACGGCACCACCCTGCTCGGATTCACCAAGCTCCTCCCGTACTTCCCCGGCGCCGAGGACCTGATCAGCACCGCGACTCCGGGCCTCGCCGACCAGATCGCCGGCTCCCCCCTGCTGCAGAAGCTGAACGCGGGCGGGGACACCGTGCCCGGAGTGAAGTACACGGTGATCGCCACCCGGTACGACGAGGTGGTCACGCCCTACCGGAGCGGGTTCCTGGACGGGGCGGACGTCAACAACGTCGTGCTGCAGGACCTGTGCGCCCTCGACCTCTCCGAGCACGTCGGCATCGGGCTCACCGACCGGATCGCCTGGCACGAGGCGGTGAACGCCCTCGACCCGGCGCACGCCGAACGGACCACGTGCGCGTCGGTCTTCGAGTGACCGACGCCCACGCGATCCGGGTCCGACTGATCAGGGGCTAGGCCCTGTCGTCGAAGTCCCGCCTGGCCCGCGACGCCCGGCACCGCACCTCGCCGCGTTGTCGGGGCGCCCGAGTACGTCCAGTACACGGGCGCCCCTCCGCCTTGCGATGCACGGCACCGGACGCCGCGGGCCTGACCGGCGCCACTGTGACGACAGGACCTAGCGGCCGTGCCGGCCCGTCGTCGCCCGACGGCGGGCCAGCGTGAACAGCACGGCCGCACCGAGGGCCAGGACGCCGGCGCCACCGACCGCGATCAGGGGGGTGGCGCTGCTGCCGCCCGTCTCCGCGAGGTTGGCACCCCGGGGAGCCGGGGTCGCGGAGGCCGAGGGAATCGGGGCCGCCGCCGCGTTGCCGTTCGTCCGCGGGTCGTTGTCGCCGTGGCCGTTGTGCTCCACGCTGGACTTGCCGGCGCCGTCGGCGATCTGCTGGTCCGTCGGGGCGGAGGGTGCGTCCGAGGGTGCGTCGGAGGGCGCGTCGGAGGTTGCCCGGGTGGGCGTGGCGGCAGCGGGCTTCCCGCTCGGCTTGGCGCTCGGCTTGGCGCTCGGCTTCCCGATCGGCGTGCTGCCGGAGCCGCCGGCCGAACCGCCGTTGTCCTTCCCGAAGACCACGTCCGAGCAGGTGTAGAAGGCCTCCGGGCTGTCCGAGCGCTGCCAGATGCTGTAGATCAGATGGCGGCCGGACTTGGCGGGGACCGTCCCGGAGAACACGTAGTCGCCGTTTTGCATCCCCGGGTCGGTGGCCTTGGCGAACGGGGCGGGTTCCAGATCCGACCACGCCAGCGGCTTCGACGGGTCGTACCCGTCCTTCGTCACGTAGAGCTCGAAGGAACCCCTGTGGGGGGCGGTCCCCTTGTACCGGAAGGTGTGCGCGCCCGCGGTCATGCGGCTCGCGGGCCAGTCGGCGCGCGCCAGGTCCAGGCCCCGGTACTTGTCGTTGCCGGCCGAACAGAGCCGGCCGTTCGGGATCAGCGCCCGGTGGTTCCCGGCCGCGTTCGCGATGTTCACCGCGTTCCAGTCGTAGAACGCCTGCGCCCCGCTCGCGCCGACCGCCGCCTTGCACGCCGCGGACCGCGGCGACTCCGGGCCCTCCGCGTAGCACGCCGCCACCCGGCTGACCGGGTCCGTCATCGAGCCGTGGGCGGCCGCGGGAGCGGCGGCGTACGCGGCCACAGCGAGTGGGGCCAGGCCGGCGGCGGCGATACGGGTGAGCGTGACGGTACGGCGGGGTGCGGGCATGGTGGATCTCCTTCGGGCACGGGGCTGGGGCGCGCCGGCGGAATCGGGGACGGGGCGTGGGGGCGCCGCCCCCCGGCGGCGCCGCCACGGCCCTTCCTGTCCTGGCCCTGCCAAGCTAGCCCGCCGGACCGGCCGTTCCGCCGGGATGGGCGGCCGCGCGGTGATCCTTAGGCTCCGCTTAAGGAAGCGCTAAGCGGGGCCTGAAGAAGCTGCTTTCCCCCCCGCATCGCGAGGTCTCCGAACCCTTCAGACCAGGAGCGCGGAGAGGCCCGCCGGAGTCCTGGCCTGGTCGTCCAGGGCGTCGAGGGCGCGTACGGCCTGGGCGGCGGCCTCCGGGTCGCTCACGGCGAGACCGCTCGCGGCGAACTCGTCCTCGTCCAGCCGCAGGACGCGGGACCCGTCCGCCGAGACCCACAGGTCGAGGTCGAGGTCCTCCACGATGATCTCCCCGCTGCGGAGCAGGGCCGGGCGGGTGACGTCGCAGTACCAGCCCTTCAGGACGCCGTCGCCGGTCCACACCTCCTTCACCGCGTACCAGCGGGTGCGCCAGAAGTGCTCGACGAACACGTCGCCCGGCTCGAAGCGCACGAAACCGAAATCGCGCACCCCCTCGGCCGCCCACGGGGCCCGCACCGAGATCCGGTCGCCGTCGTCGGCGACCCGCGCCGCCGGATAGCGGATCCTGGTCCGACCGGCCTTGGTCAGGACGACCGTCAGCAGCTCGCTCACGCCTTCACCAGCTTCCTCGTGTAGCGCGTCTCGCTCGCGCAGATCTCGTAGCCGAACCACCGGTTCACGGCGAGCATCGGGGCGTTGCCCGCGTCGTTGCCGGTGAACGCCTCGGTGTAGCCGGCCGCGCGCGCCCGGCGCAGGGAGTCCGTCTTGGCGAGCTTGGCCAGGCCCCGGCCGCGGAAGGCGCGCCGCGTGCCGGTCATCGCCGTGGCGTAGCGGGTGGCGCCGTCGGTCCGGGCGGCGGTGAAGGCCGCCACCTCGCCGGCGACGAGGACGACGGTGGTCAGTTCCTTGTCGAGGTCAGGGCTGTTCCAGGTGCGCGCGACCCACTCCTCGTAGTCCTCGAACGAGGCCGCCACGTCGCCGGGTTCGTCGGCGGTCGTCTCCGCGTCGGCCTCGAACAGCGGGCGCGGGTCGGCGGCGAAGGCCGAGGCGGGGCGCAGCTCGACCCCCGCCGGGAGGGTCTTCGGCAGCGGGGGCAGGGAGCCCGGCGCGAGGTCCAGGCGCAGGAAGTGCGCCGACCGGCTGGGGCGGTAGCCGCGCCGCTCGGCGAAGGCGCGGTGGTCGGGGTGGTCGAGGACCCAGGCGAAGGCGTCGACCGCGCCGTGGGCGGCCAGATGCTCCTCGGCCGTGCGGAGCAGCAGGCTGCCGGCGCCGAGGCCGCGATGCGCCGGGTCGACGTAGGCGTTGACGTACGCCTGACCCGGCTCGGGGCTCTCGTGCGCGATGCCGACCTGCGCGGTCCCGATGACGAGCCCCTCGGCCGTCCGCGCGAGCAGGAGGCGCGCGTGCGCGTCGGGGTGGGCCGAGGCGGCCTCGAAGGAGACGCCGCGCGCGGTGGTGACGAGGAACGGCAGGACCGCGCGACGTACGCCGGCGACTGCCTCCGCGTCCGCGGGGTCGTGCGGACGCAGATCGCTGATCGTTACGGTCATGCGCCCGACGGTACGGGCGGGCGCGCGCCCCGCGCCTCCCAATTATCCGCCGCTCGGGCGGCGATGGGGGACAATCGGGCCGTGACCTCGACGAACCTGAAGATCACCCTCACCGCGGCGGCCGGCTCGGCCGCGCCGTACGAACAGCTGCGCGCGCAGATCGCCGAGCGGGCCCGCTCGGGCAGGCTCCCGGCGGGCTTCAAACTGCCGACGGTGCGGGGGCTGGCGCAGGACCTGGGGCTGGCGGCCAACACCGTCGCGAAGGCCTACCGGGCGCTGGAGGCGGACGGGGTGATCGAGACGCGGGGCCGGAACGGCACGTTCGTCGCGGCGGCGGGCGAGGGCCCCTCGCGGGAGGCCGCGGCCGCGGCGCAGGCGTACGCCGACCGGGCGCGGCGGCTCGGACTGACCCGGGCCGAGGCACTGGCCGCCGCCGAGACCGCCCTGCGGGCCAGGTACGCAGCCGACTAGTGCTGGGCGCCGTGACGCGGTGAACCTTTCCGGCCACAGCACCAGCCGCCGGGATTCAGAGGTACAGCCCCGCCTCGGAGTGGTGGGGTTGGAGCGGGAGGACCGCGGCCGGGCCCGTGCCCCGGCGCAGGGCGAAGAGCTCGGCCAGGCTCGCGCCCTCGCGGGACACCCCCTCGTCCGTACCCAGCCAGTCCACCGCCTCGGGGTGCGTCAGCCGGCCCACCTCGATGCGGGCCAGGCAGCGCCCGGGCCGGACCACCGCGGGGTGGAGCCGTTCGAGGTCCTCGTTGGTCGTGATGCCGACCAGGACGTTGCGGCCCTGACCCAGCAGACCGTCCGTCAGGTTCAGCAGCCGCGACAGCGCCTGGCCGGCGGTGTGCCGGGCCTCACCGCGGATCAGCTCGTCGCAGTCCTCCAGCAGCAGCAGCCGCCAGCGACCCTTCGCCGTGCCCTCCTCCTCGCCGATCGCGATGTCCATCAGGTAGCCCACGTCGTTGAACAGCCGCTCCGGATCCAGTACGCAGTCCACCTGGCACCAGTCCCGCCAGGAGCGGGCCAGCGTGCGCAGCGCCGAGGTCTTGCCCGTCCCGGGCGGGCCGTGCAGCAGGAGCAGCCGGCCCGCGATGTCGTCCGGGGTCACCTTCATCAGCCGGTCCATCGCCTCCGCGACCGGAGCGGTGTAGTTGGGCCGGACCTCGGGCCAGGTACCGGCCGCGATCTGGCGGGTCGTCCGGTACGGGCCGCGCCGCGGGGAGACGTACCAGAACCCCATCGTCACGTTCTCCGGCTGCGGTTCGGGCTCGTCCTGCGCCCCTTCGGTGGCCCGCCCCAGCACACCTGCGGCGAGTTCGTCGCTGACCGCCGTCACCGTGACGTCCGCGCCCCGGCTCCAGCGGGAGACCAGCACGGTCCAGCCCTCGCCCTCGGCGAGCGTGGCGCTGCGGTCGCTGTCGCGCGCCGCGCGCAGCACGGTGGCCTCGGGCGGCAGCAGGCTGACCCCCGGCCGGACGCGGTCGATCGACACGCTGTGCGAGAACGGCTGCTCGCCGGACGCGAACCGGCCGAGGAACAGCGCATCCACGACGTCCGACGGTGAATCGCTGTCGTCGACATTGAGCCGGATCGGCAGCGCGTCATGCGGGTTGGCTGGCATGGCGCCCATGATCCGGCACACCGTGCCCGCGTGCACCCGTGTTTCGCCGGATCGGGTGGCGGGGTTTCCCCTTCAAACACGGCGGCGGTGAAGATTCGGCCAGCAACCTGCTCCGAATATTCTTGGCATGGACACTTCCAGCCAGCCCCGGCTCCTTGTACCACGGACTCAGGAGTAACCCCCACAAGGAGCCGCACACATGAGCATGAAGATGCCACGGTTCGCCGCGCTCGCCTCCACCCTGTTACTGGCCGCCGGCGCCGCCCTGTCCGGCGCGGGCCAGGCCGCGGCCGCCGCCCAGGCCGACTTCGGCTACGTCGCCCTCGGCGACTCGTACTCCTCCGGCGTCGGCGCCGGCACCTACGACAGCGGGAGCGGCGCCTGCAAGCGCACCCCCCGCGCCTACCCGGCCCTGTGGGCCGCGTCCCACGCCCCCCAGACCTTCTCCTTCGTCGCATGCTCCGGCGCCCGCACGGGCGATGTGCTCGCCAACCAGCTCACCCCCCTCAACTCCGGCACCGACCTGGTCAGCATCACCATCGGCGGCAACGACGCCGGCTTCTCCGACGTCATGACGACCTGTGTGCTCCAGTCGGAGACCACCTGCGTCAACCGCGTCAACGAGGCCAAGGCGTTCGTGACCTCGACCCTCCCCGGCCGCCTCGACCAGGTCTACGCCGCCATCGAGAGCCGCTCCCCGAACGCCCGGGTCGTGGTCCTCGGCTACCCCCGCTTCTACAAGCTCAACGGCACCTGCACCACCGGCCTGACCGAGGGCGAACGCTCCGCCATCAACGGCGCGGCCGACCACCTCAACGCCGCCATCGCCAAACGCGCCGCCGACCACGGTTTCGCCTTCGCCTCGGTCGTCGGAGCCTTCACGGGCCACGAGATCTGCTCCGGCAGCGCGTGGCTGCACAGCGTCAACTGGCTCAACATCGGGGAGTCCTACCACCCGACCGCCGCCGGACAGTCCAGCGGCTACCTGCCCGTCTTCACCAACGCAGCCTGACCGGCCGGACACCGCCGGACGGCTCCGCGCCAGGCTCTCCGCCCGGTTCGGCGGTCGGGCCCGCGGTCGGCTCGCCCCGCGGGTCCGGTGACGCACTCGCGCCAGGGGAGGGGGCCCCGCTCGCCGGGGCCTCCTCCTCGCACGTCACGGAGGTGGCGACCCAGTCGGTGGCCGCCTCGGCCGGTCCCCGCACCTCCAGCCGGACCGCGTCCTCGAACCCCGCGCCCGGCACGTGCGTCAGCTCGGTGTGCTCCAGCCGCCGGCTCCGCGGTCCGCCCTCCTCATAGGTGACGGACTGCCAGCCCGGGCCGGAGGTCCGGCCGCTTTGCGTGGCCCAGCGGTACTCCAGCCGGGCCGGAAGCCGCTCCACCTCCACGGTGGCGGTGAAGGAGGGCGCCCGCCCGGCCGCCGGCGGGCAGCTTCCGCCGTACGAGGCGCGCACGGTGTCCACGTACACCGAGACCCGCTGCCCGGGCCCGGTGGACCCGAAAGCCGGGACGGAGGGGGCGGACGGGATGGACGGGACGGCGGAGGGGGCGGTCGCCGGGGCGGGGACGGCCCGGGCGCCGGTCGCCGCACCCGCCGGGCCGGCCCCGCCGCTACCCCCCTCCTCTTCCCCGAGGTCCTTCAACAGCAGCCATCCCAGGACGGCCAGCACCACCAGCAGCAGCACGATCCCCGCGGTGAGCGCCGCCCCGGCGCGGTCGCCGCGCCGGGGCCGCCCGGGCGCGGGAGCGGCGACGGGCAGGGTGGGCGCCCCGTACGGCCGGCCGTGCGGCCCGTCCGGGGGCCGGTTCTGCGGCCGGTCGTCCGGGGAGGGCCGTGCCCCGTGCGGCCGGTGCCGCGCCGCGACCGGGTCCGGCGCCGGCCCCGACACCGGCCCCCCTGAGGCCCGTGGGGCACCGCCCGCGCCCACCACCCGCAGCAACCGGGCCGCCTCCGCGGCGGGCAGTCGCCCGGCCGGATCCTTCCGGAGCAGTCCCTCCAGCACGGGCGCCAGCTGCCCGGCCCTGCGCGGCGACGGCAACTGTGCGTCCACGACGGCACGCAGGGTGTCCACGGGGGTCTCCCGCCGGAACGGCGAGACCCCTTCGACGGCCGTGTAGAGCAAGATCCCGAGAGACCACAGATCGGACTCGGGCCCCGGATCCCGCCCCGACGCGCGCTCAGGGGCGAGGAACTCGGGCGAGCCGACCACCTCGCCCGTCATGGTGATCGCCGAGGACCCCGCCAGGCTCGCGATCCCGAAGTCGCCCAGCACCACCCGGCCGTCGTTGGAGACCAGCACGTTGGCCGGCTTCACATCGCGGTGCAGGACCCCCGCCTCGTGGGCCGAGCGCAGCGCGGCCAGCACCTGCTCGCCGAGGTGTGCGGCGCGCTGCGGCGTCATCCGCCCCTCGGCCTCCAGCACGTCGGCCAGCGACAGCCCGCGCACCAGCTCCATCACGATCCAGGGCCGGCCGTCCTCGGAGGCCACGTCGTAGACCGTCACCACCCCGCGGTGCGAGATCCGGGCCGCGGCCCAGGCCTCCCGCTCCAGGCGGCGGTACAGCCGCTGGAGTTCGGCGGGCGCCAGCCCGGCGGGCGCCCGCACCTCCTTGACGGCGACCTCGCGGGCCAGGACCTCGTCCCGCGCCCGCCAGACGATGCCCATCGCGCCCCGCCCGAGCGGATCCAGCAGGCGGTACCGGCCCGCGATGACACGATCGGGGCTCGACCGCCCGTCCACACCGGCCACATTCCGACTCACGCGAGCCCCCACGGGTCACCAGGCGATCACATCAGGTGAGCGCAGTGTGCCCGATACGGCCCCTGCCGAGACATGGCCCGGACCAGGCGTCGCCGAAATCGGCGCTCCTGTGCGGAGAGTAACCACCGACTCCGCTGAGTGACCGTCAACTCCGCTTATACACAGGGGTAATTCACACCACCGGGATACCCGAGCGCGACGCGGGGACGATAGGGTTAACCTGCCCGGGCCGGGTGCCCTCGTACGGGTGGGGAGAGAACATGGAACAGATAGCAATGCGCAGCAGGCCGCCCCGCGTGCCTGCCATCAACTGCGGCAGCGGCGCGACCAGCTTGCGCCTCGACCGTCATCTCGCCGTGCTGGGCGGACCTGCCGTCCCGCACCGGGAGAGCGCCGAGGCGACCCTGCTGATGCGCGAGCTCACCTCCCGCGACCACACGCACCGCCTGCGGAGCCGGAGCGCGCGCGTCTCGCTCTTCGCGCCGCTGCGCCGTCTGCGTCGCACGCTCTTCGGCAGCCGCCGCTCGTAACTGACCCGCACCGCGGCTGCCTCCGGCCCGGCTCCGGCTCCCCGGCCCTACGCCACGACACCCTCCCGGCGCAGTTCCGAGATCTGTGCGCCCGTCATCCCCAGGGCGCCCAGCAGGGTCTCGGTGTGTTCACCCAGGGCGGGCACCGCACCCATGTGCGGTGCCGCGCCGCCCGGCAGGCCGATCGGCGGGAGCAGGGCCCGCAGCGGGCCGACCGGTGATCCCACCTCACGCCATCGGTCGCGCGCCGCCAGCTGCGGGTGGCCGGCCAGCTGCGCCACCGAGTTCAGCCGCGCGCACGCGATGCCCGCCGCCTCCAGCCGGCCGATCGCCTCGGCCGCGTCCAGCCGGCCCAGGGCCCGCCCCACCACCGCGTCGGTCTCCTCCCGGTGGGCGGTGCGCGCCGCGTTCGTCGCGTACCGCGGGTCCTGCGCCAACTCCGGCCGCCCCAGAACCTGCTGCACGAGACGCCGCCACTCGCGGTCGTTCTGGACCGACAGCAGCACCCGGTCGCCGTCGGCCGTCGCGTAGGCGTCGTACGGCGCGATCACCGCGTGCGCGAGGCCGGTCCGCACCGGCTGCTCGCCGCCGTGCATGGTGTGGTGCAGCGGATGCCCCATCCACTCGGCGAGCGCGTCCAGCATGGACACCTCCACGCGGCCTCCGCGCCCGGTGACGCCGCGGCGCAGCAGGGCCGCGAGCACCCCCGAGAAGGCGTACATGGCCGCCGCGATGTCGGCCGCCGGGATGCCCGCCTTGACGGGCCGCTCCGGGGTGCCGGTCACCGACACCAGGCCCGCCTCGCACTGCACGAGCATGTCGTAGGCGCGCTTGTGGGCATACGGTCCCTCCGCGCCGTAACCGGAGACGTCCACGGCGACCAGCCGCGGATAACGCGCGCACAACGCCGCCGAGTCGAGCCCGAGGCGGGCCGCCGCGCCCTGCGCGAGGTTCTGCACGAAGACGTCGGCGCCGGCCAGCAGCCGGTGCAGGACCTCCCGGCCGCGCGGGTCCTTCAGGTCGAGCGCGAGCGACTCCTTGCCGCGGTTGGCCCATACGAAGTGCGAGGCCAGACCGTGCGCGGCGGTGTCGTAGGCGCGCGCGAAGTCACCGCCGTCGGGGCGCTCGACCTTGATCACCCGGGCGCCGAGGTCGGCGAGCTGCCGGGTGGCGAAGGGGGCCGAGACGGCCTGCTCGACGGCGACGACGGTGATCCCGGCGAGGGGGAGGGGATCGGGCGCGGCCAGGGGACCGGGTGCGGCCGGGTGCTCGGGCGTGGGCAGGTGCTCGGGCGTGGGCAGGCGTTCGGGCGCGGCGCTTTCGGTGTCCATGGCACCGATCCCTATCCCGTCCGGGCCCGTCCTGTCACCCCCGGAGCTCCGGGCCCGGGACGCGCAGGGCGCACGGCGCAGGGCGGGGAACGGTCCGGCGCGGGGGTCCGGTGCCCGGTCAGAGCAGGGCGAACTGGCCGCCCGGGCCCTCCTCCTGGTGGTCCAGGACCGATGCCGGGCGCCGGCTCCAGCGCGGTGGCGGCAGCACCCCGGCCGCGTGCAGTCCGCTCGCCGACAGGGTGGGGCCCGGGTCGAACGCCGCCCGCTGCGGTGCCAGGTCGGCCAGCAGCGCCAAGGTGGTCACCAGGGCCAGCAGCTCCGAGGTCCAGCCCTGCGGCCACTGCGCCGGCCCGAGCGCCTCCAGCCCGTCGGCGGCCGGATCGCGGTGCGCGCGACGCGCGCCGAACCAGGCCTCCAGCACCCGCACGCCCTGCACCTCGTACTCCCACGCACCGGGTGGAACGGGGGAGACGGTCCCGCCGCCGAGGCTCAGGGTCTCGCTCTCGGCGTCGTACGCGACCTCGTCCGGCCACGTCGTGATGGCCGAGCGGACGTACGGGCGGCGCCCGCCCGGCAGCCGCGGCGGCTCACCGCCGCGTGCGCCGCGCAGCTGGACCGTGAGCAGCCGGTGTCCCAGCTCCAGTCCGGCCCGCCAGCGCGCGGGATCGGCGGCCAGCGGGACCTCGCACCCGCGCGGGCCGGGGCGGCCCGCCGCGAGGATCCAGCACAGGACGTCCTCCGGGGTGACCCAGCCGCCGTACCGCTCGCCCAGCAGCGGCAGCAGGCCGGGCGCGAGGTTCGGCTCGGCGCCGCCCGGGCGCCGGTGCAGCGGGCGGATCCGGCCCAGCCGGCCGGCGGGGAGGTGCGCGGTGACCAGCGGGCCGGGGCCCGCAGTCTCCAGCAGGAAGAGCTGGTGCTCGTCCAGGACCCGCCACAGCTCCGGGCGGGCCGTGTCGATCAGCCGCTGGTCGGGCAGCAGCCACTGCTCGTCGAAGGGCTCGCGGAGCACCCGTAGGGGGTCGGGGAACGGCCCGGGCTCATCGGCGAAGCGGGCCGTCGCCGCCGCACGCTGCCCCGGCAGCGCGGCGGCCCCCGCCGCGGGCGTCCGGCTGCGGCTCGGGCGGAACAGGCGGTCCCGCTCGGCCCCTGCGGCCCCGGCCAGAGCCGCCCACCGGGTGCGCAGGACCGCCGGGTCGGGCGCGGCGACCCAGTCCCGGCCCAGGCGCAGGCCGCCCACGGCCCAGGGCATCAGGTCGTCCAGCAGCGGGTCCGGCATGGGTGTCTCAGCGCTCACGCCGCCGATGGTAGCGACGGCTCAGGCGGCCGGGCCCTGTCCAGGCCGAAGCGCTACGCTCCATATGTACGGATACGCGGACATCTGCGTACCGTGGCGATCGAGGAGGACGGTCATGAGTCAGTACGACGAATACTCGACTCCCTCGCAGGCAGAGGGCGAGCGGCTCGACGAGGACATGGACGACGTCCAGCGCAGGCAGCAGCACCCCGAGACGATGCGGACCACGCCCTCGCAGGCGGAGGGCGAGCGCGGCCGCGACGACGACGAGAAGTGACGACGGCGAGGGGAACCGACGGGAACCGACGGCGGCCGCTGGAACCGACGGCGGCGACGAGAACTGGTGAAGGGCGGGCCGGCTCGGGCGCCGGCATCCCGTCCCGTCAGTGCGCGTCGACCGTCACCGTGAACGAGAACCGGTCGCCCCGGTAGCGGATGCGCGCCACGTCCACCACACGGCCGTCCTCGTCGTAGGTGACGCCCGTGTAGTGCAGGATCGGGCTGAGCAACGGGACCTGGAGCAGCTCGGCCGTCTCCGGGTCGGCGAGACGCGCCTCCACGGTGTCGGTGATCCGGCTGATCCGCACCCCCACGACATCCCGCAGGACCTTGGTCATCGGCCAGCGCTCCAGATCGGCGAGCTCGACCGCCTCGGCGAACTCCGGCAGCACCGCGTTCTCCACCCAGTTCGTCGGCTCGCCGCTTTCGGGATCGCGACGGAGCCGCCGGTAGGTGACCACCTCGGCCGTGTCCGGGAAGTGCTCGAGCAGCTCCCCGGACACCGCCGTGCGCGCATGGCCGAGAATCGTCGTACGGTCGCCCGACTGCTGGGCCACGATCGCGTCGACCGAGCCCAGCAGCCGCACCGGTGAGCCGCGCCGCGCGCCCGGTTCGATGAACGTGCCGCGCCGCCGGTGCCGGCTGATCAGGCCCTCGACCTCCAGCTCCTTGAGCGCCTGCCGCATGGTCAGCACGCTCACCCCGTAGTGCTCGGCGAGCTGCTCCTCGGTGGGCAGGCGCAGCGAGGCGTCCGGAGTGCGCCCGAGTATCGAGGCGCGCAAGGACTGCGACACCTGGTACCAGAGGGGCAGTTTCCGGTTCAGGACCAGGGAGTCGGGGGCGAAGGCGGTCACGGCTGGTTCTCCGTACGGCTGGTCGGCGACACTGCGCCGCGCTGGCGCGGCGCGCGGCGTACGCAGGGTATGCAGGGGCAGGTCAGGCGCGGAAGTGGCGCTGCAGCCCCTGCCACACGTCGTCGTACCCGCGCTGGAGGTGCTCCGCGCCGGCCGCCTGGGCGGTGGCCGTGATCGGCCAGCGGGTCTCGAACATGAAGGCCAGGCCGTCGTCGATCTTCTGCGGCTTCAGCTCGGCGGCGCTGGCCCGGTCGAAGGTCTCCCGGTCGGGTCCGTGCGCGGACATCATGTTGTGCAGGGAGCCGCCGCCCGGCACGAAGCCCTCCGCCTTGGCGTCGTAGGCGCCCTCGATCAGGCCCATGTACTCGCTCATCACGTTGCGGTGGAAGTACGGCGGACGGAAGGTGTCCTCGCCGACCAGCCAGCGGGGCGCGAAGACCACGAAGTCCACGCCCGCCAGCCCCGGGGTGTCGGAGGGCGAGGTCAGGACCGTGAAGACGGACGGGTCGGGGTGGTCGTAGCTGATCGACCCCAGCACGTTGAAGCGGTGCAGGTCGTAGACGTACGGGACGTGGGTGCCGTGCCAAGCGACGACATCGAGCGGGGAGTGGTCGTAGGTGGCCGACCACAGGTTGCCGCAGAACTTGTTGACCACCTGCGTCGGGCGGTCGAGCAGGTCGGGGGTCTCGTACGCGGCCACCGGGGCCCGGAAGTCGCGGGCCGCGGCGAGGCCGTTGGCGCCGATCGGACCGAGGTCCGGCAGCTCGAAGGGCTGGCCGTAGTTCTCGCATACATACCCGCGGGCGGTGGCCGGGGCCGTGCCCGTGGCGGTGCCGGTGTGGGCGCCCGGGTCGGCGTCCAGGAGCTCCACGCGGAAGCGGACACCGCGCGGGATCAGGGCGACCTCGCCCGGCCGGGCGGCCAGCAGACCGAACTCGGTGCGCAGCAGCAGCCCGCCGCGCTCGGGGACGATCAGCAGCTCGCCGTCGGAGTTGCTGAACACCCGGTCGGTCATGGAGGCGTTGGCGGCGTAGAGGTGGATGGCCATACCGGTGCGCTGGGTGGCGTCGCCGTTGCCGCCGAGGGTCCACAGGCCGGCCAGGAAGTCGGTGCCGGGGGCCGGGTCGGGCAACGGGTTCCAGCGCAGCCGGTTCGGATCGGCCGGCAGCTCGGTGAAGGGGCCCGTACGCACGGTTCCGTTGTCGAGGCGGGTGAAGGCCGGGTGCGCCGCCGAGGGGCGGATCCGGTAGAGCCACGAGCGGCGGTTGCGGCTCCGCGGCTCGGTGAAGGCGGAACCGCTGAGCTGCTCGGCGTACAGGCCCAGGGGTGCGCGCTGGGGCGAGTTCCGGCCGAGGGGCAGTGCGCCGGGGACGGCCTCCGAGCTGTGCTCGTTGCCGAAGCCGGTGAGGTACTCCAGCCCCTCCGCCGTCTTCCTGGCCTGCTCGCTCATGTGCTGCTCCCGCTCCGTCGAGGAATCCTATGGCTGACAGTAGGATTCTGCGGCGCGCACGTCAACGGTGCCCCTGCGGCGGACGGCCGACTTCCCGCCGGCCGACTGGGAGTCACGCGACCGCCCGACCCCCTGGGGTCACGCGACCCCCGACTCCCAGGGAGTCGCGCGACTGCGGACCGATTCCCCGGACGCCGATTCCCCCCGATCCGGCTCCCTCGGACACCGAGTCCCCGGAACCGGGCTCCCTCCCCGGAACCGGGCTCCCTTCCCGGACACGGATCGGTGCGCGGGGGGCTCACAAAAGATGAACAATGCTCTACTCTCACGCGCATGTCGTGGACCCGCAGGTTCCCTGCCGTGCCGGCGGCGCTTCTCGCCGCCCTGCTCGCCCTCCTGACCCTCTTCGCCGCCGCGCCCGCCGCCCGCGCGCACGAGGAGCGCCCCGTCACCTTCCCCGACGGCTCCGGTTCCGTCCCCGCATACCGCGCCGCCGAGCCCGACCTCCTGGTCTGCAAGACCGGCCGCCCCGAGTTCGAACGCCGGATATCCGCCTTCCCGGAGGACCTCAAGCAGCGCAACCTCGCCCTGTACGAGCGCTGCGAGAAGACCGGCTACCGCCACCTCCAGCAGGCGGTCGACGCGGTGGACCGGCCCGGGATGAACATCGCGATCCTCCCCGGGCTCTACGAGGAGGAGCCCTCCCTGGGCAAGCCCACGGGGGAGTGCGCCGACCTGAAGGCCCCCGACTCCTCGCTCGGCTACCAGATCCTGAGCTACGAGCAGCAGGTGGCCTGCCGCCACAATCAGAACCTCGTCGCCATCCTCGGCAAGACGAACCTCCAGATCGAGGGCACCGGGGCCTCACGCCTCGACGTGGTGATCGACGCCAAGTACCAGAAGCTGAACGCCCTGCGCGCCGACAAGTCCAACGGCATCTACTTCCGCAACTTCACCGCGCAGCGCACCACCTTCAACTCGCTGTACGTGCTGGCGGGCGACGGCTTCGTCATCGACGACGTCCTGACCCGGTGGAACGACGAGTACGGCTTCCTGACCTTCGCCAGCGACCACGGGCTCTACAAGAACTGCGAGTCGTACGGCAACGGAGACTCCGGCATCTACCCCGGCAGCGCCTCCGACATCAACGACGGCCGGGGCTACGACGTACCCCGCTACTCCATCGAGATCACCGGCTGCCGCAGCCACCACAACATGGTCGGCTACTCCGGCACCGCGGGGGACTCGGTGTGGGTGCACGACAACGAGTTCGACCACAACATGGGCGGCGCCTCGATGGACAGCGCCTTCCCCGGGCATCCCGGACTCCCGCAGAACCATGCCAAGTTCGAACGCAACCTGATCCACGACAACAACCAGGACTACTACCGGTACGTCGCCGACGGCACCTGCGCCAAGCCGCCGGCCGAGCGCGGCTACGAGCGCGGCGTCGTCTGCCCGCAGATCTCCATGCCGCCGGGCACCGGCATCATCACCGCGGGCGGCAACTGGAACCTGTACGAGGACAACTGGGTGTACGGCCACCGGCGTGCCGGCTTCTACCTCAGTGCCGTCCCCGCCTTCATCCGCGGCGAGGAGCAGTGGTCGAAGCAGGCCGACACCTCCCACCACAACCGGTACGCGGGCAACCACCTGGGCCGGGACAAGTCCGGCGCCTCCCGCCCCAACGGCATGGACGTCTGGTGGGACGGCCAGGGCCGCGGCAACTGCTGGCAGGACGGGCCCGACGGCTCCAGCCCGGGTGCCGTGCCCCGGTGCGGGAAGGCACGCGGCGACGTCACCGGCGCGTCGGCCCGCCTGGTCGGTGAACCGGTGAAGCTGGTCCAGCTGCTCGTCTGCGCGGATTACAGCGTCCAGGCACGCCGACTCCCGGCCGGTTGCGACTGGTACGGCGCACGCGGTCCGGAACGGGTCGAGACCCAGATCGCGCTGGCCGTGGCGGCCGTCCTGCTCCTGGTCGGCGGGGTGCTGTGGTGGCGCCGGCTGCGCGGCTCGCACCTGGGCACGGTGGCCTCCCTCCTGGGACTGGCGGGCCTGGCCCTGGACGTGGCCGGCTCCACGACCCCGCTGGTCTCCACTCCCGTCCCCGCATTGGCTCTCCTCCTCCTCGGCCTGTGGTGGCTGGGCGCCGGACTGGCCCTGCGCCCGACCCGCCCCTGGCTGGCCCGCCTGACCCTGCTGCTCGCCGCGCTGACCCTGCTGGACGCCTTCGACAAGGCCGTCCTGATGATCCCGTGGACCCCGCTGAGCCCCGCCTGGCTACGGTCCCTCCTCGCCGTGATCTGGATTCTGTGGGCAACAATCGCCTCATCCCGCCCCGCAACCCCGTCCCACCCGTCAGCCCCGGGCATCACCTCCGCCCCCGGCGACACCCCGCCGGGCCACCCCGCCCGACCCGCCGCCGAGCGGTCAACCACCCCCTCTCCAACCGCGGAACCCGACCTCGCCCCCGCCCCCGCCAAACAGCCGCCCACCCCACCTCCGGCGGCCCAGCCGTGAGCCCCGGCCCGCCGATTCCCGCGGCCGCCGTCCAGCCGGGTCCGCGCACTGTGCCCTCCCGCGGCCCGGCCGGGACCCCGGCCGCGACCCGTGGAGAGCGGCCCAGCCGGGTGCGCTCGCCCCGCCCCCGGCAGCCCGCCGGGACCCCCGGCCCCGCCCCCGGGAGCAGGGGCCCAGCCGTGACCGCCGGACCCGGAAGCCACCGCTCGGCCAGGGCGGTCCGACACCTGACCCTCGGGAGTCCGACCGGGCTTCCTCGTGAGGCCCCCGGGAGGCCAGCCGTGACTGCTCGCCGCAGCCCCGCCCCCGCGCTGCTCGTCCTGCTCCTGCTGCTCGTCTGCGGGGCGGCGACGGGTTGCGGGGGGCGGGCCACCACCCACCACAAGCCCGGCACCACCCACGAGCAGGCTTCCGGGAACGCGGGAACCCTGCTCCCCGCCGAGGGCGGCACCGGCCACCGGCTCCGCGAGGTGCCGGCGGAGGGCGCGCCGGAGGTGCGGCTCACCGCCCGCCCGGACTCGGAGGACGGCTGGAACCTCCACCTGGCGGTGAAGAACTTCCGCTTCACCCCCGACAGCGCCGGCGGCGCAGCCCTCCCGGGTGCGGGCCACGCCCACCTGGAGCTCGACGGCCGCAAACTGGCCCGGCTGTACGGCCCTTGGTTCCACCTGTCCGCCACCCAGGTCCCCGCGGGCACGCACACCCTGACCGTCCGCCTGTACGCCGACGACCACACTGCCTGGGCGGTGTCCGGCAAGCCGGTCGAGGGCACGGCCCCGCTCACCGCCGAGGCCACCGCACCCGACGCCGGCGGCCACGGCCACGACCCCGGCAGCACGCCGTCGGAGCAGCTCGACCGCACGGTCACCGTCACCGTGCGCGACGGCAAGGTCAGCCCCGCTCCCGCCCGCACCGAGCTGCGGCGCGGCGAACGGGTCGCCCTGCGCGTCACCAGCGACCGCGCGGACACCCTCCACGTACACGGCTACGACAAGGAACTCGCCCTCCCGGCAGGCCAGGAGGCCACCCTGATCCTGACGGTCGACCGCACGGGCCTCTTCGAGGTCGAGACCCACGCGTCCGGTCTCGTCCTGACCCAGCTCCTGGTCCGATGACCGCGCCCACGCCGACACCGATGCCCAAGCCGATGCCGACCCCGCATCCGACCCCGCACCCGACCCCGCGCCCGCGCCCGCACCCGGTGGGCGTGCGGAGACCGGGTGCGGTCCGTATGCCGCGCCTGCTTCCGGCCCCGCACCCGCAGGCAGCGCCGGTGTCGGCACCGACAAAGCAGCCCGTGGTCTCCATGGCAGCTCGAGCCGCGCGCGGCGGGGAACCGGCCCGGGGTGCTGGGACCGGGTCCCCGGACGGCCGCCGGCCGCCCGGCTGCGAGTGTCCCGCGCCCCGCAGGGGTCACGGCACGGTGGACCTCAGGGCTGGGCGATGGTGACCCCGGGCCAGCCCGTAACGCCGCCGGTGCTGGGGCTGGGTTCCCTTCCGAGCGCCGGTGGTGGCGGGGTCGGCCCGGGCATGGTCCCGTACCGGGCCGACGAACCGCTCACCACCCTCGCGCACGGGATCGGGTCCCAGCACGATCTGCCGATCTCCCCCTTCTACGCCTTCGCCGGTGCCTTCACCGCACTCTTCGTCTCCTTCCTCGCGCTGGGCCTGCTCTGGTCCACCTCCCGATTCCGTGGAGACCGCTCCGGCCGCCCACTGCCCGCCGCCCTCCAGCGGGCCGCAGACGCACCGGCCACCCGCATCGCCCTGCGCGGACTCGGCCTGGCCGCCACGCTCGCCGTTCTCCTCCACCTCCTGCTCGGTCCGAACGACCCCGGGCGCAACCCCGCCCCCGGCGCCGTCTACGTCCTCTTCTGGGTCGGACTCGTCCCCGCCTCCCTCCTCCTCGGCCCCGTCTGGCGCCTGTTCAACCCGCTCCGGACCCTGCACCGCCTGCTCACCCGGGCCCGCGACCGCCACCGTTACCGCCTTCGCCACCACCCCACGGACCCGGACCGCCCCGCCCCGGTTCCCCCGCCACTCCCCGTTCCCCCGCCCCTCCCCGTTCCCCACTCCCTTCCCGCCCGGCTCGGTCAATGGCCGGCCGCCGCCGGGCTGTTCGCCTTCACCTGGCTCGAGCTCGTCGCTCCCGATCCCGCATCCACCACCACCCTCCTCATCGCGCTCGCCGCCTACACCACCGCCCACCTGCTCTTCGCCGCCCGCTTCGGCGAGCGCTGGTTCGACGACGCGGACGCCTTCGAGGTGTACTCCGCCCTCCTCGCCCGCCTCTCCCCCCTCGGCCGCCGAAGCGACGGCCTGCTGGTGCTCCGCAACCCCTTCCACGGACTCGACGCGACACCCGAGCGGCCCGGGCTCGTCGCCACCGTCTGCGTCCTGCTCGGCTCCACCGCCTACGACGGCTTCTCCGACAACCCCTCCTGGATCGACGTCCTCCAGACCTCCCCCCTGGGCCGCACCTCCACGGCCACGCTCGGACTGCTCGCTTCCATCGCCCTCGTCGCCACCCTGTACTGCCTCTGCGCGGCGGCCACCCGCCTGGTCAGCGGCCCGCACCCAAAGCCGCTCACCGCCTTCGCGCACTCACTCGTGCCGATCGCACTCGGCTATCTCGTCGCTCATTACTT
This sequence comes from Streptomyces sp. NPDC045967, assembly GCF_056430495.1. Lineage (NCBI taxonomy): Bacteria > Bacillati > Actinomycetota > Actinomycetes > Kitasatosporales > Streptomycetaceae > Streptomyces > Streptomyces sp. NPDC045967. The sequence goes on along the minus strand of NZ_JBWKLE010000017.1, from coordinate 53,468 downwards.
CTCCCTTCTCGTCACCGAAGGACCACGCACAGTAACCATTGCACTCGGCACTGACAACGCCCCCGCACCGGCTCCACCGCTGGGTCCCGGCGGCCTCGCGGCCCTCCAGGTCATCGCCGTCGTCACCGGCCACGTGCTGGGCGTCGTCGCAGCTCACGACCGGTCCGTGCGCCTCTTCCCGCCGGCGAGGGCGGTGGCCGGTCAGCTGCCGCTGCTCGCGCTGATGATCACTTACACCCTCGGAGGGCTGAGCCTCCTGCTGAACTGAGCCCGCGCTCGACACGGAAGCGAGGACCGGCATGATGGACCCCGTGCCTCCCGCCCCCTCCCTGCGCCGCACCCCGATCCAGCAGCGCAGCGCCGACCGGCTCGCCCGGATCCTCGACGCCTGCGCCGAACTCCTGGACGAGACCGGGTACGAGAACCTCAGCACCCGCGCCGTCGCCCAGCGCGCCGGCGTGCCCATCGGTTCGGTCTACCGCTTCTTCGGCAACAAGCGGGCCTTGGCCATCGCCCTCGCCCACCGCAACCTCGACCGGTACGCCGACGGCATCGCGGATCGGCTCGCCGGCCTCCCCGCCACCCACTGGCGGCCCGTGGTCGACGCCGTCCTGGACGAGTACCTGGTCATGAAGCGGAGCGTGCCCGGCTTCGCCCTGGTCGACTTCGGCGTGCCCGCTCCGCCGCCCGAGGGCCCGGAAGACCACCCCAACCACCAGGTGGCCGCCCGCCTCACCGAACTGCTCTGCGACCACCTCGGGCTGACCCCGGACGCCACGCTGCGCCGGGCCGTGCTCGTCGCCGTCGAAGCCACGGACGCGCTGGTCCAACTGGCCTTCCGGACCGACCCGGCCGGCGATCCCGGCATCGTCGCCGAAACCCGCGCGATGATGCACGCCTACCTGGCCCGCGTACTGGACTGACCGCGGGCCCCGCGGCTGCGCCTCGCCACACGGCCGCCGCTGCCCCCTCCCCTCCGTCCCAACCGGTCGGTATGCTCGGTGCGCCCCACGTGCCCGAGCCGCAGCCTGCCGTCCCTGGAGGGCCCATGCCCCGCACCGCCCTGCGCATCTGCCCCCTGTGTGAAGCCACCTGCGGACTCACCCTGACCATCGCCGGAACCGCCGTCACCGGCGCCCGCGGTGACCGCGAGGACGTCTTCAGCCGTGGCTTCATCTGTCCGAAGGGCGCCGCCTTCGGAGCGCTCGATTCCGACCCCGACCGGCTGCGCACCCCGCTCGTCCGGCGCGACGGACGGCTCCAGGAGGCCACCTGGGACGAGGCCTTCGACGCCATCGCCGCCGCCGTGCCGGCGCTCGTGCGGGACCACGGCGCCCCGTCGGTCGGCGTCGTCCTCGGCAATCCGAACGTCCACACCATGGCCGGCGCCCTCTACCCGCCCCTCCTCCTCAAGGTCCTCGGGACCCGCAACCTCTTCACCGCCAGCACGCTCGACCAGATGCCCAAGCACGTCTCCAGCGGTCTGCTGTTCGGGGACCCCTTCGCCATCCCCGTCCCCGACCTCGACCGCACCGACTTCCTGCTGCTCATCGGCGCCAACCCGGTCGAGTCCAACGGATCGCTGTGCACCGCCCCCGACTTCCCCGGCCGGCTCAAGGCCCTGCGCGCCCGCGGCGGCACCCTCGTGGTCGTCGACCCGCGCAGGACCCGCACGGCCGGGCTCGCCGACCGCCACCTGGCACCCCGCCCCGGCACCGACGCGCTGCTGCTCGCCGCACTCGCGCACACGCTGATCGAGGAGAAGCTCGCCGCTCCCGGCGCGCTGGAGGAACACACCGAGGGGATCGGGGAACTCGCGGCCGCGCTCGGGAGTTTCACCCCTGAGGCCGTAGCACCCGCCTGCGACCTCACGGCCGCCGAGATCCGCACCCTCGCCCGGGACCTCGCGGCCGCGCCCACCGCTGCCGTCTACGCACGGATCGGCAGCTGCACCGTCGAGTTCGGCACGCTCGCCAGCTGGCTGGTCGACGTACTGAACGTCCTCACCGGCAACCTCGACCGGCCGGGCGGAGCCCTGTTCCCGCTCTCCGCGACGGGCCCGGCGCCGAGGCCCGCCGGTCCCGGCAGGGGATTCGAACTCGGCCGCTGGGCGAGCCGCGTCAGCGGTCACCCCGAAGCCAAGGGCGAACTGCCCACCGCCGCGCTGGCCGAGGAGATCGAGACGCCGGGGGACGGGCGGATCCGGGTCCTGCTCGCCATCGCCGCCAACCCCGTCCTGTCCGCCCCCGACGGCGACCGGCTCGATCGGGCGCTGGCCGGGCTCGACTTCATGGTGTCCGTCGACCCCTACCTGAACGAGACCTCGCGCCACGCCCATGTCGTGCTGCCCCCGCCGCCGCCCTCGCAGAGCGCGCACTTCGACTTCGCGTTCAACGGGTTCGCCGTACGCAACCAGGTCCGCTACTCGCCCGCCGCCGTCCCGCTGGAGGACGGGCGGATGGACGAATGCGAGATCCACGCCCGGCTGATCCTGGCCGTCTCGGGGATGCACGGAGTCGTGGACCCGGCGGGCGTCGACGAGCCGGCCATCCAGTCGGCCCTGGCCAGGGAGACGGCCGCCGCGCACTCCCCGCTGCACGGGCAGGATCCGGCACGCCTCGCAGCCCTGCTCACGGGCGACAGCGGCGCCGAGCGACGGCTCGACCTGATGCTCAGGCTCGGGCCGTACGGAGACCGGTTCGGCGTCGCCGCCGACTTTACCGGCCCGGACCCGGACGTTCTGCCTGTCCACGCCTCCGCGCACGGCCTCAGTCTGGAGAAGCTGCTCGCGCACCCCCACGGGATCGACCTGGGGCCGCTGGGGCCCCGGCTTCCGGGCGTGCTGAAGACGCGCAGCGGCAGGATCGAGCTGCTCCCGGACCCGATCGCGGCCGAGCTCCCCAGGCTGCGTACGGCGCTCGCCGACCGCCCCGCCGGCCTGGTGCTCGTGGGCCGCCGCCATCTGCGGTCCAACAACAGCTGGTTGCACAACGTCCCGGCCCTCATGGGAGGTTCCAACCGGTGCACCCTCCAGGTCCACCCGGGGGACGCCGAGCGGCTGGGGCTCACCGACGGAGGCCGGGCCAGGATCACCGCCGAAGGCGGCAGCCTGGACGTTCCCGTGGAGATCACGGACACCGTGCGCCCCGGAGTGGTGAGCCTCCCGCACGGCTGGGGCCATGACCGGGCCGGGACCCGGCTCGCGGTGGCCGCCGCCGCGCCCGGGGTCAACGTCAACCAGCTGCTCGACGGCAGCCGGCTCGACCCGCTCTCGGGCACGGCCGTGCTCAACGGCTTCCCCGTCGCTCTGGCACCCCTGTCCTGAGCTGGGGTTTTGCTCGTATTGCTCACGCGTTGACGTCTTGTTGGCGCAAGGCGGGGGCACCTACGTTCCCACCATGCTGACCATCCTCGGCTTCGGCATGATCGCGACCTTCCTGGCCTTGATCATGCTGAAGAAAATGTCGCCCATCGCGGCGCTCGTCCTCATCCCCGCGCTCTTCTGCGTGTTCGCAGGAAAGGGCGCCCACCTCGGCGACTACGTCATCGAAGGCGTCGGCAAACTGGCTCCGACCGCCGCCATGCTGATGTTCGCCATCGTCTACTTCGGCGTGATGATCGACGTCGGCCTCTTCGACCCGATCGTGCGCGGCATCCTGCGCTTCTGCAAGGCCGACCCGATGCGGGTGGTCGTCGGTACCGCCGTCCTGGCGGCGATCGTCTCGCTCGACGGCGACGGATCGACCACCTTCATGATCACCGTCTCGGCGATGTACCCGCTGTACAAGCGGCTCGGCCTGAGTCTGGTGGTCATGACCGGTGTCGCGGCGACCGCCAACGGCGTCATGAACACCCTGCCCTGGGGCGGCCCCACGGCCCGCGCCGCGACCGCCCTCAAGCTCGACGCCGCCGACGTCTTCGTCCCCATGATCCCGGCCCTCGCCGCCGGTCTGGTCTTCGTGTTCCTCCTGGCCTACGTCCTCGGGGTGAAGGAGCGCCGCCGGGTCGGCCTGCTGGTCATGCCCGACGGCGAAGCCGCCGCCGACCGGGCCGCCCCCTCCCTGGTCGCCACCACCTCTTCCTCCGCTCCCGTCGGCCCCGGCGAGGGTGCACCGAAGGCCGTCCCCGCGCTGGTCGCCGCCGGCGGGACCGGCTCCGGCGAGGGCCCGGCCGGTCCGACGGGCCCCGGCGGTACGGCGTCGACCGAGGCCCGCGACCTGGAACCGGCGCCTCCGGCCGACGGCGGCGCGGCCGAGGCCGCGGGGGAGGGGTTCCAGGGCCTCGACCCGCACCGCGCCACCCTGCGTCCGCACCTGTACTGGTTCAACGCCGGCCTCACCGTCGCCCTGCTCACCGCGATGATCATGGAGTTGCTCCCCATCCCGGTGCTGTTCCTGCTCGGCGCCGCGCTCGCCCTCACCGTCAACTTCCCGCACATGCCCGACCAGAGGGCGCGGATCGCCGCCCACGCCGAGAACGTCCTGAACGTCGCCGGCATGGTCTTCGCCGCCGCCGTCTTCACCGGCGTCCTCTCCGGCACCGGCATGGTCAAGCACATGGCCGACTGGCTCGTCGGTGCCATCCCCGAGGGCATGGGCCCGCACATGGCGCTGGTCACCGGCCTGCTGAGCCTGCCGCTCACCTACTTCATGTCGAACGACGGCTTCTACTTCGGCGTCCTGCCCGTCCTCGCCGAAGCGGGCGCCGCCCACGGGGTGTCCCCGCTCGAGATCGCCCGGGCCTCCCTGGTGGGGCAGGCGCTGCACATGTCGAGCCCGCTGGTTCCGGCCGTCTACGTCCTGGTCGGCATGGCGAAGGTGGAGTTCGGCGACCACACCCGCTTCACCGTGAAATGGGCGGCCCTGACCTCCCTGGTGGTCCTGGCGGCGGGGATGCTTTTCGGCATCATCTGATCCCGGACACCCCTGGCGCACAGAAAACTACCGGCGCTAGTTTGTAGGGTGTTGGCGAGGTCAGGTCTACGCGCTCGTGCGTGCTCGGGAGGAATTGCGATGAAGGCCCACGACGGGATGTACATCGGCGGCGCGTGGCGGCCCGCCGTCGGAAGCGACCGCATCGAGGTCGTCAACCCGGCCGACGAAACGGTCATCGCCACGGTTCCGGCCGGCACCGCGGAGGACGTGGACGCCGCCGTACGGGCGGCCCGCGCGGCTTTCCCGGGCTGGGCGGCCACGCCTCCGGCCGAGCGGGCCGCGCTGATCGGCGCCCTCCGCGACGTGCTGGCCGCCCGCAAGGGCGAGATCGCCGAGACCGTCACCGCCGAGCTCGGCTCCCCGCTCGGCTTCGCGGAGATGGTCCACGTCGGGGCGCCGCTCGCGGTGGCCTCCTCGTACGCCGAGCTGGCGGCCTCCTACGCCTTCGAGGAGCGGCTGGGGAACTCGACCGTGCTGCTCGAACCGGTCGGTGTGGTCGGCGCCATCACCCCCTGGAACTATCCCCTGCACCAAGTCGTTGCCAAGGTGGCGCCCGCTCTCGCCGCCGGCTGCACCCTCGTCCTCAAGCCGGCCGAGGACACCCCGCTGACCGCACAGCTCTTCGCCGAAGCCGTGCACGAGGCGGGCATCCCGGCCGGAGTATTCAACCTGGTGACCGGAACCGGCCCCGTCGCCGGGCAGGCCCTGGCCGAGCACGAGGGAGTCGACCTCGTCTCCTTCACCGGCTCGACCGCTGTCGGCAAGCAGATCGGCGCCACCGCCGGCGCCGCCGTCAAGCGGGTCGCCCTCGAGCTGGGCGGCAAGTCGGCCAACGTCATCCTGCCCGGGGCCGATCTGGCCAAGGCCGTCGCCGCCGGCGTGGGTCACGTCATGAACAACACCGGCCAGAGCTGCAACGCCCTCACCCGCATGCTCGTCCACCGGGACCAGTACGAGGAGGCCGTCTCCCTCGCGGCCGCCGCCGTCGCCACGTACCCCACCGGCGACCCCACCGACCCGGCCACCCGCCTGGGCCCGGTGATCAATGCCAAGCAGCACGAGCGCGTCCGCGGCTACATCGCCAAGGGCATCGAGGAAGGCGCCCGCCTCGTCGCCGGCGGCACCGACGCACCCCACGAGCGGGGTTACTTCGTCGCGCCCACCGTGTTCGCCGACGTCACCCCCGACATGACCATCGCCCAGGAGGAGATCTTCGGCCCCGTGCTGTCGATCCTGGCCTACGAGGACGAGGAGGACGCCCTGCGCATAGCGAACGGCACGGTCTACGGCCTGGGCGGCGCGGTGTGGGCCGCGGACGCGGAGACGGCCGCGGCCTTCGCCCGCCGCATGGACACCGGACAGGTGGACATCAACGGCGGTCGCTTCAACGTGCTCGCGCCCTTCGGCGGCTACAAGCAGTCGGGTGTCGGCCGCGAACTGGGCCCGCACGGTCTGACCGAGTACCTGCAGACCAAATCCCTGCAGTTCTGAACCGTCCCGACCGCTTCCGGCCCGTTGCGCCCCGCCCCGCCCTCCCTGTCGCGCCCGCCCCGCCCTGATCCGGAGAAGACGACCATGGTCCGCGCCGCCATCCTGCCCGCCGTCGGAGCCCCGCTCGAGATACGGGAGATCGTCCTGCCCGACCCCGGGCCCGGGCAGGTCCGGGTCCGGCTCACCGCAGCCGGGGTCTGCCACTCCGACCTCTCCCTCACCAACGGCACCATGCGCGTGCCCGTCCCCGCCGTCCTCGGCCACGAGGGCGCCGGTACGGTCCTCGCGGTCGGGGAGGGCGTGACCCATGTGGCCCCCGGGGACGGGGTGGTGCTCAACTGGGCTCCGTCCTGCGGGCAGTGCCACCACTGCTCCCTGGGCGAGGTCTGGCTCTGCGCGCAGGCCCTCGCGGGCGTGGGGGCGGTCCACGCGCACGACGCGCAGGGCGTCGAGCTGCACCCGGGGCTGAACGTGGCCGCGTTCGCCGAGGAGACCGTCGTCGCGGCCAACTGCGTGCTGCCCGCGCCCGCCGGGATTCCGTTGGCCGAAGCCGCGCTGCTCGGCTGCGCCGTCCTGACCGGTTACGGCGCCGTCCACCACAGTGCACAGGTCCGCCCGGGCGAGTCGGTGGCCGTGTTCGGCGTCGGCGGCGTCGGCCTGGCCGCGCTGCAGGCCGCCCGCATCGCGCAGGCGGGCCCCGTCGTGGCCGTCGACGTCTCCCCGGCCAAGGAAGAGCTGGCGCGTGCGGCGGGAGCCACGGATTTCGTGCTCGCCTCCGACACCACCGCCAAGCAGATCCGCGCCCTGACCGGCGGCCAGGGCGCGGATGTGGCCGTCGAGTGCGTCGGCCGGGCCCAGACCATCCGCACCGCCTGGGAGTCGACCCGCCGGGGCGGCCGGACCACGGTGGTCGGGATCGGCGGGAAGGACCAGCAGGTCACCTTCCACGCGCTGGAGATCTTCCACTTCGCCCGCACCCTCAGCGGCTGCGTCTACGGCAACAGCGACCCGGCCCGCGACCTTCCGGTCATCGCCGAGCACGTCCGCCGGGGCCGCCTCGATCTGGGATCGCTCGTCACCGACCGCATCACCCTCGACGGCATCCCGGCGGCCTTCGACGCCATGGTGGCGGGCAAGGGCGGCCGCTCACTCGTCGTCTTCTAGCCCCCGGCGGCGGACCGGGGACGGCGCGGGCTGCTGGCAGAGCACACACAGGAACGGCCACCCGCGCCGTCCGGCTCCGCGCCGTCCGGCTCCGCGCCGCCCCGCTCCGCGCCGTCCGGCTCCGCGCCGCCCCGCTATGCGCCGTCCGGCTCCGGGGGGTGCGCCCCTCATGCACTCTCGTGCAGGGCTTGGTACTGGAGGGCCAAGCCGTCCAGCAGGGCCGCCAGGCCGGTTTCGAAGGCGCCCTCGTCCACCTCGCGCTGGTGCTCGGCCAGCAGGTGGGCCTGGCCCAGGTGGGGGTAGTCAGCCGGATCGTAGGCGGCCTCGTCGTCCACGAAGCCCCGGGCGAACGAGGCCATCGCCGAACCGAGGATGAAGTAGCGCATCAGCGCCCCGATCCGCGTCGCCTGAGCCGGGGGCCAGCCGGCCGCCGTCATCGCACCGAAGACCGCGTCCGCCAGCCGCAGGCCCGCCGGGCGGCGCCCCGGCCCCCGCGCCAGCACCGGGACGATGTTCGGGTGGTCCGACAGAGCGTCGCGGTAGGAGTGGGCCCAGGCGTGCAGGGCGTCCCGCCAGTCCAGGCGGCCCGTCTCGAACATCGACAAGTCGACCCGTGCGCTCACCGCGTCGGCCACCGCGTCCAGGATCTCGTCCTTCGTGCGGAAGTGGTTGTACAGGGAGGGCCCGCTGACCCCGAGCGCGGCCGCCAACCGCCGCGTCGACACGGCCTCCAGCCCCTCCGCGTCCACGAGCTCACCCGCCGCCTCGACGATGCGGGCTCTGCTGAGAAGGGGCTTGCGCGGTCTGGCCATGCGCCACATAGTAGGGCCTGCCCGCCATAAACTACCGGTGCTAGTTAAAGCCCGGACGAGCCGCCCGGAGGTCCCCGGTGAACCTGGAGCTGAGCGAGGAGCAGAGCGCCGTACGACGGCTCGCCCGCGAGTTCACCGAGCGCGAGGTGGCCCCGCACGCCGCCGCGTGGGACCGCGCCGAGAGCGTGGACCGGGGCATCGTGAAGAAGCTCGGCGCACTGGGCTTCCTCGGCCTGACGGTCCCCGAGGAGTACGGCGGCTCCGGCGGTGACCACCTCGCGTACGCGCTCGTCACCGAGGAACTCGGCCGCGGCGACTCCGCCGTGCGCGGCATCGTCTCCGTCTCCCTCGGCCTGGTCGCCAAGACCATCGCCGGTTGGGGCACGGAGGAGCAGAAGCGCACCTGGCTGCCCCGGCTGTGCTCGGGGGACGCGCTCGGCTGCTTCGGCCTGACCGAGCCCGGAACCGGTTCGGACGCCGCGAACCTCACCACCCGAGCCGTGCGTGAAGGGGACGCCTACGTCCTCAGCGGCAGCAAGATGTTCATCACCAACGGCACCTGGGCCGACGTGGTGCTGCTGTTCGCCCGCACCGGCGACGAACCCGGACACCGCGGGATCTCCGCCTTCCTCGTCCCCGCCGACGCACCCGGCCTCACCCGGCGCGAGATTCACGGCAAGCTCGGGCTGCGTGGCCAGGCCACCGCCGAGCTCGCCCTCGACGGGGTCCGGGTGCCCGCCTCCGCCCTGCTCGGCCCCGAGGGCAAGGGCTTCTCGGTCGCCATGTCCGCGCTGGCCAAGGGGCGGATGTCGGTCGCCGCCGGCTGCGTGGGGATCGCCCAGGCGGCCCTGGACGCGGCCGTCGCCTACGCCGGTGTGCGCGAGCAGTTCGGCAAGCCGATCGCCCACCACCAGCTGGTCCAGGAGCTGATCGCCGACATCTCGGTCGACGTGGACGCCGCCCGGCTGCTGACCTGGCGGGTCGCGGACCTCATCGACCGCGGGCGGCCCTTCGCCACCGAAGCCTCCACCGCGAAGCTCTTCGCCTCCGAGGCCGCCGTCCGCGCCGCGAGTAACGCCCTCCAGGTGCACGGCGGTTACGGGTACATCGACGAGTATCCGGCCGGCAAGCTGCTGCGCGACGCCCGCGTGATGACCCTCTACGAGGGCACCAGCCAGATCCAGAAGCTGCTCATCGGCCGCGCGCGTACGGGGGTCTCCGCCTTCTGACCGCGGCCGCGTCGCGCGGACGCGCTAAGCGCTTGCTCACCCTCCGGTAAGGTGTCACTTCCCATACGGCGAAGAGGGTGAGTGAGCGATGGACAGCGCGGCGGAGACGGCCGGCGGCTACCAGCCGTGGTCCGAGGTCACCCCCGACGCGGCGCGGCGGCTGCTCATCGCGGCCGTCGAGGCCTTCGCGGAGCGCGGATACCACGCGACCACCACCCGTGACATCGCGGGCCGCGCCGGGATGAGCCCGGCAGCGCTCTACATCCACTACAAGACCAAGGAAGAGCTGCTCCACCGGATCAGCCGGATCGGCCACGACAAGGCGCTGGAGATCCTCACCACCGCCGCCGACGGCCCAGGCAGCGCCGCCGAGCGGCTCGCCGCCGCCGTCCGCTCCTTCGTGCGCTGGCACGCCGCACACCACACCACGGCGCGCGTGGTCCAGTACGAGCTCGACGCCCTCGCTCCGGAGCACCGCTCCGACATCGTGGCACTGCGCCGGCAGAGCGACGCCGCCGTACGCCGCATCCTCGCCGACGGCGTCGAGGCGGGGGAGTTCGCCGTTCCGGACGTGCCCGGGACCACCCTCGCCGTGCTCTCGCTCTGCATCGACGTGGCCCGCTGGTTCAGCGCGTCCGGGCCGCGCACTCCCGACGAGGTCGGCGCGCTCTACGCCGACCTCGTGCTCCGCATGGTGGGCGCGCGCCCGACAGCGTGAGTCAGAAGTAGTAGCGCGACACCGACTCCGCCACGCACACCGGCTTGTCGCCGCCCTCCCGCTCCACCGTGACCGTCGCCGCGACCTGTACGCCGCCCCCGGCCTCCGTCACCTCGGTGATCACGGCGGTCGCGCGCAGCCGTGAGCCGACGGGCACCGGCGCCGGGAAGCGGACCTTGTTCGCCCCGTAGTTGATGCCCATCTTCATGCCCTCGACCCGCATGATCTGCGGCACCAGGCTCGGTAGCAGGGAGAGGGTCAGGTAGCCGTGCGCGATCGTGGAGCCGAAGGGTCCGGACGCGGCCCGCTCCGGGTCCACGTGGATCCACTGGTGGTCGCCCGTGGCGTCCGCGAACAGGTCGATCCGCTTCTGGTCAACCTCCAGCCACCCGCTGGGCCCGAGCGGTTCGCCCGTCCCGGCGCGCAGCTCCTCGGCGGACGTGAAGATCCTCGGCTCGGCCATGCCCTGCTCCTGCCTCTCACTCACGGATGCGCCGGGGCGAACAAGCGCTTGCTCAGCATGCTGGGACGGTATGGGTATGTCAACGGACTGCCTGGGGTTGTCGATGGACCGGCCCTCAGAGGCCCATGGACCGTCCTGCGGATGCCGGCGGACCGTCCTGCGGATGCCGGTGGACCGTCCTGCGGATGGCGGCGGACCGCCGACTACCCTCGACCGCGTGCCGCAGATTCCCGAGAAAGTCCACGAACTCACGGTCGGCCAGCTGTCCGCCCGCAGCGGGGCCGCCGTCTCAGCGCTCCACTTCTACGAGGCCAAGGGCCTGATCAGCAGCCGCCGCACAGCCGGCAACCAGCGCCGCTACACCCGCGACGCGCTGCGCCGGGTGGCCTTCGTGCGCGCCGCCCAGCGCGTGGGCATCCCGCTGGCCAGCATCCGCGACGCCCTGGCCGAGCTCCCCGAGGAGCGCACCCCCACCCGCGAGGACTGGGCCCGCCTCTCCGAGGCCTGGCGCGCCGAGCTCGACCAGCGGATCAGCCAACTCGCCCGGCTGCGCGACCACCTGACGGACTGCATCGGCTGCGGCTGCCTTTCCCTGCGCACCTGCGCGCTGTCCAATCCGGACGACGTCTTCGGCGAGCGGATCACCGGCTCGCGGCTGTGACCGGCGCGTACCGCGCCAGCTCCGCCCGGGCCGCGGCCACCAGTTCGGCGTTCGACCGTGCCGGCCGCCCGTCCGGCAGGTGCAGCACCTCGCCCGCACCGGTCCGCGTCCCCATGCCGCACCGCGCCGCCACCCGGAGCACCGGCCAGGCCGCCGCCTCCCGCCCGTACAGCACCACCGCCACCGGCGGCAGCCCGCGCAAGCCGGCCAGCAGCGAGGCATCGGCCGCGGCGAGCTCCACCACCAGCCGTACCCGCTCCGGCGCGCGCACCGGCCAGGCGAGGAACCGCGCCATCGGTCCGGGTCCGGCCGGCCCGCCCGACGGAACCGCCGCGTCCACCGCGATGCCGCGCTCCAGCAGCGCCTGAGCCACCTCCGCCGCCCCCGACTCCGCGAAGTCGACCTCCGCCCGGTCGGGCAGCACCGTCCAGGACCGGATCCGCGTCAACCGGCCCGCCGCACCGGGCTCGCCCTCCCCGCTCACCGGCACGGACAGCGGTACGGACACCCCCGCGCCCCGCAGCGCCTCCAGCACCGGCCCCACCACCCGCGGCGACAGGCTCCGGCGCCCGCACGGAGTCCGCGGGCTCACCAGGACCTCCCCGGCCCCCGCCGCGACCGCGGCCACCGCCGCCTCCGCGAGATCCTCGGGCGACATCGGGACGGCCGCCCCGTCGCCGGCGCTCCGGGAACCGTTCAGCGACACCCCCGGCGCCGCTGCCGCGGATTCCCGCCGCACCGCCGCGGATTCCCGCCGCACCGCCGAAGGTCTCACGCGGCCCCCGCCGTCGGGATGTCCGCCAGGGCCGGTCTGGGCACCACGATCCCGCAGCCCCCGCAGACCGGGCCGTCCCACGCCCACGCCTGCTGCCAGGCGCCGACCGAGGGCACCGCCGGCCAGCGCAACTCCTCCTCGCCGCAGACCGGGCACGCCGTCCCCGGCTCCGATTCCAGCGCCTTCACCAGCCGGCGCAGCACCTCGCCCAGGGCGCCCTCAGGCCGCACCCCCGGATCCGCGCACCGCACCACCGCGTCCCCGCTCCCGCCCCACGCCCACTCCGGCCGGCGCAGCCCGTCGTGCTTCTCCCGCCGGCGCCGCTCCGCGAACTGCCGCTCGTACTCCAGCCAGACGGCCCGCGCCTCCTCCAGCTCTTCCAGCGCCGCCACCAGCCGCAGGGGGTCGGCGCCGCGGTCCTCGGGGGCGATCCCGTGCCGGTCGCACAGGTGCCACCACGTGGCGCGGTGCCCGTACGGAGCGAACCGTTCGAGGCAGCGGCGCAGGGAGTGGCGCCGCAAGGCCCGGTCGTTCCGCGCGTCACGCACCTGGTAGGCCAGACTTCGGAAACCCGCCATCACACCTTCACCTCCACCTCCACCGATGTGCCCAACATGCCCTGCTGGTGCCGGGCGCATGCGGGGGCGGTCGAGGCGTGCGGGTGGCACATGGCCGGAACTCACCGCCCCATGCGCCCCGCGACCACCACCAGCCGGGCCAGTTCCTCATGGCAGATGTCGCTGTGCGCCCCCGCGGGAGCGCCGCCGCGCCGCACCACCGAACCCGCGTCCACACTGACGCAGCCGCTCGCGGGCACTCCCTGGCGCAGGGCCGCCTCCAGGGTGGTTCGGGGCGCGCCCGGCACGGCCTGCACCCCGTCGTGCCCGATCGCGCCCCAGCGTTCGTCGAGCCCCAGCACTCCGGCCGAATCGCCCGCCATCCGGGAGGCCAGCGGGTAGAACACGCGCAGGGAGGTGTCGTGCGGGGAATGGCAGGCCACCACCGGTCCGTCGACCCTGCCGTGGAGACCGGCCAGCGCGCCGCCCCGGTGCCGGTCGTGCGGCAGCCGGTCCGAGAACGCGTAGTGGGAGAACGCCCCCTGAAGCAGGGTCAGGGAGCGGACGGAGCGGGCGCCGTCCGGCACGGCACGCAGTGAGAAGGACACCAGCCGCGCGCCGAAGCTGTGGCCGATCAGATGGATCCGCAAGGCAGGGCGCCGGCGTGCCAGTTCCGCCAGCACCGGGCCGAGGCCGCGCTCGCCGACCACGCCCGCCCGCTTCTTCATCCGGTAGTAGGCGGCCTGCCGCAGCAGCTCCTTCGCCCCGCTCCACAGCGGCCGCAGCCCGCCGCCCCCGAGCGCGGCGCTCCGGGCGTCCGCACCGACGTCGCCCCCGGATCCGACGCCGCCGACCGGCGCGCCCGCGTCGGCCAGCGCCTCGGTCAGCGTCCGGCAGACCTCCAGGACGTCCTCCGCGAAAACGGCCGGTACGGGCGCTGCCGAGGGCGCGGTCGACACGGCGGTATCCGGGCTCGCCGGGTCGGCGGTGGTCGAGGCGGGCGAGGTGTCCGTCACGTCGACCATGTCCGCCCCGTCGATCACGTCGACCACGTCCACACCGGCGAGCTCCCGTATGAGCGCTCCGAACTCGATGAACGCCGCCTCCGCCTCGGGCCGCTCCTCCAGCAGTTCGGCCACCCGGTCCAACTCCGCCTCCCGCCCCGGCCAGAAGTCCCCGAGCGCCCGCCGGGTCGCCGCGTCCAGCGCCGCGCCGAAACCGGGCTGCGTGAGCGCGCCGTGCACCTCGAAGTCCGGTATCGGCTCATCGGAGAAGCGCATCGAAGGCCATACGACGCCCACGTATCCCAGCCGTACCTCCGGCCCCACCAGTCCCGGGAACGGGGCGAAGAACCGGTCGTAGAGCCGGGTGGCCGTGGAGCGGTCGCTGTTCCAGCCGTGCGCGAAGACCAGCAGGTCGGTGGCCTCGATCCGGGCCACCGCCGCGAGCGAATTCCGGTCCACGTCCCCTTCGGAGTCGAAGGTCAGCTCCGCGTACGGCTCGATCCCGATTCCGCGCGCGCTCCCGGCCCCGGTCCCCGCTCCGCTTGCCGTCATGCCCCGTCCCCTCCACGCCGCCCGTCCGGTGGTCCAAGCATCCTGCCGCCCCGCCCGCCCGGCCAGACCTCCGACCGGCGCCGGATCACCGGTAGAGCAGGTACTCCTCGCGCACGGCCGCGAACCGGGCCAGCCCCGCCGCCCAGTCGCCGGCGATCTCCTCCACCCCGGCGCCCGCGTCCACCAGCTTCCGCACCCGATCCGAGCCCGTCAGCCTGTCGATCCAGTGGTCCGTGCGCCAGGCGAAGCCGCTCCATGACCGCCGTGCCGTGACCAGCAGGCCGATGCCCGCCCGGACCGGATCAAAACCCTCGCGGTCGTGCACGAGCAGCCGCACCCCGCCGCACACCTTCCCCGCGTGCTTGGAGAACGACGGCGTGAAGTAGACCTCCCGGAACCACACCCCGGGCAGCTCCAGTGCGTTGGCCGCCTCCGCCCACCGCCGGTCCAGGCCCTCCGCGCCCAGGACCTCGAAGGGGGTCGTCGTACCGCGCCCCTCGGACAGGTTCGTGCCCTCGAACAGGCAGGTGCCGGCGTAGGCGAGGGCCGTGTCCGGGGTGGGCATGTTCGGGCTGGGCGGGATCCAGGGCAGGCCGGTCTCCCCGAAGAAGGACTCCCGCCGCCACCCCGTCATCGCCACCGTCCGCAGCCTGGCCGGTCCTTCCGGCAGCCGGGAGAGGAACGCGCCGTTGAAGAGCAGGGCCAGCTCGGCCGCCGTCATGCCGTGCGCGAGTGCGATCGGCTCGCGGCCCACGAAGCTGGCGTACGGGGCCTGCAGCACCGGGCCCGCCGCGCGCCGGCCACCCACCGGGTTGGGCCGGTCCAGGACGACCACCGCCTTGCCGGCCAGGGCGGCCGCGCGCATGCAGTCGTAGAGCGTCCAGATATAGGTGTAGAAACGCGCCCCGACGTCCTGGATGTCGAAGACGACGGTGTCGATCCCGGCCGCCGTGAACACGTCCGCGAGCCGCTGCCCGCTCGCGGCGTACGTGTCGTACACGGGCAGGCCGGTCGCCGGATCCCGGGAGGCCCCCTCGGAGCCGCCGGCCTGCGCCGTTCCCCGGAACCCGTGCTCCGGCCCGAACACCGCGACCAGGTCGACCCTCTCGTCCGCGTGCAGTACGTCGACCAGGTGGCGGGCGTCGGCGGTGATCCCGGTGGGGTTGGTGACCACCCCGACCCTCTGCCCGGCGAGCAGGGCGTAGCCATCCGCGGCGAGGCACTCGAAACCGGTCCGCACCCGCCCGGCCCGCGCGGCGGCCGCCCCGGCCGCCGCCCGAGCCGCGCCCGCGGCCGCCGCCGCGCTTCCGGGCGTCCCCGCAGCGCCCGGCGTCCCCGCGGCGCCGGCCACCCCCGCGGCCGACACCGCCCCCGCCGTCCCCATGGCCCCCGCCAGTCCCAGCACCCCGCGTCGCGAGAGATTCATCCGGCCACGCTAGGCCGCGACCCCCTTCCGCCCCGACATACCGACTGGTTAGTCTGTCGGCGATCCGCAGCCTGCTTCCCCGCCCGAAGGGTGATTCCCGTGAGCGCGTACGCCTACCAGGACCAGCGAGTCGTCGTCACCGGCGCGGGGGGCGGGATCGGCGCGGCCCTCGCCCACCGCTTCGCCGCCGAGGGCGCCAGGGTCGTCGTCAACGACCTCGACGCGGCCAAAGCGGCGGCGGTGGCGGCCGCGATCGGCGCCCGCGCGCTCTCCGTCCCCGGTGACGCGTCGGCCATCGTGGCGGACGCGCGGGAGGCCCTCGGCGGCGGCATCGACGTCTACTGCGCCAACGCCGGACTGGCCTCCGGCGGCGACGCCTTCGCCGAGGAGACCGTGTGGGAGGCGGCCTGGGACACCAACGTCATGGCCCACGTCCGCGCGGCCCGGCTGCTCCTTCCGGACTGGCTGGAGCGGGGGAGCGGCCGCTTCGTGTCCACCGTCTCCGCCGCCGGACTGCTGACCATGATCGGGGCGGCGCCGTACAGTGTCACCAAGCACGGTGCGCTCGCCTTCGCGGAATGGCTCTCTCTGACCTACCGCCACCGAGGGGTCCAGGTCCACGCGATCTGCCCGCAGGGGGTGCGCACCGACATGCTGACGGCCGCGGGATCGGCGGGTGAGCTCGTCCTCGCGCCGGGCGCCATCGAGCCCGAAGCGGTCGCCGACGCATTGTTCGAGGGCATGGAGAAGGGCCGGTTCTTGATCCTCCCGCACCCCGAGGTCGCCGACTTCCACGCCGCCCGGGCCGCCGATCCGGACCGCTGGCTGCGCGGCATGAACCGCCTCCAGCGCACGTGGGAGAACCCGTGACCTCGCCGTACGCCGCCCAGCCGTGGCTCGGTCTGCTCAGCGCGGCCCAGCGGGCGCCCGTCGACCCGCCACCGACCGTCCTGCACGCCTTCCGCGCGGCCGCGGCCAGGGTCCCCGAACGGACCGCGCTCGCCTACTTCGACGGCCGCACCGGCTACGCCGAGGTGGACGCGCTCTCCGACGCGATCGCCGGCCACCTCGCGGAGCGGGGCATCCGCCGCGGGGACCGGGTCGCCGTCATGCTGCAGAACACCCCGCACTTCGTCCTGGCCGTCCTCGCGGCCTGGAAGGCCGGGGCCGTGGTGGTCCCGCTGAACCCCATGTACAAGGCGGGCGAAGTCGGGCACATCCTGCGCGACTCGGGGGCCGCCGCGCTGGTCTGCGGCGACCGGGCGTGGGCGGCGTACCTGCGCGAGGCCGCCGGGGACACGGCCGTGCGGACCGTGCTGACCGCCTCCGACCGGGACTTCCAGACGCGCGACGACCCGCGCGTCCTCGGCCCCGCGACGGCAACGCCCGACCTGCCGGACGCCGCCACCCCGCCCCCGGGGCCCGCCGCCCACGGACCAGACGCCGCCACCCCGCCGGGGCCCGCCGCCCACGGGCCGGGCACGGCCACCCCGCCGGTTCAGGCCGCCCCGCCGCCGGACGGCGCCGCCGCCCTCCACGTGCGCGACCTGCTCGCCGCGGCCCGCGGTGGACAGCCCGCCCCGGCCGACCCGCACCTCACCGCCGCCGACACCGCCCTCATCAGCTACACCTCAGGCACCAGCGGCACCCCCAAGGGCGCCATGAACCCGCACGGCGCGCTCACCTACAACGCCGTCCGCCAGGTCACCGGCCAACCGATACCCGAGGGCGCCGCCTACTTCGCGCTCGCGCCGCTCTTCCACATCACCGGCATGGTCTGCGAACTCGCCGCCTGCTTCGTCAACGCCGGCACCCTCGTCCTCGCCCACCGCTTCGACGCCGGAGTCGTCCTCGACGCCTTCCTGGAGCACCGCCCCGCCTACACCGTCGGCCCCGCCACCGCCTTCATGGCCCTCGCCGCCCGCCCGGAGGCGACCCCGGACCACTTCGCCTCGTTCCGGGTGATCTCCTCGGGCGGGGCCCCGCTGCCGCCCGCGCTCGTCGAGCGGCTGCGCGACACCCTCGGCTTCTACCTGCGCAACGGCTACGGCCTCACCGAGTGCACCGCACCCTGCGCCAGCGTCCCCGCCCACCTCGAAGCCCCCGTCGACCCGGCCTCCGGCACGCTGTCCGTAGGGCTCCCCGGCGCCGACACCGTCGTGCGGATCCTCGACGAGCGCGGCGCCGAGGTGCCCTTGGGCGAGACCGGCGAGATAGCCGTCCGCGGCCCGCAGGTCGTGCCCGGCTACTGGGGACTGCCCGAGGACACCGCCACGGCGTTCCCGGGAGGCGAACTGCGCACCGGCGACGTCGGGTTCATGGACGCCGAGGGCTGGCTCTACGTCGTCGACCGCAAGAAGGACATGATCAACGCCTCCGGCTTCAAGGTGTGGCCGCGCGAGGTCGAGGACGTGCTCTACACCCATCCCGCGGTCCGCGAGGCGGCCGTGGTCGGCGTTCCGGACCCCTACCGCGGGGAGAGCGTGAAGGCCTACGTCAGCCTCCGCCCCGGCGCCCGCGTGGAGCCGGCCGAGCTGTCCGCCTACTGCGCCGAGCGCATCGCCGCCTACAAGTACCCCCGCCACGTGGAGATCCTGCCTGTGCTGCCGAAGACCACCAGTGGCAAGATCCTTCGACGGGAACTGCGCGACCGCGGCTGAAAACAGTCGGACGGCCGTACAGCTGAATGGGAAGGGAAGGTCGGCGCCATGGCTGCCAGGACCACGGAACCCGAAGGCACGCACGAGGCCCCGGTACCGCAGCGGCTGCTGGCCGTCGCCACCCGGCTCTTCGCCGAACGCGGCTACGACCGCACCTCCGTACAGGAGATCGTCGAGGCGGCCGGGGTCACCAAGGGCGCCCTCTACCACTACTTCGGGTCCAAGGACGACCTGCTGCACGAGGTGTACGCGCGGATGCTGCGCCGCCAGCAGCAGCGGCTCGACGCCGTGGCCGATTCCGACGCTCCGGTCGAGGACCGGCTGCGGTCGGCCGCCGCGGACGTGGTGGTGACCACCATCGAGAACCTCGACGACGCGATGATCTTCTTCCGCTCGATGCACCAACTCAGCCCGGAGAAGCTCGGGCAGGTGCGGGCGGAGCGCCGGCGCTACCACGAGCGCTTCCGGGCGCTGGTGGAGGAGGGGCAGCGCACCGGCGTCTTCTCCACCGCCACCCCCGCCGACCTCGTGGTGGACTACCACTTCGGGTCCGTGCACCACCTGTCGACGTGGTACCGCGCGGACGGGCCGCTCACGCCGCAGCAGGTCGCCGATCACCTGGCCGACCTGCTGCTGCGCGCGCTGCGCCCCTGAGCTCGGCCCGGCGGGAGAAGCGGGCGGCCCCGGATCTCCCGGGCCGGCACGGCGCCCGCGCGGGCCGGGGTGGGGCGAGGGCGCAGGGCGCGGCGCCCCCGCCGGCTGCTCCGTCGGCCCGGCCGTTCGCCCCGGCCGATCGGCCCGGCCGTCCGCTACATGTAGCGCTTCAGCTCGCGCCGGGCCAGCGAGCGCTGGTGGACCTCGTCCGGGCCGTCGGCCAGCCGGAGGGTCCGCGCCGCCGCCCACAGTTCCGCGAGCGGGTAGTCCTGGCTGACCCCGCCCGCCCCGTACAACTGCACCGCGTCGTCGAGGATCCCGACGACCGCCCGCGGAGTCGCGATCTTGATGGCCTGGATCTCGGTGTGCGCGCCCCGGTTCCCGACCGTGTCCATCAGCCAGGCCGTCTTCAGCACCAGCAGCCGCAGTTGCTCCACCGTCACCCGGGCGTCCGCGATCCAGTTCTGCACGACCCCCTGCGCGGCCAGCGGCTTGCCGAAGGCGGTACGGTCCACGGCGCGCCGGCACATCAGCTCGATGGCCCGCTCCGCCATGCCGATCAGCCGCATGCAGTGGTGGATGCGGCCCGGCCCGAGCCGTGCCTGGGCGATGGCGAAGCCGCCGCCCTCCTCGCCGATCAGGTTCGCCGCCGGGACCCGTGCCCCGTCGAAGACCACCTCGGCGTGCCCGCCGTGGGAGTGGTCCTCGTACCCGTACACCGTCATGGCCCGGCGGACCTCGACCCCCGGCGTGTCGCGCGGCACCAGGACCATCGACTGCTGGCGGCGCGGATCGGGGCCCCGCGGGTCGGTCTTGCCCATCACGATGAAGACCTTGCAGTCCGGGTTCATCGCGCCCGAGATGTACCACTTGCGTCCGGTGATCAGGTATTCGTCACCCGCGCGCTCGATCCGCGTCTCGATGTTGGTCGCGTCCGAGGACGCCACCTCCGGCTCGGTCATCGCGAACGCCGAGCGGATCTCCCCGGCCAGCAGGGGCGCGAGCCACTGCTTCTTGTGCTCCTCGGTGCCGAACTGCGCGAGCAGCTCCATGTTCCCGGTGTCCGGGGCGGCGCAGTTGGTCGCCGTCGGGGCCAGGTGGGGGCTGCGCCCGGTGATCTCGGCGAGCGGGGCGTACTGGAGGTTGGTCAGTCCCGCGCCGTGCTCGGGATCCGGCAGGAAGAGGTTCCACAGTCCCTGGCGGCGCGCCTCGGCCTTCAGTTCACCGAAGACGGCCGGGGTGTCCCAGGGCGAGGCCAGCCGTGCGCGCTGCTCGGCGGCGAGGGCTTCCGCCGGGTGGACGTAGTCCTCCATGAACGCGAGCAGTCGGTTGCGGAGTTCCTCGGTCCGGGCGTCGAATGCGAAGTCCATCGGGTGTGTGCCTCAGCCTTCCTGGAGTTCGTGGAGGGTGGTCAGACCGTGCTCGATGAAGACCGGGACCAGCTCACCGATCCGGTCGAAGCCCGCGCCGACGGTCTGGCCGAGCGTGTAGCGGTAGTGGATCCCCTCGAGGATCACCGCGAGCTTGAACCAGGCGAACGCCGTGTACCAGGCGATCTCCCCGGTGTCCCGGCCGGAGCGGGCCGCGTACCGTTCGACCAGTTCGGCGGGGACCGGGTGGCCCGGTGCCGCGCTGGTGGTGCTGACCGGGGAGTCGGTCAGGCCCAGGTCGGAGCTGTACATCACGAGCAGCCCGAGGTCCGTGAGCGGATCTCCCAGCGTGGACATCTCCCAGTCCAGCACCGCCCGGATCCGGTCGTCCGGACCGCCGATCAGTACGTTGTCCAGGCGGAAGTCCCCGTGGACCACGGTCGGCGCGGGGGATGCGGGCAGCATCCGGCCGAGCGCGCCGTGCAGTTCGTCGATCCCGGCGAGCTCCCGCCCCCGGGAGGCCGCGAGCTGCTTGCCCCAGCGGCGGAGCTGGCGGTCCAGGAAGCCGTCGGGGCGGCCGAAGTCGCCGAGGCCCACGGCCGCGGGGTCCACCGCGTGCAGGTCGACCAGGGTGTCGACCAGGCCGAGCACCGCCCGCCGGGTGCGCTCGGGGCCGATCGCGGCGAGTTCGTCCGCCGTGCGGTAGGGCACGCCCTCCACGTACTCCATGACGTAGAACGGCGCTCCCAGCACGGTCTCGTCCTCGCACAGCAGCACCGGCTCCGGCACCGGCACGGCCGTCCCGTGCAGGGCGGCGATGACCCGGTGCTCGCGCCGCATGTCGTGCGCCGTGTCCAGGACGTGGCCGAGCGGGGGACGGCGCACCACCCAGCGGCCGGAGCCGTCGGTGACCTCGTAGGTGAGGTTCGACCGGCCCCCCTCGATCAGCCGGGCGCTGAGCGGACCGGCCGCGAGGCCGGGCCGGGCGGCGTCGAGATGGCCGCGCAGCCGTTCCAGATCGAGGCCGCGCGGACCGTCCGGGGCTGGGGTCATGGGTGGGCACCTCCGTGCGGGGGTCGACGGTGTCGGGTCACTGCGAGTCCATCATGCCGACCAGTCGGTATGTAGTCCAGAGCGCGGTCGGAAGCGCTGTCCCGGCCCGCGGCGCGAGCGGTCACCTCCGCGCGCTCAGGCGTGGCAGAGGATCGGTGTTCCGCCGTTCATCGCCGTCATGTCCTCCAGCACCGCCAGGAGGTCCAGGGGTGCGCCCTCGGGCTCGCCGGCCAGTTCCGCGTAGGCCCGGTGCAGGTTCGCCACCAGCCGCTCGCTCTCCCGCCAGGCCGCGAACCCGCCGAGATCGGCCCGGCGGGCCGTCTCCAGCGGGGTCAGCCCCTTCGCGCGCCCCTCCCGGGCCAGTTCGGCCACGTACCGGAGGTAGCGCTCGGTGGCGTCGTAGGCCGACGCGTCGGTCAGCGGCCCGTGCCCCGGTACGACGGTCCGCGCGTCCAGGGAGCGCAGCAGCTCCAGGGCCCGCAGCGAGCCGGCGAGAGAGCCCATCGCCAGGAACGGCGTGCCCCCGGCGAACACCAGGTCGCCGGTGAACACGACGCCCTGCCGGGGCAGCCACACGATCGAGTCCCCGGTGGTGTGCGCGACGCCCGGGTGGAGCACCCGCACCTCCGTCCCGCCGACGTGCAGGGTCATCCGCTCGCTGTAGGTGACGTCGGGCGCGGTGATCTCCACCGCGCCGAAGTCGGTCGCGGGCCAGATCATCTCGAGCTGGTGCCCGGCGGCGAGCTGCTCGGCCCGCGCGTTGTCGTGTCCGAGGATCAGCGCCTCGGGCGCGAACACGCCGTTGCCGTAGGTGTGGTCACCGTGGTGGTGGGTGTTCACGACCGTGCGGGGGAGCGGTGCCCCGGTGGCGGTGACCGCCTCCCGCAGGGCCCGGGCCCGCCGCTCGGTGGCGGCGGTGTCGACGAGCAGGGTCCGGCCGCCGTCGGTGACGAAGCCGGCGTTGTTCAGGCACCAGCCGCCGTCCGGCTGGACGTAGGCGTACACCCCGGGCGCCGGCTGGACGAGGTACGGCTTGTCGACGGTCATCTGCGCTCTCCCCGGGCCGCTGTGACGGACGGTCGGCATCCTGCCGGCCGTCGCCGCGCCGAGGTGGGCCGGGGTCTCAGCGGCCGAGTGCCTCAGTGGTCGTCGTAGTGCCCGTCGTGCTCGGCGTGCCGGTGTCCGTCGTGCACGTAGTCCACGTGGTCCCCGTGCGGCACCGCGGGGTGCCCGCAGTCCGAGCCGTGCACGTGCGTGTGGCCGTCGTGCGGGGCGTGTCCGTCCCTCTCGCACTCGTCCCAGTGACCCCCGTGCTCCCGGTGCAGGTGGCCGTCGTGCGCGTAGTCGACGTGGTCGCCGTGCGGGACGGCCCGGTGCCCGCAGTCGGGGCCGTGGGTGTGCGCGTGCGTGGGGTGTTCCAGGTGCTGGGTGGTCATGGTTCGAGGCTAGTGCGGATCGCCGGCAATCGCCCGTCTTGTAGGGAAGTGTCGGTCGGGCGGGGGTCCGTGGTGAGACCGGAAAGGCTGATCATCCGACCGCTGCCCGTTCGGACGACCGCCGCCGCTCAGACGACCACCGCCATCGCGAACACCGCCAGCGCCAGCGTGCACGCCACCACGCCCAGGGCCGCACGCGGCGCCAGCCCCGGCGGCCGACCGGACGCCAGGGCCCGGATCCGCCGGTGCGCGAGCCACAGGAACGCCAGCCAGACCAGCGCGGTCACCGCCGCCCCGACCACCTCCAGCGGCCGGCCGGACCCGCGCACCGCCTGCCGCAGCGCGAGCACCGCCACCACCGAGGAGGCCAGCGTCGTACGCCGCCACGCGAGCCGCGTCCGTTCGGGCTGCAGCCCCGCGTCACGCGCCTCACCGTCCCGGCCGGCGCTCACCGCCCCGACGTCCAGCCCAGCGCCACCACCACCATCATCGCCACCGCGACCAGCCCGACCCCCAGGCTCAGCACCACCGGGAAGCGCGACATCGGCAGGTCCTCGCCCCGCCGCATCGCCCGCTCGCACCGCGCCCAGTGGTTCACCGCCCGCAGGGCGCACGCGGCGCCGACGGCCAGCAGCGCGAAGGCCATCCCGACCCGCACGCCCCACCGCAGATCCGGCAGGAACTGGTCGACGGCGAAACCGCCGCCCACCAGGGCCAGGGCGGTCCGGATCCACGCGAGGAACGTCCGCTCGTTGGCCAGCGAGAACCGGTAGTCGGGGGTCTCCCCCTCGTCCTGCAGGGCCTGCGGAGCGAACCAGAGGCGGACGTCCTTGCCGAAGTCGATCACAGGGGCAATCTACGGCGGAACGCGCGCAGCCGCCGGTAGGCCTCCAGCCCGTCCGGCACCCAGGGCCACTCGCCGCCGGCGACCCGCCGGTCCAGTTCCTCCGGCGTGAGGTAGGTGTGCCAGTCCACCTCCGACGCCTGCGGATCCACCGGCAGGTCGCACCGCACCTCGTGCACGTACGACCACCAGGCCCCGCCCGGCCCCTCGTACAGGAACTTGAACAACGGCGCCGGCTGCGGCAGCCCGCTCACCCCGAGCTCCTCCTCGGCCTCCCGCAGCGCGGCCGGGGCGTAGTCCTCCCCGGTGCCCAGCACTCCGCCCACGAACATGTCGTAGTGCGAGGGGAACACCAGCTTCCCGGCCGTCCGCCGGTGCACGAAGATCCGCCCCCGCGCGTCCACGGCCTGCACGAACACGCAGCGGTGGATCAGGCCGCGCGCGTACACCTCGCCCCGCGGCGCCTGCCCGACGACCCGGTCGTCCCGGTCCACCACGTCCAGTACTTCCTCAGCGGCACTCACCCGGCCCATCCAACCACCGCTGTTGACTGGTTACCGCTCCGTAGCCAAGGATCTGCCCCACCACCGACGGAGGACGGGTATGCGCATGACGTACGACGCAGACGTGATCGTGATCGGGGCCGGGCTGGCCGGACTCGCGGCCACCGCCGAACTCGTCGACGCGGGCCGCAAGGTCATCCTGCTCGACCAGGAGCCCGAGCAGTCCATCGGCGGCCAGGCCCACTGGTCCTTCGGCGGGCTGTTCCTCGTGGACTCGGCCGAACAGCGCCGGATGCGGATCAAGGACAGCCGCGACCTCGCCCTCCAGGACTGGCTCGGCACCGCCGGCTTCGACCGCGCCGAGGACGGCTGGCCGCGCCGCTGGGCCGAGGCGTACGTGGACTTCGCCGCGGGTGAGAAGCGGCCCTGGCTGCACGCGCAGGGCGTCCGGTTCTTCCCGGTCGTGGGCTGGGCCGAGCGCGGCGGCTACGACGCCGAGGGGCACGGCAACTCGGTCCCGCGCTTCCACATCACCTGGGGCACCGGCCCCGGCCTGGTGGAACCCTTCGAGCGCCGGGTCCGCGCCGGAGTGGCCCGGGGCCTGGTCCAACTGCGGTTCCGGCACCGGGTGACGGGCCTGTCCCGCACCGCGGGCGCGCTCGACACCGTGACCGGTGAGGTCCTGGAGCCCTCCGACGCCGTACGGGGCAGCGCCAGCAGCCGCGAGAGCACCGGGGCGTTCTCCCTGCGCGCCCAGGCCGTGATCGTGACCAGCGGCGGCATCGGCGGCAACCACGACCTGGTCCGCGCGCAGTGGCCCGCCCGGCTCGGGACCCCGCCCGAGCGGATGCTGTCCGGGGTACCCGCGCACGTCGACGGCCTGATGCTCGGGATCGCCGAGGCGGCGGGCGCCAGCCACATCAACAAGGACCGGATGTGGCACTACACGGAGGGCATCGGGAACTGGGACCCGATCTGGTCCCGGCACGGCATCCGCATCCTGCCCGGCCCCTCCTCGCTCTGGCTGGACGCGACGGGCCGGCGGCTGCCCGTACCGCTCTTCCCCGGCTTCGACACCCTCGGCACCCTCGACCACATCATGAAGACCGGCCACGACCACACCTGGTTCGTCCTCAACCAGCGGATCATCGGCAAGGAGTTCGCCCTCTCCGGCTCCGAGCAGAACCCCGACCTCACCGGCAAGTCGGTGCGCGGCGTCGTCAACCGCGCCCGGCAGGCGGTCCCCGCGCCGGTGCGGGCGTTCATGGACAAGGGCGCCGACTTCGTCGTCGAGCGGGATCTGTCCGCGCTGGTGCGCGGGATGAACGCCGTGACCAAGGAGGACCTGATCGACGAGGCGGAACTGCGCCGCGTGATCACCGCCCGGGACCGCGAGATCGCCAACCCGTTCAGCAAGGACCTCCAGGTCACGGCCATCCACGGGGCCCGCAGGTACCTCGGCGACAAGCTGATCCGCACGGCCGCGCCGCACCGCGTGCTGGATCCGGCCGCCGGGCCGCTGATCGCCGTACGGCTGTCGATCCTCACCCGCAAGTCGCTGGGCGGCCTGGAGACCGACCTGTCCTCGCGCGTCCTGGCGGCGGACGGCGAGCCGCTGCCCGGGGTCTACGCGGCGGGCGAGGCGGCCGGCTTCGGCGGCGGCGGGGTGCACGGCTACCGCGCCCTGGAGGGCACCTTCCTGGGCGGCTGCCTCTTCTCGGGGCGGGCGGCGGGCCGGGCCGCGGCGAAGGCGGTCGGCTGACCCGGAGGCGGGGCCGGCCCGAGGCGGGGTCGGCCCGAGGCGGGGTCGGCCCGAGGCCGGGCCGACCCGAGGCGGGCAGGACCGAGGCGGGCCGGTCCGAGGCCGGGCAGGGCCGGTCCGGCCGCCGGTCCGGTCCGGCGCAGGCCAGGTCCGGGTCCCGCGCGGACCGGGCCCGCTCACCCCCGCCGCTCGACCACCCGGAACCGCTCCGCCACGACCCGGGTGTCGTCGTCCACGGTGAACCCCGGGTCGCCCAGCAGTCCGCGCAGCTCCGCCCCGTGCCAGAAGTCCTCGTGCGAGGAGCGCCATTCGGCCACGGACGCGTACCCCTCGCCCTCGGCCGAGGCGTGCTCGAGGTCCACCTCCCCGAGCCGCAGGACGCGTACGTCCGTCACCTCCAGGACGGCCACCGGACACCCGGCCGAATCCAGCAACGCCGTCCGCTGCCCGGCCACCGGCAGCGGCTCGCCCTCCGCCGCGTACGCCGCGAGCAACCCCGTCGTCGTGGTCTTCGCCCCGCTCAGCACGGCCGCGACCAACCGGTCGCGCAGGGGTCCGGGAAAGCCCAGCAGGTATGGGGGGAGATCGTCCCAGGTCGTCATGGCCCGAGCCTAACGTGGGGCGGAGTCCGTCCGGAATCGGCACAACCGCCCCAACTCAGGCCCCCCGTCGCAGCAGTTGAAACCCGCCACGCAGTGGACTGGACCTTGACTCGGAGCTGTGCGTACCGCTTTGCTGTCAGTGATCACCGGTTCGCTCACCGGCACGATCCGCCCACCACCCCGGTCGGACCACCCATGTGCACCCTGCACGTTTTCCGGCCACCGCACCACCACGCCTCTCGTCCGCCCGCGCCCTGGAGGGAAGACCCGCGGATGTCCCCGCCTCCGCCGCCCCTCGGCCGCGCCCGCAAGCGGGACGCCCAGCTCTTCGACCCCGCCCTCTGCGACGCCGAACTCGTCGACGTCCGCAGCCAGTTCACCCAAGGCCGCTGGTCCAAGGCCCGGTCCCTGCTCGTCGCCACCGGTGACGACTGGGACCGCCGCGGCCACCGCGTCGTCGTGCTCGCCGAGACCCCCGCGGCCACCGCCTGGGCCCAGGAATGGCTGCTCGCCGAGCCGGAGAGCGCCGACGCCGCCACCCTCCTCGCCTGCGCCGCCGTGTTCACCGCCCTGCGCCGCAAGGGCAGCCCGACCGCCGCCGAGGAGGCATGCCGCCGGGCCGCCGCCCTGCTGCCCGCCGACCCCACCCCCTGGCTCGGCCTGCTCCTGCTCTCCCGCGCCTTCGGCACCGAGGAGGAGTTCAGCCGCCACTTCGACCAGGTCCGGGCCCGGCACCGCGAGCACCACCACGCCCACCACCTGATGGTCGCCAGGCTGGCCGAGCGCACCCCCGCCGCCGGCCACGACCCCCTCCACGAGGTCTACGACTTCGCGGCCTGGGCCGCCGAGGAGTCCCCGGCCGACTCCCCGCTCGCCGTGCTCCCCGTCATCGCGCACGCCGAGCGCTACCGGGTGCTCGCCGCCACGCACGGCCACACCTTCGGCAACGCCGCCCAGCACTGGTCCGGCCGCCGGGCCCGCCAGGTGCTGCGCTCCGCCTTCGACTGGTGGCTGGAGTGGGAGCGCGAGGACCACCCCCGCAACCGCGTCGACCTCAACTTCCTCGCCCACGCCAAACTCTGCGAGGGCCGCCCCGCCGAGGCCGCCGCCCTGTTCCAGCGGATCGGCAGCCACGCCACCCCCGCCCCGTGGTCCTACCCGGACCTCGACCCGCACAAGGCGTTCCTCGCCGCGCGCCGCGCCGCGCTCGGCACCGCTTGACCGCGGCCCGACCGCGCCCGACAGCCCCGGACCACCCGGGACCCCGCCCCCGCACACACGAAAGGACGGACCCGCCATGCCGACGGGCAGATCCACCACGCTCCAGGACCCGGCCGAGATCCGTACGTACAAGGGCCAGGACCGGGCCCTGCGCGCCGACCGGCTCGGCACCGCCGGCCTGCTGCTCTCCGTACTCGCCGCCAGCGCCCCCCTGATGGTGGTCGCCGGTGTGATGCCCACCACCTTCGGCGTCATGGGCATCGTGGGCCAGCCGCTGCTCTTCGTCATCCTCGGCCTCGTCCTCGCGCTCTTCAGCGTCGGCTACGCCGAGATGAGTCGGCACGTCCACAACGCCGGCGCCTTCTACGCCTACATCGCCCGCGGCCTCGGCCCCACCGCCGGCGCCGGCGCCTCCCTGGTGGCCCTCGTCGCCTACAGCGCGATGCAGGTCGGCGTCTTCGGCATCCTCGGCTTCGAGATATCCGGCCTCTTCGCCACCTACCTCGACGTCGAGCTCGCCTGGTGGATCCCCGCCCTCCTCGCCGTCGCCGCCACCGGCGCCCTCGGCTGGCTGAAGATCGACCTCAACGCCAAGGTCCTCGGCGTCCTGCTCCTCATCGAGTGCGCCCTCGTCGTCGTCTTCGACCTCGCCGCACTCGGCAAGCCCGGCGCCGAGGGCCTGTCGCTGCACGCCTTCAACCCCGAGACCCTCGCCGGCCCCGGCCTCGGCACCGCCCTGTGCTTCTGCATCGCCGCGTTCGTCGGCTTCGAGCAGTCCCCGGTGTACGCCGAGGAGACCAGCAAGCCCCACATCGTCGTCTCCCGGGTGATGTTCCTCGCCGTCGGCTTCGTCGCCCTCTTCTTCGCCCTCAGCGCGTGGGCCCTGACCGTGGCCACCGGCCCCTCCGAGGTCGTCAAGACCTCCGCCGAAGCCGGCCCCGGCCTGCTGTTCCAGCTCACCGAGGCCCGCCTCGGCGGCACCTTCACCGACGTCCTGCACGTGCTGTTCGTGACCGGCATGTTCGCGGCGATGCTCAGCTTCCACAACGTGGTCTCCCGCTACGCCTTCGCGATGGGCCGCGAGGGCCTGCTCCCGGCCGTCTTCGGCCGGACGAACGCCGGCACCGGCGCCCCCGCGACCGGCTCCCTCCTGCAGACCGGCATCGCCACCCTCGTCGTCCTCGCCTTCGCCGTCACCGACGACAAGCCCACCGGCGACCCGACCGCCCCCGTACTGCACCTGTTCACGTGGATGGGCAGCGTCGGCGCCCTCGGTGTGACCCTCCTCATGGCAGCCGCCTCCTTCGCCGTCATCGCCTTCTTCGTCCGCCGCGGCACCGCCGGCGCCCAGGTCTGGCGGCTCGTCGCGGCCGGCGCCGCCGGGCTCGCCCTGCTCGCCATCGCCGTCTACACGGTCAAGGACTTCGGCGTCCTGGTCGGCGCCGAGAAGGGCTCCGCGCTGAGCTGGCTCCTGCCGGGCGTCATCGGCGCCGCCGCCGCGGGCGGCCTGGTCTACGGAGCGCTCCTGCGCCGGAACCGGCCCGAGGTGCACGCCCGCATCGGCCTCGGCAACGAGGCGTTCCGCCTCGACCAGGTGGCGGAGGCCACAGCCAAGAACTGACCCGAACGCCTCGCTTTCCGCCTCCTACGAAGCCCTCGACGCCCTTTTCCAAGGTCGTCGGGGGCTTCGATGCGCTGGGCCGATTTTGGCGGCGGGCGGACCGCCATGGTCTCCTGGGGCGATCAAAACGACCGAACCGCAGCACAGGGGACACCACCCGCATGCCCCCGAGCCGGTCCGGCCTGCCTGTCCGACCCCCACGAAGGCGAAGTCATCCATGAGTGACCGCACCTTGACCGAGGCTCCCGCCCCGGCGTCTTCCCGCCATGTCGACGCCGGTGACGAGGGCTACAGCAAGGACCTCAAGTCCCGCCACATCAACATGATCGCCATCGGCGGGGCGATAGGCACCGGCCTGTTCCTCGGCGCCGGAGGCCGCCTCGCCGGAGCCGGCCCCTCGCTGGCGATCGCCTACGCGGTGTGCGGCGTCTTCGCCTTCTTCGTCGTCCGGGCCCTCGGCGAGCTCGTGCTCTACCGTCCCTCCTCCGGTGCCTTCGTCAGTTACGCCCGCGAGTTCATGGGCGAGAAGGGCGCCTACACGGCGGGCTGGCTCTACTTCCTCAACTGGTCCACGACCACGGTGGCCGACATCACGGCCGCCGCGACGTACGCCCACTTCTGGTCGCTGTTCACCGACGTCCCCCAGTGGGTCCTCGCCTTCATCGCCCTCGCCGTCGTCCTCACCGCGAACCTGATCTCCGTGAAGTACTTCGGCGAGATGGAGTTCTGGTTCTCCCTGGTCAAGGTCGCCGCCCTGGTCGTCTTCCTGATCGTCGGCATCTGGCTCGTGGCCACCAGCCACGAGATCGGCGGCCACACCCCGGGCCTGGCCACCGTCACCGACAACGGCGGCCTCTTCCCCTCCGGAGTCCTGCCGATGCTGCTGGTGATCCAGGGCGTCGTCTTCGCCTACGCGTCGGTCGAGCTCTGCGGCGTCGCCGCCGGCGAGACCGAGAACCCCGAGAAGATCATGCCCAAGGCCATCAACTCGATCATGTGGCGCGTCGGCCTCTTCTACGTCGGCTCCGTGGTCCTGCTCGCCCTGCTGCTCCCGTACACGGCGTACTCCTCCGACCAGAGCCCCTTCGTCACCGTCTTCGACGAGCTCGGCGTCCCGGGCGCCGCGGGCATCATGAACCTGGTCGTGCTGACGGCGGCGCTCTCCAGCCTGAACTCGGGGCTCTACTCCACCGGGCGCATCCTGCGCTCCATGGCCCTGTCCGGCTCCGCCCCCCGCTTCACCGGCCTCATGAACAAGGGCAAGGTCCCCTACGGCGGGGTCCTCTTCACCGCGGCCTTCGGCATCGCGGGCGTCGGCCTGAACTACTTCATGGAGGAGGAGGCCTTCGAGATCGTCCTGAACTTCGCCTCGCTGGGCATCCTCGGCACGTGGGCGATGGTCATGATCTGCTCGCTCCACTTCTGGCGCCGGGCTCGGCAGGGCCGCGTCGAACGCCCCGCCTACCGGCTGCCCTGGGCCCCGTACACCCAGCTCGTGACCCTGGCCTTCCTCCTCACCGTCCTGGTCCTCATGTGGTGCGACGGAGGCGTGGGACGCACCACGGTCCTGTTCGTCCCCGTGATCGGCGCGGCCCTGGTCGGAGGCTGGTTCCTGGTCCGCCGCCGGGTGGCGGAGCTGGCCGCGGACCGCGGCTGACGCGGCCCGGCCGCTCACGGGGCCCCCGCCGGGGGCCCCGCGGGCGGCCCGTCGGCTTCCGCAGCGCCGGCGACGCGAAGGACCCCGGACAACGCGAAGGACCCCGCCGAAGCGGGGTCCTTCTTCTGTGTCCGAGGGGGGACTTGAACCCCCACGCCCGATAAAGGGCACTAGCACCTCAAGCTAGCGCGTCTGCCATTCCGCCACCCGGACAAGGTGTCTGTCTCGCGGCCCTCGCGGGCCGTTCCGACGTGGAAAACATTACCAAACAATCCGGGGGCCCCGATCACACCCCCCGGTGGCCAGGGAGTGCCCTTGGGGAGAGGGCTCCCGAGCGGGAGGATGGAGGCAGTTCGGTACCGATCAGTGGGAGGAAGCAGCGTGAGCGAGTCGAGCGCGGGCAGGACCGTCTCCGGCGAGGACGAGGTCGTCGACCTCTGCCGGGACCTCATCCGGATCGACACCAGCAACTACGGCGACCACTCGGGCCCCGGCGAGCGCAAGGCCGCCGAGTGGGTCGCGGAGAAGCTCGCCGAGGTCGGGCTGGAGCCGCAGGTCTTCGAGTCGCACAAGGGGCGGGCCTCGACCGTGGCGCGCATCGAGGGCGAGGACCCCTCGCGGCCCGCGCTGCTGATCCACGGGCACACCGACGTGGTTCCGGCGAACGCGGCCGACTGGACGTACGACCCCTTCGCGGGAGAGATCGCGGACGGCTGCGTGTGGGGCCGCGGCGCCGTCGACATGAAGGACATGGACGCGATGACGCTGGCCGTCGTCCGCGACCGCATGCGCAGCGGCCGCAAGCCCCCGCGCGACATCGTGCTCGCCTTCCTCGCCGACGAGGAGGCCGGCGGCGTGTACGGGGCCCGGCACCTGGTGGACAAGCACCCGGGGCTCTTCGAGGGCGTCACCGAGGCGATCGGCGAGGTGGGCGGCTTCTCCTTCACCGTGAACGAGAACCTGCGGCTCTACCTGGTGGAGACCGCCCAGAAGGGCATGCACTGGATGCGGCTCACGGTGGAGGGCACCGCCGGCCACGGCTCCATGACCAACAAGGACAACGCCATCACCGAGCTGTGCGAGGCGGTGGGGCGGCTCGGGCGCCACCAGTGGCCGGTGCGCGTGACCAAGACCGTACGGAGCTTCCTGGACGAGCTTTCGGACGCGCTCGGGACCCCTCTGGACCCGGACGACATGGACGCCACGCTCGCCCGGCTCGGCGGCATCGCCAAGATGGTCGGCGCGACCCTGCGCAACTCCGCCGCCCCGACGATGCTCGGCGCCGGCTACAAGGTCAACGTCATTCCCGGCCAGGCCACGGCCCACGTCGACGGCCGCTTCCTGCCGGGGTACGAGGACGAGTTCTTCGCCGATCTGGACCGCATCCTCGGCCCCCGGGTCAAGCGGGAGGACGTGCACGGGGACAAGGCCCTGGAGACCGACTTCGACGGCCGCCTGGTCGACGCGATGCAGGGCGCCCTCAAGGCCGAGGACCCGATCGCACGGGCCGTCCCGTACATGCTCTCGGGCGGTACGGACGCCAAGTCCTTCGACGACCTCGGCATCCGCTGCTTCGGCTTCGCACCGCTGCAGCTGCCGCCGGAGCTGGACTTCGCCGGGATGTTCCACGGCGTGGACGAGCGCGTGCCGGTCGACGGCCTGAAGTTCGGTGTGCGGGTCCTCGACCGATTCATCGACAACGCCTGAGAATCGCAGAGGTGTGCGCACACCACTGGGAAGAGTGAATGCGCTCATACGCTCGTAGCCCTGGTGATCCTTCCTCGTTACAGGTGGTGCGGTCCGCGGCTGGGACCGCAATTGCCTACTAGGAGGAACAATGATCAAGAAGGTTGTCGCCGCTGCGGCTGCCACCGGTGGCCTGGTTCTCGCGGGTGCGGGTCTGGCCGTCGCCGACGCCGGTGCCCAGGGTGCGGCCATCGGCTCCCCGGGTGTCCTGTCCGGCAACGTCGTCCAGGTCCCCGTTCACATCCCCGTGAACGTCTGCGGCAACACGATCAACGTGATCGGCCTGCTGAACCCGGCCTTCGGCAACACCTGCGTCAACGCCTGACGCGTCTGAAGTCTTTCGGCCCCGGAACGCATTCCAGCGTTCCGGGGCCACCGGGCTTTTCAGGCCCGATTCTCACTTTCGGCGGACCAGGCGGGGGAGCCTGGACGTACACACCAGGGGACGAGTACACATGCGACGACGACCGGCACACACCACCAGGAAGACCCTGATCACCATGGCCGCCGCGGGGGGTGTCCTCGCGCTCGGCGGCGGGTACGCCTCTGCGGACTCCGTCGCCTCGGGCCAAGCCGCGAACTCTCCGGGACTGCTGTCCGGGAACACCGCGCAGGTGCCCGTGGAGGCGCCCGTGAACGCCTGCGGCAACACCGTGAACGTGGTGGCCGCCCTCAATCCGGCCTTCGGCAACCACTGCCTCAACGGTTCCCACCGCCACGGCGGACCGGACCACCCGGACGTTCCCGGCACGCCCCACCCGGGGAACCCGGGCAGCCCCGGCCACCCGGGGCACGACGACGAAGAACCGTGCGACGACCACCCGGGCACGCCGGGCAACGGCAACCCGGGCAACGGCAACCCGGGCAACGGGAACCCCGGCAACGGCGGTCCTGGGAACGGGAACCCCGGCAACGGGAACCCCGGGAACGGGAACCCCGGCAACGGCACCCCCGGGCACGGCACCCCCGGCGGTCAGACGCCCGGCACGCCCGGTGCGCCGGGTACGGGGGTCGGTCCGGCCACCGGTTCGGTGACGCCCGTCACCCCGGTGACCCACCCCGCTCCGGAGACCGGCGGCCCCGGCCCGTCGGCCGGTCTGGCCGCCACGGGGTCCGGTGATCTCCTGACCGCCGGCCTCCCGCTCGCAGGCGGCCTGCTGCTGGGCGGCGCCCTGCTCTACCGGCGCGCCCGCTCCGCGGCCTGACGGCCGTGCCCGACGCGGGCTCCGCACGCGGAGCCCGCGTCACCAGGTCGCGCGGACCTGGCGGATGATCCGGCGGCGCAGCCGCACGCGGCGGCTGCCGTCCCGGTGCAGGGTCAGGCGGTCGAGTTCCCAGTTCCCGTACTCGGCATGATCGGTCAGCAGGCGGGTCGCCTCCTTGCGGGGGACACCGCGGGGCACGTACACGTCGACGAATTCGTATTCCGGCATCGCATCTATTGTGCGGGCAGAGCCCTGCTACGGATAGCGTCTGCTCTATGTCTGATGCCGCTCTGCCCACTGCTGCCGAGGTACGCGCCGCCGCCGAGGCGGTCAAGGAAGCGCTCGACCGGCACCTCGCCGCGGTCGAGCGCAGGACCGGGGACGAGGATCCCGACGTCTACGCCGCGTTCAACGAACTCGCCGCCGCGGCCGAGGAGTACGACGAGCTCCTCTACGACCGCTACGACGAGGTGACCCCCTTCGAGATCCCGAACCCCGAGGACGGCGTCCCCTACACCGGCCCCACCGAGCCCGCCGCGTTCAGCGTGCTCATCCGCCGCGACTACGCCGTGGTCGAACCTCCGCGGCTGATCGCCCAGGCCGAGCGGGTCGCCGCGCACGACCAGGACGCGGAACTGGCACAGGACGGCGGTACCGCGGGCGCCCTGGGCGTGCTCTTCGGCGAGTACGAACCCGACGAGATCGCCTCCCGCTACAAGGAGTTCGGGCTGGAGGAAGGCGACTCCACGCTGTGGATCGCGGCTTCGGAGGAGATGGCCGAGCCGGGGGAGTGGCTCAACTCGCCCTTCGGCCACACCGATCCCAAGGACGTCATGCACCGGTTCGACGTCAGCTCCGTCTTCGACGACGACACCGACGAGTTCGGCGAGGACGTGGAAGCCGATGAGGACGAGGGCGAGGCCGTGCGGCCGGGGCTGACCCCGGCCTGACCGCACCGGGCGCCCGGCCCGAAGGCGACGGAGGCGGCCCCCGCACCGCGGGGGCCGCCTCCGTGTCACTCCGGCTGCTCGGCCGACGCCGCCGAAGCGGTCAGCAGGCCCGTCAGCCGGGTCGTACGCGGCTTGGGCAGCACCTCCGTCACCGCGCGCGGCAGCGCCTGGTCCACGCCGTGCACCACGGACAGGTGCCGCTCCGCCCGCCCGAACGCCGTGTAGACCCAGTCCCGGGAGAGGGCCTGCGCCGCGTCCCCCGGCAGGACGACGACGGCCGCCGGCCAGCGGGCGCCCACCGCCTGGTGCGCCGTCACCGCCCAGCCGTGCCGCACCTGGGACTCCACCAGCTCCTGCGGTACGACGACCGGCCCGCCCGCACGCTCCAGGTGCAGCCCCGCCGCGTCGGCCGACACCACCCGGGCCGGCAGCGCCCGCCCGGGGGAGGGCACGTGGACGACCCGGTCGCCCGGATCGAAGCCGCCGAACCGGCCGGGGCCGGGATTCAGCCGCTCCTTGAGGGCGGCGTTCAGCGCGCGGGTGCCGGCCGGGCCGCCGTGGCCCGGGGTGATCACCTGCACGCCGTCCGCCTCGATCCCGAAGGCCCGCGGCACTGATTCGGCCACCAGCTGCACGGTCCGGTGCACGGCCTCCCCGGCGTCGCGCACCGGGACGATGACGACCTCCTTGCCGGGGGCGTCGACCTGGTTCAGCTCCCCGGCGCCGACCCCCGAGACCAGCTCGCCCAGCGGACCGGGGTCGGGGACGCGGGAGACCACCTGGGGGCAGGTACGGGCGGCGAGCAGGTCGGCGAAGACCCGCCCGGCCCCCGCGGACCCGAGCACTCCGGGATCTCCCGAGAGCACCAGCCGGGCGCCGTCGGGGACGGACTCCACCAGGGCGGCCGCGGTGTCCACGTCCAGCTGGGGCGCGTCCAGGACCACCAGCAGGTCCAGCGCGAACTGCCCGTCGGCATCCCGCCCCGGCCCCTCCGTCCCCGCGAGCAGCCCGGCGACCGTGACCCCTTCCGCCGACGGCGCGTGCGCGGCCAGGCAGGCCCGCAGGCCGGACTTCCGGGCGGCGGCGATCAGCGCGAGCGGTTCGGCGCGGGCGGCCTCCCCACCGGTGTGGGTGACCAGGCCGTGGCCCGCGGCGGCCCGCACCAGCTCGGCGCCGGTCCCGGTGGCGGCCTCGGCCCAGTCCGCCGGGGCGTCGAAGGTCCCGGCGATCCGGGCCAGCCCGTCGGCCAGGGACTCCTCGGCCATGGCCGCCGCCTCCAAGCCCACCAGCACCCGGACCGGCTGCTCCTCGTCCTCCCCGGCCGGCGGGCCCAGCGGCTCGTGGAAGACGAGCACCGAGCCTTCGGCGATGGCCGCTTCTAGGGCGCCCTCGGGATCCGGCACGCCGTACTGGGCCAGCGCCGACCGCAGCACGGGGGCCTCCAGCGCGGTGTGCCCCTTCAGCCCGGCCTGCACCAGCAACCAGCCGACCAGGGCGCAGCCGCGGCGCTCGTCGCCCGGTCCGGCTCCGGCGCCCAGCAGGGCCCGGGCGAAGCCGTCCGCCTGGGCCGGGCGGACGGCGGCGACCGAGAGCAGCAGCCAGGGGTTCCCGGCGAGGCGCTCGGCCGCGCCGTCGCCGAGCGCCGCCGCGACCGGGGCGGCCAGAGCCTCGGGGGCGCCGCCGCGGGCCAGGACGGCCCGAACGGCGTCGACGGTGTCCGCCGTGGGGGCGGCGGCCGGAGCCGGAGCCGGTGTGCGGGCCGGCGCCGGGGGAGCGGGGGCGGCCCTGCGCGGCGCGGCCGGAGCCTCGTCGAAGTACACGGAAGGGGGCTTCGCACCGCTCTCCACGGCCCGTACGGCTGCGAGCAGGTCGGCGGCCTGCCCGCTGAGCTTGGCCCCGGCCTCGACGGGGCCCTCGCGCTCGGCCTTGCGCCGGGCGATCCGCTCCCGCTCGATCCGCTGCGCCGCCAGCTCGGCCTGGGCCTCGCTCAGCTCGGCCGCGGCCGCCGCCGCGTCACCCCCGGCGGGCTCAGCGGGCGCGACGTCCTGCGCCCCGGCCTCCCCGGCCTCGGCTCCGTCGTCCTCCCCGGCCCCGGCTCCGTCGTCCGTCTCGGCCCCGGCTCCGTCGGCCTCCTCGGCCCCGGCTCCGTCGGCCTCCCCGGCCCCGGCTCCCTTGTCCGTCTCGGCTCCGTCGTCCTCCCCGGCCTCCTCGGCGCGGATTCCCTCATCCGTGTCGTCGGCCGTGGCCGTGTCCGGGGCGTCGCCCCCGTCGGGCACCGGAACGGCCGGCTCCTGCGCGGCAGCGGGCCGGACGGGCGGCGCCTGCGGTTCCTGCGCGGCAGCGGGCTCGGCCGAGCGGTCCGTACTCACAGCGTGCTCCAGTCCTGATCGGGATAGCGGTGCACCGGCGCCGACACATCGTCCAGCGCCCGGCAGATCTCCTCGGGAAGACTAAGGGCCTCCACTGACAGGGCCTCATCGAGCTGGGCCGAGGTCCGCGCGCCCACGATCGGCGCGACCACCCCCGGCCGGTCCCGGATCCAGGCCAGCGCCACCTGGAGCGGGGTCACCGCCAGGCCCTGGGCCGCCGTCACCACCGCCTCCACGATCCGGCCCGACGCCTCGTCCAGGTACGGGTCCACCAGAGCGGCCAGCGACTGCGAAGCCCCCCGCGAGCCCGGCGGGGTACCGTCCCGGTACTTGGCCGTCAGGACCCCGCGCCCCAGCGGGGATGAGGGCAGCAGGCCCACACCCAGGTCCAGGGCGGCCGGCAGCACCTCGCGCTCGACCCCCCGCTGGAGCAGCGAGTACTCCATCTGGGTCGAGGCCAGCCGGGTCCGCGCTCCCGGCGCCGCGAGCTGCCAGGTCGCCGCCTTCGCCAGCTGCCAGCCGCAGAATCCCGCCACTCCCGCGTACCGGGCCCGGCCGCTGGCCACGGCCAGGTCCAGCGCCTGCATGGTTTCCTCCAGCGGGGTCACCGGATCGAAGGCGTGCACCTGCCAGAGGTCGACGTGGTCGGTGCCCAACCGGTCGAGCGAGGCGTCCAGCGCGGCCAGCAGGTGCCCGCGCGAGCCGTCGAACCGCCGGTCCGGATCGGGCACGCTGCCCGCCTTGGTGGCGATCACCAGGTCCCGGCGCGGGACGAGCCCCGCCAGCAGCCGGCCGAGGAGGTACTCCGCCTCCCCGCCGCCGTACACGTCGGCCGTGTCGACGAGCGTGCCGCCCGCCTGCCAGAAGGACTTCACCTGCTCGGCGGCGGCTTCCTCGCCGGTGTCGCGGCCCCAGGTGAGGGTGCCGAGGCCGATCCGGGAGACGCGCAGTCCGGTGCGGCCGAGATGCCTCTGCTCCATGGGCGCTGAGACTACTGGGGCCCTGACGCAGGGGCTCCGGGCGCGCTAGAGTCCGGCGCACACGCACGTTACTGATCGGTACATTCGGTAAGGGGACGACACATGCGGCTCGGCATCAATCTCGGCTACTGGGGTGCGGGCATGGACGCCGACAACCTCGCCGTCGCACAGGAGGCCGACCGCCTCGGCTACGACGTCTGCTGGGCCGCCGAGGCCTACGGCTCCGACGCCCCGACCGTCCTCGCCTGGGTCGCCGCCCAGACCGAGCGGATCGACGTCGGCTCGGCGATCCTGCAGATCCCGGCCCGCCAGCCCGCCATGACGGCCATGACCGCCGCGACCCTGGACTCCCTCACCAAGGGCCGCTTCCGGCTGGGCCTCGGCGTCTCCGGCCCCCAGGTCTCCGAAGGCTGGTACGGCGTCACGTTCGACAAGCCGCTCGCACGGACCCGGGAGTACGTGGAGATCGTCCGCAAGGCGATGAGCCGCGAGCGCCTGACCTACGAGGGGGAGCACTGGACGCTGCCCCTCCCCGGCGGCCCGGGCAAGCCGATCAAGCTGACCGTGCACCCGGAGCGCGAGCACATCCCGCTCTACATCGCGGCGATCGGACCCAAGAACCTCCAGCAGACCGGCGAGATCGCCGACGGCGCGCTGCTGATCTTCCCGGCCGCCGAGCACCTGGAGGCCACCGCGCTCACCCACATCCGGGCGGGCCGCGAGAAGGCCGGGCTGACCATGGACGGCTTCGACGTCTGCCCGACGGTGCCGCTGGCCCTCGGCGAGGACGTGACCGCGCTCGCCGACACCTTCCGCCCGTACACCGCCCTGTACGTGGGCGGCATGGGCAGCCGCAAGCAGAACTTCTACAACCAGCTCGCCCAGCGCATGGGATACGAGAAGGAAGCCGCCGAGATCCAGGACAAGTACCTGGCCGGCGACAAGGCGGGCGCCGCCGCGGCCGTCCCGCACTCCCTGATCGACTCCACCACGCTGCTCGGCCCGGTCGAGCGGATCGCGGACGGGATGCGGGCCTACGCCGAGGCCGGGGTCACTACCCTCACCCTGGCCCCGGCCGGCTTCACGCTCGACGAGCGGATCGCCGCCCTGCGGGCCGGCACCGAGGCCATGGAGCGCGCGGGCCTCGCCTGACCGTCACCGACGCCGTCCGCCCGGCGCCCGCGGGTGGTGCGGGGCGGCGCCGGGAAATCCGCGGCCGTGGTGGGGGCTCGGGGGTCTTCCCCGCCACGGCCGACACCGCCTTCAACGCGCGGGGCGCCCGCCGGGTTACGCACCACCGCCCGACCGCCGGTTTCGTTCATTCGGGCGAGTGGCCCAGCCCCTCGGTCGCCGCCCCCCGCGGCCGGAGTTCGACTCGGTGCATGCTCTCCGCCCGCGGCCTGTTCCGGGAGATCGCCGACATCGACGGCTCCTTCAAAGCGGCCGCGCTCGCCGCCGGGCTCCGGGCGGTGTTACGCGTACGAGCGGTTCAGCGGCTGGCACCGGAGGGTCCGCCTGCGCGTGCCCGACGGGCGCAGGCGCCCTGGGCGCGGCGCGCCGGTCACCGCGCCCGAGTTCGCCTGCCCCCGCCCGCCCCGCCCCGGCGCCACCGCCGGGACCGGCAGCGACCCGGCTACAGCCAGCCCCGGCGCTTGAACAGCCGGTGCAAACCCACGCACGCGCCGACCATCAGCAGCACCACGGCCGGATACCCCAGGCCCCACGCCAGCTCGGGCATGTGCTCGAAGTTCATCCCGTAGATGCCCGCGACCATCGTCGGCACGGCCGCCATCGCCGCCCAGGCGGAGATCTTGCGCATGTCGTCGTTCTGCCGCACGCCCATCTGCGCCAGATGCGCGGCGAGGGCGTCCGACAGCAGCCGGTCCAGGCCCTCGACGTACTCGTTGGCCTTGGACAGGTGGTCGGCCACGTCACGGAAGAACGGCCGTGCCTGCTCGTGGACGAAGGGCACCGTTCCGAAGGCGAGCCGGTCCATCGGCTGCGCGAGCGGGCTCGTCGCCCGCCGGAACTCCAGCACCTGCCGCTTGAAGCCGTAAATCCGCGAGGCGGTGTTCTTGGTGTCCGAGGCGTTCGGGGCGAAGACGTCGGCCTCCAGCTCCTCCAGGTCCACCTGGAGTTCGGCCGCCACGTCGATGTAGTGGTCCACCACCGCGTCGGAGACCGCGTACAGCACGGCGGTGGGGCCGTGCCGCAGGACGTCCGGCTCCTGCTCCAGCCGGCGCCGTACGGCGGCCAGCGCCGCGCCCTCGCCGTGCCGGACGGTGACCACGAACGAGTCGCCGATGAAGACCATCAGCTCGCCGGTGGTGACGATGTCGGTGTGGTCGTCGTAGAGCACCGGCTTGAGGACAACGAACAGCGAGTCGTCGTACACCTCCAGCTTCGGGCGCTGGTGCGCGGTCAGGGCGTCCTCGACCGCCAGCGGGTGCAGCCCGAGCTCGGTGCGGACGCGTTCGAACTCGCCGCCGGTCGGTTCGTGCACGCCCACCCAGAGGAAGGCGTCCTCCGAGGCCCGCGCCGCCCGGAGGGCGTCCGGGAAGTCCGCGGGGGCCTCGGTGCGGCGGCCGTTGCGGTAAAGCGCGCAGTCCACGATCACGCGGCGCATTCTCCCCCGCGCACGCCCGCCCCGCACGTCGCCGGCACGGCTTAGGCTGGCGGCATGGCCACGCTGATCCTCGTACGACACGGGCGGTCCACCGCCAACACCGCCGGGCTGCTCGCCGGATGGACCCCGGGAGTGGCGCTGGACGAGCGGGGCGCCGAGCAGGCCGCCGCGCTGCCCGGCAGGCTGGCCGGCGTACCGCTCGCCGCCGTCGTCACCAGCCCGCTGCAACGCTGCCGGGAGACCCTGGCCCCGCTGCTGGCCGCCCGGCCGGAGCTCCCGGTGCACACCGACGAGCGGATCGGCGAATGCCACTACGGCGACTGGTCGGGCCGCAAACTCGCCGAACTGGCCGACGAGCCCCTGATGAAGATCGTCCAGCAGCACCCCTCGGCCGCCGCCTTTCCCGGCGGCGAGTCCATGCGCGCCATGCAGGCGCGCGCCGTGGAAGCCGTACGGGACTGGAACGCGCGGGTCGAGGAGGAACACGGCGGTGACGCCGTCTTCCTGATGTGCTCCCACGGCGACATCATCAAATCGCTCGTGGCGGACGCCCTGGGCATGCACCTGGACCTCTTCCAGCGCATCCACGTCGACCCCTGCTCCGTGACCGCCGTCCGGTACACCCCCACGCGGCCGTTCGTGTTCCGGCTCGGTGACACCGGGGACCTCGGCTCGCTCGCCCCGCGCGCGGCGGCGCCGGACAAAGCGGTGGAAGACGGGGGCAACGCCGTCGTCGGAGGCGGTGCGGGCGCGGTGTGATCGAACGGCGCAGTAGGGTGGACTGGCCCGTGCATGAGGGCTGCCGCCGAGACTTGGAGACTGGACGTGCCCCGTCAGGTGTTCCTCTACGACCCGCCGGACCGCTTCGTCGCCGGCACGGTCGGTCTGCCGGGACGCCGTACGTTCTTCCTGCAGGCTTCGTCCGGCCCCCGCGTCACCAGTGTCTCCCTGGAGAAGACCCAGGTCGCGGCGCTGGCCGAGCGCATGGACGAGCTGCTGGACGAGGTCGTGCGGCGCACCGGCGGCAACGCCCCCGTCCCGGCCATGGCCCCGGCCGAGGCCGCCGACACCGCGCCGCTGGACGTGCCGGTCGACGAGGAGTTCCGCGTCGGCACCATGGCCCTCGCCTGGGACGGCGAGGAGCAGCGCATGATCGTCGAGGCGCAGGCCCTGGTCGAACTCGACGCCGATTCGGACGAGGACCTCGCCGAGGCGGAGGAACGGCTGCTCCAGGACGAGGAGAACGGCCCGCCGATGCTGCGGGTCCGTCTGACCGGCGCCCAGGCCCGGGCCTTCGCCAAGCGGGCCCTGGATGTGGTCAACGCGGGCCGGCCGCCGTGCCCGCTGTGCAGCCTGCCGCTGGACCCGGAGGGGCACGTCTGCCCCCGCCAGAACGGCTACCGGCGCCAGGTGTGACCGCCATGGGGGAGCGGGAGGAGTTCGAGGAACTGCTCACCAGGGGTGAGCTGACCGTCGTCGGCCGGATCCGCGAGGCGTCCAACGCCGTGCTGCTCTGCACCGTCGCGTACCAGGGCGTGAGCGCCGACTGCGTGTACAAGCCGGTGAAGGGCGAGCGCCCGCTGTGGGACTTCCCCGACGGCAACCTGGCCCAGCGCGAGGTCGCCTCCTACCTGGTCTCCGAGGCCACCGGCTGGGGCCTGGTGCCCGCCACCGTGCTGCGCGAGGGACCCTACGGCGAGGGCATGGTCCAGCGCTGGATCGCATCCCCCGAGAACGGGACGCCCGGCACCGGACTGCTCGCGCTGGTGGAGGGCGAGGAGCCGGGTGAGGGCTGGAAGCCGGTGGGCTTCGCCGAAGTGGGCGAGGGCCGGACCGCCCTGCTCGTGCACGCCGACGACGCCCGGCTGCGCCGGCTCGCCGTCCTGGACGCGGTGATCAACAACGGCGACCGCAAGGGCGGCCACCTGCTGCCCGGCGCCGACGGGCGGCTCTACGGGATCGACCACGGCGTCACCTTCCACGCGGAGGACAAACTGCGCACCCTCCTGTGGGGGTGGGCGGGGGAGCCGCTGACGGACGAGGCGCGCGAGGTGCTGGCCTCCCTGGCCGCCGGGCTGGCGGACGGTGCCCCGCTGGCCACCCGGCTGGCCGAACTGATCACGGGGGCCGAGCTGGCCGCCGTACGGGGCCGGGTGGCCCAGCTGCTGCGCACGGGAACGCACCCGGAGCCCTCCGGTCAGTGGCCGTCCATCCCGTGGCCGCCGGTGTGAACCGGCCAAGGGCGGCAGGCACAGTTCCGGCCAGATCGCAAGGACGCCCTTCCGGACAACACCGCAGGTCCGGTTCGTATCAAGAACATCCGTCCGGTTAGGCTCGACGCATGCATGCCTG
This sequence comes from Streptomyces sp. NPDC045967, assembly GCF_056430495.1. Lineage (NCBI taxonomy): Bacteria > Bacillati > Actinomycetota > Actinomycetes > Kitasatosporales > Streptomycetaceae > Streptomyces > Streptomyces sp. NPDC045967. The sequence continues at coordinate 10,071 of NZ_JBWKLE010000017.1, read as the reverse complement.
GCCCGCTTCCGAGGTCCCCGCCCTTCCTGGCAAGGGCCGCGACCTCGAGATCCACGACACCGCGACCCAGGGGACGATCACCCTCGCCCCCGGTCCCGTCGCCCGCATCTACGTCTGCGGCATCACCCCGTACGACGCGACCCACATCGGTCACGCGGCGACCTACAACGCGTTCGACCTCGTACAGCGCGTGTGGCTCGACACCAAGCGGCAGGTCCACTACGTCCAGAACGTCACGGACGTGGATGATCCCCTCCTGGAACGGGCCCAGCGCGACGGCCACGACTGGACCGAACTCGCCGAGCGCGAGACGGCCCTCTTCCGCGAGGACATGACCGCCCTGCGCATGCTGCCGCCGCAGCAGTACATCGGGGCCGTCGAGGCCATACCCGGCATCGTGCCGCTGGTCGAGCGCCTGCGGGACGCCGGCGCGGCCTACGAGCTGGACGGCGACACCTACTTCTCGGTCGAGTCCGACCCGCACTTCGGCGAGGTCTCCCACCTCGACGCCGAGGCGATGCGGCTGCTCTCGGCGGAGCGGGGCGGCGACCCGGACCGGCCCGGCAAGAAGAACCCGCTCGACCCGATGCTGTGGATGGCCGCGCGTCCGGGCGAGCCGAGCTGGGACGGCGGCTCGCTGGGCCGCGGCCGGCCCGGCTGGCACATCGAGTGCGTGGCCATCGCCCTGGACCACCTGGGCATGGGCTTCGACATCCAGGGCGGCGGGTCCGACCTGGTCTTCCCGCACCACGAGATGGGCGCCTCGCACGCGCAAGCCCTGACGGGCGACTTCCCGATGGCCAAGGCGTACGTCCACGCCGGGATGGTCGCCCTGAACGGCGAGAAGATGTCGAAGTCCAAGGGCAACCTCGTCTTCGTGTCCGCGCTGCGGCGGGCCGGGGTCGACCCGGCGGCGATCCGCCTGGCGCTGCTCTCGCACCACTACCGGGCCGACTGGGAGTGGACGGACGAGGTGCTCGCCGAGGCCGAGGCCCGGCTGGGGCGCTGGCGCGCCGCCGTGTCCCGCCCGGACGGGCTGCCGGCGGACGCGCTGGTCGAGGAGGTACGCGAGGCCCTGGCGAACGACCTGGACGCTCCCGCGGCGCTGGCCGCCGTGGACCGCTGGGTGGACGCGCAGAACGCCTCCGACGGCGACGACGAGTCGGCCCCGGGCCTGGTCTCCCGCACCGTGGACGCCCTCCTGGGCGTGGCGCTGTAGTCGTCTGGGGGCCGTGCACTGGGGCGCCGCCCCCGGCCCGCCGCGCCTCGCCCGCCGGCGGGGCTGCGTTCCGTCCCGCCCGGGGCCGGGTCGCGCGAAGCGCGATTCCAGCCCCCGGCGTTTGCGGAGCGGGGTGTGGGGCGGAGCCCCGCGAAGCCCGGGGACGCTTGCGCGGCGGCGGCGCACCCGCTCCCCAAAGCGGGGCCGCCCCGGCAGGCTACGCCTCCGGCGGGGCGTCGTCCTCCGGCGGACCCGCGACGGGGGGCTGGGGATCCTCCCCGGAGGTGTCGGGGCGCCGCTTCGAACCCCGCGGGAGCCCGCTGGACGGGTCCCGCAGGTAGGAGCTGTCGCCCGGCTCCGCGGACGGGTCGCGCCGGCGCAGGTACCGCTCGAACTCCCGGGCGATGGCGTCCCCCGACGCCTCCGGCAGGTCCGCCGTGTCCCGCGCCTCCTCCAGCGTCTGGACGTACTCCGCCACCTCGCTGTCCTCCGCCGCGAGTTGGTCCACGCCCAGCTGCCACGCCCGCGCGTCCTCGGGGAGTTCGCCCAGCGGGATCCTGATGTCGATCAGGTCCTCCAGCCGGTTCAGCAGGGCCAGCGTGGCCTTGGGGTTGGGCGGTTGGGAGACGTAGTGCGGAACGGCCGCCCACAGCGACACCGCCGGAACGCCCGCGTGCGTGCAAGCCTCCTGGAGGATCCCCACGATGCCGGTCGGGCCCTCGTACTTCGTCTCCTCCAGGTCCATCGTCCGCGCCAGGTCCGCGTCGGAGGTGACCCCGCTGACCGGGACCGGCCGCGTGTGCGGGGTGTCCCCCAGGAGCGCACCCAGGATGACGACCATCTCCACGCCCAGCTCGTGTGCGAAGCCGAGGATCTCGTTGCAGAACGACCGCCACCGCATGGACGGTTCGATCCCGCGCACCAGGACCAGGTCGCGCGGCTTGGCGCCGCCGATCCGGACCACCGACAGCCGCGTCGTCGGCCAGGTGATCTTCCGTACCCCGTTGTCCAGCCACACCGTCGGGCGGTTGACCTGGAAGTCGTAGTAGTCCTCGGCGTCGAGCGCCGCGAACACCTCGCCCTTCCACTCCCGGTCCAGGTGTGCGACCGCACCGGAGGCCGCGTCACCCGCGTCGTTCCAGCCCTCGAACGCGGCCACCATGACCGGGTCGATCAGCTCGGGCACGCCCTCAAGCTCGATCACCCAGGTCTCCTTCCGAAGTTCCCTTGTGTACGTGGGTCAGCCTAAGCCTTGATGAGGCACCGGCCACAGCCCACGACAGAGGGGCGGTTCCCCTCGGAACCGCCCCTCTTCCCCACCTGCGGCGCGGCTATGCCTTGCGGCTCAGCATCTCCTCGACCCGGGCGCGCACGGAGGCGTCGTCCAGGCCGCGGACCGTCACCGTCGTACGCCGGCGCAGCACGTCGTCCACCGTCTGCGCCCACTCGTTGTCCCGGGCGTAGGCGACCTGCGCCCAGATCTCCGGACCGTCCGGGTGGATGCGCTCGGCCAGCGCCGGGTCCTCGTTAGCCAGGCGCGCGATGTCGAAGGCCAGCGAGCCGTAGTGCGAGGCCAGGTGCCGGGCGGTGAGCGGGTCCATCCGCGTCCCGGGGTCGCGGTCCACCAGCAGTCGGTGCGCGACCGCGTTGGGGTTGGCGACACCGGGCAGCGGCACCCGGCGCACCAGGGACTTCACCGGCTCCATGTCCTCGGTCAGCGGGCTGCCCGGGAGCTTGGCCAGCTTGTCCATCACCACGCGGCCGATGTGGCGGTAGGTGGTCCACTTGCCGCCGGCCACCGACAGCATGCCGCCCGCGCCCTCGGAGACCACCGTCTCGCGCTTGGCCTTCTCGACACCGCCGGGGCCGCCGGGCAGCACCCGCAGGCCCGCGAAGGCGTAGGTCATCAGCGAGCGGTCCAGATCCGCGTCGTTCACCGAGAAGGCCGCCTCGTCCAGGATCTGCTGGATGTCGGCCTCGGTGGCGTGCACGTCCGCCGGGTCGCCCTCGTACACCTCGTCGGTGGTGCCCAGCAGCAGCTGGTCCTCCCAGGGCAGGGCGAACGTGATGCGGTACTTGTCGATCGGGGTGGCCATCGCGGCCTTCCACGGCGACTTGCGCTTCATCACGATGTGCGCGCCCTTGGACAGGCGGATGGAGGGCAGCGCGTGCTTGTCCTCCATGCGCCGCAGGTGGTCCACCCACGGGCCGGTGGCGTTGAGCACGACCCGTGCGTCCACCCCGAACTCCGTCCCGTCCAGACGGTCCCTGAGCTCGGCCCCGGCGACCCGGCCGCGCGTCATGCGCAGCCCGGTGACCTCGGCGTGGTTCAGCACGACCGCGCCCGAGTCGACGGCCGCGCGGACCGTCATGACCGCGACGCGCGAGTCGTTCATCTGGTGGTCGTAGTAGACGGCGACGGCCTTGAGGTTGTCCGTCTTCAGGCCCGGGTTGTCGGCGACGGCGCGGGCCGGCGAGATGACCTTGCCGATGCCGTCGCCGAAGGCCGAGAGCGCCGAGTACGCGAACACGCCCGCGCCCAGCTTCGCCGCGCCGACCGGCCCGCCCTTGTAGACGGGCAGGTAGAAGGTGAGCGGGTTGACCAGGTGCGGGGCCACGTCCTTGGCCAGCACCCGGCGCTCGTGGTGGTTCTCGGCGACCAGCTTGACCGCGCCGGTCTGCAGGTAGCGCAGGCCGCCGTGGACGAGCTTGGAGGAGGCGGAGGAGGTGGCGCCGGCGAAGTCGCCGGCGTCCACCATGGCGACCCGCAGCCCCGACTGCGCGGCGTGCCAGGCCACCGAGGTGCCCAGGATTCCACCGCCGATGACCAGCAGGTCGTACGTGGCCTTCGCCAGCTGCTCACGGGTCTCGGCGCGGCTCGGGTTCGAGCCGGCGGTCGGGTGCGTGCCCAGTGCGGGAACGCTCTGCAGGCTGCTCATATCTCTCTTAGCTCCTCGTCGATTGACTCAGCCGGTGTGCGGTCAGCTGGCGTCTTCGTCGTCGACCCAGCCCATGGACCGCTCCACGGCCTTGAGCCAGCTCTTGTACTCGCGCTCCCGCTGCTCGGCGGGCATCCGCGGGGTCCACTCCGCCGCACGGCGCCAGTTGGCGCGCAGGGCGTCGGTGTCGGGCCAGAAGCCGACGGCCAGGCCGGCGGCGTAGGCGGCGCCGAGGCAGGTGGTCTCGGCGACCATCGGACGGACCACGGGGGCGTCCAGGAAGTCCGAGAGCGTCTGCATCAGCAGGTTGTTGGAGGTCATGCCGCCGTCGACCTTGAGTGCGGTGAGCTCGACGCCGGAGTCCTTGGTCATGGCGTCGGTGATCTCGCGGGTCTGCCAGGCGGTGGCCTCCAGGACGGCACGGGCGATGTGCGCCTTGGTGACGTAGCGGGTCAGGCCGGCGATCACACCGCGGGCGTCGGAGCGCCAGTACGGGGCGAACAGGCCGGAGAAGGCCGGTACGAAGTAGGCGCCGCCGTTGTCCTCGACGGAGGAGGCCAGGGTCTCGATCTCGGCCGCGGACTTGATCAGGCCCATCTGGTCGCGCATCCACTGGACGAGCGAGCCGGTGACGGCGATGGAGCCCTCCAGCGCGTAGACCGGCTTCTGGTCGCCGATCTGGTAGCCGACCGTGGTCAGCAGGCCGCTGTAGGAGTTGATGATCTTGTCGCTGGTGTTCATCAGCATGAACGTGCCGGTGCCGTACGTGGACTTCGCCTCGCCCTCGGCGAAGCACGTCTGGCCGAACAGGGCGGCCTGCTGGTCACCGAGCGCCGAGGCGACCGGGACACCGGCGAGGACGCCGTCCTTGACGTGGCCGTAGACCTCGGCGGAGGACCTGATCTCCGGCAGGACGTTGAGCGGGACGCCCATGGACTCGGCGATCCTCTCGTCCCAGGCGAGGGTGTGCAGGTTCATCAGCATGGTGCGCGAGGCGTTGGTGACGTCGGTGACGTGCACGCCGCCCTGGGCGCCGCCCGTGAGGTTCCAGATGACCCACGAGTCCATGGTGCCGAAGAGGATGTCCCCGGCCTCGGCGCGCTCGCGCAGGCCCTCGACGTTGTCGAGCAGCCAGCGGACCTTCGGCCCGGCGAAGTAGCTCGCCAGGGGCAGGCCGGTCTCCCGGCGGAAGCGGTCCTGGCCGACGTTGCGGCCGAGCTCCTTGCACAGGGCGTCGGTGCGGGTGTCCTGCCAGACCAGCGCGTTGTGCACCGGCTCGCCGGTGTGCCTGTCCCACAGCAGCGTGGTCTCGCGCTGGTTGGTGATGCCGACGGCCTTGACGTCGGCGGCCGTGATCTCCGCCTTGGCGATGGCCCCGGCGACGACTTCCTGGACGTTGGTCCAGATCTCCGTGGCGTCGTGCTCGACCCAGCCCGGCTTGGGGAAGATCTGCTCGTGCTCCTTCTGGTCGACGGCGACGATGCGGCCGTCGCGGTCGAAGACGATGCAGCGGGAGGAGGTGGTGCCCTGGTCGATCGCGGCGATGAAGGGGCCGGTGCTCGTGGTCATGATGGCTGCTCCTGGGAAGTCCGGTGGGCGAACGGCTTAGACGAACGCGAGGTTGTAGATACCCGCGGCGAGGGCGCCGCCGATCAGCGGGCCGACGACGGGGATCCAGGCGTACCCCCAGTCGGAGCCGCCCTTGTTCGGCAGCGGCAGCAGTGCGTGGACGATGCGCGGACCCAGGTCGCGCGCCGGGTTGATGGCGTAGCCGGTCGGGCCGCCGAGCGAGAGGCCGATGCTGACGACGGTCAGGGCGACGATGAGGCCGCCGAGGGTGCCGAGGCCCTTGCCGTCGTCGTTGAGGCCGAAAGCGAGCACCGCGAGCACGAGCACGAGCGTGCCGATGATCTCGGTCGCGAGGTTCTGCCAGACGTTGCGGACCTCGGGGCCGGTGGCGAAGACGCCGAGCACCGGGCCGGCGTTGGGCTCCGTCTTCTGGTCGACCATGCCGGCGTGCTCGGACTTGGCGGCGACGATCTCGGGGTCGGTGAGGTGGGCCCGGAACTGGCCGTAGTACGCGACCCAGGCCAGCGCGGCACCGATCATGGCGCCGAGCAGCTGGCCGGCGAAGTAGACCGGGACGTTGCCCCAGTCGCCGTCCTTGATCGCGATGCCGACCGTGACGGCGGGGTTGAGGTGGGCGCCGGACAGGGTGCCGGTCATGTAGACGGCCGTCATGACCGCGAAACCCCACCCGAAGGTGATCGCCAGCCAGCCCGCGTTCTGCGCCTTCGAGCGCTTGAGTACGACGGCGGCGACCACGCCGGCGCCGAGCAGGATGAGGACGGCGGTACCGATGGTCTCGCCGATGAAGATGTCGGAGCTGGACACCCGCGACTCCTTACGTCCAGGGGTGGGCGGACACCGGGTCCCTCCGGTGGTTCCGCGCACTCGGTGAGTGCTGCACCGGTCCTTGGCCTTGCCCACCCTAACGCGTATTGCCGGTAGGTGTTCGACATTGCCGACCGATGAACGGCAGTTTTCCGCCTGTGTGAAGAACCCGTCAAGGCCTGGCCAGGTCAAAGAACCGGATCGTTACCAGTAGGTACGATCGCCCAAATCAGGCCAATCCATGATCAGTAAATGACAAACCCCACCCAAGTGCAGCCGGAAGCCGCCTCGGGTGGGCTGGATGTGTCAGGTCAAGCTCAGAACCGGCCTGCGCCGAGGTCGCGTGAAACCGACCGGGCGCAGTCCCGTACGGAGGCCACCAGAGCCGCCCGGGGCTCACCGGACTCCGCGCACACCCGCTCCACCGCCCCTGCCACGGCCACCGCGCCGACGGGCATCCTGCGCCGGTCGTGGATGGGCGCCGCCACCGAGGCGAGGCCCTCCCAGGTCTCCTCCACGTCCGCGGCCCAGCCGCGCGCCCGCGTGAGCCCGAGGACCTCCTCGAACCCGGCCGGGTCCGTGACCGTCCGCGGGGTGAACGCCTCGCGCTCCACCTCCAGGGCCTGGGTGTGCGCCACCGGGTCGTACGCGGACAGCACCTTGCCCAGGGCGGTGGAGTGCAGCGGCTGCATGGCCCCCACCTCCAGCACCTGGCGGCTGTCGTCGGGCCGGAACACGTGGTGCATGATCAGCACGCCGCTCTTGTGTAGCACGCCCACGTAGACGCTCTCGCCGCTCGCCCTGGCCAGGTCGTCCGTCCACACCAGGGCGCGGGCGCGCAGCTCGTGCACGTCGAGGTAGCTGTTGCCCAGGCGCAGCAGCTCCGCGCCCAGCTGGTAGCGGCCGGAGGCCGGGTCCTGCTCCACGAAGCCCTCCGCCTGGAGGGTGCGCAGGATGCCGTGCGCCGTGCCCTTGGCCAGACCCAGCGAGGACGCCACGTCCGACAGGCCCAGCCGGCGCTCACCGCCCGCCAGGAGTCGCAGCATCGCAGCGGCTCGCTCGAGCGACTGGATGTTCCGTGCCATGGCGCAGCCTCCTGCTGACGTAGTTCGACAATGCTGAACACTATCGGTCGATGCCGACTTTCTGCATGGTGTGGGGTCGGCGTACCCCCGTTCGGACCGCCACTCCCACGCGAACACACCCGACCGGACGTCCCGCGCACAGAATGCAGTCCGCCACGTGGGACGCCCGCACCGGGTCAGGTGCCACGCGGTTACCCTGGCCGCGTGCACCCCTGACACAGAGGGGGTGCAAAGCCGACAGCCGTCGCATCCCAGGGAGCTCAACCATGGCCTCGTTGCCGAACCCGCCCGCAGACACCCAGACCCGGGCCGATGCCCTGCGTGAGGCGCTCGCGTCCCGTGTGGTCGTGGCCGACGGGGCGATGGGGACGATGCTCCAGGCGCAGGATCCCTCGATGGAGGACTTCCAGCAGTTGGAGGGGTGCAACGAGGTCCTGAACGCGACGCGTCCGGACATCGTGCGCACGGTGCACGAGGCGTACTTCTCGGTGGGTGTGGACTGCGTCGAGACGAACACCTTCGGTGCGAACTACGCGGCGCTGGCGGAGTACGACATCGCCGAGCGGAACTTCGAATTGTCGCAGGCGGGCGCCCGGATCGCGCGTGAGGTGGCGGATGAGTTCACCGCCTCCACGGGGCAGCAGCGCTGGGTGCTGGGTTCGATGGGTCCGGGTACGAAGCTGCCGACGCTGGGCCACATCGCCTATGCCACGATCCGGGACGCCTATCAGGTGAACGCGGAGGGTCTGCTGTCGGGTGGCGCGGACGCGCTGCTGGTGGAGACCACGCAGGACCTGCTGCAGACGAAGTCCTCGATCATCGGTGCCCGGCGGGCGATGCAGGCTTTGGGTGTCTCGGTTCCGCTGATCTGCTCGGTGACGGTGGAGACGACCGGCACGATGCTGCTGGGTTCGGAGATCGGTGCGGCGCTGACGGCGCTGGAGCCGCTGGGCATCGACATGATCGGCTTGAACTGCGCCACCGGCCCGGCCGAGATGAGCGAGCACCTGCGCTACCTCGCCCGCCACGCCCGCATCCCGCTGTCCTGCATGCCCAACGCCGGCCTGCCCGTCCTGACCAAGGACGGCGCGCACTACCCGCTCAGCGCGGCGGAGCTCGCCGACGCGCAGGAGACCTTCGTCCGCGAGTACGGGCTCTCCCTGGTGGGCGGTTGCTGCGGCACCACCCCCGAGCACCTGCGGCAGGTCGTGGAGCGGGTGCGCGGCGCCGCTGTCACCGAGCGCACCCCCCAGCCCGAGCCGGGCGCGGCCTCGCTCTACCAGACGGTGCCGTTCCGGCAGGACACCTCTTACATGGCGATCGGTGAGCGGACGAACGCCAACGGGTCGAAGAAGTTCCGTGAGGCGATGCTGGAGGCCCGCTGGGACGACTGTGTGGAGATGGCGCGCGATCAGATCCGTGAGGGCGCGCACATGCTGGACCTGTGTGTGGACTACGTGGGCCGTGACGGTGTGGCGGACATGCAGGAGCTCGCCGGCCGCTTCGCCACCGCCTCCACCCTGCCGATCGTGTTGGACTCCACCGAGGTCCCCGTCATCCAGGCCGGCCTGGAGAAGCTGGGCGGTCGCGCCGTCATCAACTCGGTGAACTACGAGGACGGTGACGGGCCGGAGTCCCGTTTCGCGAAGGTCACCCGACTGGCCCAGGAGCACGGGGCTGCGTTGATCGCGTTGACCATCGATGAGGAGGGTCAGGCCCGGACGGTCGAGCACAAGGTCGCCATCGCCGAGCGGCTGATCGAGGACCTGACGGGGAATTGGGGGATCCAGGAGTGCGACATCCTCATCGACACCCTGACCTTCACGATCTGCACGGGGCAGGAGGAGTCCCGCAAGGACGGGATCGCGACGATCGAGGCGATCCGCGAGCTCAAGCGCCGCCGTCCGCAGGTGCAGACGACGTTGGGGCTGTCGAACATCTCCTTCGGTCTGAACCCGGCGGCGCGGGTGCTGCTGAACTCGGTGTTCCTCGACGAGTGCGTCAAGGCCGGCCTGGATTCGGCGATCGTGCACGCCTCGAAGATCCTGCCGATCGCCCGTTTCGATGAGGAGCAGGTCACCACGGCGCTGGATCTGATCTACGACCGGCGGGCGGAGGGCTATGACCCGCTGCAGAAGCTGATGGCGCTGTTCGAGGGTGTCAACACCAAGTCGTTGAAGGCGGGGCGTGCGGAGGAGTTGCTGGCGCTGCCGTTGGACGAGCGGTTGCAGCGGCGGATCATCGACGGGGAGAAGAACGGGCTGGAGGCGGACCTCGATGAGGCGCTGACGGCTCGGCCCGCGCTGGACATCGTCAACGACACCCTGCTGGAGGGGATGAAGGTCGTCGGTGAGCTGTTCGGGTCCGGTCAGATGCAGCTGCCGTTCGTGCTGCAGTCGGCCGAGGTGATGAAGACGGCGGTGGCGTATCTGGA
>NZ_JBWKLE010000016.1:0-141989 GCF_056430495.1 Streptomyces sp. NPDC045967 | reverse complement strand
AGCGCGGCGACCTCGCCCTTCGCCTCCACCATGATCTTCTGCGACAGGTCACCGCGGGCCACCGCCGTGGCCACCTGGGCGATCGAGCGCACCTGCCCCGTCAGGTTCGACGCCATCACGTTGACGTTGTCCGTGAGGTCCTTCCACGTGCCCGACACGCCCCGCACGGTGGCCTGACCCCCGAGGTTGCCCTCGGTGCCCACCTCGCGCGCCACGCGCGTGACCTCGTCCGCGAACGCCGACAGCTGGTCGACCATCGTGTTGATGGTCTCCTTCAGCTCCAGGATCTCACCCCGCGCGTCCACCCGGATCTTCTGCGTCAGATCACCCTGCGCCACCGCGGTGGTGACCTCAGCGATCGACCGGACCTGCGCCGTCAGGTTGTCGGCCATGACGTTGACCGATTCCGTCAGGTCCTTCCAGGTCCCGGAGACGCCCTTCACGTCCGCCTGACCGCCGAGCCGGCCCTCGGTACCGACCTCGCGCGCCACGCGCGTCACCTCGCCGGCGAACCCGGAGAGCTGGTCGACCATCGTGTTGATGGTCTCCTTCAGTTCCAGGATCTCGCCCCGGGCGGTGACGGTGATCTTCTGTGAGAGGTCCCCCTTGGCCACGGCGGTCGCGACCTGCGCGATGGAGCGCACCTGCGCCGTCAGGTTTCCGGCCATGAAGTTGACCGAATCCGTGAGATCCAACCAGGCGCCGCCGACCCCCGGAACGACGGCCTGTCCGCCGAGGGTTCCCTCGGTGCCCACCTCGCGGGCCACGCGCGTCACCTCGGAGGTGAACAGCGAGAGCTGGTCGGCCATGCCGTTGAACACGGTGGCGATCTCGCCGAGCAGCCCGTCCGCGCTGTCGGGGAGCCGGGTACGGAAGTCCCCGTCCCGCACGGCTGTCAGGCCGGCCAGCAGAAGGCGCAGCTCCGCTTCGCCGATCCCGCCGTCCCCCGACAGCGTCGTCGAGCCACCCGGTGACTGCGCGCCCGCCCTCTCAGCCATCCGCCAACCTCACTCCGTGTGCGCCGGCCACCCGGCCGACAGGTTCCGCTTTCCGCACGGCCGACCGAAGAAGGCTAACGCCGCGGGAGGGACCCTAAAGCACGCGATCACCTCGCGGCTTCGCTCGCGCACGGTTGCTCGGGTGCATGCGCGAGCACGGGGTAGGCGGGCGGTGACAAACACCACATCGGGCGAGAGGGGTGGGGGCAAGGGCGCACGGGGCGGGGTCCGGGCGGCCGCGTCGCCGGCAGCGACCGACCCGGTGGGAGAACCGTCCTCCACCGCGACCGACCGGTCGTCCGGGCCGCGGCGCGGGGCGACCGGTCAGCGACCGGCGACGGCTTCCTCGACGCTCGGTGCGAGGGACAGGACGGTGTCGGCGCCCGTGAGGGCGAAGAGACGGCGCAGTTGCTCGCCGGGGGCGGCCACGCGCAGCGTGGTGCGCTGGTGCATCCGCAGCAGCAGGTTGAGGAACGACGAGTCGCCGAAGGTGATGGCGCGGGCGTCCAGCACCACCAGCCCGTGCCGGTCCGCCGCCGAGACCAATGCCTGCTCCAGCGGGGCGAGGGTGTCCTGGTCGAGTTCCCCCCGCGCGCTCACCACCCACCCGGCGCCGGCGGGGTAGCTCCCACCGACCACGCCATCGTGGTATGCGTCCTGTGCTCCGGTCATGTCCGCCTCCCCGCATCGTCGCCTGTACGGCCTCCGGAAGGGAGTATGCCTGTTCGCGGCCCCGCTGAGGACGCCTGGTGGCGTGCCCGGCACGCCTGTCCCGCAGATCGGTGAAAAGAAATATGGTTGGGGGTGTGTAAGACCGCGAAGTCGGGGCACAAGCGCCCGGGCAGCCATCAGTCAATCGGGAGGGGAACGGCCACATGTCTCGCTCGGCCACCGCCGTCAGCGCCATGCCTGCAACAGACGCGCACATTCCACCCGCGCCGGCCGGCACCGCTGGAGTCCCGGCGCAGGACGTGGATCAGTTCCGGGTGGACAACGCCCGTGAAATGGCGCCCTCCGACGCACGCGAACTTTCGAGGGTCTTCTTCGAGCGGCTCCGCTCCTTGGAAGAGGGCACCCCGGAGTACCAGTACGCCCGCAACACCCTGATCGAGATGAACCTCTCGCTCGTCCAGTTCGCCGCGCGCCGTTTCCGGGCCCGCGCGCTGGGCGGGAGCCTGGACATGGACGACATCATCCAGGTGGGGACCATCGGCCTCATCAAGGCCATCGACCGGTACGACATCGACCGCGAGGTGGAGTTCTCCACCCTGGCCCTGCCGTACATCACGGGCGAGATCAAGCGCTTCTTCCGCGACACTACGTGGGCCGTGCACGTCCCCCGCCGTCTGCAGGAGCTGCGGACGGAGCTGGCCAAGGCGCAGGAGGCCCTGACCGACGTCCTGGGCCGCGCCCCGACGGTCAAGGAGGTCGCCGAGCACCTCGAGCTGACCGAGGAACAGGTCATCGACGGTCTCGTCGCGGCCAACGGCTACACGAGCGGCTCCCTGGACACCACCGGCGCCGACGGCGACGAGCCGTCCGCGACGGGCCGGACCACGCAGCCGCTGGCCGACCGGCTCGGCGACGTCGACCCCGCCATGGAGCTCTTCGAGGAGTTCCACACCCTGGCTCCCCTGCTGGAGCAGCTCGACGAGCGCGACCGGGTGATCCTCAGCATGCGCTTCGGCGAGGAGAAGACGCAGGCGGAGATCGGCGCGGTCCTCGGCATCTCGCAGATGCAGGTCTCGCGCCTGCTGTCGCGCACCCTGACGCGGCTGCGCGCCGGAATGCTCTCGGTGTAGGCAGCCGGCATGCCCTCTCCTGACCGGAACGACGCGTCCGTCCCCCCGCACGACGCCCCCGCGCTCTTCGACAGCGTGCGGTGGGCGGACGCGGTCCTCCGGTGCGCCCCAGCGCGGGCGGATGCGGGGAGGGCGCCGCTGCTGAGCGCGCAGCCGCTGCCGGACCGGCCCGGAGCCCTGCTCAGCGGCAGCTGCGATCTCGACACCCGGCCGATCCTCAGCGCGGCGCTCGGCGTCGTCACCCGGATCCCGGGCCCGGTCGTCCACCTCGACCTCGCCGACGTGGCCTTCCTCGACACGGAGGCGGTCGCCGCCCTGCTGCAGGCCACCTCCACCCTCACCGGACAGGGGCGCCGCCTGCTGCTCCACCACCCGCCGTACTCGCTCCGCAAGATCGTGGCGATGTTCCCGGACGAATGTGCCGCGCTGGAGGTCGCAGCATGATCACCCTTCCTGCGTCCACCAGCCCCGGAGCCTTCGTCCACCCCGCCCTCTTCTACCAGGGCCAGGCGGAGTACCTGGCAGGGGTGGGAGGGTTCGTGCGCACCGCCCTCGACGCCGACGAGCCGGTGCTCGTCGCCGTGCCCGGCGACCAGCTGGACGCCCTGCGCGAGAGCGTCGGTGCGGGTGCGGCCGAGGTCACCTGGACGGACATGACGGGGCTCGGGCGCAACCCCGGCCGCATCCTCTCCGCCCTGCAGGACTTCGCCGACCGGCACGCGGGCCGGCCCGCCCGGATCGTGGGCGAGCCCATCTGGCCCGGCCGCTCGCAGGCCGAGGTGCTGGAGGCCACGCGCCACGAAGCGCTGATCAACACCGCCTTCGCGGGACGCGACGCCACCATCCTGTGCCCGTACGACGTGCAGGGCCTGCCGGCCGCCGTGGTGTCCGACGCGCGGCGCACCCATCCCGTGGTCAGCACGCGGGGCGAGGACCTGCTCAGCCCGCACTACGAGGACGCCGCGGCGGTGTCCGCCGACTGCGATCTCCCCCTGCCGGAGCCGGAAGGGCACGCGCCCCGGCTCGACTACGGCCATGGGGACCTGGGCGAGGTCCGCGAGCACGCCGAGGCCTGGGCACGCGGTACGGCCCTGAGCGCGGCACGCCGGGGCGACCTCGTCCTCGCTCTGAGCGAGGCCGCGGCCAACTCCCTGGCGCACGGCGGAGGGCGGGGATCGCTGCGGCTGTGGAGCACCGGCACCGGCGTCGTGGCCGAGATCCGCGACGGCGGCCACCTCGCCAACCCGCTCGCGGGCCGCCGTCGGCCCTCCCTCGCGTCGGTCAACGGCGGCCGCGGCCTGTGGATGATCCATCAGCTGTGCGACCTCGTCGAGATACGCGCCTCGGACAGCGGTCTCGTTCTCAGACTGCACATGGCGGCTCCTTGAGGCCGGCGCTCCCTTAGACTGTCGGGCACGCTCGATGTCCCGGGTTCCGGGGGGACGGCCGGTGCACGACACCGGCCGTGTGGGGCCGGCGGGAACGGCAACGTTCCCGCGATCACAGACCAGTGCCATCGATGGGGGTGAGAGTTCACAGTGGAAACCATCGGAACGCAGACCGGCGAGTCCCTGCGTACCGGGCCTTCCGTGGCGGGGCAGCGCCGTCGGCTCGCCCTGTCCGGCGTCCGCGGTCACGTGGCGAAGGGCCGCGATTTCACGCGCCAGGCCCTGCGGGACTGGGGGTGGGACGGGGCCGAGACCTCGGAGGACGTCCTGCTCCTGGTGTCAGAGTTGCTGACCAACGCCTCCCTGCACGCGGGCGGCTGCATCGAGCTCGCGCTGACGGCCGGTGAGGTGCTGCGCATCGAGGTGTACGACGGCACGACCACGCTGCCGCGCCCGCACCCGTCCCCGCGGGGGCTTCCCGGCGGGCACGGCCTCTACATCGTGGAACGCCTCTCCGATCGCTGGGGAACCGTCACCCATGACGCGGGCAAGGCCGTCTGGGCCGAGATCGACGCGTCCCGGCTGACCTCGGGCAGGTCCACGGGCATGTGACCGGCCCGGTCCGCCCCGTTCCGCACCGCGAGCGGGCGACCCGGCCGGCCCGCCGGGTCACGCCCCTCGGGGAGCGTGATTGCGGCGGATGGGGGCACGCGCGTGATATGACCTCCATCACACTGACTTCCCTCGCCCTGACGCCGGCGCCCGGCCCCGCCTGGGTCCACCTGGCCGTCATCGCCTTCGCGCTCCTCGTCCTGGTCCACTCACTGGCCCGGCACCGGTAGGGACCGCGTCGCGCGACGGACGGTTCGGGCCGCAGGCCCGCGAGGCGTTCAGCGGCGCAGCTGCCGCGTCCAGTCCTGGGGCACCCGGTCCGCCGGACCCGGCGCCGGCTGGTCCACGGGGTGGCCGCCCGGCGGCGCCAGCTCGGGCCCCGACTCGTACAGCCGGCCGCTTTCGTAGTCCCAGAACCACTCCTCCCCCGGTTCGAAGCTCTGTACGACGGGGTGGCCGGTGGACTCCCAGTGGGCCGTGGCGTGCCCGCCGGGCGAGGAGTCGCAGCAGCCGACGTGCCCGCACTGGGCGCAGCGGCGCAGGTGGAACCACCACCCGCCCGCCGCGTCGCAGTCGAGGCAGCCCGGGCCGGAGGGCGCGGCGCTCGGTTCGATTCCTTTGATGTCGGTCATACCGGCTCCTCCGCGATCTCGGTCTCGGTACGGGCATCGGCGCCGGCATCGGCCGCGCCCCCGGGTTCCGGCGCGGTCAGCGGGAGCAGTACCTGGAAACGGGTGTCTCCGGGTACGGACTCGACCTGCAGGCTCCCGTGGTGCCTGTTGACGACGATCCGCCAGGAGATGTCCAGGCCGAGGCCCGTGCCCTCGCCGACCGGCTTGGTGGTGAAGAACGGGTCGAAGATGCGGCTGCGGACGTCCGCCGGTATGCCGGGCCCGGTGTCCCGGAACTCCACCAGCAGCCGGTCCCCCTCGCGTGCCGTGCGGACCGTGAGCGTGCCTTCGCGGCCGGTGCTCCTGATCGCGAACACGGCGTTGTCGATGAGGTTGGTCCACACCTGGTTGAGCTCCGCCGGATAGGCGGGCACGTCGGGCACGGAGCGGTCGTAGTCCTTGACCACCCGGACCCGTGAGTCGATCTTGCCCGAGAGCATCAGCAGGGTGCTATCGAGGAGCTCGTGGACGTCGACGACCCGGTGCGGGGCCCGGTCGAGCTGCGCGTACTGCTTGGCGGCGTCCACGAGGTGCGAGATACGGGTGGTCGAGTCGTCGATCTCGTCCATCAGCAGCTCGGTCTCGACCGTGTAGTTGAGCCAGCCGATCGCACCCGGGAGGATGTCCTCGGCGACCGTCGCGGCGACCTGCTCCAGCCAGTCCGTGTCGAGTCCGGCCTGGACGAAGGTCGGTGCGACCCGCCAGCCCTCCGCGATCCCGTGGTCGTCGAGCCAGTCGGTGAGCTCGTCCTCCCGGTCGGCTGCCTCCATCGGGCTGAGCACCGGCGCCTTCGCGACGCGTTCGGCGGTGCGCTCCTGGATCTCGATCAGTTCGGCGAGGGTCTCGCGGGAGTAGGGTCCGTGGGCGATGACGGCCAGTTTGTGGCGCATCTTGCCGACGCGTTCCCGCAGCGCCGCGGTGGCCCGGACGGCGGCCGCGGCCGGATTGTTGAGCTCGTGGGTGAGACCGGCGGACAACGACCCGAGCGCGAGGAGGCGTTCGCGCTGCCCGATGGCCCGCTGGGTGTTCCTCGCGCCGAAGAAGAGCCCCTCGAGCAGATGTGCGGCCATCGGGAACCACTCCCGCATGAAGTCCGCGAACGACTGTGCGGGCAGCACGAAGAACCGCGTCGGCTCGGTCACCCGCATCGAGTTGGTGTACGTCTGCGGTACCCGGTCGCCCAGGTAGGCCTGCATGGCCCCCGAGTACACCCCGCGCTGCGAGGTCCGGCTCACCTCGACGTCGTCGCCGCCGACCCGGCGGGACAGCACGACGGTGCCCTCGATCATCACGAAGAAGCAGGTCGCCGGGTCGCCCTCGGTGTAGACCGGGCCGGCCTCGAACCGCTCCACCCGGCCCGCGGCGCACAGCTCACCGAGCTGCTCCGGGGAGAGCTTCTCGAACAGGAACAGCGAGGCGACCTCCCGCGGGTCGCACGACATGGCGTGTCCGCTCATGACTGCTCCAGGTAGCGGTGGACGAGCATCACGGCCATGGCTCCCTCTCCGACGGCGGACGCGACGCGTTTGGCGGACTCGGCACGTGCGTCACCCGCCACGAACACGCCGGGAATGCTGGTCTCCAGGTGGTAGGGCGACCGGTCCAGCTCCCACGCGGCCGGCGGGCGGCCGTCGGGCGTGAGGTCCGGTCCGGCCAGGATGAAGCCGCGCGCGTCGCGCAGCACCGTGCCGTCCAGCCAGTCGGTGCGCGGGGCCGCTCCGATGAAGACGAACATCCACTGCGCGTCGACGAGTTCGGTCGCGCCGCTGTCCACGTTCCGCAGCGTCAGCCGTTCGAGGTGCCCGTCGCCGTGCGCCGACTCCACGACGGTGCGGACCCGCACCGAGATGTTCGGCGCCTCCTCGATCTGCTGGATCAGGTAGTACGACATGGACGCCGCCAGGGACTCCCCGCGCACCAGCAGGGTCACCGACTTCGCCCCCCGCGCCAGGTACATCGCCGCCTGCCCGGCCGAGTTGGCGCCTCCGACGATGTACACGTCCTGCTCCTGGCAGGCGGACGCCTCGGTGAGCGAGGAGCCGTAGTACACGCCGCAGCCGGTGAGGTCCTCGCAGCCGGGCGCCTGGAGCTGCCGGTACGACACCCCGGTCGCCAGGATGACGCTGTGCGCGGTGACCGACGACCCGTCGGAGAAGCGGACGACACGCGCCGCGCCGTTGACCTCCAGCCCCGTGACCTCGCGTGCCGTGAGGATCTCGGCCCCGAACCGGCCGGCCTGGCGGCGGGCGCGGTCGGTGAGCTGCGCGCCAGAAACGCCGTCGGGGAACCCCAGGTAGTTCTCGATGCGGGAGCTCTGGCCGGCCTGCCCACCGGTCGCCGACCGCTCGACCAGCACCGTCCGCAGCCCTTCGGAGGCGCCGTAGACCGCCGCGCCGAGCCCGGCCGGTCCACCGCCGATCACGACGAGGTCGTAGAAGTCGGCGGCCGGAGTCGTCGCGAGGCCGACGTGGGCGGCGAGGTCCGGGGCCTCGGGCTCGACCAGCACGGTGCAGTCCGGTGTGATCACCAGCGGCAGCCGGTGGCCGTCGGCACCGGCCGCTTCCAGCAGCCGCCGCCCCTCGGGCTCGTCGGAGGAGTACCAGCGGTAGGGCACCTGGTTGCGGGCGAGGAACTCCCGCACCGCCGAGGAGCGCGCCGACCAGCGGTGACCGACCACCTTGGTGGCCGGTACCGGCCGGTAGTCGCTGGCGCGCCAGGCGGTGAGCAGGTCGTCGACGACCGGGTAGAGCTTCTCCTCCGGCGGGTCCCACGGCTTGAGCAGGTAGTGGTCGAGGTCGACGACGTTGATCGCGTCGATGGCCGCGTTGGTGTCGGCGTACGCGGTCAGCAGCACGCGCCGCGCGCCGGGGTACACGTGCAGGGCCTGTTCGAGGAACTCGATGCCGTTCATCCGCGGCATGCGGTAGTCCGCCAAGATCACCGCCACCAGGTCGCCCCGCAGCTTCAGCTCGCGCAGCGCGTCCAGCGCGGATTCGCCGGACTCCGCGCGCACGATGCGGTAGCCGGCGCCGTAGCGGCGCCGCAGGTCGCGGGCTACGGCGCGGGAGACCCCCGGGTCGTCGTCCACGGTCAGGATGACGGTCCGCGCTGTGTCGGCGACCTCTGCCATGTGTCTCCCACGAGCGGCGTGCGCCGGCGCCGCGACGAGCCGTACCGCGCCGGTTCCCGCCCATCGTACGTTCGTTCGCCCGCTCCTGCTCCGGGAGGCGATCGGCCGGCGGGCCGCGGGCGGGAGCGCGGGCGGCACGGCAGCGCCCCGGGCCGCGGGGCGCGGCACCCGCGCGGATAGGCTGACCTCCATGACTGTGCTCGTGTACGAAGACTTCGGCACCGGACGCCACCGCGAAGCCTCCCTGATCCGCCACGCGCTCGGCAGCGTCCACGACGAGGAGCTCGTGGCCGGCCTGGCCGGCGGAATCGGCTTCATGTACTTCGTCTTCGAGTACGCGGGCCGACTGCCCATCGCCACCATCGTGGCCCAGGCCCACCCCGAGCCCTGGGTCCAGGTCGCCCTCGGCCGCCTGGGCGTGCCGTACGAGGCCACCCGCGCGATGAATCCCCGCTGGGGCCGGGTCCGGGCGGCACTCGACGGGGGCCGGCCCGCCTTCTGCGTGGTGGACCGCTCCTCCCTGCCCTGGCACACGCCCGATCCGGACGCCGAGATGACCGGCGCCGACCCCTACACCGTCGTCATCGCCGGATACGACGGCGACGACCTGCTGATCGAGGACGGCGCCGAGACCCCGCACCGGATCGACCGGGAGGAGTTCGGCGCTGCCTGGACCGCCCACCGCAAGGGCCGCCACCAGCTGATCGTGCCCACCGGCCCGGCCGAGGAGGAACCGGACGTGGCCGGGGCGATCGCCTCCACCGTCACGCACCTGACCGGGCCGGTGCTCGGGAACGCCTTCGACGTGAACTTCGGCTTCAGCGGGATGGAGAAGTTCGCCGCGCAACTGCGCGACAGCACGACCAGGACGGGCTGGGAGCGCCGGTTCGGCAGCTCGCCGGAGGCACTGCGGGCCGGTACCCGGCGGCTCCACGCCTGCCTGGAGGAGGAGTGGACCGCGCCGGGCGCGACCAGGCCGCTGTACGCCGACTTCCTCGACCTGGTCGGGCGCCCGGAGGCCGCCGGGCTCTTCAGGGAATCCGCCCGGCACTGGTCGGACCTGGCGGCGCTCGCCCGGGACACCGACGCGCAGGCCGGTGCCGAGGAGCGGCGCTCCCTCTTCGACGCGTGCGCCGAGCGGGTGGAGCGCTGCCTGGAGCTGGAGCGCCTCGGAGTCCGGGCTTTGGAGAAGTAGCGCCGGACGGGGCGGGGACCCGGCCCCTCCGGCGCCCGGCCTCCGCAGCGGGTGCACGGTCTCCACGGATGGGGGAAGCTGGGTACAGCCTCAGCATCGGCGGCCAGCGAGTGGCGAGGAGGGTCTTCCCGTGAACGTTTCCGCACCCGGCCGACCCGCACGCGCTTCCCGGTACGGGGTGCGGACGGCGGGCCTGCTGTGCGCCGCGGCGGCCCTGACGGCCGCCGCGGTTCCGGTCTCTGCACACCCCGCCGCGACGGCGACGGCCCGGGGCGCGGCAGCCCCCCTGGATCCGGTCGTGGTCGATTGCTCGTCCGAGGCGCAGACGCGCCCCGAGGAGTACATCCTGGCGTGCGGCGACGGCAACAACCGCCTCGTCGACCTGCACTGGCACACGTGGGGGCCTCGGACCGCCACCGCCACCGGGACCGACATGGTGAACGACTGCAACCCCTACTGCGCGGCCGGACGTTTCCGCGCCTACCCGGTGACGGTGACCCTGAGCCATCCGGAGTCCTGGCCCGAGCACCCGGAGGTGCGGCGCTACACGACGATCCGGCTCGTCTACACCGACACCGCACCGGCACCGGTCGCCCAGGAGGTGACCTACAAGCTGGTGTACTGAGTCACGGGCGGCGACGCGGGGTGCGGCGGTCAGACGCGGTCGGCGGCGATCAGCAGGTACTGGAACGAGCCGTCCCGGTAGGAGTTGATGAACGCCTCCTCGATACCGGTGACCAGCGAGGACGTGGCCCGCAGTTGCCAGTAGGGCAGGGTGTCCGGGGTCAGGTCGATGACGGCCTGCGGCACGAGGCGGTTGTCGGCCATCGCCCGCATGTACTCCCGGCGGGAGTGGATGTTGCACTCGAAGTGCGCGTTGATCTGGGAGACCCACTTCGAGGGCTGGCCGTACCGGGGGTTCCAGCAGCCGGTGATGGTCACGTAGCGCCCGCCGACCCGCAAGACGCGCGCGTGCTCGGCGAACAGGTCGTGCAGGTCGACGTACATGCTGGACTCGTTGTTCCAGGAACCCGCCGCCTGCCCGGTCTCGAGCGGCATGTCGAGCATGTTGCGGACGCGGGACCGGACGGAGTCCTGGATGCCCAGTTCCCGCGCGCGCCGGTTGCCGAACTCGGCCTGCTTGGCCGACAGCGTGAGCCCTTCGACCCGGCAGCCGAAGCGCTGGTGGGCCATGACCATCGATCCCCCGCGCCCGCAGCCGGCGTCCACGAGCGTGTCCTCGCGCCCGATGGTCCCGAGGTGGTCCAGGAGGACCTCGGCCTGCGCCGACTCCAGGCGGTGGAGCTCGGCGATCAGCTTCTTCTCGTACGCGCTGTCGGCGGGGTCGCCGAGGGCCGCGTGGTCGACCTCGCCGATGCCGTAGTGGTGGTGGTACAGCCCGTCGACGTCGCCGAGACGAAGGTTCACCGGCCGGGCCTCGTGGTCCCAGTACCGCGCGATGTCGCCCTGGTAGGGCGTCGCGGGAGCGGGGACGAACGCGGTGGGGGTCGAGGTGCTGGGCTGGGTGTGGGTCACAGGGTGGTCCGTCCTTACCAGAAGTCGGGCAGGCTGTAGCGGTAGGTGTTCGTCTGGTGCCAGTGGTGGTTGCCGTCGAGCCACGCGGCCACGCCCCGCAGGAAGCGGACGACGTCCGGCAGGGGGCAGGCGGCGGCCAGTTCCGCTGACTCGGCCTCGAAGGCGCGCATCAGGTCGTTGTGGACCTCCACGGCCTTCAGGTAGGCGTCGCGGACCGGCATGCCCTCGCGTTCGGCGATCACCACGGGCAGGTTCAAGTGCACGCCCGGGGCGTCGAGTTCCTTGGTGTAGGAGTACAGGTCGTTGACGATGGTGGTCGCGTTCCCGGCGAGCGCGATGACGCGTTGCATGGCGGGTCGGGCGTGCAGGTCCGCCGGAAGTTCGTAGCCGCCGACGGTGTCGGTGATGGTCGGGCAGGGGCGGAAGTTGTTGAACTGGCGCATGGCCAGGTACTCCCACACCTCCGGGACGTGTTCCGCCTGGGACCAGGCGCCCTCGGCGAGGTATCCCAGGTGCAGGCGGGCCATGTCGTGCCGGTAGCGGTCCGCCTGGGAGGCGGAGGCCGCCCGGAGGAAGTACTCCATGGCGGAGCGGTAGGCGCGCCGCGGGGCGTCGGCGTGCAGGGAGGCCGCCCAGTGCGGCTGGTACTCCGCCGTGGTGTGGAGGGGGTCGAGAGCGGTGTGGGCGAGCAGCAGGCGGCTGCCGAGGCCGATGGGCGAGCCGCCGTGGTCCTCGCAGTAGCAGTCGTCCAGGGCGTTCTCGGCGGCCATCAGCCGGGTGGCGACCATCAGGTGGTCGACGGTCGGTGCGTCGGGATGGCAGGCGACCATGTAGCGGCCCAGCGAGAACCCGTCGAACTGGTCCTCCCAGTCCGGGGGGAACAGCTCGACCTCGTTGACCGCCCAGTCCTTGATCCGGCGGCTGACCTCGGCGACCCGCACCGGGTCGGGTTCGGGCACGGGGTGGTGGTAGAGCCCCGGGATGGGCCTGCCGGCCGGTTCCGGTCCGGGCGCCGGCGCCGGTTCCCGGGTCGGGGGCGCTGCCGGGCGCCCGGTCAGGTACAGCCCGGACGTGCCGACCCCGCTGGGGCCGCGCAGGATCCGCGCGAGTGCGGAGCTGGGCGTGCGCACCTCCGGTGCGGGGGGACCGGCCACGGGTGGAACCGCGGGATCCGCGACCGGGCCCGCGGTGGCGGGGGGCGGGACGGGCGGCCGCGGAATGGCCGGGCGCGGGGCGGCCGGGCGTAGGACGGCCGGGCGCGGGGCGGCCGGGCGCGGGGCGGCCGGGCGTAGGACGGCAGGGCGGGGGGCGGCAGGGCGGGGGGCGGCCGGGTCCGCGTTTCCGGGGGGCGGGACGGGCGGCCGGAGGGTGGGCGGGCCGGGCAGCGGGGGCCGGGCGGGCGCGTGGGGCCCGGGGTCGGGCATCCGTGTCTCCTTGTCGGGTGGTGGGGGTGTCCCGGATGCCGCCGGGTGCTCAGGCCTGCCTGCGGGCGATCTCCACGTTCTCCAGGACTCCCAGCGCGTCGGGCACCAGGATCGCGGCGGAGTAGTAGGTGGTGACCAGGTAGGAGATGATCGACCGCTCGTCGATGCCCATGAACCGGACGGACAGCCCCGGCTCGTACTCCTCGGGCAGACCGGTCTGGCGCAGGCCGATGACGCCCTGGTTGTCCTCGCCGGTGCGCATCGCCATGATGGAGCTGGTCTGGTCCTTGTTGATCGGGATCTTGCCGCAGGGCAGGATCGGCACCCCGCGCCAGGCCGGGACCTGCTGTCCGCCGAGGTCGACGTGGTCGGGGTAGAGCCCGCGGGCGTTGAACTCGCGTCCGATCGCGGCGATGGTCCTGGGGTGGGCGAAGAGGAACTTGGTTCCGCGGCGGCGGCAGAGCAGTTCGTCGAGGTCGTCCGGGGTGGGCGGGCCGGAGTGGGTCTGGATGCGCTGCTTGAAGGCCGCGTTGTGCAGGAGCCCGAACTCCCGGTTGTTGACGAGCTCGTACTCCTGGCGCTCGCGCAGTGCCTCGATGGTGAGCCGGAGTTGCTGCTCGGTCTGGTTCATCGGCTCGTTGTAGAGGTCCGCGACCCTGGTGTGGACCCGCAGGACGGTCTGCGCGATGGAGAGTTCGTACTCGCGCGGGTTGAGCTCGTAGTCGACGAACGTGCCCGGCAGTTCGGCTTCGCCGACGTGGCCGGCGGACAGGGCGATCTCGGCCTCGCCGTGCTTGTTCTGCCGTTGCAGGGGCAGGGAGCGGAACCGGTCGATGTGGTCGCGGAGTGCGGGCGCCGTGTCCAGTACGGCGGCGAAGTCGGCGCGGGAGAGGGTCAGCAGGGTGCCGGAGGTCTCGGTGGTGGCCGTGTGGTCCCAGCGCGCGTCGTCGTCCAGCAGGGCCGCTTCGCCGAACTGGTCGCCGTCGGCGAGGACGCCGACGGCGATCTCGTCCCCGTACTTGCCGACGGTGCTCTGGCTGACGCGGCCGTGCGCGATCAGATGGATCTGCTCGGCGGGGGCTCCCCGTTGGGCCAGGACCTCCCCGGCACGGAAGTCGCGCTGGACGCAGCGGCCGGCGAGCGCGGTGAGGACCTCGAGGTCGTCGAAGCCGCGGAGCACGGCGAGTTCGCCCAGTTCGGCGGGGATCACGCGGACGCGGGAGCCGTCCTGGACGAACTCGATGCGGCCGTCGCCGACGGTGTAGGTCAGCCTGCGGTTCACCCGGTAGGTGCCGCCCTTGGTCTCCACCCAGGGGAGCGTCCTCAGCAGCCAGCGGGAGCTGATCTCCTGCATCTGCGGAGCGGACTTGGTCGTGGTGGCGAGGTTGCGGGCGGCCGCCGTGCCAAGGCTGGTCTGCGGGCTCGGGGACAGCTGCGCCTCGGGGCTGGTCTCCACGGTCATCGGGACGGGCTCTCCTTCACAGGGCAAGGAAGGTGACCCGCGCGCGGGCGGTCACCGGTGAGGCAAGAAGGGGGCGAATACCGGCGGGTCCGTCCGGGTTCGGAGCGACACTAACCGTGCGTCACCGGCCCATGGCGACCACGACCGTGACATTCCCTCGATGCGGTGATCTCACCGGTGGTGGGTTTGCGGAGCCCTCCGACGACATTCAGGCCACGTCGAACGGGCCTCGGGTGCGTCCCCACCCGCCCGCTTGAGACAGTCCCACCTCGGCCCCGGAGCGTCGGCCGACGGTGGGGACGCCCGAGGCGGGCCGGCTAGCCGGCCTTGGGCGAGGGGGCGGTGGCCTGTTCATCGAGCGCGATCCGGGCGGTGGCCTCGGCCAGGGGCCATTCGGCGTGGGCCCGACTGGTGGCCCGAGGCGCTACCAGCTTGGTGCCGGTCAGTCCCAGCCGGTCGCGCACCACCTCCACGGCGACGGGATCGTCGTCCACGTCCGCCGTGCGCCGGTCGGTGGGGTCGAATTCCACGAGAGTGCTCCTTGGCCGTGGGGACCGCCGGGCCTCGCTCACCTTCACGCTCCTTGATATCCCGGTCCCGGATATCCCGGTCCCGGCGACGGCGCAGTGCGGCGCGCCCCCGCCGAAGCCCTGCACCGCTGCGGACAGGCACCCGAACCCGTCCCGCGCCGCGGGCCTGCCGTCGCCCGCGGTTGCGCGGGAAACAGTGATATGCGCCACAGCCGATTCCGGGGTCACGGAAGCATCACGTCCGCTGAGGTCGCATGGAAATGTCGCGATGTGTCCTCACGGGGTCGACATTTCGCGTCCCCACCGAAATGCCTGTTTCCACCCACGGGGCTTCCTTCCACAACAGGCCATGTCACACGCGCTTCTGACGCATGCCGCCCCCGTCGGATCGACCGCGGGGCCGACGGCCAGCACGTCCCCGCGCCCATTTCAAGCCCGGCCCGCGGCGCCGCGGCCGCCGCCGGTGGCGGGACTTGCCAGCCCGTGACGGGCTTTCCAAGAATGGCGGCCCGCCCGGCGCTCCGGCGGTTCAGGGCGCAGAAACGCTTCGCAGAGAGACCAAGAGGCCAGCATGCAGAAGCACCGCAAGAAGAAGCACTACCGGAAGATATCGATCGCCGCGGTCACCCTCGGCCTCGTGGGCGTTCCCACGGCCGCCCTCGCGTGCTGGGACATGCAGGAGGCGGGCGCGACCCGGGCCTCCGACCGGCAGGGCCCCCGCCCCTTCGCCGGCACGCCCTCGCCCACCCCGCCGCCGACGCCCCAGGCGGATCCCGTGGCCGCCCCCGTCGAGGCGCCCCGGCCGACCGGGCAGCCCGCGGGCGATCCGCAGCCGGTCCAGCCACCCGCCGCGCCGACGCAGCCGCCCGCCGCACCGCAGCCGCCCGCCGCGCAGCCCACCAAGCCCGCCCCGGCGAAGCCCAAGCCCCCGGTCGCGTCCAAGCCGCCGAGCACCGCGCCGACCGCCGCGCCCTCCGGTCCGGCCGCCGAGGTGGTGGCCCTGGTGAACCAGGAGCGCGCCAAGGCCGGCTGCTCGGCGCTGACGGTCAACGCCCGGCTGACCGCCGCCGCGCTGAACCACAGCAAGGACATGGCCGCGCACGCGACCATGTCGCACACCGGCTCCGACGGCTCCGACCCGGGCCAGCGCATCACCCGCGCCGGCTACGCCTGGCGGACCTACGGCGAGAACGTCGCCTACGGCTACAGCAGCCCCCAGCAGGTGATGACCGGCTGGATGAACAGCCCCGGCCACCGGCAGAACATCCTCAACTGCGCGTTCAAGGAGATCGGCGTCGGCCTCGCCCAGCCGAACTCCTACTGGACGCAGACCTTCGGCGCGGCCCGCTGACGCCAGGGGCTCATGTACGGCTTGCTCCGAGGGGCTTATGTCCGGCTTGCTCCGTATGCCACTCTGTCGGGGCGGACCGCGTCCGGGGTCATCCCCCCGCCGCACCTCCCCCGCCCCGACCGACCGAACGACACGGACCACAGCCATGCCCCTGCCGTACCCGCACCGAGCGGCCGTCGCCGCACTGGCCGCCGCCGCGACCGCCCTGATCGCCGCCTGCGCACCCGGGGCCGCGGCCGGGCCGGCCGGCCCGGCGACTCCGGTGCGGGCGGCGGCGCCGGTCGCCTCGCCGGCCACGTCCGCCGCGTCCACCACGCCCGCGGCTCCCGGGCCGACCTTCCCGGCGGCCACGGCCGTGGCCGCGCCGTCCGTCGCGGCCCCCGCGTCCCGGCCCCGGGCCTCCACGGTGTCCATACCCTCGGCCGGCATCACGGGGCTGCGCGTGGTCCCGTATGAGGGCACCACCGACGACCTCCCCGGCACCCGCATCCAGGACCAGGGCGTGGCCGCCAGCCCGTACGGCAAGCGGGGCGGAGTGGGTCCCGGAGAGGTCGGGAACTTCCTGATCACCGCGCACCGCCTGTCGGCGGGCGGGCCGCTGCGCGATCTGCCCTCGGTGAAGGAGGGCGACGAGGTCCTCGTCACGGTGGGCGCCACCGTGTACACGTATGAGATCGTGGCCACCCGCGAGACGAGCTTCCGCTCCGAGCGCTCGCTGAGCGAGCAGCGCGCCGCGGTGCCCGGCGAGCCCGGGGCGACCCCGAGCCGGGCCATGGTCACCCTGTCCACGTGCGCCACCCCGGAGGACCACGCCGAGGGGAACTTCTGGAGCGACGCCCAGGGCAACCCCGAGCACCGCATCGACAAGATAGGCGTGCTGCGCGGGACCACCGGGCCCACGACCGCACCTGTCGGCTGAATCCGGCCGGTTCCGCCGCGCGGGACCCCGTCCCTCCGCGGGCAGCGGAGAGAACGAGGGGGCAACCCCTTCAGGTGGGCCGGAAATACCCTTGTGATCTTCGCCGGGGTCCCCCACCGGGCCCGGTGGGGGACCCCGGACGGGGCGGATCCGGCCGGCACCGTCGTTGCGCGCCATTGCGAGCCGTTCCGAGCCCCCGCCCGCCCCGGTGCATGGGCCCCGGCGGGACGGGCACCCGCGCTGGGAGCGTCCTGACGGACGACCGCCCCGCGCCGCGCGGGGCTGCCGACGACAAGGAAGGTGTGCCACGCATGTCCCACGTCGAGGAAGAGGTCGAGGTCAACGTCCCCGTCCGCACCGCCTACAACCAGTGGACGCAGTTCGAGGAGTTCCCCGCGTTCATGGAGGGCGTCGAGCGCATCGAGCAGCGGTCGGACACGCTCACGCACTGGGTGACCAACGTGAACGGGGTGCAGCGCGAGTTCGACGCCCAGATCACCGAGCAGCTCCCGGACCGGCGCGTCGCCTGGATGACAGTCGACGGGGAGGCCCGCCAGGCCGGGCTCGTCACCTTCCAGCCCGTCGACGCGACCACCACCAAGGTGGTCCTGCACATGAACTGGGTGCCCGACGGCCTGGCCGAGGGGACCGCCGACAAGCTCGGGTTCGTCAAGCGTCAGGTGACGGGTGATCTGAAGCGGTTCAAGCACTTCATCGAATCGCGCGGGGTCGAGACGGGCGCCTGGCGCGGCACCGTCTGACGGCGTCCGGGCAGGGCGGGGCCGGTGCGCAAGGCGGTAATCCGCCGCGTGGGAGGTGGTATCCCGCCGAAGGGAAGCACGAACCGTCGGGGTTATCGGCCAAGTTGCCCGTATGCCCCTCCACGCCCCTCGCAGTGACGTTCCATCACCCCTGTACGGGGCACCCGCGTGGTGCTGCTGGTTCGTCTACCGAGGAGAGCGCAAGATGACGAAGGTCCTCGTCCTGCACAACGTCAGCCTCGTCAGGTCGGCCCTCGCCGCCCTGTTGAGATCCGAGGGGCCCTTCGAGGTCACGTCCGCGGGCTGGCGGACCGCCACGCGCCAGTCGGAGACGTTACGGCCGGACGTGACCGTCGTGGACCTGGACTGTCCGGGGACGACGGCGGTGCTGGCCGGTGACCGCCGCGCCGACCGCCAGGTCATCTCCTCCCCCTCCTCGGTCCTGATGCTCGCCTCGGCCGGCGCCCCCGGTTCGCTGCACCGGGCCTTCCGGGCCGAGGCCCGCGGCTATGTCGACAAGGACGGCTCGCCGGGGCGCCTCGTGCGGGCCGTCCGCAAGGTCGCCGCGGGGGAACGGTTCATCGATGCCTCACTCGCCTCCGCTTTCATGGAGGCCGAGCCGGTACCGCTGAGCCCGCGCGAGGTCAGCGTGCTGGCCCGGGCCGCGGAGGGCGACTCCATCGCCGAGATCGCCCGCACCCTGCACCTCGCGAGCGGAACGGTGCGCAACTACATGGCCGCGGCGACCCGCAAGACCGGTGCGCGCAACCTCATCGACGCGATACGGATATCCCGGCGGCAGGGCTGGGTCTGATCCGACGCGGTCGGATCCCCCGCGGACGAAGGCGCCGCGGCCGGAGACGCGGACCGCGTCACTCCTCCGCGGTCCCGTTCCACTCCCCCACCAGATCCCGGTACAGGGGCGACCTGTCCGGGAGTTCCGCATGCGTGCCGCACACCGCGCGGGTCCCGTCCAGGACGAGGACCCGGTCCGCGCGGGCCGCGGAGGACACCCGGTGGGCCACGACGACGAGGGTGCCGGGACGGTCGGCCAGAGCCCGTTCCGCCCGCTCCTCCGTGCGCGGGTCCAGGTGGCACGTCGCCTCGTCGAGGAGCAGCAGCGGCGCCGGGGAGAGGTAGGCGGCGGCGAGTGCGAGGTGCTGGCTCTCGCCCCGGGAGAGTTTCCGGGGCGAGACCTCGCCGTCCAGCCCGCCCAGTCGTTCGACCAGGTCCTCCAGCCCCAGGGCGGTGACGGCGCGGCGCACCCGGTCGTCCCCCGGTACGCCGGCCCCGGCCCCTGCCCGGCAGGAGGACAGGTGGGTGAGGTTCTCCCGCACCGTGCCGGTGAACACGTAGGCCTGCTGCGGCAGCAGGGTGCGCCGCGGATCCGGCCCGGTGGCACCCGGGCCCCGGCGGGCGGGCGCACCGCAGACGAGGACCGCACCCGCGTCGGGGGGCAGCATCCCGGCGAGCAGCGCGGTGAGCGTGGACTTGCCGATGCCGCTCGGCCCCACCACGGCGAGGTGCTCCCCGGGGCGTACGACCAGGTCGAGGGAGTCCAGTACGGGGCTGGCGCCGGGGCCGTAGGCGAAGGTGACCGACCGGAGCTCGGCCGCGGCGGCGGAGTGCCGGCGGGGGTGGACGGGCTCCTGCGGCGGGGGCGCAGCGGCGCCTTCCGGGCGGACGGCGGCCTCCGGGCGGACGGCGGCCACCCCGGCGGGCGGCGGCAGGGGGTCGCAGAACCGCTCGAGGACGACCAGCAGTCGGGTTCCGGCCGAACCCAGCGCCGTCATCAGCGAGTTGAGGGCGGGCAGGAGCGCCGTGACGACGTACGTGAGGCCGCCGGCCAGCGTCCCGGCGGTGATCCCCCGCCGGAGCAGCCAGGGTGTCGCGACGAGCAGGGCGATCACCGGCAGGCGGCCCGCGGTGCCCAGGGCCACGGTGCGCACGGCGGCCCATCCCCCGAGCGTGCGCGCCAGCCGCTCCTGCGTTGCGATCAGGGGTTCCACCCGGGCCTCGGCTGTCGCCTGCCCACCGCAGGCGACGATGTCCCGCAGCCCCTCCCCCAGCTCTCCGACCCGGTCCGACAGCGCCTCGTCGGTGTCGAGGGACAGGCGCTGCACGGCGGCCATGGGGCGGAGGGTGGCCAGGAAGGCGGCCATGCCGAGCAGCAGCGGGGGCAGGACGACCAGCAGCAGGACGGGAGCGAGTGCCGCCATGCCCGCGAGGGCGCCCAGGGCGGTGAAGACGAAGGAGCGGGTGGTCAGGACCAGCCCGGCGAAGGAGTCCCGGGCCATCTCCGTCTGCTGCGTGAGCCGGGAGACGGCGCCGCTGCCGGGGGCGCGGGCGGGGTCGGCGACGGCGCGGTCGAGGGACTGCCGCACCGCCCGCCGGACCAGTCCGTCGCGCAGCGGCTCCACCAGGTCGGCGAGTGCGGCGAACACGCCGCGCAGGGCGAACCCGCCGAGCAGCGCCCCGACTCCGGCCACCGCGAGCCAGGCGAGGCCGGTGCCCGTGCGGCCGGCGAGGAAACCGTCGTCGAGGGCGCGCGCCACGCCGTAGCCGCCCAGGAAGGTGTGCGCGGACTCCAGGAGGGACCACGCCGCCAGCCGTCCGACCGCGGCTCTGCGGCCTCGCAGGAACCGCCGTCCTTCGGGGCCGACTCGCCGCCAGCTCTCCCGCTCGGTCACCGCGCCGCCTCCTCCCGCGCACCGCTCCGCGCCGCCCGCGTCGCGGGCTCCCCGCCGGCTCCCGTCGCCGGGTCGGCGGCGAACACCGCCCGGTAGTCGGCCTCGCGCCGCCACAGCTCGCCGTGCGTGCCCGCCGCCCGCACCCGTCCGTTCTCCAGCCATACGACGAGGTCGGCGCGGACGGCGGACGAGAGGCGGTGGGCGACCACGATCCGGGTGCCCGGCCGGACCTCGCGGGCGAGCGCGCGTTCGACCTCCCGGGCCGTGACGGTGTCGAGGCTGGAGGTGGCGTCGTCCAGTACGAGGAGCCGGCCGGCCCGGTGGAACGCCCGGGCCAGCCCCAGCCGTTGCACCTCGCCGCCGGACATCGGGGCATCGGCGAGGCGCGTCGCGTAGCCGTGGGGCAGGCGTCGTACGAACGGGTCGGCGCCCGCGGCCCGTGCCGCGGCGCGGACGGCGTCCGGGACCGGGGCGGCCCCCGGGCCGGGGGCGGCCCCCGGCGTGGGGGCGGTCGTCGGTGCGGGGCCGGTCGCCGGTGCCTGACCGGTCTCCGGCGCGGGGCCGGCGTGCGCGCCGAACGCCACCGCGTCCGCGACCGAGTCCCCGAACAGCACGGGCCGGTCGAAGGCGTAGCCGACCTCGCGGCGCAGCGCCCCGGCCGTCAGTTCCGGCAGTGGTACCCCGTCCAGCAGAACCTGTCCGGCGTCGGGGTCGGTGAGCCGGCCGGCGACGGCGGCGAACAGGGTCTTGCCGGCGCCGGACCGGCCCACCACCGCCACCGTGCTGCCTCCGGGGACCACCAGGCTGATGTCGTGCAGGACGGTCGCTCCGCCGCGTACGACCCGCA
Organism: Streptomyces sp. NPDC045967; assembly: GCF_056430495.1. NCBI lineage: Bacteria > Bacillati > Actinomycetota > Actinomycetes > Kitasatosporales > Streptomycetaceae > Streptomyces > Streptomyces sp. NPDC045967. The sequence continues at coordinate 120,673 of NZ_JBWKLE010000016.1, read as the reverse complement.
CGCCGCGCATCTCCACCGTGCCGGGGCCGCCTTCGGGCAGCTCCCGGCCGCCGTGCGCGAGCGGGGGCAGGGCCAGGAGGGCCGCGGTCCGCCGGGCGGCGGCCCGGCCTCGGACGACGGCGGCCAGTCCGCCGGTCACGGCGCCGATACCGGCCGCGAGGCCCGCGTACCGCACGGCGGCCAGGAGGTCGCCGATTCCGATGGCCCCGGCCGACAGGCGGATGCCGCCGACGGCGAGGACCGCGTACAGGAGCATCGGCATCAGCGCGGCGGACCGGGCCGTCGTGCCGCCGTAGACCCGCCACATCGTGCGGCCCTCGGTGCCCAGCTCCGGCAACTGCGCCAGGATCCGGGCGCGTTCCCGGTCCGCGGTGCCGGCGGCGGCGATGGTGCGCGCCCCGGCCAGCGCCTCCAGCAGGCGGCCGGCGGTCGCGAGCTGTACCTGCTGGTAGCGGCCGACGCTGGTCAGGGTGTCGCGGGCGAACGCGCGCAGCAGGAGCACCAGCAGCGGCACTCCGAGGAGAAAGGCGAGCGCCGTCCAGACGTCGATGAGGAAGAGGGCGGCCACGGCGCCGACCGGCGGCAGGAGCGCGGCGACGGCGTGCGCGGCCGCGGCCGGCACCCGGCCGGCTTCGGCGGCGTGCGCGGTCAGCCGTGCGGCGGTCTCCCCCGCCGCGTGCCGGGCCGCGTGGTGCGGGGCGGTCCGCAGCAGCCGGGCGAGTCCGAGCCTGCGCAGTCGGGCGGTGGAGCGGCCGTCCACGCCTCCGGTCAGTCGTGCGGCGGCGGCGTCCAGCGCCACCTCGGCCGCGATGACCGCGGCGCACAGCAGGGTCCAGGCGGGCCCCGAGGGGGCGCCCCGCAGCAGCAGGTCCAGGGTGTGGCCGAGGACGGCGGGTTCGGCGAGTGCGGCCGCGGCGGCCGCCACGGTGGTGGCGAGGATGGCGGCGGTGCGGCCGCCGCTGTGCCGGGCCGCTGCCACGAGCGCCCGGTCCGCGACGTGGTCCACGCCGTGCGCCTCGGCTGCGTCGGCCGGCGCGTCGGGGGGCCTCATCGGCGGGTGCCTCCAAAGATGTGGTGCGGGCCCGGGCGGCGAACCGCCCGGGCCCGGGGTGACCTGGTCAGTTACAGGTCGTAACGCTCAGGCTGCTGTCGCCGCAGAGCAGCAGGCTGGCTCGGCTGCCGCCGCCGGTCATCGAGACCTCGGCGGACTCGTCCTTCGGGGTCTCCATCGACTGCAGGTCAAGAAGCGTCATGTCGGTTCCTCTTCTTCTCTCGAGTGGTGCGATGGGTCACGGTCCCGGACGGGACCGGTTCGTGGGCCGCGCGTTTCAGCGCAGCGGGGGGAGGAACGGCAGGTGCGCGCGCCCGCCGGGCGCGGCGCTGCCGAGGGCGAGGAGAGCGCCGGCCGTGCCCGTGGAGAGGTCCATGGACAGCCGCATCATCTGCTCGCCGGGGAAGGCCAGATGCCCCTGGTACGGCACGGCGTGCCGGGCCAGTGCGTCGATCTGGCGGGCGATGGCCCCGGGGTCGGTGCCCGGGCCCGGTGTGGTGGTCCGGGCCAGGTGGAGGATCATCCCGGCGGCTCCGCGCATCAGGCCGGGCTGGGCGTAGAAGGTCGCCTGGGCGGCCCGTACGATCTCGCGGCGGGCCTGTTCGAAGCGCTCGTCGGGGCCGTGCTCCAGCCAGTCGTCGAGCACCATGCCGATGCCGACGCTGCCTTCGCCGAGGTAGGGCATCGTGCGCCAGCCCTCGTTCACCTGGAGGGTGCCGAACGCGCTGGTGACGCACCGGTCGAGGTCGCGGTGGAGGGCCTGGCCGGCCTGGACGAGCAGTTCCTTGTCGCCGGTGCGCTCGTAGAGCCGTACCAGCAGCAGGGCGGGGCCGGAGTTGCCGTAGAGCAGTCCCGCCCGGCTGGGCCGCTGCTCGGGGCGGAGGACCAGTTCGGCGCAGCGCAGGGCCGCCGCGTGCAGCTCGCCCTCGCCGTAGGCGGTGCCGAGGGCGTCCAGGGCGAGGCCGATGCCGGCGAGGCCGCTGTGCAGGTCGGGGCCGGCGCTCTCCCAGGGCTGGTGGAGCATCAGGTCGGCGAGAGCGAGCGCACGGTCGCGGTGTCCGAGCCGGTGCAGCGTCCAGGCCGTGCCGGCCAGGCCGTCGTAGAAGCCGAGCGGGGTGCCGGAGGCGGGTTCCCGCGACCGGTCGAGCAGCCATTCCTCGGCTTCCGGCCAGGGATCGGCCCCGGTTTCGGCGAGGGCGTGGAGCACCCCGGCGATCCCGTAGCCGAATCCGATGCCTCCGCCGGCGGTGGCGAACTGGGCGATGTCGCCCGGGATCAGGCGGTCTTCGCGGTCCGGGGTGGCGCTCGCACGCAGCGCGGCGGCCATCGAGGTGCGGGCGGCCGGCCACTGGCGCGGTTCGACCGGCAGGTACGGCCCGGCCAGTGCGGTCGGGCGGTCGCCCGACGCGTCCTGCGGGACGCCCGACAGGATCTCCTCGACGGCCTCGTCGAGGAACCGCCGCGGTACGGGGAACTGCTCGGCGGTGACGGCGGCCAGGTGGACCGCCTTGGCCCGGTCCATGACGAACAGGCTCGTCAGCGGGAGGAACAGGGCGAGCCGCAGGCAGGCGAGGGCGTAGCGGTCGACGGAGAACCCGCGCCGTTCGGCGGGGGCGACGAAGGCCGGGTTGGCCACGGTCTGCCGCAGCCCCTCATCGACGTGCGCGGCGGCTTCGAAGTCGAGCAGGGCGACGGACGGTTCACCCGTCTCGTCCTCCGAAACCATGATGTTGAAGAGGTGGAGGTCGTTGAAGACGACGCCCCGGGCGTGCACCGCGTCGACGGCTTCGGTCACCCGCTGATGGATCTTCAGCGCCCACTCGGTGTACGCGGCGAGCTCCGCCGAGTCCGGGTCCGCTTCGATCAGGGGGTGGCGGCGGGCGAAGTAGGTGTTGAGCGGTTTGCCGGCGAGGTGCTGCAGCACCAGGAAGTGGTGGTCGCCGACGGTGAACGCGCCGCGCACGGCCGGCACGCAGTCCAACCCTGCCAGGCGCTCCAGCGCGGCCTGTTCCCGGTGCAGCCGGGCCACGGCGTCGGCGCCGTCGGCGGCGAGTCCGGCGTGCGGGCGGGCTTCCTTCAGGACCACGCTCTCACCGGTGCGGGTGTCGGTGCCGAGGTAGACGCCGCCGCCGTTGGAGAAGTGAAGGGCCCGCTCCACCGTGTAGGGGACGTCGGTCAGGGTGACCGCGGAGCGCGCCGCGAGGTGCGGCTTCAGGAAGTCGGGCAGTTCGAGCCACTCCGGCGGCTGGAAGGCCGGTCCCCGCCGGTCCGGTTCGAGCCGCCCGTCGGGGGCCTCGATGGCCGGGACCAGGTCGCCTCGGTCGTCGTAGCAGTGCCGCAGGGTGAAGCTGCCGTAGCGCAGGTGGACCGGTCCGGCGCCCCAGCGCAGGTCGCTGAGAATGTACGGGCCGGCCGCCCCCGCCAGCGAGGCGTCGAGGTCCTCCGCGATGCGGCGGCACTGCTCCTCGTCGGCCGGGTAGACGGTGAGAAACTTGCCGCTCGCCGCGCGGTCGGCGTACTTCGCGTTCCGCAGGTGCAGCAGGTAGCGGCTCGGTATGAACTTGAAGGCGATGCGCCGGGCGGTGCAGTAGTCGTACACCGTCTCCAGCACCGACTCGGCATTGCCGAGCGTGGCCGATACGTGGATCTTCCAGCCCTGCGAGGGGAGTTCGGCGCCCTCGGGGCGCAGCGCGAGCCAGTCGCCGCTGCGGTGCGAGCGCCACCCCGACGGTACGGGGGCGAGCGCGGCCGGATAGCTCTCGCCGCTCCGTCGGTACGGCGCGTCGTAGAACCAGCGGTCGGCGTCGCAGAAGGCCGCGTACCCCTTGTTCACTCCTGCTCCCTCGGTCGGTGGCAGACCTGACCGTGTCACGCCGGGCACGCAGCGCGACAGTCACGCCTGTCACCGGCGGGGTGTGCAGTACTCACGAGTCACCAAGGGGGCCCAGGCCGCGCACGGATGACGGCGCAGGTCACGCGCGGATCCGGCGGGACGACGCCGGCCGCGGTCACGTCCCGGTGCGGGTGAACTGCGTGCGGACCAGCAGGGTGTCGACCAGGTCCTCCGCCGGGGCGCCGGCGGCCGGGCGGCACAACTGCTGCCCGAAGACCAGGGCGACGGCGGCGCCGGCCAGGCGCTCGGGCTCCGGCATGCCCGGCTGGGTCAGGATCCGGGTGGCGAACAGGCCGACGGTGCTCGGTGATGGCACGGACGGGGCCCCGTACCCCTGCGTTCGCGGACGGGACGGTGCGTGGACGGCCTGGGAACGCCCGGCCGGCCACGGTGGGACCGCGGCCTTCTCGGGCACCGCGCTGGCGGTCACCGGCATGCCCGACGGGACCGTGCAGGTGGCTGCCGGCGGGCTCGACGGGGGTTCGGGCCGGCACTGTCCGCCGCGGAGACGGGCACGGTCGACTCGGCGGCGGATGCCGAGGACGCGCAGGTGGCGCTGCACCGGGCGGAGGTGGCCACCCTGGACGCCCTGGTGTTCGTCCACCCCAACGGGTGGGGCATGCCGCCGGCCGTCCTGGCGGGCTGGGTGCAGCGCGTCCTGGTACCCGGCGTCGCCTACAAGCTGGGGTCGGCGCAGGGGGAGCCCGCCGGGCTGCTCACGGCGGGGCGGGCGCTGGTGCTGAACACCTCCGACACCCCCGCCGAACGGGAGGAGCACGAGTTCGGCGACCCGCTGGCCGGCATCTGGTCCGCGTGCGTCCTGCCCTACGTGGGGGTCGCCGACGTGCGGCGCGTCGTCTACAGGACCGTCACCGATTCCTCGGACGCGCAACGCGCGGAGTGGCTGGACCAGGCGCGCCGCCAGGCCGCCGCGCTCGTGGCCTGAAGCACCGCCCGCCTGCTCCCGGCGGCCGACCGCCGGGGCGTCGGCAGGTCAGCGGCGCGGGGACCAGAAGGCCGCCAGGCGCCCGCTGCCCGGGGACAGGGCGTCCCAGCCGTCCGGGAGGTCCACCACCACGACACCCGAGGTGGGGAACGCCTCCCGGAGCCGTGCCAGGGGCTTCACCGGGCCGCTGCCGCACAGGGCCGTGGCCAGCTCGTGGATGCCGGAGTTGTGGCCGACGAGCAGGAGGCTGCGGAGGTTTCCGCCCCGCGCGGAGAGCACCTCGACGAGCCCGCTCGGAGCCGCGTTGTACAGCCGGTCGTCGTACACCGTCGGCGGCGGACTCGTCAGGGCGGGCAGGATCAGCTCCCACGTCTGGCGCGTCCGGCGCGAGGGGGAGCACAGCGCCAGGTCGATCCGGTACTCGGACCGCGTCAGCCAGCGCCCGGTCTGCGGGGCGTCCTCGCGGCCCCGGTCGCTCAGGGCGCGGTCGAAGTCCTCCACCTCCCCCTTGGGCACGGCCTTGGCGTGCCGGACCAGCAGCAGTCGGCGACCGGTCCCCCCTGCGGGGGCCGAGGGTTCCACCGGCATGGTCTCTCCTTCGCCGCGGGTCTCGTACAAGGCCATGGTGCCGCCCCCGCCACGCGTACGCACGTGCGAGCCGCCGGGCGGAAGCTGCGGCGGCGGCTGCCCGGGCTCAGCGAGGAGTGCCGACGCAGGCGCCGCGCGCGAGGAGACGGACGGCTTGGCGCACCGCGAGGTGCACGACGTCTGCCACTGAAGCCCGTACTACTGCCTGACGGACTTCGGCCGGGAGCTCGCCGACGCGTTGACAGCTTCGCCCCGCCGCCGTCCGCTGCCGCGTACCCACTCGAAGGTGGCCGCCGCCCGCACCGTCCGGGGGGCTCGACTCGGCGCTTCGTCTCAGTCGCCGGCGCCGGCGCCGGCGCCGGGCGGTGCGGTGATCCGGCGTACGGCCTCCACCACCGCCGTGCGGTGCCGCGCGGCCCGGTCCGCCGGCCAGCCGGTGCCCGTGTCACCGTCCGCCGCGGCGTCCACCGAACCGAACCACGCCTGCGACAAGGCCATCACGAGCGCGAGCACGTCGGCCGCGTCCATTCCGGCGTCGATCCGGCCCGCGTCCTGCGCCTGCCGCACTCCCGCGATCTTGCCCGCGTAGGACGCGGCCTCCGCGTCGGTCGTCCCGGGGCGCTCCAGCTGCTTCCAGAGCACGAGTCGCATCAGGGACGGGCGCTCGGTGAGGTGGTCGAAGACGGCCCCCGCGTAACCGGGGAGGTCGTCGGGGTCGAACGGCACGGACTCCGAGCCCGTCTCCAGCGCCCGCTGGAGCACGGCGTCGAAGAGCTGCTCCTTGTTGCCGTAGTAGACGTAGATGAGCCGCTTGTTCGCCTGCGCGGCCTCGGCGATGCGGTCGACCCGCGCGCCGGCGATGCCGTACGCGGCGAACTCGGAGAAGGCCGCGTCGAGCAGGCGTGCCCTGGTTGCGCTGGAATCCCGTGCCATGCTCCCGACCCTAGCAAGTAACTATCCGGTTATTGACATGCGGCGAGAGCATGGCGCATGCTCTATCTATCCAGTTAGTTACTTACCAGGAGAGCACGATGGACATCCGCACACTGGGCCGCCAAGGACTCGAGGTCGGCGCCGAGGGCCTCGGGCTGATGGGCATGAGCGCCCACTACGGGGCCACGGACGACACCGAGTCGCTGGCCACGATCGACCGGGCTCTGGAGCTCGGGGTCACCCTGCTCGACACCGCCGAGGGGTACGGGCCCTTCCGCAACGAACAGCTCCTCGGCAGGGCCCTGGCCGGCCGCCGTGAAGCCGCCGTGGTCGCCACGAAGACCGGCATCGAGTTCACCGACGCGGGAGAGTTCCGCGGCCACAACGGGACCCCGGAGTACATCCGCCACGCGGTCGACCGGTCCCTGCGCCACCTGGGCACCGACCACATCGACCTCTACTACCTGCACCGCATCGACCCTGACGTGCCCGTCGAGGAGAGCGTGGGCGCCATGGCCGAGCTCGTCGCCGCCGGGAAGGTGCGCCACATCGGGCTGTGCGAGGTGGCCCCCGCCACCATCGAGCGGGCCCACGCCGTGCACCCGCTGGCCGCCGTGCAGACCGAGTACAGCCTCTTCGAGCGCGGCATCGAGCACGACGGCGTCCTCGACACCCTGCGCGAACTCGGCATCGGGCTCGTGGCCTACTCGCCGCTGGGGCGGGGCTTCCTCTCCGGGGCCATCACCAGCCCGGACGACTTCGCCGCCGACGACTTCCGCCGTACGGACCCCCGCTTCCAGGGCGAGAACTTCCACCGCAACCTCGCCGTCGTCGGCCAGGTGCGCCGCCTCGCCGCGGAGAAGGGCGTCACGCCCTCACAGCTGGCTCTGGCCTGGACCCTGCGGCAGGGCGCGGTGCCCATTCCGGGCACCAAGCGCCGCCGCTACCTGGAGGAGAACATCGCCGCCACCACCGTGACGATCAGCGACGCGGACCTCGCCGCGATCGATGCCGTGGCCCCGCACGGCGTGGCCTCCGGCGACCGCTACGCGCCGGAGCTGATGGCGTCGCTGAACGGCTGACCAGGGCCGGTGAAGAACCTGCCGGTCAGGCCGCCGCGAGCCGGCTGCGCGCCGTCACGTGAGGGGCTCCGGCGCGGGGACGGGCCCGGGCAGCGGGCCCGGCTGCGGGTGTGGGTCGGGCCGCGGCGCGGGCTCCGGCACGGGGTCGGGTTCGGGCTGCGGAGGGGCCGGCGGCGCCGGATCGGGACCGCCCGGCGGCGGGACCGGTCCCGGCAGCGGACCGGGTTGCGGGCCGGGCCCGGGACCCGGCGCGGGGGTGGGACTGGGCGGGACGGGATCGTTGGGAGGAGTACCCATGGCTGTCCTTGGGGTCGGGAACGGAGGAGCGCGCCGGCGCTACGGCCCGGCGCGGGTGGGACGCTAGCGGCGCGGCGGCGCCGGAGGGGGCTCGGGAACCGGCTCCGGTCCGGGAACCGGCCTCGGGACCGGTCTGGGCGTGTGCGGATCGCCGGGCAGGGTCCGCTCGTACTCGCCCGGCGGGTTGGCGTGCGACGTCGTGGCCATGGTGCATCCGGCCCTTCAGCGGTGTTCGTCTTCGCGCGGGGGGACTTTCGCGCGGCGGCCCTGTCACTCGCGCACCTGCCCGCTCTCCGCCGGCCGAATCCCCGCCCTCACCGGGTCGCAGGGAGGTGGACGTGCAGGACGCAGACGTCGTCGCGGCGCCCCGGTCTGCGCACGGCCAGGGTCCGCGCGAGGAGTTCGCCGCGCCCCTCCTCGATCAGGTCCCGGGCGGTGACGGCGAGCCCGGCGAGGCCGGCGTCGATGTTCTCCCCCGGTTCCTCGACCAGGCCGTCGGTGTACAGGAGCAGGTGGTCCCCTGGCTGGAGGGACAGCTCGGCCTGGGCATAGGCGGAGTGGGGGCTGGCGCCGAGCAGGCTCCCCTCCGGCTGGGAGAGGTAGCGCGCCTCCCCGCCACGGATCAGCAGCGGCGGCAGATGCCCGGCCCGCACCCAGGTCAGGCGGCGGTCGCGGGGACCGTACCGGCCCATCACCATGGTCGCGGTCGTCCCGCCGGAAATACTGGAAGCCCCGGGACCGCCGGAACCCTCCGCGGTGTGCAGCAGGAGCCGGTTGAGCCGGCCCAGGACGTCCGGCAGGGCCGAGCCGGTGATGGCCATGCCCTTGGCGGTGAACCGCAGCTGGGCCATGGTCCCGACGGCGGCCAGCCCGTGCCCGGCGACGTCACCGACGACGAACAGGGCACTGTCGTCCGGCAGCTCGATGGCGCTGTACCAATCGCCGCCCACGTTCAGGCCCTTGTCGGCGGCCAGGTAGGCGACGTCGACGCGCAGGCCCGCGAGTTCCAGGCGCCGCTGGGGGGTGGGCAGCAGGGTGTGCTGGAGCCGGGCCGCGAGGGTCCGCTCGGCTTGGAGCATGCCGCTCTGCACGAGGACGGCGCGTTCGCTCGCGACCAGGGCGAGTTCGGCGTCCCGCAGGGCGGTCACGTCCTGGAAGAAGCCGTGCACCTCCACCGGGATGCCGTCCGCGTCGGTCTGCGCTTCCGCGACGATGCGTATGTGCCGCAGCCCGGCCCCCGTCGTGATGCGGAACCCCTCGTCGATGGCCCTGCCGTCCTCCAGCAGCCGCCGCACGGCCACACCGAGCTTCGGAAGGTCCTCGGCAACGACGTGCTCAGGCAGTTCGTCCAGCCTCATGGGCCCCAGGGCGGGATCGCGGTCGAAGATTTCGTACACCTGCTCGGACCACACGATCGTGTCCGTCACCAGGTTCCATCCCGCGGAGCCCAGGTTGCCCAGCCGCTGCATGTCGGCCAGCCGGCGGCTCTCCCGCTCGTCGGTGTCGTGGCGGATCCACGAGACGACCAGGCGGTCGCCCAGCCGGGAGGCCCGCACGGAATAGGCGGATCGCCGGGGGGCTCCACCGGTCACCTCCTCGTACACGAAGGGCTCGCCCTCGTAGACCGCACCGGTCGCCAGCGTGTCCACATACCCGTCCCACAGATCGGTGCCCGCCACGGTCGGATAGGTCTCCAGCACCGACCGGCCGACCAGCTCCTTGCCGCGCCGCCCGGCCACGTCGACGGACTCGGGGGCCGAGGCGTCGATGCGGAAGTCCTCCACCTCGCCCGACTTCGAACGCACCGGGGTGAGGAGGATCGCCGGTCCGGACAGGGCGTCGAAGATCCGCTGCACCTCTCCCACGTGTTCCTGCCCGGAGCCGTCGGGACCGGCCGCGCCCTCCGACCGCAGGGCGCCCGCGCACAGCCTGACGGCCCGGCGCAGCAGCTTCCTGGAGGCCGCGTCGAAGGGACCCCGCTGGGTACGGAAGAAGCCGACGACCATGGTCGGCAGCCCCTCGCCGGGCACCGGGAGCCAGGCGCGCGACGGCCACCGCTCGAGGGGGTCCCCGATGAGCAGGTACCGAACGGCGTCCCGCCGCGGGTCCTCCAGCCATACCGCGTCCCGCCCGGCCAAGGCGTCCGGCGCGGCGACACCGCTGAGCGGGGGGATGTGGCACCACTGCTCGGCCAGGGCCCGGCTGACCCCGGCGTGCCCTGCCAGTTCCAGACTTCCGGCGACCGCCTCGGTGTAGATCATGACGGCGTCGACGCGGCCGGGGCCGGCCAGCGTCTCCACGAGCAGCTCCGCCACGTCGCTGGCCGTAACGGCCCCGGTCAGGGCCTCGGCAAGCCGGGCCAGGGGGCTGCCGGGACCCTCCTGCCCGCGCCGGGTGCCCAGGACGTACCGCGCCGTGTCGAAGGAGGAGGCGGGCAGGTCGGCCGTCGGGGCGCCGGCCGACGCGGAGGCCGCTGCGGCGGGTCCGCCCGCGTCGCCCAGGGTGTGCCAGCACTGCTCCATCAAGGTCCGCTCGCCCCGGGCCGCGCGCTCGTTCAGCAGCCGGGCGGCCGTGTCCGCGGAGACGTTCTCCGTGCCCATCAGCACGCCCTTGGCGCGTTCCAGGACCGCGGCCATCGAGGCCGCGCCCTTTTCGTTTTCGACCTCGGCACGCAGCCGCGCCACGACCTTGGCGAGGGCGAGCACCTCCTGGCCGACCTGGCCGTCGGTGAGTGCGGGATCACCCGTCATTCTCCGAGCATGACACGACCGCGTGGTGTGCTGCTGCCCGGCCGGTGCCCCTCTCGAGGCCGCCGGGCCGACCGGAGACATCCGGGGGAGGACGCCGCACGGCCGAGGTGGTCACGCCGGCGTGCAACACGGCGTCCCGGGCCACGGCCGGATCGCCTCAGCCCTCCGGGTGCTCGGCGGATTCGGCGGGCTCCGCGTCGGTGGGTTGGTGGGCGGCGATCAGGTCCTCGGCGGCGATCAGCGCGTGGTGGACCCTGCGGTGGCCCAGCAGGACGCACAGCGTGTAGGCGGCGTCGTCGAACCGGGCGCGCAGGCTGGGGTCCTCCGGGCGGACGAAGGTACGCCGGCGCAGCTCCCGGAAGCGGGCGAGGTGTCGGCGCAGGACGTACGGGTTCGGCAGCAGGGCGGCGCTGGGCGTCCGGGCTGCGGTCAGGGCCCGGTCGACAGCGGTCCGAACCGCCGACGCCACGGCGGTCGGCGGCGCCGGTGCGTCCTCGCGCAGCACCGCGGTCATCGCGTCGGCGGCCTCCGCGAGGCTGAGGCCCGCGAGGGCGGCGGCCTCGGCCAGCACCCGGCGGGCACTGCGGCTGTCGCAGGGCAACAGCGCCATCAGGGTTCCGGTCGCCCGGCCCACGGCCTGCGCGTCGGCCGGCGGCTCGACCCGCTCCGACGGCTCGGCCGGAGGGGCCGGGGCGGCCATCTCGGCGGGTTCCGCGAGGTTCGCGAGGACCGCGAGGTCGGGTGCCGGGCGCGGCCGGCCGGAATCTGTGCTGGTCACCGTGGCACCTCCGCGACGATCCCAGGACCAGGGGATCCGGGATGGAGGACTGTGTAGCAGCCGGGCCCGTCCGCGCCGTGTGGACGCGCCGCCGGAACCACCGCGGCTCAGCCCCCGGCGGGAGCGCGCGTGCCCGAGGTTGACGCACGCCCGTACGGCCCCCGGCGGGCGCGGCACCCGGACGTCCCTGAACGGACCGAGCCCCGGTCACGCTCGCGAAGCCCGGGTGTGCCGGCCCCCCGCCCCTTCGCGCCGCCCGGACCAGAGGTACCCGCCGGGCCGCTCCCGCCCACTGCCAGGGTCTCCGTACGCACCGCCCGCCTCCGCGTTCGCCCTGCCCCGACCTCGGGTAGCCGGCCCGCCCGGTCCCGTTCCGGCCGCCCGGGGCCCGCCCACCCCCGGTGGCCGGGCCGGCGCCCGCACCCGCGTCCTCCCAGGGCAAACCCCCGCGTGTCGTGGTGCTCCGGAGGCGGGCCGTGCGCGTGCGCCGTCCATGCTCGGTCCATACGTCCGATCGCCGTACTCCTCCTCGTGGGCACGTTGGCCGTTGGCCATGGCCTCCTCCGGATGTGCGTCGGTCGGCGACCGGGCCGGCGCCGCGCAGGCCGCGGCCACCGCATTCGAGGCAGCGCTGCGGGCCGGGGCCCTCCGGCGCGCCTGTGCGGCCCTGGCTCCGGGCACCCGTGAGGAGGTCGAACAGGACGGACCGTGCGTCACCTCGCTGGGCGAACTGGGCCTCTCCCCCGATGCCGGCCCCGCCGTACGCGTGGGCGCCTACGGCTCGCAGGCCCTGGTGGTCTTCCCGACGGACAGCGTGTTCCTGGCCGCCTACCCCCGACGGGCGGACTCTCCGCGCTGGGCGTCCGCGGGCGGCCTGCGGCAGGGGGTGTACTCCCGGTCGCTCGGCATCCCGATGGGCACGATCTTCGTACTGTCCTGGCTGGCCCAGTCCGTCACCGGCCGGGTGGCCTTCAACGAGGAGCAGCTGCGCGAGCTGCAGGAGCCGGTCGGCTGGACCACGTACGTCTCGTCCGCCGAGTTCTGGAACCGCACCCTCCAGAACTGGCAGTCCGAGCTGCTCGCGGTGGCTTCGATGGCGATCCTCGCGGTCTACCCGCGGCAGCGCGGCTCACCGGAGTCGAAGCCGGTGGGAGCGCCGCACTCGGCCACGGGCGTCGAGGGCTGAACAGGCCCTCGCCCCACGATCGCCCCTCCACCGAGCGGCGCCTCCCTTACCCGCCCCCGACGAACCGTCGCCGCCGGCCGCCGGCCGCCGAGCACGGGGCAGCCCGACGGGTGGCGGAACGGCTCACGGACCAGCCGCACCGCGTAGACGCCCGTACGTCCCCGTCCCCGTCCCCGTCCCCGTCTCCGCTCTACGCCGGCTGGGTCGCGATCTGGATCAGGTTGCCGCAGGTGTCGTCGAAGACGGCGGTGGTGACGGGGCCCATGTCCAGCGGTTCCTGGAGGAACCGGACACCGAGTCCGCGCAGGCGCTCGTACTCCGCTTTCACGTCGGCGACAGCGAACTGGGCGAGCGGGATGCCGTCCTCGAGGAGGGCGTCCCGGTAGGCCCTGACCGCCGGGTGGCCCGCGGGCTCCAGGAGGAGTTCGGTGCCGCCGGGCTCTTCGGGCGAGACGACGGTGAGCCACCGGTCCGTCTCGCCCACCGGGACGTCGTGCTTCTTCACGAAGCCGAGGATCTCGGTGTAGAAGCGCAGGGCCTTGGCCTGGTCGTCGACGAAGACACTGGTCAGATGGATCTTCACGGGGCTCTCTCCTCCGGTTCGGGCACAGCGGGCACGGGCCACCGCTCGGCGATCTGCCGCAGCGGACCCGTGTTCAGGTCGTGGAACTTGTAGCGCCCCTCCCGCCGGGTCTCCACGAGCCCGGCGGCCTCCAGCACGGCGAGGTGCTGGGAGACCCCCTGGCGTGAGATGCCGAGCCCGTGCCTACCGCTCAGGCGGGAGCAGATCTCGAACAGGGTCTGCCCGGACCGTTCCGCGAGTTCGTCGAGGATGATGCGACGCGTGGGGTCGGCCAGGGCTTTGAACACGTCATCGGCCACGCCCCAGCATAGGCAAACTCTCACTTGCCTATCAAGTGCGACCTGCCGCGCACGCGGCGCCGGCCAGGCCGCCGCGACCGGCTGACGACCCCGCCCGAGGGGGCACCGCGGCCGCCCCGCTGCCGTGGCGGCGGACACGCCGGCGCCATCCGGGGCGGCGGTTCGGCTCACCGCGCACCCCGGCTCGGCGGACAGGCGCGGACCGACGTCCGCCGGGGTGCACGCCCTCCGCCCACCGAACGCTCGCCGCCCTTCCTCCACCGGAGGGCCGCGCATGGAATGTGGCGATCATGTGAAGGTCGGGTGGCCGCGAAGTACCTGTTACCGGAGAAATCCGGCCAGACGGCCCCGACTCGGTACGCGCCGTGCCCCGTGGCTACTTCTGAGTCACCTCCGTGGTCATGTAGCGTCCGGAGCCGCTTGATCCGTTTCAACGCTCCGCCCTGCCTCGAGGACTCATGCCCCCCACCTGCGACGCCCCCGTCACCGCTCTCCCGGCCCCCTGGGAGACGCCACCTCGGACCTGGCTGGAGGAGCGCTGATCCTTTGAGATTCCGAATACCCCGCGCGAGCCACACGTCTCGCCACCCGTCCCCCGAGGCGCCCTCACCCACGCCGCAGACGGGCCACGCCGAGCCGGAACCCCTCGAGCCGGTCGCCGCCGAGCCGCCCTTGTCGGACCACGAGATCGGCCTCATTCGCGCCTCCGTCGCCGTGGTCGAACCCCTCGCCGCGGACATGACGGTGTACTTCTACGCCATCCTCTTCGCCCGCTACCCCGAGGTCCGCCCCCTGTTCCCGCCCGGGATGGACGCCCAGCGCGGCCGTCTGCTGCGCGCGCTGCTGCGGATCGTGGACCTGGTCGACGACCCGGAGAGCCTGGTCCGCTTCTGCGGACATCTCGGACGCGACCACCGCAAGTTCGGCACCCTCAGCGCGCACTTCCCGGCCGTCGGCGAATGCCTGCTGGCCTCACTCGCCCGCTACGCCGGCCCCGCCTGGACCGCCGACCTCGCCGCCGCCTGGACCAAGGCCTACGGCGTGGTCGCCCAGGTCATGATCAGCGCGGCCGCGGAGGACGAGGCGGTACGGCCCGCCGTGTGGCCCGCTGCCGTCGTGCACCGGGTGTCGCGCGGCAACGGGATCGCCGAGATCACCGTACGACCCCACATGCCCTACGCCTACGCCGCGGGCCAGTACGTCAGCATCGAGACCCCCTGGCTGCCGAAGCACTGGCGCTACTACTCCCCCGCCAACGCCCCGCGCGAGGACGGCACCCTGACCTTCCACGTGCGGGCGGTCGCCGGCGGCTCGGTCAGCCAGGCCCTGGTGCATCGGGCGGCCGTGGGGGACGTGGTCCACCTGGGCGCGCCGATGGGCGACATGGTGCTGGACGCCGCCGTGCACCGGGATCTGCTCTGCGTGGCCGGCGGTACCGGCCTCGCTCCGATCCGCGCGCTCGTCGAAGAGGTCGCCCGTCGCGGCGGGCGCCACCAGGTGGACCTGTTCCTCGGCGCCCGCACCGGCGCCGAGTTGTACGGGGTGGACGACATGCTCCGCATGGCCCAGCGCCACCACTGGCTGACCATCAGGGGCGCCGTCTCCCACGAGCACATCCCCGGGATCCGGGGGTCCCTGCCGGAGGTGCTGGCCGAGTACGGGCCCTGGTACCAGCACGACGTCTACCTCAGCGGTCCGGCCCAGATGGTCGTCTCCGCGCGGGAGACGCTCACCCAGCACGGCACCTTGCCCGAACGCATCCACTACGACCCGTTCGAAACGCCCGTCCTGTCCCTGCCCTGAGCCGCAACCGCCCGTCCGTCCTGCCAGGAGAACGCCCCGTGATCTCGTCCCCGCCACCCTTTGGATCTGCAGGTGAGCACCGGCTGCAGCAGCAGCTGGGCACCGCCGAGCGTGCCGCCCGGTTCTACGACCAGCAGGTGCGTCCCCACCTCACGTCCGAGATGCGGGACTTCATCGGCCGCCAGGCGATGGTCTTCCTGGCCACCGCGGACTCCCACGGGGAGTGCGATGCCAGTTTCCGGGCGGGGCCCCCGGGGTTCGTCCACGTGATCGACGACCGCACGCTCGCCTACCCCGAGTTCCGCGGGAACGGTGTGCTCGCCAGCGCCGGCAACATGACGGAGAACCCCCATCTCGGCATGCTGTTCGTCGACTTCACCCACCACCACGTGGGTCTGCACGTCAACGGCGTGGCCCGGCTCTACACCGACGCGGACCTGCGTGCGCTCCATCCCGGGCTGCCGGGGGACGTGGCGCCCGGCCGCACGCCCGAGTTGTGGGTCCACCTCAGCGTCGAGGAGGCGTACATCCACTGCTCGAAGTACATACCGCACCTGGAGCCGGCGCCCCGCCCCGGCGGCCACGACGCCACGCGCCCCAGGGACGCGCACTACTTCACCGGTCCGGAGCCGGCACGGGGCGTCCGTCCCATGTGACCCCTGTGACCGGTACGGCCGGGGAGGCGGAAGCCGTTGAAGAGGTCGTCCATGCCGTGCAGGGCCAGGCGGTCCGGCGTGGCAAGGACCGCCAGGTCGCGGGCCGCGGCCAGGAGCGGATTGCGGGCGGCGCCCAGGCGGCCGATCCGGCGGGCGCGCACGCGGACGGTGTCCGTGCGGCTGCGGCGGGCCGCGGTGTACGCGGCGAGGGCGGCCGGGACGGAGTCGGCGCCCATGCCGGTCCCGGTGCCGGTGCCGTCTTCGTGCGCGCCGTCCGCTCCCTCGTTCCCGGCGGGAAGCAGGTGGGCGAGTACCACCGCGTCCTCGACGGCCTGGCAACCGCCCTGGCCGAGGTTCGGGGCCATGGCGTGGGCCGCGTCGCCGAGCCAGGCGATCCGGCCGTGGTGCAGGCGCGGCAGCGGGGCGGCCAGGTCGTAGAGGTCGTTGCAGAGGAGGGCGTCGGGGTCGAGGCGGTCGATGCGGTCCAGCAGCGCCGGAATCGGGTCGTGCCACCTGCCGAAGCGGCGGCGGAGTTCGGCACGCGGATCGTCCCACCGGGTCCCCTCCGGGACGACCGCGGTGGCGTAGAGGTAGTACCGGCCGTCGGAGAGCGGGGTCACGCCGAACCGCTGCGCGCGCCCCCAGGTCTCGCTCATGTCGGGCATCCGCAGATCCGAGGCGTCCACCATCGTCCGCCAGGCCATCTCGCCGAGGTAGCGCAGGCCGGGGTGAGCGGGGAAGAAGGCGCGGCGCAGCGGGCTGTGGATGCCGTCGGCGGCCACGACGAGGTCGGCGGGGAGGTCCGGTCCGCTGTCCGTACGGACGGTCGCGCGGCCCGTCGCATCCTCGACGCCGGTCACGGCGGTGCCGTAGCGGAGGGCCTGCGGCGGCAGGGCGGCGGCCAGCGCAGCGGTGAAGGCCGGCCGCGGGACGGCGATCGGGGGCGTGCCGTAACGGGCGGCCATGTCCGCGGTCGTCACGCGGGTGAGCCACCGGCCGTCGGGGCGGCGCACGCCCATCGCCGTGGCCACGGCGCTCCCGGCGGCGGCGGTGGCGTCGACGCCGATGTGGTCGAGTGCGCGCAGGGCGTTGGGGGCGAGGCCGATGCCGGCGCCTGCGGTGGGGAGCCGGGGGGCGCGTTCGCACACGGTGACGTGCCAGCCGCGGCGGTGCAGGGCGACGGCCGCCGTGAGACCCCCGATTCCGGCACCGACCACCACTGCGCGACGTGTGGGCATGGCAGACCACTCCCCTTCGATTGGCGCGCCCCGTACGGGCGCAGCCCTGACTCTACATCCGTAGAGTCAGGGCTGCGCCACCACCAGGGGCGGCCCTGCGCCGACATGCCGCGGCGTACGCCGGTGCCGGTCAAGCGGCGCAGCACAAGCCCGTCGGGTCCACTGGGGCCGGAGCCGGAGCCGCCGCGGGGGTCGGGGTCGCGCGAGCGGGTCGGCGCGCGTGCGGGGCACCGGGCGTCCGCGGGCGGCGCTGGGCGAAGACGGCGAGGCGCAGTACGGCGAAGCGCGCGACACCGGCCAGGGCGGAGGCCGAGAGGTAGACGGCCTGCTGGAGCAGGGCGCCGGGCTCGGCCACCACCTGCCGCAGAACGAGCATCGCCAGGCAGGTCACCCCGTACGCGGCGGCCGCGGAGCCGGCCGACTGCGCATGCTGGCGCCAGGTCGCGGAGCGGCCGACACCGAAGGTGAAACGGGCGTGCAGTTCGGTGGCGAGAGCCGTGGAGACGGCGGCGATGAAGGCGTTGGCCAGAACCCAGGGCATCCGGGCGGAGAGGGCCGCGACCGCGAAGGAGGCGGCGAGGCCCACCCCGCCGCCGCAGACCACGAAGCGGCTGAAGGCCGTGGAGGTGGCGGCGTTCCGGGACGCCCTCCGTTCACGGTTTCGCCCTGTGCCCATGACCCACCCACCCCATCCCGACCCCGTTGACGGGCGGCCCCTCGGCCGCGAAGCCGAGGGACCGTCCCCCGTGGTGCCATAGTGGCACGCTGATGGCACCAGTACGAGTCATTAATGGCGCCAACCACTCTGGCTCACCGTCCGGGCCGGGGCCGCCTCATGTCCGCGGCGCGTCGGGGAGGCGGCGTCACCACCAGGTCGCCGTCCGCGGTGCGGTGCGCGAGGACGCCGGTACGGAGATGGCCGTCGGGGGTGAAGGAACGGGCGTCGTCGTCGGGCGCCCGGTAGCAGCCGCGCGGCGTGTGCGGGCCGCGGGCCAGGAGTTCACCGGGCTCCCCGGGCGGGACGTCCTTGCCGTCGGCGCCGACGATGCGGAGATCGTCGTCCGGCGAGAGGGGACGGCCGTGGGTGGTGAGTACCGTCTCCTCCGGATCGCCGGGCCGGGTGAGGGTGAGCAGCCCCTCGGCCGTGCCGAAGACCTGCCGGACGGCGCAACCGAGTTCCCGGCCCAGGCCGTTCGGCGGCTCGGCGGAAACCCCGACGCACGCGGCCGACCGGCCCATACGCCGCCCGCCCCGGCTCAGCCCAGGTAGTCGGCGACGAGCTCGGCGAACGCCTCCGGTGTGAGGACCGTGACGCCCAGATCCGCGGCCTTGACGGCCTTGGAGCTCGGCTTGCCGCTCGCGGACGGCGCGCAGACCAGGTGGGTGGTCCTGGAGTTGACGCTGCTGCCCGCCCGGCCTCCGGCCTTCTCGATCAGGCCGTTCATCTCGGAGCGTCCGAGGTCCGCCAGCGGGCCGCTCATCCTGCCGGTGACGACCACGACCGCATCGGCCAGCGGGCCTCCACCGGCCGCCCCGGCCTCCTGCGGCTCCTCCATGGTGACTCCGGCCGCGGCCAGCTTGTCGATGACCGGTGCCAGGGAGGCGACCTGCTCGACGATGACCGGTGCCTTCTCCGGGCCGATGCCCTCGACCTCCTGCATGAGCGCGGCGTCGGCCCGGCGGATCGCGTCCATGGTGCCGAAGTGGGCGGCGATGCGGCGGGACATGCGGCGCCCGGTGCCGAGGAAGCCCAGGGCGCAGAAGACGCGGCTGAGCGGGCGGGACCGTGCGGCCGCGATCTGCTCGGCCAGCTTCGCTCCTCGCTTCGCGCTGCCGGAGGCGGCGGTGAGCTGGTCCTCGGTGAGGGTGAACAGGTCCGCCACGTCGGTGACGGCACCGGCTTCGATCAGGGCGTTGACGTACGTCCTGCCGAGGCCGTCGATGTCGAGCATGTCGCGGCCGGCGGCGTACTCGATCAGTGCGGGCAGGGCGCAGGCCGTGCCCCGGGCGCAACGCCACCGTTCCTGGCCCTTGTCGATCTCCCCGGCGCAGCGGGGGCACGCCGTGGGCAGCGGCACCTCCCGGGCGCCGGCGGGGCGCAGGGCGGGCACGGCGGCCTGGACACGGGGGATGATGTCGCCCGCCTTGTAGACCGTGACGGTGTCGCCGATGTGCAGGTCGCGGCGGCGGATGTCGGCGGGGTTGTGGAGGGTGGCCCGGGTGACCGTGGAGCCGTCGATCTCCACCGGTTCGAGGAGGGCGGTCGGGGCGAGCACTCCCGTCCGGCCCACGTCCCAGACCACGTCCTTCAGCACGGTCTGCCGCTCGACGGCCGGGAGTTTGAAGGCGATGGCCCAGTACGGGAAGCGGCTGCCGAGGCCCGCCGCCGCCTGCTCGCCCGGGTCGTTCGCCTTGATGACGACCCCGTCGATGCCGAACGGCAGGGCGGCGCGCATCGCGGCCGTCTCGTCGACCTTCGTCTGCGCCTCCTCGAGGGTCGCCACCACGTGCAGGCCGGCGGGCGTATCGGCGGTCGTCCGCACTCCGGCCCCGGCGACCGCGGTGAGGACCTCGGCGTGGGTGGCCCCGGACGGGAGGAACGGCACGCCGTCGAGTCCGACCGCGCCGTAGGCCCAGAACGTCATCGCGAGCCGGTAGGGGCGGTCCTTCGCGCGCAGGGTGCCGGCCGTGCCGTTGCGCGGGTTGGCGAAGACCTGTGCGCCGTGCGCGACGCGGACCTCGTTCGCGGTCTCGAACTGGGCCTGCGTGAACAGGACTTCGCCGCGGACCTCGAACGTGGCGGCCACGGGCAGCCGCTCGGGCAGGCCCTCGATGGTGCCGATGACGTGGCTGACGTCCTCACCGTGGGTGCCGTTGCCGCGGGTGACGATCTGCTCGAGCCGTCCGGCGCGGTAGCGGGCGGCGACGGCCGCGCCGTCCATCTTCGGCTCGACGGCGAACCCTCCGGCCGGCGCCCGCCCGAGACGGCGCTGGAGCGAGGCACCCCAGGCCAGGAGGCCGGCCGGGTCGAAGACGTTGTCCAGACTCAGCAGCGGGGCGGTGTGCGCGACATCGCCCTCGGGGGCGGCACCGTCCCCGACCAGACCCGTCGGTGAATCCTGCTCGGCCCACCCCGGGTGGGCCTGCTCCCAGTCCAGCACGGAGAGCCGCAGCCGGTCGTAGGCGGCGTCGTCCACGGGGCTGTCGCCGTCGCCGTAGTACGCGCGGGAGAGCTCGCGCAGGCGGGCGAGGGCGGCCGCGTAGTCACTGCGGCTGGACATGGCGGACAGCGCCTCATCGGCGGGAAGGCTCTTCATGAGCATGATCCTCGCGCACGGGTCTGACAACGCGCCGACGGCCCGGGTCGGGGGCCGGGCCGGGGGCCGAGGTCCCCCGCCGAGGCTGCACGGGAGACCTTTCACGGGAGGGCTTCGCCGGACGTCTTCGACACCTCCGGGAGAGAAGGATGAAATATTTTCCGAGGGAGTGTCGAGAACCCGTGCCCGGCTCCGTCCCAGGTCTGAACGCGGCCAGGAAAGGGCCGCACCGCACCGAGGAGAACCACGATGGCCAAGTACCTGCTGCTCAAGCACTACCGCGGCGCCCCGGCCGCGCACAACGACGTACCCATGGACCAGTGGACGCCCCAGGAGATCTCGGCGCACATGCGGTACATGCACGACTTCGCGGCCCGGCTGGAGGAGACCGGCGAGTTCGTCGACGGTCAGGCACTCGCTCCCGAGGGTTCCTGGGTCCGGTACGACGGTGAGGGGCGCCCGCCGGTCACCGACGGCCCGTTCGCCGAGACCAAGGACCTCATCGCCGGCTGGATGGTGATCGACGTCGACAGCCACGAGCGTGCCGTCGAGCTGGCGGGGGAGCTTTCGGCCGCCCCCGGCGCGGGCGGGAAGCCCCTCCACGAATGGCTGGAGCTGCGCCCGTTCCTGACCGCGGCGCCCACCATCACCGAGTGACCGCCGCGATGGACGGCGTCCTGCTCCGCAGTCTCACACCGAGCGTGCTCGGAATCCTCGTCCGCCGCGGAGCCGACTTCGCGGCGGCCGAGGACGCCGTGCAGGGCGCGCTGGTCGAGGCGGTCCGCGTCTGGCCGGCCGGGCAACCGCGGGACCCCAAGGGCTGGCTGGTCACGGTCGCCTGGCGGCGGTTCCTCGACGCGGCCCGGGCGGAGACCGCGCGCCGCATGCGCGAGGACCTCGTGGAGGAGGAGCCGGCGCCGGGCCCCGCGCCCGAGGTGGACGACACGCTCCAGCTCTACCTCCTGTGCGCCCACCCGTCGCTCACCCCGTCGTCCGCCGTCGCGCTCACCCTGCGCGCGGTCGGTGGACTGACCACCCGGCAGATCGCACGGGCGTACCTGGTGCCGGAGGCGACCATGGCGCAGCGCATCAGCCGGGCCAAGCGCACCGTCTCCGGCGTGCGGCTCGACCGGCCCGGCGACGTCGCCACCGTGCTGCGCGTGCTCTACCTGGTCTTCAACGAGGGCTACTCCGGCGACGTGGACCTGGCGGCCGAGGCCATTCGGCTCACCCCGGCAGCTGGCGGCCGCGAGCGACCATCCAGAGGTGGCGGGGCTGCTCGCGCTCATGCTGCTCCACCATGCCCGGCGCGCCACCCGGACGGCGCCCGACGGCTGCCTGGTGCCCCTCGCCGAGCAGGACCGGAGCCGGTGGGACACCGCGTCGATCGCCGAGGGCGTCGGGATCCTGCAGGCGGCCCTCGCCCGCGACCGGCTGGGCGAGTTCCAGGCGCAGGCCGCCATCGCGGCACTCCACGCCGACGCCCCCACGGCCGCGGAGACCGATTGGGTGCAGATCGTCGAGTGGTACGACGAGCTCGCGCGCCTCACCGACAGCCCGGTCGTCCGCCTCAACCGCGCGGTCGCCGTCGGCGAGGCGGACGGGCCGCGGGCCGGCCTGGCGGCGCTCGCGGCGCTGGACGACTCCCTGCCCCGGCACACCGCCGTGGCGGCGTACCTGCACGAGCGCGACGGGGACCCGGCGCTGGCGGCGCGGCTCTACGCCGAGGCGGCCCGGAAGGCGGCCCATCTCGCCGAACGCGACCACCTGACCCGCCAGGCCGCCCGGCTCAACGCCCACCGGCCCCGCTGACCGGCCGCCGCCGCCCGGCCGGTTACCGCGGGGCGACGGTCGCGACGACGCCGGAGGCGGCCGTTCCGTCCGGCCAGGTCCATCCGGCGACGAGGTGTCCGGCCGTGCCCTGCGCCGCGTCCTGCGGCCCGGACCGCGGGGCACCCTGCGCGGCCTCGCCCCGCGGGCCCGGTCCGGACCCGAAAAGGACGCGGTGGACATGCACGTCGGACCCGTCGTCCGGGCCGGCGCCGTGCACGGTGACGGTCGGGTCGGGGGTGTCGCTCAGGTCCTGGTGCTGCGCCACCGCCGCACCCCGCAGGAGGGCGCGCAGCTGCGCCATGACCACCGGGTCGTGCACGCCGTCGTAGACCCACCGGGTCCCGAGCACCCCGTGCTCCGAGGTGCCGATCAGCGCCTCGCCGGCCGTGCCCTCCAGCGCGGCGCCGCGGTAGGCCACCGGAACCGCGTACGCCACCGGCTCGGGTGCGCCCGCGTCCGCGACCACCATGAACTCGATCCCGACCTCGCCCTCGGGATCGTCCAGGCGGAACCCGCCCGCCTTGACCAGATCCGGCGCTCCCCCGTGGCCCTCGTACCAGCTCTGCTTCGGCAGCCACGCGGCCAGCAGCTCCAGCTTCGTCGGCGCCATGGTGGTGCGGTGGATGACGGCCATGGGCTCCCCCACAATCTCGTTCAGGCCCGCCCCTGCGACGGACATCCGCGAACCTATCGGAACCGCGGCGCATGTCCGAGGGAGTTGTGCGATCTTGAGACCCGCCGGGCCCTGCCGCGCAGGACGCAAGGTTCTGCCCCGTGCAGCCACTCGAGATATCCGACCTGATCACCGCGGGGATCCGGCCGGCGGCCGCCGGCTCCCCGTCCGGCGCGCGAGGCGGTCCGGCTGTTGCGGGGATCTTCCACCGCGCTCGGATGCGGCACCCGCTCGGCCGCCACGACGGAAGTCGTCTCCGCGCGCCGCGCGCACGGCGTCGAGACGCTGCTGCGCGCGGCTGCCGTACCGGGCATCCGGGCGCTGCTGTACGAGCCGCGGGGAACGGTGGACCCGTTCTGCACCACGCTGCGCCCCATCGTCGGGATCCGCCCCCGCCTACAGGCGCCGCTCCGCCTGGCCCTCGTCCGGGCCGCGCGCCGTCTGGTCGGGCCGGAGCAGCCGGCCGGTGACGTTCGCCGTCCTGCTCGTCCTGCTCGGTCTGCTCGACGCGGCGCCCCCGACCCGGCGCGGACCTACGGCGCCCTGACCGCGGGAGCCCTCGGCTACCTGCTCCCGCTCGCCGCCTACGCCGCCGCCGTACTGCTCTGCCTCGCCGGCCACCTTCTGCTGCCGTTGCGCGCCGGCACCCTCGCCGTGGTCATCGGCCTCGGCCCGCTGACCCTGCTGCGCCCGCTCGCCCTCGCCGCGGCCTGCCTCGGTGCGCTGGTCAACGGCGGCGGCGCGCCGTCCCTGCTTTGGGTGCGGTCGCCGGCGCCGCCGTGCTGTGCGTGGAACCCGCGGTGCACCGGCGGTGGTACGTGCGGGTGCGCTGAGGCCGGTGCTGGTGCCCGCGGGTGCGGTGACCACGGTGCCGCAGGGGCGTATCGCCCGACGTGTGGCATCCCCCCTCGCTTGCCACAATGGCCACATGGCCGGTGCGGCGAAGCGGGGGGCGCGCGGGTCCTCGTGGTCGACCGCGACGTGCGGTTCCCAGGGGCGCACCCGGTGCCGGGCATGAGCGGCTCGGGCCTACACCGCCTCCGAGGGCTTCTCCCCCGGCCGGTTCGGGCTGGTCCACGCCCGGTTCGTGCTGATGCACCTGCCCTCCGCGGCGCGGACGGTCTCCCGGCCAGCCGGACTGCTCGCCCCGGGCGGGGTGCCGGTCGTCAGACGCGCAACGGCAAACGCCCGGCGGACGGTATCGGCGCGCAGAAGGGAAACGACACACCATGCCCACACCAGCATCCGGACAGCAGCCCACGACCGAGCTCGACGCCCGCTACAGCTCCGCGCTCCATCCCCGCCCGGGCGCCGCGGACGTCACCGCCACCGCGTGGCACGAGGCCCAGCGGCGGCTGGAGGCCGCCGAGATCTTCTGGGTGTCCTCGGTCCGGCCCGACGGCCGGCTGCACGTCACTCCCGTCATCGCCGCCTGGTACGACGGGGTCCTGTACTTCTCCACCGGCAGGACCGAGCAGAAGGCCCGCAACCTCGCGCACGACGGGCACTGCGCGCTGACCACCGGCGGGAACTCGCTCACCGAGGGCCTCGACCTCGTGATCGAGGGCATGGCGGAGCGGGTCACCGACCCGGTGGTGGTGGACGAGGTGGTCGCGGCGTTCGAGGCGCAGTACGGCGCGCACATCACCTCGCCCGAGGGCACGTTCCACGGGTTCGGGGACTCGATGCGCAGGGGGGAGGACCTGCTGTTCGCCGTGGCACCGACGGTGGCCTACGGGTTCGGCCGGGACGCGGGGGTGTACACCCACACGCGGTGGACGTTCTGATGGGCGGGACCTGCCGCCCCTAACCTCCGACTCGGGCGACGAGGAGCGCGATGTCGTCGTCGGCGGCCGCCGGGACGAGATGGGTGATCAGGGAGTCGCACACGTGGTCCAGCTGCCGCTGCGGGTCCGCGAGCAGCTGGGTCAGTTCCGCCAGCCGCTCGTCGATGTCGCGTCCCCGGGCTTCGATCAGGCCGTCGGTGTAGAGCACGAGGAGGCTGCCGGGCGGCACGTCGATCTCGACGGGGGTGAAGGGGATCCCGCCGACGCCCAGGGGGACTCCGGGCGGGGTGTCCAGGAGGTGGACCGTGCCGTCGGGGAGGGCGAGGGCGGGTGGGGGGTGGCCGGCCCGGATGACGGTGCAGTGCCCGGTGGCGGGGTCGCAGACGATGTACAGGAACGAGGCCAGCATCGGTTCGGCCAGATCGGCGAGGGCGGATTCCAGTTGGTGCAGCAACCCGGCGGGTGAGAGGTCCAGACGGGCGAGGGCCCGTACGGAGGCGGACAGCCGACCCATGACGGCGGCCGCGGCGATGCCGTGCCCCATGACGTCGCCGATGAGCAGCCCGGCCTTGCCGCCGGCCAGGGACAGGACGTCGTACCAGTCCCCGCCCACCTCGTTCACGTCGCTCGCGGGGAGGTAGCGGTGGGCCACGGCGATGCCGGCCGGCGGGGTGATGTGCTGGGGGAGCATGCTGCGCTGGAGGATGACCGCGGTCTCGTGCTCGCGGTGGTAGAGCCGGGCGTTGTCGATGCTGAGGGCGGCGCGGGCGGTCAGCTCGCCGGCGAGGGTGACGTCCTCGGATCCGAAGGGGCCGATCGGGCGGGTGCGGTAGAAGGTGGCGACGCCGAGGACGGACTCCCGTGCCACGAGGGGCGCCATGATGAAGGAGTGCACGCCCGCCGACACCAGTTGTGCGGGTTTGGCGGAGTACCGGGCGGCGGAGGCGACGGACTGCGCGTCAAGGCGGCCGATCAGGAAGGGCTGCCGCGCCGCGAGCGCCTGAGTGTAGGGGGCGGCGGTGGGGAAGGTGAGGGTACGGCCGAGGGGGGCGAGGATGGCGGTCACCTCGGATCCGGACAGCGGGGCCTTGCCCAGCCGCCGCAGCTCGACGCCGCCGCTCAGCCCCATGCCGGGGTCGTCCCCGCGCGACAGCGCGTCCAGGACGTCCACGGTGACGGCG
This sequence comes from Streptomyces sp. NPDC045967, assembly GCF_056430495.1. Lineage (NCBI taxonomy): Bacteria > Bacillati > Actinomycetota > Actinomycetes > Kitasatosporales > Streptomycetaceae > Streptomyces > Streptomyces sp. NPDC045967. The sequence goes on along the minus strand of NZ_JBWKLE010000016.1, from coordinate 94,799 downwards.
TCGGCCAGGCGCGGCACGGCGAGATCGGCGAGTTCCTGCGCGGTGCGCTCCAGGTCCAGGCTGGATCCGACCCGCATGCTGGCCTCGCTGAGGAGGGCCAGCCTGCGGCGTCCCGCCTCGGCTTCGAGGTGGTCGCGCTGCTGCTCGGTGATGTCGACGAGTGAGGCGATGACACCGATCGGCATGCGGGCGGGGTCCTCGACCCGGACGTAGGAGCAGGACCACACCCGGTCGTGGTCCGGTTCGGAGGGCGTGCGTCCGACCCGGCGGCGATCCAGGACGGGGCGGCCGGTCTCCAGGACCTGCCGCATGGCGTCCTCCATCTCCCGGGCGTTCACCTGCGGGAGGATCTCGGCCAGCCGGCGGCCGACGTGCGCCGATTCCGGCAGCCCGTTCATGGCTTCGAGGGCGGCGTTGACCTGCAGGAACCGCAGCTGCGTGTCGAGGATGGCGATGCCGACCGGGGAGCGGGCGAACAGGCCGTCCCACACCGCGGAGGACCCCCTGACGCGCCGAGCCGCGTGGGCGTCCGCGGCGAAGACCAGCACCGTGGTCGTGCCGTGCCGGCGGTCGGAGACCGGGGAGGCCCAGATCTCGATCTCGATGGGGTGCCCGTCGCGGTGCCAGGCGGTCACCGTGCCCATGACGCCCCGCCCCGTGGCCGCGGCCTCCCACAGCGAGCGGCCCAGACTGCGGTCGGCCCCGGGGTGGAGCAGGTCCGCGATGTTGCGGCCCAGCATCTGCGCCGGGGCGTGGCCCAGCAGTTCCTGCGCGAGCTGGTTCCAGCGCACGATGGTCCCGTCGGCGCTGGTGGCCACGACCGCGACCGGCAGGGCGCCCAGCCAGCCGCCGGCCGCCTGTGCGGCGTTGCTGATGAGCTGGTCGACCGGATTCTGCTCGTTCATCTGGCACCGGCATCCCGTGCGGCGGTGTCCTCGCTCGGCTGTAAGCGGTCGCGGCTGGGCACCGGGTCGATCACGCGGACCGTCCGGGAGCTGTGTCTCCCGGTTCCATCGTCTTCCGGTCTGCGTGCCGCCGCCTCCCGATTGGCCACCGCGACGTCCTGCAGACCCCGGATCACCTACGGTTACCGCGGCCGCGCGACTGGTCCCGAACCGGGGATCAGGGCCTCTTCCCGTACGCACCGCCTGACGGCGGTGTCCCAGCTGCTGCGCCTCGACAAGGCGGACACGACCACACGTCCTCGTCGACGCCCTCGCCCCCCTGCACCGCCGCCAGGTCCTGCCCCGAGCGGCCGCGTCAGCGCTGGTGGCCGGCCCAGCGGTACTTGCCGCCGCCGACCCAGCGGACCTCGTCCGGATCGTCCAGGTCGTGGACCGTGATGCCGTTGGCCGCCGCGGTCAGCAGGACGTCCGTCATGGACCTGGCGGTCCCGACGTACTCACCGTCGATCTCCACGATGCGGAACGGCGGGTCGCCGGGCATCACGCCGAGCACCGTGACCCGCGCCGCGGAGATGTAGGGACTCGCGCTCTCGGTCATGCGCACCTCGCCTCCACTGCTCCACCGGGGCACCCCGGGGGTGGCCCGTCGCACCGATCCGCGGGGCACCTGCCCGGGTGCGGTCTCCTCATTCAATACGGCCGACGGCGGACGCGCACGCGGGGCACGGTCCGCGGCGGGCCCACAGGACGCCGGCCTCCGGTGCGCCCCTCCCGGCCGAGTGTGTTACGCGGGTGCACCCTGCGTGTTCCGGTGGGTAAGCGACCCGGGGTGCGCGACCATAACGGACGCCGACACCCGTTCGAGGCGACGGCGACGGCGTCACGAGCAAGCAGCCAGCAGAGGGAAACCCGAGACAGGAAGAAGGACTGACGTGTCCGGCAGCGAAAGCGAGAACCCAGCGATCCCCTCCCCGTCCCCGGCGACGACCCGCCCGAGGACGAACCGGGACTGGTGGCCCAACCAGCTGGACCTCCAGGTCCTCCACCAGCACTCGCAGCAGGCCAATCCCATGGGCGAGGACTTCGACTACGCCGAGGAGTTCGCCGGCCTCGACGTCGACGCGCTGAAGCGGGACGTCCTCGCGGTGATGACGGCGTCGCAGGACTGGTGGCCGGCCGACTACGGCCACTACGGGCCGCTCTTCATCCGGATGAGCTGGCATGCCGCCGGGACCTACCGGATCGCCGACGGCCGGGGCGGCGGCGGCTCGGGCGCCCAGCGCTTCGCGCCCCTCAACAGCTGGCCCGACAACGCGAGCCTCGACAAGGCGCGCCGTCTGCTCTGGCCGATCAAGCGGAAGTACGGCCGGAAGATCTCGTGGGCCGACCTCCTGGTGTTCGCGGGCAACTGCGCCATGGAGTCGATGGGCTTCAAGACCTTCGGATTCGGCTTCGGCCGGGAGGACATCTGGGAGCCCGAGGAGATCTTCTGGGGTCCCGAGGACACCTGGCTGGGGGACGAGCGCTACAGCGGTGAGCGGGAACTCGGCGGTCCGTTCGGCGCGGTGCAGATGGGCTTGATCTACGTCAATCCGGAGGGCCCCAACGGCAACCCGGACCCGATGGCCGCCGCACGGGACATCCGCGAGACGTTCGGGCGCATGGCGATGAACGACGAGGAGACGGCCGCGCTCATCATCGGCGGTCACACGTTCGGCAAGTGCCACGGGGCGGTCGATCCCGAATACCTGGGCCCGGAACCGGAAGGCTGCCCGATCGAGCAGCAGGGCCTCGGCTGGAAGAACAGCTACGGCACCGGCCACGGCGTCCACACCCTCACCAGCGGGCTGGAGGGCGCGTGGACCTCCGAGCCGACGAAGTGGGACAACGGCTACCTGGACAACCTCTTCCGCTACGACTGGGAGCTGACGAGGAGCCCGGCCGGTGCGCAGCAGTGGACCCCCAAGGATCCGGCGGCGCAGGGGACGGTCCCCGACGCGCACGATCCGTCGCGGCGGCACGCTCCGATGATGCTGACGACCGACCTCGCCCTGAAGGTGGATCCGGTCTACGGGCCGATCGCGAAGCGCTTCCACGAGAACCCGGACGAGCTCGCGGAGGCGTTCGCCAAGGCCTGGTACAAGCTGCTTCACCGTGACATGGGGCCCCTCTCGCGTTATCTCGGCCCGTGGATCCCCGAGCCGCAGCTGTGGCAGGATCCCGTTCCCCCGGTCGACCACGAACTGGTCGGGGCCGCGGAGATCGCCGACCTCAAGGCCCGGATCCTCGCGTCCGGGCTGTCGGTGTCCCAGCTGGCTTCCACCGCGTGGGCGTCGGCGGCCAGCTTCCGCGGCACCGACAAGCGCGGTGGCGCCAACGGGGCCCGGATCCGGCTGGCGCCGCAGAAGGACTGGGAGGTCAACTCCTCGCCCGAGGTGGCCGAGACGGTGCGGGCGCTCGAGGGGATCGGGCGGGAGTTCAACGGATCGCAGACCGGGGGGACGAAGGTCTCCCTCGCCGACCTGATCGTCCTCGGCGGGTGCGCGGCCGTCGAGCAGGCCGCCCGCAACGCCGGGTACGAGATCACGGTGCCGTTCGCGCCGGGGCGCACGGACGCCTCGCAGGAGCAGACGGATGTGGAGTCGTTCTCCGTGCTGGAGCCCGAGGCGGACGGGTTCCGCAACTACCTCCGGGAGGGCGAGAAGCTGTCGCCGGAGACGCTCCTGCTGGACCGCGCCAACATGCTGACGCTGACCGCGCCCGAGATGACGGTCCTCGTCGGCGGCATGCGCGTCCTGGGCACCGGTTTCCGCCAGTCCCCGCACGGTGTCCTCACCGACCGGCCGCAGGCCCTGACCACCGACTTCTTCGTGAACCTGCTCGACATGGGCACGGAGTGGAAGGCGTCGTCCTCGGCCGAGAACGTCTACGAGGGCCGCGACCGCTCCTCGGGCGAGACCCGGTGGACCGCCACGGCGGTCGACCTGGTCTTCGGTGCGCACTCCCAGCTGCGGGCGGTCTCCGAGGTCTACGCGGCCGAGGACGCCGGGGAGAAGTTCGTGCGCGACTTCGTGGCGGCGTGGGACAAGGTGATGAACCTGGACCGGTTCGACCTCGCCTGAGACGGGTGTCCCGGCCGGCCTGCCGGGCCGGCCGGGGCGCCGTATCCGTACGCCCGCCCCGGCCCGGTGATCGCGGGGCGGCGACCGGAAGCACCGCATGAACGGGGCGGGCGGGGGCAGCCGCCCCTATGTCGCATTCCAGACACAGGAGGAGCAGGGCATGGCGGGCGCGAAGAAGGACCAGGACGTCGTCGAGGTGATCCTCGCGGACCACCGGACGATGGAGGAGCTGTTCCGCCGTATGCGGAGCGTCGAGGCGGACCGCGCCGCGGCACGGGACGAGTTCTCGGCCCTGCTCATCGCGCACGGGGAGGCCGAGGAGTCCAAGGTCTACGGGGCGCTCAAGCGCTTCAAGGAAGTCGACAACGACGAGGTGGAGCACGGCGAGGAGGAGCACGCGGAGGGCAACGAGGCCCTGCTGGCGCTGCTGGAGGTGGACGAGGTCGGCTCCGATGAGTGGGACGAGCGGCTGGAGGAGCTGGTCAAGGCGGTCTCCCACCACCTGGACGAGGAGGAGCGGACGATCCTCAACGGGGCCCGGGAGGGCGTGCCCGACGAGCGCCGGGCCGAGCTGGGCGCCGCTTTCCTGCGGGAACGCGAGAAGCAGCTGGCGTCCGACTGCGGGAGCATCGAGAACGTGCGCCGGGTCGTCCGCCGAGGCTGACGGCCGGGCCCCGGCGGGCGCCGCCGGGGTCAGGTGAGCGGGTTGTGGCCGGCCGGTACGGCTTCCCCGGGGGCAACCGGCCCGGGCGCCGTACCGTCGCCGAAGGGGCGTCCGCCGAGGACGGCGCGCCCGTGCGGCTCGAGCCAGGCAGCCGGGTCGGGGCCGGCCGGCACGATGCCGGTGGGGTTGATGTCCTCGTGGACCAGGTAGTAGTGGCGCTTGATGTGGTCGAAGTCGACGGTGTCGCCGAAGCCGGGCGTCGTGAACAGGTCCCGCGCGTACGCCCAGAGCGCCGGCATCTCGGCCAGTTTCTGCCGGTTGCACTTGAAGTGGCCGTGGTAGACGGCGTCGAAGCGGACGAGCGTGGTGAACAGCCGCACGTCCGCTTCCGTGAGGGTGTCGCCGACGAGGTAACGGGAGCGTTCGAGCCGGGCGCCGAGCCAGTCGAGCCGGGCGAACAGGCGCCCGTAGGCGTCGTCGTACGCGCCTTGTGAGCCGGCGAAGCCGGCTTCGTAGACGGCGTTGTTGACGTCGCGGTAGACGACCTCGTTCACGGCGTCGATGTGGGGCCGCAGCGCGGCCGGATAGAGATCGGGCGCCCCGGGCCGGTGGTGCGCCCTCCACTCCAGTGACATGTCGAGCGTGAGCTGCGGGAAGTCGTTGGTCACCACCTTCCCGCTCGGGACGTCCACGACGGCCGGGACCGTGACGCCGCGTTCGTACGCCGGGTCGCGGGCCAGGTACGCCTCTTCGAGCCGTTCGATGCCGAGCACCGGGTCGCGTCCGCCGGGGTCGAGGTCGAAGGTCCAGCTGCGCTCGTTGTGCACGGGGCCCGCGACGGCCATCGGCAGGGCCTCCTCCAGGCCGAGGAGCCGCCGCACGATCACCGCGCGGCTCGCCCAGGGGCAGGCCCGGCTGACGACCAGGCGGTAGCGGCCGGGCTCCACGCGGTGGCCGTCGCGGCCGTCGGCGGTGATCCGGGTGGTGAGGTACCGGCTGTCGCGGGAGTACCCCTGACCGGGGCTGACATGGCTCACGTCGGGGCGCCTACCCGGGCCGCCGGGTTTCAGAACGCGTTGCGGCGCCGCAGCCGCAGGGGGCGCCCGTCCGGGTCCACCAGGACGTGGTGGAGGGGAGTCGCCAGCACCCGTTTCACGGTCGGCAGGCGCGGCGGGACGTAGCGGCGCAGGCGGCCGGGCGGCCGGGGGCCGTGGCAGCCGTCCGCGTACCAGGTGTCCAGGGCCGCGGCGGTCTGCCGGAAGGCGTCGAAGGCGGTGACCGGGTCGCACAGGGCGTCCGGTGCCCGCTCGCCCGCGTCCTGCGGGGCGTCCAAGTGCTCGCGCATGAGTTCCAGGCGCAGCTCGCGGGCGAAGACGCGCGCTCCGTCCCCCAGACCCCCCGGGTCGGCCGGCTCCCGCCGGTCCCGACTGCGGTCGAGCACGGCGCAGCTGAGTTCCGAATCGTGGGTCCAGGAGCGGAGGTTGACGTTGTCGGAGCCGATCGAGGCCCACACGTCGTCGATCACGCACACCTTGGCATGGACGTAGACGGGGGTCCCGGCGGGGTTCTCCAGGCCGTAGACGGCGACGCGGTCGCCGCCGGCCCGACGCAGTTCGTCCAGGGCGCTGATCCGCCCGATCAGGTTCATCGGCAGGCTGAACCGGCCGTCCTGTTCCGGGACCAGCGGGATGACGCCGATGAGCCGCAGCTCCGGGTTCGCGCTCAGCGCCCGGGCGAAGCAGTCGACCACCCGGGGTGACCAGAGGTACTGGTCCTCGAGGTAGATCAGCGCGCGCGCCCGCCGCAGTGCTTTGAGGTAGCCGCGGGCGATGCTGCGCTCGCCGTCGGGTGCGAAGGGGTAGCCGTGCAGCAGGCGGTTCGGGTATGTGCGCAGCACCTGCACGGTGTGCGTGCCGCGCGGCTGGGGATCTTCGCACTGCGCGGGCAGGGTGTCCGCGCGGGTGTCCTCCCGGCGCATGAGTTCCTGCAGGCGCACGCGGGGGCTGCGGCCGAGCGGCGAGGGGTCCTCCCAGCGTTCGCGGAAGACGGTCTCGATGTCGCCGACGGCCGGTCCGCGCAGGGCCAGCTGGACGTCGTGCCACGGCGGGTGCGGCCCGTAGGCGGCGGCCATGGGCAGGGCCTGGGGGTCGCCGCGGTGGTCGGTGTCGTCGTTGCGGTTGTGGCAGAGGTCGATGCCGCCGACGTAGGCGACGTCCCGTTCCGGCCAATCCGGGTGGCGCAGGACGACGAGCTTCTGGTGGTGCGAGCCGCCGGGGCGTACCCGCAGGTCGAGGAGGCATTCGCCGCCGGCCTCCTCGATCTCGTCGCCGAGGTGGCGGTTCTCCTGCTCGCTGAAGTTCAGCCCGTCCAGGTGGGAGCGCCACAGCAGGCCCTTGACGACCACCCCGCGCTTCGCCGCTTCGCACAGGACGGTGCCGATGCCGCTACCGGGCCCGTCGAGCCGTTCGTCGGGGTCGCCGCGCCAGTCGGTGAACAGGAGCTGGTCGCCCGTGCGCATCGCGCGGATACCGGCGAGCAGCTCGGCGAAGTACGTGGCACCGTGGACGAGGGCCACGGCGCTGTTCCCCTCGGTCCAGGCCGCGCCGTCCGCGTGCCGGTCGTCGATACGGGTCGCGTTGTTGCCCCGTTCCGCTGCGGTCAGCAGCCAGTCTGCGCACGTCACGGCGTCGGTCCTCCGGCCTGGCTCCGCGGGAGCCGTCTTCGGCGGGCCCGCTGTCCGCGCGGAGGGCCCGTGATCCGGCCCCTACCCGCTGCGCCCGGGCGCACTCCCCTCCGCCGTGCTCCCGGGGGTTTCAGAGGGGGCGCGAGCGGTTAGGCGTCTGCCATGACGGCCGGGTCCCGACCGCACCCGCCGGGCTGCTTCGCCGGTCCGGAGCGAGCGTTCGTACCCGTACGTCCTCCTGCGCGTGCGGCGTCGTTACGTAGGTGAGCGAGGCTCTCATGATCAGTCATCGTCCCTCCCAGGCGGGCGGGCTCCCCCCACCGGAGAGCCTCAGCCCCCCGGCCCTGACCAGCGGTCAGCTGCCGAAGGACCACACCCAGGCGATCCTGGAGGTGACCAAGCACGTGGCGGCGCTCCTCAAGCAGTCCGGGCAGCCGTTCGCGCTGGCCGGCAGCGTGGCCGCGTTCGCGCACGGCGTGCCGGCCCGCTTCCAGCACGACACGGACTTCTGCGTCCGGCACGAGGACGCGGACGCGGTGATCAAGGCCCTGGAGGCCGGTGGGATCACCATGCGCCGGGCTCCGGAGGACTGGCTGGTCAAGGGCAGCTCGGGCGGCGAGGACATCGACCTGATCTTCGAACTCGCCCGGAAGCCGGTCAGCACCGAGCTCCTGGAGCGGGCGACGGTGAAGTCGGTGGACTCGGTCTGGATGCCCGTCCTGTCGCCCACCGACCTGATGGACAGCCGCCTGGCCGCCCTGTGCGAGCACTACTGCGACTTCGGTGACCTGCTGCCCATGGCCCGGATGCTGAGGGAGCAGATCGACTGGGACCGGCTCGACCGGACCCACCGGGGCGACCCCCTGCCCGACGCCTTCCTGTACCTGCTGGAACGGCTCCGCGTCATCGACTCCCGCGAGGCGACGCCATGACCGACGTCCACAAGATCGAGTACCGGGTGCAGCGGCTGCGCGAGCGCCTGGCCCGGGAGGACGTCGCCGAGCTGGGGGTGCGGATCGAGGTGCGCGGGGCCGGGGCGCTGATCTGGGGGCACGTCTCCGGGGCGGACGCCCGGGACGCCGTGCTGGCCGTCGCGGCGGAGGAACTGGCGGGGGTCGACTGGCAGGAGGATCTGACCGTGAACCGTGCGACCCCTCCCGACCACGCCGAGGAGCTGTCGTGATCCGCGTCGCGGCCGTCGGGGACGTGCACCTGGGCCCCGGCAGCGCGGGGATGCTGCGCCCGGCCTTCGAGACGCTCGGGGAGTGCGCGGACCTGCTGCTGCTGGCGGGCGACCTCACCCGGCACGGCACACCGGAGGAGGCGCGGGTGGTGGCCCGCGAGGTGGCCGCGCTGCCGGTGCCGGTGGTCGCCGTGCTCGGCAACCACGACTACCAGAGCGACCAGCAGGACCTCGTCACCCGGGAACTGGCCGCGGAGGGCGTGAGCGTCCTGGAGGGGGAGGGCGTCGTCCTCGACATCGCCGGGACGAAGGTGGGTGTCGCGGGGACCAAGGGCTTCTGCGGCGGCTTCGCCGGGCGCAGCGCGAGCGAGTTCGGCGAGCCGGAGATGAAGGCGTTCATCCGCTACACCCGCTCCTGCGCGGACAGCCTGGCCGGGGCGCTGCGGAAGCTGGGCGCCGACGGCTGCGCGGTGCGGATCGCGCTGACGCACTTCTCCCCCGTTCCGGACACCCTGGCCGGTGAACCGCTGGAGATCTACCCCTTCCTCGGGAGCTACCTCCTGGCGGAGGCCGTGGACGAGGCGGGCGCCGACCTCGCCGTCCACGGCCATGCCCACTCGGGCACCGAGCACGGGATGACGGCGGGCGGGGTACGGGTGCGCAACGTCGCGATGCCCGTGATCGACCGCGCCTTCGCGCTGTACCACTTGGCGGTGCCGCCTGTTTGAGCGGGTGGGATGAGGGCAGACGCCGACACGTCGGACACCGGAAAACGGAAGACGGCCCGCGGAGGATGCAATGTCCACCAGCACACTTCTCGCCGTCCTGATCGCGGTCGTCGTCGTACTTGTCCTCGTCGGCATCGCCGCGTGGATGATCCAGCGGCGGCGCCGGTTGCAGGAGCGGTTCGGTCCGGAGTACGAACGGACCGTGGAGCACACGGGCAGCAAGCGCGCTGCCGACGCCGAGCTGCGCGAACGCCAGGCCCGGCACGACGACCTCGAGATCAGGGAGCTGCCCCCCGAGGAGCGGGAGCGCTACGCCGACGCGTGGACCACGGTCCAGCAGCGCTTCGTCGACCGGCCGGAGGGCGCGGTCGCGCAGGCGGACGAGCTGGTCACCCGCCTGATGCGGGACCGCGGCTATCCCACCGAGGGCTACGAGCAGCAGCTGCGCGAACTGTCCGTCGAGCACGGGCGGACCCTGGAGCACTACCGCGCGGCGCACGAGGTCAACGTCCGCAGCAGCAGCGGGCACGCAACCACGGAGGAACTGCGCGGTGCGATGGTGCACTACCGCGCGCTCTTCGACGAACTGGTCGGGACGACGAGGTGACCCGCAATGCAGAGCGATGAGGAACGTCGCAACGACGAACAGGGCTTGACCACCGAGCAGCTGGCCCACCCCGGAGGCGGTGACCCGCAGCCGGTGTACCCCGGAGACGCGACCGCCGACTTCGCCGGCGGGACCGGCGACTTCGCCGCGGAGGAGGACCGGGACGAGATGCGTCGGGAGGCGGACGCCACCGACGCCGAGGAGAGCGCGTTCGGCGAGGGTGCGGCCGCGGAGCGGACGACGACCTCCGGCGCGCAGGAGGAGGACGCCGAGTCGCTGCTCCCCCGGAAGGAGGCCGAGGAGTACCAGAGGACCTGGGGAGAGATCCAGGGCCGCTTCGTCGACGACCCGCAGGGTGCGGTGCGCGACGCGGACGGCCTGGTCGCCGAGGTCATGCAGACCCTCGCCGCCACCTTCGCCGACCACAAGAAGGACCTGGAGGGACAGTGGCGGGAGGGCGGTGAGGTGGCCACCGAGGACCTGCGCCTCGCCCTGCAGCGCTACCGGGCCTTCTTCGGCCGCCTGCTGCGCACCTGAGACGGCGCGGAGGAGGTTCGACGGCCCGCCGCGGGGCAGGCGGCGGAACATGACATTCGAACATCCGGCTGAGAAGAACGACACGGGGCGGCTCGGCCCGTTCGAGAGACTGGCCGAGCGCGCCTCGAACTTCACCAGCTCCGCACCGTTCGCCCTCCTGTGCGTCCTGCTGGTGGCGGGTTACGCCACCAGCCACCTGCTCCACCTGCCGTCCTCGTGGCAGCACCTCGCCGGTGATGCCATGGCGGCGGTGTCCCTGCTGCTGCTGGCCCTGCTGAAGAACTCGGAGCGGCGGGCCGAGCACGCCATCCAGCGCAAGCTGGACGCCATAGCCGCGGCCCTCCTGGAACAGCAGGAGGGCCGCGGCGGCGCGGCCCACCGGGACCTGCAGAAGGCGATCGGGATAGAGGAGCAGGAGTGAGGGAGGAGCCGCCCGACCCCGGGTGCGGGCAGGCGGTCAGTCGGAGTCCTCGCTCCGGATCGGCATGAACGCGATGCACTCCACGTCGATCTGGTCGGCGAGCTCCATCAGCACGCCGGCCAGGGCGAGGGTCGTGCCCGGATCGAGTTCGGACTCCCCTTCGTACACGGAGTGCAGCCAGCCCGCCGCGAGGTGCCGCAGCAGGGATGTGGCGTCGGCGGCGGGAATGAGCAACCCGCCGCCCGGCAGGGAGACCAGCGGAACCGAAGCGTTCACGGCGACCTCTTCTCACTCGGGCGCATGCGGTCTCAGGTGTCGGGTTCGGCGGCCGCGATGGCCGCGAGGGCGGACCCCGGGTCCCGTTCCACCGTCAGGTCCCCCAGGGTGACGAGGCCGATGAGCTCGCCGTTCTCCGTCAGTACGGGAAGGCGGCGCAGGGCGTGCCGGCGCATCAGGTCCATGGCGTGGTCGACGCCGTCACCGGGCTTCACGGTGACCGGCTCCTTGGTGCAGACCGCCTGCACGGTGGTGTCGGCCGGATCGCGGTTCTCGGCCATGCCCCGTATGACGAGGTCCCGGTCCGTCACGATGCCGCGCAACCGGCCGTCTTCGACGACGAGGACGTCCCCGATGGAAGCGTCCCGCATCACCCGTGCTGCTTCTGCCAGCGAGGTGAGGCTTCCCACGGTCACCGGCTTGTCGGTCATCACCTCGTGGACGCGTCGCGTCATCGTTCCTCCCGCTGCCGAAGCGGTTCGTGCCGGGCGCCTACCCGCCGCCGCGCCCGGTAAGCCTGACCGGTCGGCCGCGTGCGCCCCGCCGCGGACGGCGAAGAGCCGGCGGGGGCGCCGTTCTCTCGAACGGCGCCCCCGCCGGCTCGGTCGGCTGGTACGCCCCGCCTGCCCCGCGCGGGTTCAGGACTCCACCACCAGGTCACCACCTGTCACGGCGGGTAGCAGTCCCGGTGCGGTACCGGGTACCGCCCGTCGAGGCCGTCACCAGTAGTGGCGTCGGCCACCCACCGCGTGCCCGACGGAACCGAGGATCCACAGGATCGCGCCCACGACGAGCAGGACGATGCCGATGGTCCACAGGATGCCGATTCCGGTCAGCCAGCCGACGAGCAACAGGATGAGTCCGAGGATGAGCATGATGTCCCTCAATCCCGCGGTTGAGGCTGCGGAGCGACTTGCCCCGCGGCAGGACCGCACAGGGCGTCTACCCGCCAGCGCCCGTGTTATCGGCGGAAGCGGGGAAAGTTTGGGGGTTCGGGGACGGGTTAGACGCTGTCCAGGACGGACCACCCAGCGACGGGAGTGACATCGTGTCGGGCGAAGAGAAGATCCGGGCCAAGAAGGAGCAGGCGGCGGGCAAGGCCAAGGAGGCCGTGGGCCGCACCCTGGGCAACGAGCGTCTGACCGCGGAGGGCCGCGCCGAGCAGGCCAAGGGCGACGCCCGGGGCGCCAAGGAGAAGATCAAGGACACGATCAAGGACACCTTGCGCACGGAGTAGGAGCGGCCCGCCTGCGGGCCTGCCCGTACCCACCACGACGAACGAAGGTCGTCCCCGGCCCGGGGCCGGGGACGACCCCATCCCATGGTCTTTTCCGAGGAGGGTGACATGAGTGACGAGCGAGAGCCCCGGCGCGGTGGCCGGCGGGCGCTGGCCGACCAGGAGGCCCTGCGGGGAGCGGAGGCGGCCGATGAGGCCGCCGCTCGCCGCCGCGCCGGCACCGCCGGCGGACCCGCCCCCGCTGTCACCGGCGACGCCGGTGACAGCGGCGGTCACGCCGCCAAGCACCAGCGGCCCGGGACGGGGCGTGAGGAGCAGACGCGCCCCGATCAGGAGCGGGCAGCCGACGAGCGCTGACCGGACCCCTGCCCGCTCTCGGCGAACTCGCGGACGAGGACGGAGCAGAAGGCGTCGAGGTCGTCCGGTTTGCGGCTGGTGACGAGCGTCGCGGGCGCCGCGTGGCAGACGAGGACCTCCTCGTCCACCCAGGTGCCGCCCGCGTTGCGGATGTCGGTCGCCAGGCTGGGCCAGGAGGTCAGCGTGCGGCCCCGCAGGACGTCCGCCTCCACGAGGGTCCAGGGCGCGTGACAGATGGCCGCGACGGGCTTGCCGGCCTCGAAGAAGCTCCGTACGAACCCCACGGCCCGCTCGTTCATGCGCAGGGCGTCGGGGTTGGCCACTCCCCCGGGCAGGACCAGCGCGTCGAAGGCGTCCGAGGTGTCGCCGGCGAGGACGTGGTCGACGCCGTACGTACCGGCCTTGTCGAGGTGCTGGAACGCCTGGACCCGTCCGGGTTCCGTCGAGACCAGTTGCGGAACCCATCCGTTCCCCTCGACCGCCTTCCACGGTTCGGTCAGTTCGATCTCCTCCACGCCCTCGGGCGCGGCCAGGAACGCGATGCGCACAACACTCACTTCCCTCTCACGGGTGTCACCGGGTGGTCTTCCCCATCCACCGCAGGTGGTGAGGATTCGGACATGTAGTGCGCTTACCCGGCCCCAGGGGACGCATTCGGGCCCGTCCGCGCCCGGCCTCGGGCGGCTACGGGCGGCCGGGGGAACCGGGAGTGTCGGTACCGGGTGGGCACCGCACCGTCCGGCACGGTGGTGCGCAGTGCCCGGCCGCCCCGTGTGACGGCGCCCGGGACCCTACCGGTGAGGGGTTCGCATGGCCGAGAACGACACCGCCCGCCCCAGCCGCCGTGCCGTCCTGCGGGCCGCCGGATCGGCCGGGGCCGCCCTGCTGGCCGCTTCCTGCGCTGGCCCCGCCGGTACCCGCGGTGCGGCCGGGGAGTCGTCGGCCGCCGCCTCCCGGGCCGGGGCGCCGTCCGCCGCCGTGTCCGCGGTCCGCCCGACGGGCGGCAGCGGCCGGAGCCCGGGCTGTGTGCTCACCACCGAGACGGGCGCGGGCCCGTACTACATGGACCTCGACCTGGTCCGGTCGGACATCACCGGAGGCCGGGACGGCGTACCGCTGCGCCTGGACCTGACGGTGGTCCGGGTCCGGGAGGGATGCCGGCCGCTCGAGGACGCCGCCGTCGACGTGTGGCAGGCCGACGCCTCGGGCACCTACTCCACCGGTGCGGCCGGGTTCCTGCGCGGCAGGCAGGTCACGGACGGCGCCGGCCGGTGCGTGTTCCGGACGATCGTGCCGGGGTGGTACGCGGGTCTGGCGCCGCACATCCACTTCACGGTGCGGCCGGACACCCGTACCGGCACGACGACCTCCCAGTTCTTCTTCCCGGAGGACCTCCTGCGGGAGGTGTACGCGGGCCGGCCCTACGCCCTGCGGTCCGCCCCGCGGCACCCCAACGGGCGGGACGGCCGCTACCGCGCCACCGGCGCCGCCATGACCCTGGCACCCGTCCCGGACGGCAGCGGCTACCGTGCCGCGTACACCGTGGGGATCGCCTGAGCGGCCGCGTGCCCGCACCGCAGGTCAGGAGGGTTCGGTCGGCGAGAAGGCGGTGACGGTCGCCTTGTCGTCGCATTCCGCGAAGACCCCGTCGTCCAGGGCGGTCTGGTGCGAGCCCGCGCCGGGCACCCCGAGGACGAGCGTGGGGAAGCTGCTGGGCGTCGCGCCGGACGCGCAGTAGCCGTCGGCCTCGCCCTGCACGTTGACGAAGGTGAGCTTGGTCCAGGCCCTGGCCCCCGGGGCCAGGGCCACCGGGGAGGCCGTGCCGCTGCGGGTGACGGCCAGGGGGAGGTTCTTGTCGGGCGAGCCGTGGCCGGCGCCTGCGACGGTCGGGAACCCGCGCAGGGTGCAGGGCCGTGCCGAGGTGTTGGCGACGGACACGATGACGGCTCCCGTCCCCGTACCGGGCGGGCGGACCGCGGCCTGGCGGGCGTCGGAGACCTTGATCTGGTCGATCGTGCACGCCGTGGACGTGCCCGCGCCGGCCGGCGACGCGGGGGGCTTGGGTGCCGCGGGGGCTGTGGGCGTCGCGGGCGTGGGCGACGCGGAGGGCGTGGGCGTCGTCGGCTGCACCTTCGCGGTCGGCGAGGCCGGCGCCGGGATCGCGCCCTCCTCGCCGACCGGAGTGCAGCCCGCCATCAGGGCGGTGACCGCCGCGGCCGCCGCCAGCGCCGCCGCGGACCGGCTGACGCCTGTTGTGTTCTGCATGAGCGCTCCCGAGGTTCGCGACCGGTCCCGCACCGGCACTCGCCCCGGGACACCGCACCGCGCCCCTTCGGGGTTCCGCACGATGCCGCGCTGTGGCGGTTCCGTGACGCCATCGGGACGTGCGCGTCCGGCGCCGCCGGCTGCCCGCGGGTCAGTCGCCTCCGCCTCCCCCGCCGCACGACGAACCGCCGCAGGAGAAGCCGCCTCCGCATCCGGAGCCGCCCCCGTCACCGCCGGACCGCGACCCGCGCCCCCGTCTCGGCGACTGCCGGCCGACCGCGCGCACCGCGGCGATGAACAGCACGACGCCGACGATCCCCACGATCACCAGGTAGTCCATGTGCCCCGCCCCCCGCTTCCGTTGTCTTCCCCTCGGCTCCTGCCGGTGCGAGTGAGATGCCCCGTGCGGCGGGCACGCCAATCGGACTTGAGCAACTCCAGAGCTTCCGTCGCGGGCCCGGGCCGGCGGACCGGGCCGCCAGTCCTCCGGGACGACGTTGCCGTCCTCATCGAGCGTGAGGTGGTGCGGGCCGGGTCCTGGCTGTTCACGTCGGACGGGCGCGGTCCCTCGGGACCGTCCGGGCCCCTGGGCGACCGCGGCTCCGCACCGTCGCGGATTCACCGATGCGCCCTCCGGGAGGGTGCCGCGGGGGCCGGGCCGGGGTCCGCTCAGGCCGCTGCGGTGCGGGGGTCGACCGGGGTCAGGGTCCCGAGCCGGTCCTCGATCGCCTGGGCCGCGGCCAGGCACAGGTCCTCGCGGAAGGCGCGCCCGACGATCTGCACCCCGCAGGGCAGGCCGTCGGCCAGGCCGGTCGGGACCGCGACCGCCGGTACGCCGACGAAGCTGGTCACCGTGCACAGCCGCATGCCGGAAGCCACCCGGTCGCGTCCCGCCCGGTCGCGGGACTCCAGACCCGGCTCCACCGGCGGTTCGGTGAAGGACGGGCCGAGCAGCAGGGGGTAGGCGTCGAGGAAGCCGGCCCAGGAGCGGCGGATGTTCATCCAGGTGCCCATCAGCCGCATGAGTTCGGCGGCGTCGGCCGGCCGCGTCCCGTCCATGGCCATCTCGATGTAGCGGTCCCCGCCCGGGCCCAGCAGGGTGCGCACGGCCGGCCAGGTGGGGGCGAACTCGGTGAGCGTGATGCGGCCGTACGCGTCGAGGGCCTCTTCCAGCCGCGGTACGTCCGGCACCTCGCACAGCTCGTAGCCGGCGTCGCGCAGGGCCCCGGCCGCGGCGTCGACGGCGCGGCGGACGGCGGGGTGGACGCCGTGCCCCCCGGGGTCCGCCACCACCGCGACCTTCACGGGTCCGGGGAGCGGCGGGCCGTACGCGGGGACCGGTACGGCCCTGGGGTCGCGGGGATCGGTGCCGGCCAGTGCCTCGTACGCCAGCCGCAGGTCCGCGACGGTCCGGGCGAGCGGCCCGTCGGTCACCAGCATCTGGGAGGCGGGGCCGGGGTCGTCCTCGCCGAGGACGCGGTGGTCGGCCGGGAACCGCCCGGCCGTCGGTTTCAGGCCGGCCACGCCGCAGAACTGGGCCGGGACGCGGATCGAGCCACCGGAGTCGTTGCCAAGCCCGAGCGCGGCCATGCCCGTGGCGACGGCCACGGCGTCGCCGCCGCTGCTGCCGCCCGGCGTGCGGGTGCTGTCCCACGGGTTGAGCGTGTCCCCGAACAGCTCGCTGCGGGTGTGCATGCCCGCCAGGACGAGCGTGGGCATGTTGGCGTGGCCGATGGGGATCGCACCGGCCGCCCGCAGGCGGGCCACCGGGGGCGCGTCCGCGGCGGCCACCAGGGAGCGGAAGCGCTCGACGCCGAAGGTGGTCGGGACGCCCTCGACCGGGGTGGTCTCCTTCACCGTGAACGGCACGCCCGCGAGCGGCCCGAGCGGCTCACCGGCCGCCAGTCGCCGATCGGTGCGGGGGGCGGCCTCGCGTGCGCGTTCCGCCATGAGCTGAGTGACCGCGTTCACCTGCGGGTTGACCTCGGCAATGCGGTCCAGGTGGCTGTCGATGAGTTGGACGGCCGAGATCTCCGCGCGGCGGACCGCCTGCGCCTGCTCGGCGGCCGACATGCTCCACAGCGCCGGCCGGTCGCCCTCGCGCCGGCCCGACGCCCGTGCCCGCACGGGTTCCGGTTCCGGGCACTGCTGGAGCGGATTCCCCCGCTCCTGCATCTGTCCATGTCCCTGCCCCTGTTCCCGTCCCTGTCGCACGCGTTGCTCCCCGATCTGTTCCGATGCATCTGCATCGGAACTGTAACCTGAGACCGATACGAACGCATCGGATAAAGGCGCGGCGCTCGCTTTTGGGGGCGCGCGAGAGGGAGGGGGCGGGCATGCCCAGACAGGTGGATCACGAGGGGCGGCGTCGCCTGATCGCCGAGGCGGTCTGCCGGCTGGCGGACGAGCGGGGCCTGGAGGGGGTGACCCTGCGCGATGTCGCGGCTCGGGCGGACGTGTCCATGGGCGCCGTCCAGCGGTGCTTCCGCACCAAGGAGGAGATGCTTGTGTTCGCCGTCGGGCACGTCGGCGAGCGGATCGGCGAGCGGGTACGGGCGCGCCTGGTCGGGAGTCCGGCGCAGTCGGCCGCCACGGCGCTGGGCCATGCGGTCACCGAGGTCGCGCTGCTGCGCGACGAGCGCCGCGCCGAGGCCCGGGTCTGGCTCGCGTTCGTCGCGCAGGCCGTGGTCAGCGAGCCCCTCGCCAAGACCCTGAGGGAGAACTACGCGGCTCTGCAGGACGCCTTCGCCCGCCTCATCTGCGAGGCGGGCGCGGACGCCGGCGGGACGGCGCCCGTGGACCCCCGCCCGGACGCGCCCCTCGACCCGCGCCTGGAGGCCCGTACCCTGCTGGCGCTCGCCGACGGACTCACCGCCCAGGTGCTCGTCGGCCACCTCTCCCCCGAAGCGGCGCGGGAGGTGCTCGACGCCCACCTGACCCGCCTGTGGGCGCGGCCGGCCGGCGGACCCCCGGGGCCCGGGTGAGCCACGGGCGCGGGCCGGCCGGGCCACCGGCGGGGCCGGGGTCGGACGGGCGGAGGGGTGGGGCGGGGTCGGCCGGACGGGCGGCCGGGCGGCCGATCCGGCTACCGCTGCGGCCCGGCTACTTGAGGCCGAGTTCCTCGCAGGCGGCCCTGAGCTTGTCCGTGCAGATCTCGGCGACCGTGTAGACGCCGTCGTCGACGACCGTCGCCTTGACGTTCGCCTTGGTCAGGGAGATGCCCGGGACGAGCACCGCGGGCACGCGCTTGGAGGTCGGGCTGTCGACGAACTGGTTGATGATCCCGTCGATCTTCTCGCCCTTGGCGAGGGCGACGGCCATCTCCGCGGCGGCCGCGGCCTCGGGGGCGTATCTCTTGTAGACGGTCATGTACTGCTCGCCCGCGACGATGCGCTGCACTCCGGCCAGTTCGGCATCCTGGCCGGTGACGGGGGGCAGGGTGGTCAGGCCGGCGGCCTTGAGGGCGGTGATGATGCCGCCCGCCATGCCGTCGTTGGCGGAGTAGACGCCCGCGATCCGTCCCTTGCCGAGGGCCGCTATCGCCGCCGCCATGTGGGTGTTGGCGTTCTCCGGCTTCCAGTCGACGGTGTCGTACTCCTTGCCGACGTTGACCTTTCCGTCGAGGACGGCGTGCGCGCCGGCCTTGAAGAGCTTGGCGTTCGGGTCGGTGACCGAGCCGTTGACCATGACGATCTGGCCGTCCTTGGCCTTGTCGCCCAGGGCCGCCAGGAGCGCCTGACCCTGGACCTTGCCGACGTCCTCGTTGTCGAAGGAGGTGTAGGCGTCGATGGGGCCCTCGGCCAGCCGGTCGTAGGCGACGACCGGGATGCCGGCCTGCTTGGCCTTGCCCACGGAGGCGGCGATGGCCTTGGCGTCCACCGCGTCCAGGACGAGGACGTCCACCTTGGCGGCGATCATCGTGTCGACCTGGGAGTTCTGGGTGGCCGCGTCCTGCTCGGCGTTGGCGTAGAGGACCTTGCCCTTGCCGCGCGTGAGCCGGGCGACCTCCTTCTCGATGAGGGGCTTGTCGAACTTCTCGTAGCGCGCGGTCTGGTTCTCCGGAAGCAGGAGGCCGACCGTGATCGCGTCACCCTTGGCCGCGCGCCCTTGCCCGTCGGCGTCCTGCGCGCCGCCGCAGGCGGTGAGCGAGACGGCGGCGACCGCCGAAGCGGCGGTCGCGATGACGGCGCGACCCAGATGTGCGTTCACGAGATGAACCTCCCTGACGAGGCCGTATCTGTACGGCCGAGGTGGAGCAGTCAACTCGGCGCCCCCGATCGTCGTCAAGAAGTGAACTAGTAACGAGATGGCACCGTTGTCATCACTCTCCGTCTCCGAATCCGAGCGAGCCGAGTTCAAGTTCTGAATCGGTGGCCCGATGCGATCCCAAGCCGGTTGGAGACCCTCGCCGTTGGCCCGGTCGGGGACGGTTTCGGCGCGGCAGCCGTGATGTCCGCCACGCCGCGCCGGCACCCGGCCAGTCTCTGACGGACGCACCCCACGGTCAGGCGGAGGTCCGCGCATGCCCCGTGCTCCCGGCACCCCCCGTGCTCCCCGCGCCGCCCGTGATCCCCGGGGCCGACCCTCCGTGTATCTCGTCGCGGCTGTCGCGGGCTGCCTCGTGGGTCTCGTCGGCGGGAGCTTCCGCTGGTGCCTGGTCCGGGCCGAGGAGCTCTACGGCGCGCTGCTGGACACCTCTCAGCGGCTGGGCGGGCCCGGCCTGCTGCTTCCGGTGCTGGTCACGGCAGCGGGCGCCGCACTCGCGTGTGCGATCGCCCGGCTGGTGCCCGCGGCCGCCGGAAGCGGCATCCAGGAGGTCGCGGCCGTATGGCTGCGGCAGGCGCGGCCGCAGGGGCCCTGGCTGCTACCGGCCCGGTTCGCGGGCGGGGTGATCGCCATCGGCTCCGGCCTGCTCCTCGGACGGGAGGGCCCGACGGTGCACATGGGCGCGGTGATCGGGGCCGAGGCGGGGCGCCGTACGCGGATGAGCGATGCCGACGTCACCCTGCTGCACACCTCGCTCGCCGGGGCCGGCCTCGCCGTGGCCTTCACCGCACCCCTCGGCGGCATCCTGTTCGTCTTCGAGGAGGTGACCAAGACGATCAGGCCGCGCCTGGTGCTCCTCGCGCTGATCGGCACCGCCACGGCCGTCGCATGCTCCCAGCTCATCGTCGGCAGCCGGACCGTCTACCCGGTCCCGGCCCTCCCGGACCCGCCGCTCGCGCTCGTGCCCGCGTTCCTCCTGCTCGGCGCCGCCACGGGCGTCCTCGGGGCGTGCTACAACCGCCTCCTGCTCGGGATGCTGTCGTTCTGCGACCGCGTACGACGGGTCGGTCCGGTCGCCCGGGCGGCCGCGATCGGGGCGGTCGTGGGCCTGCTGCTGTCCGTCGATCCGCTGCTGGGCGGCGGCGGGGAGCGGCTCAACGAGCAGTTGCTGGACGGCGCCGTCCCCGGGGCCGCCGCGCTCGCGGCGTACCTCGTGGTCCGGTTCGTCGCCGGTCCGCTCAGCTTCGCGGCCGGCGCGCCGGGCGGGCTCTTCGCTCCCCTGCTGGCGCTGGGCGCCGTCTGGGGTGCACTCGTCCACGCGCTCGCGCTGCCGCTCCTGCCGGGCGGGGGCTCCACCGCCGTCCCGTTCGCGATCACCGGGATGGCCGCACTGTTCGCGGCGGTCGTCCGGGCGCCCGTCACCGGCATCGTGCTCGCCGTCGAGATCACCGGCTCCACCACGCTGCTCGTCCCGCTGCTCCTCGCCTGCTTCGCCGCGACGCTGACCGCCGACCGGATGAAGAGCACGCCGGTCTACGACAGCCTGCGGATGCGGGGGGCGGGAACCGGCTGAGCCCTGGCCGTTCGCGACACGCACGTGACTCCAGTCACTCCTGGGGCGGATGGGACATGGGTTCCGGGGCAGAGGGCAAGCGCGGCGATTGCAAGGTCACCGCCGGTCCACCGCGGTGGCGGTCCCGGAGGTACCGGAGGTACGGAGCGTCGTGTCGGAGCAGAAGACCATCTACACAGCCGGGACATGGCGATCCGCGGTATCGGGAGCGACTCGGGAGGTCCTGGATCCGGCGGACGCCTCCGTCCTCGCCGTGGTCGCCGAGGGCGGCGCCGCCGACGCGGACGCAGCCGTGGGCGCCGCGCGGGCGGCTTTCGACGGCGGCCCCTGGCGGGACACTTCGGCCGCCGACCGTGCCGCACTGCTGCACCGCACGGCCGATCTGCTGGTCCGGGACCGCGAGCGCATCGGGCTCCTGGAGAGCCGGGACGCGGGCAAGACGCTCGAAGAGGGCCGGGTGGACGTGGACTGCGTCGTCGACGCCTTCCGCTACTTCGCCGGCCTCGTCGTCGGTGAGGGCGGCGGCCGGGTCGTGGATGCCGGCTCCCCCGACGTGCACAGTGTCGTGGTCCACGAACCGGTCGGGGTCTGCGCGCTGATCACGCCGTGGAACTATCCGCTGCTCCAGGCGAGTTGGAAGATCGCCCCGGCCCTGGCGGCGGGCAACACCTTCGTGGTCAAGCCCAGTGAGATCACCCCGCTGACCACGGTCGCCCTCATGGAGCTGCTGGCGGAGGCGGGGCTGCCGGACGGCGTCGCCAACCTGGTCACCGGAGCCGGCGACCCGGTGGGCGCCCGCCTCGCCTCCCATCCCGACGTCGATCTGGTGTCCTTCACCGGTGGACTCGCCAGCGGTACGAAGGTGATGCGCGCGGCCGCCGACACGGTCAAGAAGGTCGCCCTCGAACTGGGCGGCAAGAACCCCAACGTCGTCTTCGCCGACGCCTGCGCCACCGAGGACGGCTTCGACACCGCCGTCGACCAGGCCCTCAACGCCGCCTTCATGCACAGCGGGCAGGTGTGCTCCGCCGGATCGCGACTGATCGTCGAGGAGTCGCTGCACGAGCGCTTCGTGGCGGAACTCGCCCGCCGGGCCGGGAGGATCCGCATCGGCCGGGGCACCGACCCGGGCGTCGAATGCGGCCCGCTGGTCTCCGCCGCGCAGCTGGAGCGCACGGAGTCGTACGTCGCCTCCGCGCTCGCCGAGGGCGCCGTACTGCGCGCCGGGGGCGAACGCCCCGGGGGCCCGGGCTACTTCTACCGCCCGACCGTGCTGGACCGCTGCCACCGGAGCATGCGGGTCGTGCGCGAGGAGGTCTTCGGACCGGTCCTGACGGTCGAGACCTTCCGCACCGAGAACGAGGCCGTCGCGCTGGCCAACGACACCGAGTACGGCCTCGCCGGCGGCGTCTGGACCGCCGACCAGGGCCGTGCCCGCCGGATGGCGGGCCGGCTGCGCCACGGCACCGTCTGGATCAACGACTTCCACCCGTACCTGCCGCAGGCCGAGTGGGGCGGCTTCGGCAAGTCCGGCATCGGCCGCGAACTCGGCCCGTCGGGCCTGGCCGAGTACCGCGAGACCAAGCACGTGTACCAGAACCTCGCTCCGCGCCCCGTGCGCTGGTTCGCGGGCTGAGGAGGGAGCGACATGACCGGGAACACCACCACCGCGCACCGGCGCGAGCATCCGGAGGCCGGCGGCGCGCGGGAACCCGACCGCGACCACGTCCGGGAGTACGACTACGTCGTCGTC
Organism: Streptomyces sp. NPDC045967; assembly: GCF_056430495.1. NCBI lineage: Bacteria > Bacillati > Actinomycetota > Actinomycetes > Kitasatosporales > Streptomycetaceae > Streptomyces > Streptomyces sp. NPDC045967. The sequence goes on along the minus strand of NZ_JBWKLE010000016.1, from coordinate 72,222 downwards.
GGCGGCGGCACCGCCGGCTCCGTGATCGCTTCCCGCCTGACCGAGGACGCCGGCGTCAGCGTCGCCGTCATCGAGGGCGGGCCCAGCGACGTCGACCGCCCCGACGTGCTCACCCTGCGCCGCTGGATGGGCCTGCTCGGCGGCGACCTCGACTACGACTACCCCACCACCGAGCAGCCGCGCGGCAACTCGCACATCCGGCACAGCCGGGCCCGGGTCCTCGGCGGCTGCTCCTCGCACAACACCCTGATCGCCTTCAAGCCGCTGCCGTCCGACTGGGACGAGTGGGCGGAGGCGGGCGCCGACGGATGGCACGCCGCCGCCATGGACCCCTACTTCGACCGGCTGCTCAACAACATCGTGCCGGTCGGCGAGGAGGACCGTAACTCCATCGCCCGCGACTTCGTGGACGCGGCGGCGTCCGCGCTGGGCGTCCCGCAGGTCGAGGGCTTCAACCGGAAGCCGTTCCACGAGGGCGTCGGCTTCTTCGACCTCGCCTACCACCCGGAGACCAACAAGCGGTCGTCCGCCTCGGTGGCCTACCTCCACCCGGTGATGGACGAGCGGCCCAACCTGCGGATCCTGCTCGAGACCTGGGCCTACCGCCTCGACCTGGACGGCACCCGGGTGCGCGGCGTGCACGTCCGGGCCGCGGACGGCACGGAGTCGCTGATCACCGCCCGCCGCGAGGTCGTGGTCTGCGCGGGCGCCGTGGACACCCCGCGCCTGCTGCTGCACTCCGGCATAGGTCCGCGCGCGGATCTGGTGGCGCTGGGCATACCCCCGGTGCACGACCTGCCGGGCGTGGGCGAGAACCTGCTGGACCACCCGGAATCCGTGATCGTGTGGGAGACGGACGGCCCCATCCCGGAGAACTCGGCGATGGACAGCGACGCGGGTCTGTTCGTCCGGCGCGATCCCGATTCGGCCGGGCCCGACCTGATGTTCCACTTCTACCAGATCCCGTTCACCGACAACCCCGAGCGCATCGGCTACGAACGACCGGCGCACGGCGTGTCGTTGACTCCGAACATCCCCAAGCCGCGCAGCCGCGGACGCCTTTACCTCACCAGTGCGGACCCCGAGGTCAAACCCGCCCTCGACTTCCGCTACTTCACGGACGAGGACGACTACGACGCCCGCACCCTGGTGGACGGCATCAAGCTGGCCCGCGAGATCGCGGCGGCCGAGCCGCTGGCCGGCTGGCTGAAGCGGGAGGTGTGCCCGGGCCCGGACGTCACCGACGACGAGAGCCTGAGCGTGTACGCCCGCTCGGTGGCGCACACCGTCTACCACCCGGCGGGCACGTGCAAGATGGGCGCCGCCGACGACGAGACCGCCGTCGTCGGACCGGACTTGAAGGTACGCGGCCTGGAGGGCATCCGGATCGCGGACGCGTCCGTCTTTCCGACGATCCCCGCCGTCAACCCGATGATCGGAGTGCTCATGGTCGGCGAGAAGGCCGCCGAGCTGCTGGGCGGTGAGCTCCGGTGACCGCACCTGGCAGCGCCTCCGCCGCATCAGCCGCCCCCACCCCCTCCGCTGCTTCCGCCCTCGCCGCGGGGCGCCCGGCCGGACCCGGGGGCGACGCCGCTCCCGTGTTCTGCGTACGGGGCCTGTGGAAGGTCTTCGGTCCGCGGCGCAAGGCCGCGCTGGTGCCGGGTTCCGAGCACGCCGCGCTGACCGCCGCCGAACTGCGGGAGCGTACGGGCTGCACGGCCGCCGTCCGCGATGTCGGTTTCGACGTCCGCAAGGGCGAGGTCTTCGTGGTGATGGGCCTGTCCGGTTCCGGCAAGTCCACGCTGGTGCGCTGTATGACCCGGCTGATCGAGCCGACGACCGGCTCCCTCGCCATCGACGGTGAGGACGTCCTGGCGATGGACGCGCCCCGGCTGCGCGAGTTGCGCCGCCACCGCGCCTCCATGGTCTTCCAGCACTTCGGCCTGCTGCCGCACCGCACCGTCCTCGACAACGTCGCCTATGGTCTGGAGATCCAGGGCATGGGCCGCGCCGACCGTCGCTCCAAGGCCGCCGAGATGGTCGCCAAGGTCGGCCTCGAAGGTCTGGAGGACCGCCGGCCCGGGCAGCTGTCCGGCGGCCAGCAGCAGCGGGTGGGTCTCGCCCGCGCCCTGGCGGCCGACCCCGAAGTGCTCCTGTTCGACGAGCCGTTCAGCGCGCTCGATCCGCTCATCCGGCGGGAGATGCAGGAAGAGGTGGCCCGGCTCCACCACGAGGAGGGCCGCACCATGGTCTTCATCACGCACGACCTGTCCGAGGCGCTGCGCCTCGGCGACCGGATCGCGCTGATGCGCGACGGCCGGATCGTGCAGCTCGGCACCCCGGAGGAGATCGTGGGCTCCCCCGCCGACGACTACGTACGGGACTTCGTCCGCGACGTGCCGCGCGAGCAGGTGCTCACCGTGCGCAGCGCGATGCGCCCGGCCATGGACGGCGAAGCCGGTCAGGGCCCTGCGCTGACCCCCGCCACCACGGTGGTGCAGGCCATCGAGGCCGTCGCCCGCAGTGGAGGTCCGGCGCGCGTCGTCGACGGAGGCCGCTGCCTCGGTGTCGTGGACGACGCGGGACTGCTCGCGGTGGTGGCCGGCCTGCCGGCGCCGGCCGGGCGGGGGGTGGCGGCATGACGCGCCTGACCCGTGCCCGTGTCCGCGCCCAGCGGGCCGGTGCCGTCCCCGGCACCGGGAGGGGGCGCCGATGAGCACGACGACGAGACCCGCCTCCGAACGCGCACGCCAGATCCGGCCCGGCCGGCCGGAGCGGCGGCCCGCGGACGGCCTGTCCGTTCCCCCGCGCGCCGCCGGCGCCGCCGCTGCGCCACGCCGCCGCCTCAAGGAGCTGCTGCTCGACCACCGCGCCGGCCGCCGGGTCCTGCCCCTCGCCGCCGCCGCTGTGGTGGCGCTGTCCCTCGCGATCGCGTTCCCGGGTGCCGGGAGTTGGCCCGCCGCGCTCTCCGTTGACCTCTCCGGGCCGCTCGGCCGGGCCGGGGACTGGATCATCGACAACCGCGACGGCCATCCGCTCTTCCTCTACTTCTTCGGGCACGTCAGCAACGCCGTGGTGGTCTGCGTCCGCGCGGTGTACGTGATCCTGCTCGCGGCGGGCTGGACCGGCGTCACGGCGCTGGCCGGTCTGATCGCCCTGCGCCTGGCGGGCCTGCGGCTCGCCGTCACCTGTGTGGCCGCGTTCGCCGTGTGCGGACTGCTCGGCATGTGGGTGCCGACGATGCAGACCCTCGCCCTGATGGCCGTGGCCGTGACCGCGTCCGTCGCGGTGGGCGGCCTGCTCGGTCTCGCCGCCGGGCTGTCGCCGCGGGCCGACCGCGCGCTGCGCCCCGTGCTGGACACGATGCAGGTGCTGCCGGCCTTCGCGTACCTGCTGCCGATGGTGCTGGTCTTCGGGATCGGCGTGCCGGCCGCGGTCCTCGCGACGGTGGTCTACGCGGCGCCGCCGATGGCCCGGCTGACGGCACTGGGCCTGCGCGCGGCCGACGCCGGGGTGCTGGAGGCTTCGGCCTCGCTGGGGGCGACCGGGTGGCAGCGGCTGCGGACCGCGCGGCTGCCGCTGGCCCGCCGGCAGATCCTGCTCGGCGTCAACCAGGCCATCATGATGGCGCTGTCGATGGCCGTGATCGCCTCGGTGATCGGCGCGGGCGGCCTCGGCGACCGGGTCTACCAGGCCCTCGCCTCGGTCGACGTGGGTGCGGCGCTCGCCGCCGGCATCCCCATCGTGCTGCTCGCGGTGGTCCTGGACCGCACCGCCGACGCGGCGGGCGCCCGGCTGGGCGCCGACCCGGTTCCCGCACACCGCCAGCCGCTGCTGCGGCGGGTGTTCGCGGGCTGGTACGGGCGGCTGCTGACCCTCCTCACGGCCGTCGCCGCCGCCGTCGCGGGCCGGATGGCGGGCACCTCGCTGTGGCCCGGATCCTGGACCGTACCGATCGCGGAGCCGGTCAACCGGGCCGTCGGCTGGATGACCGACCACCTCTACTCCGGCGTTCCCGTGGTCGGCGGAACCGCCGACTGGGCGGCCCGCTTCACCGGCTGGATCCTCGACCCCCTGCGGGCCGGGCTGCAGGCCACCCCCTGGTGGCTGCTGCTGCTCGTGGCCGGCGGACTCGGCCTGCTGGCCGGGACCTGGCGCACCGCCCTGACCGCCGTGCTCGCCCTGGCGGCCATCGGTGTGCTCGGCGTGTGGGAACCGTCCCTCGACACCCTCTCGCAGGTGCTGGCCGCCGTCGCCGTCACGCTCGTCCTGGGTCTGGCGATCGGCGTCGGCGCCGCCCGCAGCGGACGCGCGCAGCGGCTGCTGCGTCCGGTGCTCGACGTGTGCCAGACCCTGCCGCAGTTCGTCTACCTCATCCCGGTGGTCGCGCTGTTCGGTGTCGGGCGTGCGCCCGCGGCGGCCGCGGCCGTCGTCTACGCGCTGCCCGCCGTCGTGCGCATCACCGCCGACGGCCTGCGCGAGGTGAGCCCGGCGGCCATGGAGTCGGCGCGTTCACTGGGCGCCACCGGCGCGCAGCAGCTGCGCCAGGTCCAACTGCCGCTGGCCAGGCCCGCACTGCTGCTGGCCCTGAACCAGGCGGTGGTGCTGGTGCTGGCCGTCGTCATCATCGGCGGCCTGGTCGGTGGCGGCGCGCTCGGCTACCAGGTCGTCCTCGGCCTCGCGCAGGGCGATCTGGCGACCGGTCTGGTCGCCGGCGCCGCGATCGTCTGCCTCGGTCTGCTGCTCGACCGGATCACCCAGCCCGCGAAGGGGGCCTGACATGCATGCCGACCGTCGCGGCCGTCGCCGACTCGGCGGGCTCGCCGCCGTGACCGCCCTGGCCGTGCTCACCGGGTGCGGGGCGGCCGACATGACCCGCCAGACCTCCCCGTACGCCGCCGCGGAGGGCGCGAAGACCGTCACCCTGTCCGTCCAGTCCTGGGTCGGGGCCCAGGCGAACACCGCCGTCGCCGCCTACCTGCTCGAACACGAGCTGGGCTACCGCGTCGACACCGTCCAGGTGGACGAGGTGCCCGCGTGGGACGCGCTCAGCCAAGGCCGGGTCGACGCGATCCTGGAGGACTGGGGCCATCCCGAGCAGGAGAAGCGGTACGTCCAGGACAAGAAGACCATCACGGCGGGCGGTGAGCTGGGCGTGACCGGCCACATCGGCTGGTTCGTCCCGACGTACTTCGCCGAGGCCCATCCGGACGTCACCGACTGGAAGAACCTCGACAAGTACGCCGACCAGCTGCGCACCGCCGAGAGCGGCGGCAAGGGCCAACTGCTGGACGGCTCACCGTCGTACGTCACGAACGACAAGGCGCTGGTGAAGAACCTGGACCTGGACTTCGAAGTCGTGTTCGCCGGCTCCGAGGCCGCCCAGATCACCCAGATCAGGCAGTTCGCCAAGGACCGCAAGCCGTTCCTCACCTACTGGTACAAGCCGCAGTGGCTGTTCGAGCGGGTTCCCATGACGGAGGTGAAGCTGCCCGCCTACCAGGAAGGCTGCGACGCCGTGCCGGAGCGGGTGGCCTGCGCCTATCCGCACACCCCGCTGCGGAAGTACCTGAACGCGCGCTTCGCGGACACGGGCGGCCAGGCCGCCGCGTTCCTGAAGAAGTTCCACTGGGGTGTGGAGGAGCAGAACGAGGTGGCGCTGATGATCGCGGAGGAGAAGCTGCCGCCCGAGCAGGCGGCGAAGAAGTGGGTGGAGCGCAACCCGCAGGTGTGGGAGCCGTGGGTGCGCTGACCGGGCTGAGGGCCGACCGGCTGATCGGCTGACGGGCTGATCGGCTGACGGGCTGATCGGCTGACGGGCTGATCGGCTGACGGGCTGGTCGGGTCGACCGGCCTGACCTGCCGGGCGCAGCACGGGGCCGGGGCCGCCACACACCCCTCTGGTGTGGCGGCCCCGGCGCTTCGCGGGCGGCTTGCGCCTACTGCGCGGACACCTTGAGGAGCTTGTTCGGGGTCCCGCCGCTCGGGTTGGTGATCTTCCCCGGGGTCGCGTCCGCAGTCAGGGCCTGCGCCACCTGTGCGGGCGTCGCCCCCTTGTGCCCGGCCAGGTACAGGGCCGCGGCGCCGACCACGTGCGGGGTCGCCATGGAGGTTCCGGAGATGGTCTTCGTCCCGGTGTCGCTGTCGTTCCAGGCCGAGGTGATGTCCGAGCCCGGTGCGTAGATGTCCACCACCTTGCCGAAGTTGGAGAACGAGGACTGGGAGTCGTCGGCCGCGCTGGAGGCCACCGTGATGGCCTCGGTGACCCGCGAGGGAGAGCCCTGCCCCGCGTCGGAGGACTCGTTGCCCGCCGCCACGCCGAAGGTGACACCGGCGGCTATGGACCGGCGCACGGCCTCGTCGAGCGCCTCGTCGGCGCCGCCGCCGAGGCTCATGTTGGCGACCGAGGGCCCGCTGTGGTGCTGCGTCACCCAGTCGATGCCGGCCACGACCTGCTCGGTGGTGCCCGACCCGTTGTCGTCGAGCACCCGGACCGCGACGACCTTGGCCTTCTTCGCCACCCCGTGGGCGGTGCCCGCGATGGTGCCAGCCACGTGCGTGCCGTGCCCGTTGCCGTCGTCGGCGCTCTGGTCGTTGTCCACGGCGTCGAAGCCGTGGACGGCCCGGCCGCCGAAGTCCTTGTGGCTGATCCGTACGCCGGTGTCGATGACGTACGCCGTCACGCCGTCGCCGCCCGCGTCGGGGTACGCGTACTTCTTGTCCCCCGCGGTCGCCGTCTGGTCGATGCGGTCGAGGCCCCAGGACGGGGGGTTGCTCTGGGTGGTGCTGATGGAGAACTTCTTGTTCTGGACGACCTTGCCCACGGCCGGGTCGGCGGCGAGGCGCCGGGCGCCCTGCTCCGAAAGCCCCGACGCGGAGAAGCCGTTGACCGCGGACGTGTAGGTGCGCTTCAGCTCGCCGCCGTACTTCTTGACGAGCGCCTGCCGGTCGGCGTCCTGGTCGAGGATGACGATGTAGCTGCCGCTGAGCGCACCGGGTGCGCCGAGCCCGTACACCGTTCCCTCGGCCGGAGTGCTCGCACCGGCGAGGGAGGGCAGCAGCATGCAGACACCGGTTGCAGTGGCGACTCCGGTGGCCACTGCAAGGACCCGGAAGCCGCGCGAACGGGTGCGTGCGTGCTTGTGAGTTGACATGAAGGAGGTGCTCCTCGTGTTGACGTGTGGGGCGTCAAGCGGTGTTGCGCAACCCCGCAGGAGCCGAAAGATCTCCGGGGGTCAGGTCGAAACCCTGACCGATTACCGGAGTTGATTCAAGACCACCCCGGGCCTCGGAGTTGTTCAACAAGCTTCCTTAAAGAGACCTCCGCGCGGGCACCTCGGAATGACCACACTCTTCGAATCACCCACACATTCGCGTCACGCGCCGGTGCATTCGCGAACACACCCCGGAAACACGGTGGCTGACGGGGCGACGGAGGGCACGGGTGGAGCGGGGGCGGGGTCGAGGCGGGGCGGGACGGGACGGGGCGGGGCGCCGCCGGCCGCACTCTCGCGCCTACAATGCGCGAATGATCTTCATTGTGGTGAAATTCCCCGTCAAACCCGAATATGTCGACCGGTGGCCCGAGAAGGTCGCGGAGTTCACCCGCGCCACGCGCGCGGAGCCCGGCAACCTGTGGTTCGAGTGGTCCCGCAGCCTGGAGGAGCCGGACGTCTACGTCCTGACCGAGGCGTTCCAAGACGACGCGGCGGAGGCCCACGTGACCTCCGAGCACTTCCGCGCCGCCATGGAGACCATGCGTCCGCTGATCTCCCGTACGCCCGACATCGTCAGCACCACCATCGTGGGCGCGACCGGCTGGAGCCGGATGGGCGAGCTGGGGGTCGACTGAGGAGTCCCGGTACGGGTGTACCCGCCGAACGGCCGGGGCCGCGGCGGGCACGTCCGCCAGAGGTGTGCGACGGGCACGTCGGTCAGAGGCGTGCGGCTCGCCGGAGGGCGCCCGCGCCCCAGTCGACGAACGTGAAGTCGGTGTCGGTACCGGCCTGCCCGTCGGGTCCGGGGCTCTCGGGCGTGTTCGAGCCGTCCTGCACCACCGGGAGGCCGTGCGGGAACCGCCTGCCGAGCGGGGCACCGGTGACGGCGGCGTCGTCGCCGGCGGCCGAGCCGTCGGGAAGCGCCGGGTGCGTCGCCCGCCGCGACCCCATGGCTGCCGTACGAAGGCGTTGCCGTGGCCGCGGTGGACGACGGTGACGGTGTCGTCACCCTGGCTGGAGGCGATCAGGTAGCCGTCGCGGCGGGGATCCGCGGGGGCGCGCCAGATCGGCAGCCCTTCCACGGCGGCGCTGATGTGGCGGCCTCCCAAGCCCGGACCGGCCCTCGCGTCGCGCGTGCGAGCCCGGTCTCGTGGCGCCTGCTGGTGACCGCGAACGCACGGCCGCGGTGGCGGTCGGTGTAGGCCGCCGGGCCGTACGCGGTGCGCTGGTCCCCGACCGCGTCCTGGCCGGAGGAGCAGACCAGCGGGGCCGCCGCCTCGTCGGTCACGAAGCGGCCGGGGGGCCGGGGGGCACGGGCATGGCGCCTCCTGGTGACGGGGCGGGGCCGGGCGGCCGGTGGGCCGCCGTCACCCTGGTCCATTCCCGGGTAGCCGGGGATGGAGGCGGCACGGCGCCCGCATGAGCGCGCGGTGTACCCCCGTGAGAAGTCCGGCAGCGCGAGGCCCGGCGCGCGGCACGGCGACGCGGGCGTCCGTCATCGCCCCGGGCCGGGCGCGCGGTTGGGCCGGGCCACCCGGGCAGGGGCCACCGGCCGTGGTGGTCACGTGTGCGGGACGTCCCCGACGCACACGAGGGCTTCGTAGGCGGGCACGTGGGCCGCGCGGGGCTTTGACGGCAGGGCCCGGCTACGCCTCGGCCGGTTCGAGGAGGTGGGGGCCGTTGTTGCGGACGCTGTTGACCGCCGTGGAGACCGGCGTCACCGCGAGGCGGCCGTCGGCCGGGGTGTGCAGGAGGGCGCGGAGGTCGGCGGTGTCCTGGTGGGCCGGGTCCAGCCAGGTCCCGTAGTCCGCGGGGTCGAGGGCCAGCGGCATGCGGGGGTGGACGCGGCCCGCGAGATCGGTCGCCTCGGTCGTGATGACGGTGGCGGTGATCAACCAGGCCGACGGGTCGTCGTCGTCCTTGACGGCCGGGTCGCGCCAGAACTCGTACAGTCCGGCCATCGCCATCACCCCCGCGTCCTCGGGGCGGATGAAGTACGGCTGCTTGTAGGCCTTCGCGGAGCCGGTGGCGGGCACGGCGACCCATTCGTAGAAGCCGTCGGCGGGCAGCAGGCACCGCCGGCGGGTGAACGCGCGACGGTAGGCCGGCTTCTCGTGGACGGTCTCGACACGGGCGTTGATCATGCGCGAACCCACCGAGGGATCCTTGGCCCAGGACGGCACCAGACCCCACCGCACCGGCCGCAACCGGCGGGCCACCTCCCCGGTGTCGCGGTCGGCGCGCTCCAGCACCGCCCACACGTCGTCGGTGGGGGCCACGTTCCACGAGGGACCCGGCGCCCCGGCGCCGGGTTCCCGCTCGGCGTCGAAGTGGCCCGCGAGGTCTTCCGGGGCCCGGGAGGAAGCGTAACGACCGCACATGCCCCCACTCTCGCACTCTCCGACCCCGGACCACCGCCCGGCACGGATAATGGCACGGCCCACGCACCGATCCGGGAGAAGAAGAACCATGACGCTGAAGGAAGGCCAGCGGGTGAAGCTGGCGGCGGACACCCGGCTGACCGGGGCGGTCGCGGTGGCGGAGGACTCCGCGTCACCGGTGCCGTCGCAGGGCGCCGTCGCCGGCTTCCTCTCGCTGGCCGCGGGCACCGAGGGCACCGTCGAGCGGGTGGTCGAGGAGCGGCACCGGAGCCACGGGGTCCTCGAGTACGAGCGGCTCACGTCGCTGTTCGACGCGTTCGGCCGGGACATGCCGACGGAGAGCCGCAGGCAGCTCGAGGAGAAGATCGCCTCGCTGGAGCCGGAGTGGCGCGCCCACCAGGAGCGGGGGCCGCGCGTCACGCTCCGGGTCCGCTTCGACAACGGGTTCATCCTCGACGACGCGCTCGAGGACGTCTTCACGCCCCTGTGACGGGCGGGCCCTGCCGGTGCCGCCCGGGTCGGGCGCCACCGCGGCAGGGCTCCGTCACCGGCCGCGCGGCCGTCCCGTGCGCCGCCGGGAGATGCGCGGCCTGCGCCCGGACGGCGCGGGCGCGGCCAGGGCGAAGACCACGGTGATGTGCGCGCCGCCGAGGGGGCCGCGTGCGATGCGCACCGAGCCGCCGGTGACGGTCGCGGCCCGGCGGGCGATGTCGAGGCCGAGCCCCGAGGAGCCGGTGCTGCCGCCGCGGGACAGGGCCCGGTCCGGGTCCGGGATGCCGGGACCGGCGTCCTCCACGACCAGTTCCACCGCCTGGGCCGTGCGGACGACGCTAACGCCGAACGGGGTGCCGGACGGGGTGTGCCGGAAGACGTTGCCGATGAGCGCGTCCACCACGGCGGCGACATCGTCGTCCGAGAGCCCGACGGCCGCGGGCTCCTGGGTGACGTCGAGGGCGCAGGGACGGTCCTGCTGCTCGGCCAGGACGGCCCAGAACGCGGCCCGGCGGCGGACGACGTCGGCCGCCTCGCAGCGGGGTCCGGACGCTGCCGCGCCGGTGGTGCGGTGGCCCGCTCCCGGGTCGGCGCCCCCGTCGGCGTCCGGGCCGCGCAGGCCCTGGCCCATGGGGCCCACGGCGAGCGGGGTGCGCGCCGCCGTGATGATGGCCTGGAGTTCCGTCTCCAGTGCGCACACCGCCGCTTCGACCCTGGCCGACTCCGGCGAGCCCGCCATCCGCTCCGACGCCAGGTGCAGGGCGGTCAGGGGCGTGCGCAGCCGGTGGGACAGGTCGGCGACCAGTTCGCGTTCGACGGCGAGCAGTTCGGTCATCCGGTGCGCCATCGCGTTGAACGCGACGCCCGCGTCCCTCAGTTCCCTGGGGCCCATGGGGTCCACGCGGGCGTCCAGGTTGCCCTCGCCCAGCGCGTGCGAAGCGTGCGCCAGCCTCTTGGAGGACCTGACCACCTTGGCCCCGAGGCGGTCGGCGACGAGTACGGAGCCGCCGACCAGGCCCACGGCGAGCAGGAGCATGACCGCCCAGGACGCCGTGACCCCGCGGGTCAGTTCCGCCTCGGGGACGAAGTTCTCCACGACCGCGACCCGCTCGCCGGGCAGCACGACCGGCTGCAGGCATATCCAGCCGCTGGGGATCTCCTCGGAGATGGACTCCCGGCCGCGCTGGGCGCGTTCGAGCAGGGCCGCGGGGGCCCGGGACGTGCCGAGGGCCGGAGCGTCCGGCAGATGGACGACCAGGTACTGGGTCGCGTCCAGGCCGGCGGCGGATTCCCGCAGGGCGGACGGATCGGTGGTGAGCGTCAGGACCGGGGCCAGGGCGGCGGCCCGCTGCTCGGCCGCGGTCACGCTCTGCTCCTTGACCAGCGACATGACCAGGGCGGCGAGCGGGATGAGGAAGGACAGGGCGACCATGGAGGTCACGGCGAGCGCCACTCCGGCCAGTGAGCGTCTCACCGCGGTGTCACCAGTTTGATGCCGACGCCCCGCACGGTCAGCAGGTAGCGGGGGGCCGCGGCGCGTTCGCCGAGCTTGCGGCGCAGGGACGACAGGTGCACGTCGACGGTCTGGTCGTCGACGTACGGCTCGCGCCACACCTCGGTCAGCAGCCGCCGCTTGGAGACGACCTGGCCGGTGTGGTGGGCGAGGAAGGCCAGCAGGTCGAACTCCCGGCGGGTGAGGCGCAGCTCGCGGCCGGCCAGGTGCGCGGTGCGTGCGCCGGGATCGACGGCCAGTTCGCCCACGGTGATCGCGCGCAGGGGTTCAGCGGCCGCCGGCCGCGCCCCGTGACCGCCGCCCGGGGCGTGGGGGGCGTGGGCGGGCGGAAGGTGGGTGGTGCGCCGGAGGACGGCGGTGAGGCGTGCGATGAGCTGCCCTCCGGAGAAGGGCTTGACCAGGTAGTCGTCGGCGCCCGCGTTCAGGAGCTTGATGATCTCCGTCTCGTCGTCGCGGGCGGTGGCCACCAGGACGGGGACGGAGGATATGCCGCGGATCATGCGCAGTGCGTCCCCTCCGTCCAGGTCCGGCAGTCCGAGGTCGAGGACCACCGCGTCGACGGGCGTCTGGGTGACCTCGCGCAGGGCGCCGAACCCGTCGGCCGCACTGCGTACGGCGTACCCGTGCTCCGCCAGGACCTCGATGAGTGACTGGCGGATGCTGGGGTCGTCTTCCACGACCAGGACGCTGGGCATGGGCACACCTTAGGTGAACGCCCGTTCGCTAGGGCTTGGGGGCGGTGGGGGCGGCGAGGACCGGTCCGCGGTCGGTGACGCGCAGGTGCACCGGGCGGTCGGAGACCGGGATGGTGCAACCGTCCCGGGAACTGCAACTCGCGTAGCCCAGGAGGACCGTCGCCTCGCCGTCGCCGTCGGCCCGGACGGGCAGGGTGGCGGTGACGGGGCCGTCCGGGTAGACCGGAACCGGGGCCTCCACGCCGGGCACGCTGATCGTCAGCACCTCCGGGGCGGCCGTCAGCTTCCCGTCCGACCGCAGGGCGCCCGTGACCTCCATGGCGGTCGGCCGGCCGACGCCCTCGACCCCGTCGGCCGGCAGATCGGTGCTGTAGAGGTGGAACCCCTTCCCCTCGGGGGTGAAGACGGCGGTCAGGGTGCCCTGGCGGCCCTGCCATGCGGAGACCGACAGCGTGACGGTGACCCCGTTCTCGCTGAAGCCGACCGGGGCCGCGGCGGCGCCGCCGCCGGCCGGCTTCCCGCCGCACGCGGCGAGCGCGGCCAGGCAAAGGAAGGCGGAGGCCGCCGCGAGACCGGCACGGGCGGCCCGGCCGGCGGGCCGGCGAACACTGCGGCCCATCACGACGCCCACTGGCGCAGGAAGGAGTTGATCCCTTCCGAGGTCAGGGCGGGGTTGCCCGTGACGTGGGTGTCCGTGCGCACCGTCCCGGACGGCGTGACGACGACGAGTACGGGCATCTTGTACGTGCCGCCCGCGGGGCTGTACGTGCGCAGGAGGGCGGAGTTGGCGGAGTTGTCGCCGCCGATGTCGATCTTGACGAGGTGGTAGGAGGAGCCGAGGACCGCCGCCGTCTGCGGCTGGGCGAACACCTTGTCGGCCGCCTTGCAGTTGCCGCACCAGTTGGCACCGAAGTCGAGGAGCACCATCCGTCCGTCGGCCTTGGCCGCGCTCAGGGCCGCGTCGATCAGCTTCTTGGCGTTCGCGGCGCTGTCGTAGCCGGGTCCGGGTATCCGGGCCGGAGCGGGCGCGGCGGACGTGCGGGCCGGCTGGGGGGCGGCCGACGTGGCCCTGGCGCGCGAGGGGCTCGCCGAGGCGGCGGTCGGGGTGCCGGCGGACGCGGAGGGCGAGGCGCTGGGGGACGCCCCGGCGGACGCCGAGGCGGCGGCCGGCGCGGACTCGGCCCCGGTGGGCAGGGCCTGCGCGGACGTCCCGATCGCGCTGGGCACGGCGGCCCCGACCGGCTGGGACGCCGACGGCCCGCAGGCGGCGGTCAGCCCGGCGGCGACCACGACGGCGGCGGCGAGCGGCAGCCGCATCCCCAGGGCCGCGGCGGAGCGCGGCCGCGGCGTGCGGCGGCCCGTGCGAACGGGTCGGAGTTGGCGAGAAGTCATGGCGAGGACACCCCAAGGCACGGTTCGGACGGCGGGAGCGGCGTATGCCTCCCGACTCGGTGAAGCCGACGGCGGACGGCCGGACGGCCCGGCGGCCCGACGGCCGCCGGGGTCATCCCGCCCGGGCGCCGCGGGCCGCTCGGCTGACGCGAGCATAGGACCGCTCGGGACGGCCGGGACCCGATGCGCGTGATCTTGAGGATCCCCTAAGGAAGAGCTCAACTTCCGCTACACCGCGACGCGCCCGATGAGCGGATACGGGATCACGAACCGGGCATACCAGGCGCGGCGGCCGCAGTGTCCGGCGGCTCAGAGCGAGGACTCGCGGACGCTGGCCTTGGCCACCGGCTCGATCGTCGCGGTGATGACCGAGCGGTGGTCCGCGCTGGTGAACGTGACCGTCAGGGTGTGGTCCGCGGTCTGGGACGTGGCGGCCTTGAAGCCCCGGCTCGGGATCGCGGAGATCAGGCAGACGCCGCGGCTCCCGTAGCGCACGGTGACCTTGCCGCCCTGCGAGGGGACGGTGTGCAGGCCGGGTCCGCCCTGCTCGCAGTCGACGGCGGGCTTCGGCGCGGTGGTGCGGGACGCTCCTGTCGGGCTCTTCGCGAGTGCGGGCGGCGAAGCGGAGGGGGACGGTCGCTCGGTCGCACTGGGCGACCCGGTGGGGGGTGCGCTCGGGGGCTGCGGGCTCGGGGACCGCCCGTCCCCCGCCTGCCACGCGGGCGGGGAGTCGAAGACCATGGGGGCGGACCGGGCCACGGGCGGCGTGTGCCTGGTCGAACCGACCACGAACTGGACCGTGCCGAGCACGGCGGTCACGCTGGCGGCCGTGCAGGACAGCCATATGAGCAGGTAGCGCGGAATTCGGGGCACGGCCCCATAGTGGCCGACGCACCGCGCCGTCCGTCGCCGCCTCCCCCGAGCGGGCGGCAGCGGCCGGGGAACGCCCATGGCCCCCTGGCCGGCGTACGGGCCAGGAGGACGGGTGCGGGTCGGCGAGCCGACGGGCCGACGGGCCGGCCGGGGGAAGCGGCCGGCCGGTGGTGGTGGGGCTACCTCGGTGTCCCGAAGTTCTGCGTCCACCAGGGGCCGCCGTCGCCCTTGTGCACGCCTATGCCGATCTCCTTGAACGAGCAGTTGAGGATGTTGGCCTTGTGGCCGGGGCTGTTCATCCATGCCTTCATGACCGCGGCGGCGTCCGCCTGGCCGCGGGCTATGTTCTCGCCCAGCCGGGACCATCCGTACCCGGCGGCTTCCACCCGGGTGGTCATGGTGGACCCGTCGGGCCCGGTGTGGGACATGACGCCGCTGCGCGCCATGGTGTCGCTGTACGCCCGTGCCGCCGCCGTCAGCTTGGAGTTCGCCGCCAGGGGCCCGCAACCGGCCGCCGACCGCTCCTTGTTGACGAGGGCCAGGACCGCCGACTCGGTGTCGCCGGCGGCTCCGCCCGACGAACCGCCCGAGGAGCTGCCCGAGGAACCGCCGGAGGACCCGGACCCGCCGGCGGGAGCGGCGGGCGTGCGCGAGGGCGCGCGGGTCCGGGCCGGCTCCGGCGCGTCGGCAGCCCCCTCCTGCGTCCCGGCCCGCGTGGGCGCGGCGGACTCCGGGGATCCGGCGCCGGGGGTCCCGGACGGCGTCGCGCCCGCCGCGGACGCGTCCGCGGTGGTCGGCGTGGGCAGCGGGGAGGAGGAGGTGGCCGTCACCTCCACGCCACCGGCACCGGCCGCTGCGGAGTCCGGCGTCGCGGATCCGCCTCCGGCGGGGCCGCCGGCCCGGTGGTCCGTGCGCGCACCGCCGTCGGAATCGGCCACCGCGACCCCGACCGCCACCGCCGCGGCGGCCGCGGTGAGGGACAGTACGACGCGCGCACGCACCGTCTTCTTCCGCCGCGCCTCGACGCGGGAGGGGGTTCCGGGGGTTCGGCTGCGGCTCATGCCGGTAGCACCTCGCAGGAGAGGGGGAGCAGGGTCGGACCGAGCCTAGGCCCGTGACCAGGCGAAAAAGCCTTCCGGAGGCGTTCTTCACGGTCCCTTAAGGAAGCCCGCAGGATCGGCGCAGGCTGGGGGGCCGGCCCGCCCGGTGGTCCGCGCCCCCGAGCGCCACGGCGGCGCTCCCGGGGCCTCGGGCGGGGCCTCGCTTGACTGGTACGCGACGCGACCGGTAGTCAGAGGCTGTTCATCGCGTGAGGTGTGAGACGGGGGACCCATGAAGCCGCTCGAAACGGGCGATCCCACATCGGTCGGGCAGGGCCGCTACCGGTTGGTGGGACGCCTCGGGCAGGGAGGCATGGGCGTGGTCTACCTGGGCCGCTCCCCGTCCGGCCGTGCCGTGGCCGTCAAGGTGGTGCGGCCAGAGCTCGGCACCGAGCCCGGCTTCAGGCGCCGGTTCGCCGACGAGGTGGCGGCGGCGCGACGGGTCGGCGGCTTCCACACCGCGCCGGTCGTCGACGCCGACCCGGACGGCGAGCCGCCCTGGCTGGTCACCGCCTTCGTGCCCGGCCCGACGCTGCAGGCGGTGCTCGCCCGCGTCGGCGCGCTGCCCGCGGACACCCTGAGCGTCCTGGCGGCCGGCCTGGCGGAGGCGCTGGAGGCGATCCACCGGGCGGGGGTCATCCACCGCGACCTCAAGCCCGCCAACATCATCGTCGCGGAGGACGGACCGCGCGTCATCGACTTCGGCATCGCGCGCGCCCTGGACGGTACGGCCCTGACCCAGACCGGTCTGCAGATCGGCACGCCCGGCTTCCTGGCTCCGGAGCAGCTCACCAGCGGGGCGGTGACGCCCGCGGTCGACATGTTCGCGCTGGGCGTGGTGCTCGCGCAGGCGGCGGGGGGCTCCCCGTTCGGTGACGGCCCGTCCGCGGCCCGGCACTACAAGGTGGTCCACGAGGAGCCGGACCTGACGGCGGTCCCCGGGGAGCTGCGGGCGGCCATCGGCGCGTGCCTGTCCAAGGACCCGCGGGCGCGGCCCACCCCGACCGCCTTCCTGGGCGGCCTGACCATCCGCCACCCGGCCGGCGACGGCTGGCTCCCGGACGCGGCGACGCAGCTGCTCCCCCGCCAGGACACCCCGCCCCGCCCCGCCACCCCGGAGGCCGCACAGGAAACGCCGCCCCGCCCCACCACCCCCGACGCCGCACAGGAAACGCCGCCCCACCCCGCCACCCCCGACGCGCAGGACACCCCGGCTCCGCAGACCCTCCGGCCGGCCACCCCGGGCGTACGGGCCGAACCCCCGACTCCGCGCCCCGGCGGCGCGGAGCCCCGTACGGCCCGGGAGCCCCGTACCGATCCGGAGCCGGAGCCCCGTACGACGCCGGAATCCCCCGGCCCCGGCGCCGCGCCCGTCGGCGGACCCGACCCGCGGGGCGGGCGGGCCCGGGGGCGCCGCGCGGTGGTCGCCGCCGGGGTCGTGCTCGCCCTCGCGGCCGTCGGCCTGCTGGTGTGGCAGCCGTGGAACGGCGGCCCCCCGGACGATGCCGAGCCCGGCGCTCTCGGCCCGACCGGATCCGCGTCCGCGTCCGCCGCCGCGTTCCCGGCCGAGCCCCTGCTGGTCCGGCAGGACACCGCCCCCGGCTGGCCGGGGACCTGTCACGGTGTCATCGCCCGCCGGGACGGCGGCTCGGCCCCGCCCGTGCGGCTGGTCGCGGGGGACGCGTGCGACGTCCTGCCCCAGTGGGCCCCCGACCGGAAGTCGTTCGCGTTCACCCGCACCACGCCCGGCGGCACGGCCGTGTGGACCGCCGACGCCGACGGCGGGAACCCGCGGCGGGTCGCCGCCATCAGCGGCGGGCGGGTGTCCTGGTCGCCCGACGGCGGCCGGCTCGCCGTCCTCCGCGAGAAGAACGGCGTGCAGCAGTTGTTCGCGGTCGACGTCGCCGACGGTACCGCCCGCCAGCTGACCTCGGGCCCGGGCCCCGTGGAGGACCCGGCCTGGTCGCCGGACGGCAGGCACATCGCGGTGTGCCTGGAGACGGGGTCCGGGAACTGGCAGGTCCACCTGGTGGACCCGGCGGCGCCGGACCGCGCCCCGCAGCAGGTCACCCGGCTCCCCCACCCGGCCCTGGACCCGGTGTGGTCGCCGGACGGCGCGGCCTTCGCGTACACCGCCGGGACCTACGGGACGGGCAGCCAGGGCGACATCCGCCTCGTCGACGCCGACGGCACGGACGACCGCGAGCTGGCCGCCACCGGGGCCCACGAGATGGACCCCGCATGGTCGGCCGACGGCAAGTGGGTGGCCTTCGTCCGCGGCCCGTACGAGAAGCCCGTGGTCTGGGCGGTGCGCACGGACCGTACCGGCGAGCGCGCGCTGACCGCCGAGGGCGCCGCCGAAGGCCACCCCTCCTGGCGCTGAGCCGCCGGGGCCGGCGAGCGGCACAACAGGTGTGGGAGGGCGCGTCGGCGCCTGGACTCCACTCCGACCTCCAGGGGCGAAAGGGCGTGCTCCAGGGAAGAAAGGTCAGGGTGGCGTCAACCCGCCCGAAAGCACGGATGGTTGGCGGAAACCGGGCATCGGCCGCCTGCCCGGCCGCCCGCCCGCGCCGGGAAACCGGTCAGGATCGGAGAAGCGCTGTCCGCCGGAGCCTCGTAGCGTCGTGGGCATGGACATCACGCTCTCGCAGTGCTTCATCGCCGTCGACGACCACGACAAGGCGCTCGCCTTCTACCGCGACGCCCTCGGCCTGGAAGTCCGCAACGACGTCGGATACGAGGGGATGCGCTGGGTGACCGTCGGCTCCCCCGCGCAGCCCGACGTGGAGATCGTCCTCGAACCGCCACTCGCCGACCCGGGCGCCTCCCCGGCCGACCGGCAGGCCATGGCCGAGCTCCTGGCCAAGGGCATGCTGCGCGGCGTCATCTTCTCCACCGACGACTGCGACGCCACCTTCGAGCGGATCCGGGCCGCGGGCGGCGAGGTGCTGCAGGAACCGATCGACCAGCCCTACGGGATACGCGACTGCGCGTTCCGCGATCCGGCGGGCAACATGGTCCGCTTCGCCCAGCCCCGCGCGCGGTAGCCGGCGAGAACGTCGTTGCCGTGATCGCGCCGACGAAGTAGAACCAGACATGCCGCCCGGACCGGCCCGGTCGATCCGGGCGGCGCCGAGGGGCCGCGGGAGCGGCCCCCGCCCGACAGATGGAGACACGATGAGCAAGGTCACGCGGACGGACACGCGGTCGCCTGCGCCGCACGATGCCGACAGCCACGATCTGATCCGTGTGCACGGAGCGCGCGAGAACAACCTCAAGGACGTCAGCATCGAGATCCCCAAGCGCCGGCTGACGGTCTTCACCGGCGTGTCGGGATCGGGCAAGAGCTCGCTGGTGTTCGACACGATCGCCGCGGAGTCCCAGCGGCTGATCAACGAGACCTACAGCACCTTCGTCCAGGGCTTCATGCCGAACCTTTCCCGGCCCGAGGTCGACGTGCTCGACGGGCTGACGACCGTGATCAGCGTCGACCAGCAGCGGATGGGGGCCGACCCGCGCTCCACGGTCGGTACCGCCACCGACGCCAACGCGATGCTGCGGATCCTCTTCAGCCGGCTGGGCGATCCGCACATCGGCCCGCCCAGCGCGTACTCCTTCAACACCGCGTCGGTACGGGCGTCCGGTGCGATCACCGTGGAGAAGGGCAACAAGAAGGCGGTACGGGCGACCTACGAGCGCACCGGCGGCATGTGCACGCACTGCGAGGGCCGCGGCAAGGTCTCCGACATCGACCTGACCCAGCTCTACGACGACTCCAAGTCGCTCGCCGAGGGCGCCTTCACCATCCCGGGCTGGAAGTCGGACAGCCAGTGGACGGTGGGCCTCTACGCCCAGTCGGGCTTCCTCGACCCGAACAAGCCGATCCGCAGGTTCACCAAGCAGGAGATGCAGGACTTCCTGTACGGCGAACCGACCAAGGTGAAGGTCAACGGGGTCAACCTGACCTATGAAGGGCTCATCCCGAAGATCCAGAAGTCGTTCCTGTCCAAGGACAAGGAGGCGATGCAGCCCCACATCAGGGCGTTCGTGGAGCGCGCCGTCACCTTCACCACCTGCCCCGAGTGCGACGGCACCCGGCTCAGCGAGGGCGCCCGCACCTCGAAGATCAAGGGCATCAGCATCGCCGACGCCTGCGCCATGGAGATCCGCGACCTCGCCGCCTGGGTCCGCGGCCTCGACGAGCCGTCGGTGGGGCCGCTCCTCACCGCGCTCCGGCAGACCCTCGAGTCGTTCGTGGAGATCGGGCTCGGCTACCTCTCGCTGGAGCGGCCCGCGGGCACGCTGTCGGGCGGAGAGGCCCAGCGCGTCAAGATGATTCGCCACCTCGGCTCCCCGCTCACCGACATCACGTATGTCTTCGACGAGCCCACCATCGGCCTGCACCCCCATGACATCCAGCGGATGAACGACCTGCTGCTGCGGCTGCGGGACAAGGGCAACACGGTGCTCGTCGTGGAGCACAAGCCGGAGACGATCGCGATCGCCGACCACGTCGTCGACCTCGGCCCGGGCGCCGGGACGGGCGGCGGCACCGTCTGCTACCAGGGCACGGTCGAGGGCCTGCGGACCGGCGGGACCACCACCGGACGCCACTACGACGACCGTTCGTCCCTGAAGGAGTCGGTGCGCGAGCCCACCGGCGCGCTGGAGATCCGCGGCGCCACGGCGAACAACCTGCGCGACGTGGACGTCGACATCCCGCTCGGCGTGCTGACCGTGATCACCGGGGTCGCCGGCTCGGGCAAGAGCTCACTCGTCCACGGCTCGCTGCCGCACCGGGCGGGGGAGGCCGGCGAAGGGGTGGTGTCGATCGACCAGAGCCCGATCCGCGGCTCCCGGCGCAGCAACCCGGCCACCTACACCGGGCTCCTGGACCCGATCCGCAAGGCGTTCGCCAAGGCCAACGGCGTGAAGCCGGCGCTGTTCAGCGCCAACTCCGAGGGCGCCTGCCCGACCTGCAACGGCGCCGGCGTCATCTACACCGATCTGGCGATCATGCAGGGCGTCGCCACCACCTGCGAGGACTGCGAGGGGAAGCGGTTCGACGCCTCGGTGCTGGAGTACCACCTCGCGGGCCGCGACATCAGCGAGGTGCTCGCCATGTCGGTGACCGAGGCGGAGGAGTTCTTCGGCGCCGGCGAGGCGCACACGCCGGCCGCCCACAAGATCCTCGACCGGCTCGCGGATGTGGGCCTGGGCTACCTCAGCCTCGGCCAGCCGCTCACCACGCTCTCGGGCGGCGAGCGGCAGCGCCTCAAGCTGGCCACGCACATGTCGGAGAAGGGCGGGATCTACGTCCTCGACGAGCCGACGACCGGTCTGCACCTCGCCGACGTGGAGCACCTGCTCGGCCTGCTGGACCGCCTGGTGGACTCCGGCAAGTCGGTCGTCGTGATCGAGCACCACCAGGCGGTCATGGCGCACGCCGACTGGATCATCGACCTCGGTCCGGGCGCCGGCCACGACGGCGGCCGGATCGTCTTCGAGGGCACCCCCGCCGACCTGGTCGCCACCCGCCCCACCCTCACCGGGGAGCACCTCGCGGCGTACGTCGGCGCCTGACGGGCAGTACGCGGACCCGGCGGGCCGAGCCACCGCCGAGCAGCCGGGTCCGCGGTCCTCACGGGAACGGGTCCGCCCCGTCGGGCAGGTGGCATACCTTCGTCCCGTGGACCAGTTGATCGCAGCAGACCCGACCCGTATCGGCCCGTACCGTCTGATCGCCCGGCTGGGTGCGGGCGGTATGGGCCTGGTCTATCTGGGCCGTTCCGAGGGCGGACGGACCGTGGCCGTCAAGGTCGTGCAGGCCGAGCACGCCGGGCACCCCGATTTCCGCAGGCGCTTCGCCCGCGAGGTGGCCGCCGCCCGGCGGGTGGGCGGGGACTGGACCGCCGCGGTGCTCGACGCCGATCCGGAGGCCGACGTGCCCTGGGTGGCGACCCAGTACATCCCGGGGCCGGACCTGCGCACGGTGGTCGCCGAGGACTTCGGGCCGCTGCCCGAGTACTCGGTGCACACCCTCGCCAACCGGCTCGCCGTCGCCCTGGAGGCCGTGCACGGGGCGGGCCTGATCCACCGCGACCTGAAGCCGTCCAACGTCCTGGTCACCGTCGACGGCCCCCGTGTCATCGATTTCGGCATCGCGCGCGATGGACAGCCTCGCCGACAGCCTGCACACCCGCACCGGCATGCTGATCGGCTCCCCCGGCTTCATGTCCCCCGAGCAGGTCCGCGGCCGCGAGCTCGGCCCCGCCAGCGATGTCTTCTGCCTGGGCGCCGTGCTGGTGTACGCGGCCACCGGGCGGCTCCTGTTCGGCGCCGCGGACTCCGGTCTCAACGCCCACCTCTTCCGGGTCGCGGAGGAGGAGGCGGATCTCACGGGTGTGCCGCGGTCACTGACCGGTCTGGTGGCCTCCTGCCTCGAGAAGGACCCGGCCCGGCGGCCCACCCCCCGGGAGGTCGCCGAGCGCACGGCGGTGGAGCAGCCCGGGGAGTGGCTGCCGGGCACCGTCCTGGCGCAACTCGGCCGCCGCGCCGCTCGGTTGCTGGACTACGCCCCGGAGGCGCCGCCCGAGGCCCCCGCCGCCGTGCCGGAGCCCCGTACCCCGGACCCCCGCCTGCACCGGCCGCTGCCCGCGCCGCCCCCGTACCCGCCCACCGCCCCGGCGCCGCCGTCCTCCGTGCCCCGGCAGGGCTTCGGACCGCCGACGGGCGTGCCCTCGGACCCGGCCGCCCCGCACCCCAGGCGCTGGTGGGGCCTGGGAGCGGTCGTCCTGACGCAGCTGCTGGTCCTGCTCGACGCGATGACCTTCACCACGGCCCTGCCGTCGATCGAGTCCGAACTCGACTTCAGCGGCGACGGCCTGAGCCTGCTCGGCGCCTACTCACTGTCCTTCGCCGCGCTGCTGCTGCCCGGCGGGCACATCGCCGACCGCGTGGGCGCCAAGCGGGCCCTGGTCATCGGCCTGGCCGGTTTCGCGGTGGCCGCCGCGCTCGGCGGCTCGGCCGGCGACCCCGACCTGCTGATCGCGGCGCGCGCCCTGCAGGGCGCTTGCGCGGCCCTCATGACCCCGTCCGCGCTGACGCTGGTGTCCACCGGCTTCACCGATCCGGGGGAACGCTCCCGCGCCTTCGGGATCTTCGCCGGGGTCGCGGCCGGCGGCGGGGCCCTCGGGTTGTTCGCGGGCGGCTGGCTCCTCGACCTGCTGTCCTGGCGCTGGTCCCAGTATGTCTGCGTCCCGCTCGCCGTGCTCGCCCTGGTCGGCGCGGCCCTCCTGCTGCCGGCCCGGCGGGGCCGCGCTGCCGCCCTCTTCGAGCGGCTCGGCGTGCTCCTCGGCTCCGCCGGACTCGCCGCCCTGGTCCACGGTCTGGACGAGGCCGGGCGGAGCGGCTGGACGTCCCCGACGGCCCTGGGTCTGCTCGCCGCCGGCCTCCTGCTGCTGGGAGGCTTCCTGTGGTGGCAGACCGCCGTGTCCGGCCCCCCTCGGGCGCCGCACCCCACCCGGGAGCGCGACCGCGCGGGCTGCGCCCTGGCCATGGTCCTGGCCGGCGCCGGCCTGCTGGCCCTGGTTCCCGCGGTGACCCTCTACCTCCAGTACGTCCTCGGATACGGCCCGGGCACGACCGGACTGATGGTCCTGCCCGCGGGGGCCGCGGCCGTCGCCGCCGCCACGCAGGTCTCCGCGCGGCTGCGGCACCGCACCGCGCCCCGCGTCCTGATCGTGTCGGGCCTGGTCACCGCGGCCGCCGGGCTGCTGCTCCTCGCCGGCACCGACTCCGGCAGCGCGTACGGGCCCCACGTGGTGCCCGGCATGCTGCTGGCGGGCTTCGGTTCGGGCCTGGCCTTCGTGCCGCTCCTGGACACCGCCACCGCCGGCGTCGCCCCCGAGCACTCCGGCACCGCCTCGGCGTTCGTCCTCACGGCCCAGCGGGTGGGTGAGGCGATCGGCGTCGCGCTGCTCACCGGCGTCGTCACCGTCCGGCTGAACAGTGCGTCGGAGGACGACCGGTCCGAGGCGATTTTGCACGGCTACACCGACACCCTGTGGTGGTCGGCCGGCGCGCTGCTGCTGGCGGCCCTGGCCGCCGGGCTGATGGTCACGGCGAGGGCGCCCAGGCCGGCCGGGGTCAACGCCGCGTGGTCGTCGGCGGGGTGACGCGCAGGGTGTCGGGCGCCCGCGCCGGCGCTGCGGGCAGACGCAGCGGTGCGCGGCCCGGGGTGAGGCTGCCGAGGACCCGCGGGCCGGCCGCGCCGGTGCACTGCGGCAAGGTGCCCGGCAGCCCGTGCAGGGTGAGATAGCCCAGTACGGCGAAGGCGTACGCCTCCTTGGCGGCGCTGGGCAGCCCCAGCGCGTCCGAGGTGTGCAGCCGCACCCGGGCGCCGAGTTCCTGCCGGAGCGCGGCCAGCAGGGCGGGGTTGCGGGTGCCGCCGCCGGAGGCCAGGACCTCCGTGACCCCGAAGGGGCGCAGCGCGTCGGCGACCGTCCGGGCGGTGAGCCGGGTGAGGGTGGCGAGGACGTCGGGGGCGGGGAGCGGGCCGACGGCGTCCAGGGCGGAGCCGAGGTAGCCGGAGTGGAACAGTTCGCGGCCGGTGGTCTTCGGCGCGGGCAGTGCGTAGTACGGCTCGGCGAGCAGGCGGTCGAGCAGCGGCCGGTGCACGGTGCCGCGGGCGGCCAGGCGGCCGTCGGTGTCCTGGTCGAGCCGTCCGGCGGTGAACCGGCGGGCGGCGGCGTCGAGCAGGGCGTTGCCGGGTCCGGAGTCGAAGGCGGCCGGGGCGCCGTCGGCGGTGAGCACGGTGGCGTTGGCGATGCCGCCGAGGTTCAGCGCGGCCGGGACGCCCGGGCGGCCGCGGAGCAGCATGCGGTCGACGAGCCCGACGAGGGGGGCGCCCTGGCCTCCGGCGGCGACGTCCCGGGTCCGGAAGCCGGAGACGACGGGGAGTCCGGTCGCCTCCCCGATCCACGCGGGTTCGCCGAGTTGCAGCGTGCCGTGGACGCGGCCGTCGTCCGCCCAGTGAAAGACGGTCTGCCCGTGCGAGGCGACCAGGTCGGCCCCGCCCGCGCACAGTTCGCGGTCGGCGCGGACGGCGAGCCGGGCGAAGGACTGCCCGATGCGGGTGTCGAGGCGGCACACGTCGGCGAGCGTGGTGGTGCCGGGCGGGAGCGCCGCCGCGAGCGCCTGGCGCAGCTCGTCGTCGTACGGTGCGCTGACCATGCCGAGCGGGGTCAGGCGCAGTTCGGTTCCGGCGCGGGTGATGCGGGCGGCCGCGGCGTCGACGGCGTCGCAGGAGGTGCCGGACATCAGGCCGATGACGGTCGTCGGCGCCGTCTCCGGGTCGGGCGGTTCGTCGGGCCGGGTCATCGCAGGGGTCGCAGGTGGTCGTCGGGGTTCAGGGTGAGCAGGGCGGGTACGGCGAGCGCACAGGCGCCCGCCGCGTAGAGGGCCGGGACGTCGGGGTTGCCGGTGTGCCGTACGAGGGCGGTGACGATCAGGCCGGCGCAGCCGGAGAAGACGGCGTTGGAGAGGGCGTAGGCCAGGCCGAGCCCGGTGCTGCGCACCCGGGCCGGGAACATCTCCGCCAGCAGTGCGGGGCCGGGGCCGGCGAGCAGCCCGACCAGCGCGCCGGCCCCGGCCAGCAGGGCCGCCTTCACCGCGACGGGGGTGCCGGGGTCGCGCAGCAGGTGCAGGAGCGGTACGGCGGTCAGGGCGATGAGCACGCTGCCGGTGAGCATGACGGCCCGCCGGCCCACGCGGTCGCTGAGCGCGCCGGCGGGGAGGATGGCGGCGGCGAACCCGAGGTTGGCGGCGAAGGTGGCGGCCAGGGCCTGCTGGAAGGTCGCGCCGAGGGTGGCCTGGAGGTAGGAGGGCAGGACGACGAGGAAGGTGTACCCGGCCGCGGACCACCCCATGATCCGTCCGATCCCGAGCACGACGGCGGCCCGCACCTCCGCCGGAGCCGTACCGTCCGCCGAGGCGCGGCCGTCGGGGCGGCCGGGGGTGCCGGTGCGATCCGGCGCGGGCGGGTGCGGGGGCGGGGCGGTTTCCGGCAGGCGGAGGCGGAGCAGCAGGGCCGCGGCGCCCAGCGGCAGCGCGAGCAGGAAGGGGATGCGCCAGCCCCAGGCGTACAGCGCGCTCTCGGGGAGCACGGTCGCCAGGCCGGCGGCGAGACCCGCGCCCGTGAGGAGGCCGAGGGCGACCGTGAAGGACTGCCAGGCACCGTGGCGGCCGCGCCGCCCGGCCGGTGCGGTCTCGGTCAGCAGGCTCACCGCTCCGCCGAACTCGCCGCCGGCGGAGATGCCTTGGACGCAGCGCAGCAGGGTCAGCAGCCAGGGCGCGAGGGCGCCGGCGGCCGTGTAGGCGGGCAGGACGCCGATCAGCGCGGTCGCGCCCGACATCAGGCAGACGGCCCAGACGAGCGCCGGCCGGCGTCCCGCCCGGTCCGCGAGCCGCCCGAAGAGCAGGGCGCCCAGCGGCCGGAAGAAGAAGGCGATGGCGAAGGCGGCGTAGGTCGCGATCAGCGCCTGTACGCGGTCGCCGCCGTCCGGGGTGAAGAAGCGGGCGGCGATGACGGTGGCGAAGGAGCCGTAGACGCCGAACTCGTACCACTCGACGAAGTTCCCGACGGATCCGGCGACGAGGGCGTGCCGGGCGGACGCCGCACGGAGGGGCGCGGGCGCCACGGCGGGGGCCGCGGGCCTGCTCCGGGGGCGGGGAGCGGGGCGGGGAGCGGGGCGGGCCACGGTGGCTGGCTCCCCCGGCCGGCCTCCGTCGATGCGCGGGGCGGCCGGATTTCAACGGATCGGCCGCACGACGGGCGCGTTTGCGTCCCGTCGCGCCCGGCGCGGCGGCACGATGGAGGGATGTCACACACCTTCACCAGCCGGACCGTCGACGTGGTCACCGGCGGCTCCGAGACCGTCCACGACCTGACCGCCGCCTGCGAGGAGTTCCTGGGAGCGGCCGCCCGGGGACGGGACGGGCTGCTCAACGTGTTCACCCCGCACGCGACGGCGGGTCTGGCCGTCATCGAGACCGGCGCCGGCAGCGACGACGACCTCCTGGAGGCCCTGCGCACGCTGCTGCCCGCGGACGACCGCTGGCGCCACCGGCACGGCTCCCCCGGCCACGGCCGCGACCACGTGCTGCCGGCGATCGTGCCGCCCCACCTGACCCTGCCGGTCATCGGCGGGGCCCTCGCGCTGGGCACCTGGCAGTCGGTGGTCCTGGTGGACACCAACCGGGACAACCCCGAGCGCACGGTACGGCTGTCCTTCCTGGGCTGACCGCGGACGTACTCGGGCGCCCCGACAACGCGGCGAGGTGCGGTGCCGGGCACCGCGGGCCAGGTGGGACTTCGACGACAGGGCCTAGGCCAGGAGGCGGCTCGTCCGGGCGCGTAACCCCCGGACACGCACACCGACCCATTAATGTCCGTTTGATTCGCTGATCGGATGATTTGGAGATGTTCGGTGCGTCGTCTCACTGTTGCTCTCACCACGCTCGCGACGCTCGGCGCCGGCGTCCTCCTGAGCCCCCAGGCGCTCTCGGCGGGCCAGGCGGACCCCAGCCGCGGTACGAACATCCTCGTCGTCGGCGTCGACAGCCGCACCGGCATCTCCGCGGCCGAGAAGAGGCGGCTCCACGTCGGCGGCAAGGGCTGCGACTGCACCGACGTGATGATGCTCGTGCACCTGTCGGCGGACCGCAGCCGTGCGAGCGTCGTGTCCATCCCGCGCGACTCCTACGTCGAATACGCGCGCACGACCGGCACCGGACCGGCCCGGTGGGGCAAGATCAACGGCGCGTACGCAGCCGGCGGCGGCTCCCTGACCGTGCGCACCGTCGAGAAGGCCACCGGCCTGCACGTCGACCACTACCTGGAGACCGGCTTCACCGGCTTCGAGCAGGCCGTCAACGACCTCGGCGGCGCGACCGTGTGCACGGACAGACCCCTCAAGGACGAGAACTCCGGCCTCGACATCGCGGCGGGTGTCCACCGCACCGACGGCAACGGCACGCTGCGCTACGTCCGCGCCCGGCACGTCAACCTGCGTCCCGGGGACCTCGGCCGCGTCCGCCGCCAGCAGCGGGTGGTCAACGACCTGCTGGCCCGGCTGACCGCCGAAGGCGCGCTGGACGGCCCCGTGAGCACGGCGCGCACCGCCCGGGCCCTGCTGAAGTCCGTACGCACCGACGCGGGCACCGGCCTGCAGGACCTGATCCGGATCGGCTGGGCGCTCGGCCGGCTGCGCGCGGACCGCACCGAGTTCGCGACCGTGCCGATCCGCCTCTTCGACCACCGGGTGCCGGGGGTCGGCTCCACCCTCGTGTGGGACGAACCCCGGTCCGCGGCGCTGTGGGACGCCCTACGCGCCGACCGCCCCGTCACCGGTGACCC
Organism: Streptomyces sp. NPDC045967; assembly: GCF_056430495.1. NCBI lineage: Bacteria > Bacillati > Actinomycetota > Actinomycetes > Kitasatosporales > Streptomycetaceae > Streptomyces > Streptomyces sp. NPDC045967. The sequence goes on along the minus strand of NZ_JBWKLE010000016.1, from coordinate 44,141 downwards.
GCGGATCCAACCCGTCGCGGAGACACCGGTGACGAGCGACCCGGCGCGCATCGCGGTCCGCGTGGACGACGCCTCCGTGGCCGCGGCCCTGCGCGCGAACGGCTTCGCCGTCTCCGACGCCCCGCAGCCGGCGCCCGCCGTACGCCCCGCCGGTCCGCCGGTGATCACGCACCCGGCCGGACGGGAGGAGGACGCGGCGACGCTCGCGGCCGCCCTGCCCGGCGCCACCCTGCGGCCGGGCCCCCGCCAGACCACCTTCGACGTCGCCGTGGGCGACCGGCCCGTCCGGGTCAAGGCGGTCACCTACGACCGCAACGTCGCGGACGGGGCCCCCGTCACCGCCGACCGGCTCCGCTGCGCCGGCGCGGCCGCGCAGCCCGCTCCCGCCACCGCCCCGGCGGCCGCCGACCGGTAGCCCGGCGGCGCGGCGCCCGGAGCGCGGGGCTCCTCACACGCTGATCGCTATCTTCCCCCGGACCTGGCCCGACCTCAGGCGGCGTATCGCGTCGGGGACTTCCGCCAGCGGGTAGGTGCGGTCGACGGCCGGGACCAGCGCGCCCGACTCGAGGAGTTCCCCGAGGGCGCGCAGGTCCCCGGGCTTCGGGGTGGAGGCGAGCACCCGCACCCGGGAACGGATGAAGGGGGACACGAGCAGGGCTCCCAACTGCCGGTGGAAGCCGCCGAGCCAGCGGCCGTCGGTCTCGCCGCCGACCATGACGAGGGTGCCGCCGGGGTTCAGCACCCGGCGCAGCCGCCCGAGGGAGTGGTTGCCCGCGATGTCGAGGACGAGGTCGTAGCGCCGGCCGCCGAGGGTCGGGTCCTCGCGGGCATGGTCGAGGACCTCGTCGGCGCCGAGGGCGCGGACCAGGTCCGCCTTGGCCGCGCTGCACACGCCGGTGACGTGGGCGGCCCCCAGCGCCTTGGCGAGTTGAACGGCGTAGGTCCCTACCCCGCCCGAGGCGCCGATCACCAGGACCCGGCCGCCGGGCCGCAGCCGGCCGGCGCGGCATGCCTGGAGCGCGGTGGACCCGGAGATCGTGACGACCGCCGCCTGTTCGGCGGTGAGCCCGGCCGGGCGGGGGGCGAGCGCGTCCTCCTTGGCGCAGGCGTACTCCGCGAAGGAGCCGGTGCAGGTGCCGTACACCTCGTCGCCGGGCCGCAGCCGGGTGACGTCGGCGCCGACGGCCTCCACCCGGCCGGCCACGTCCATGCCCGGGACGCGCTGCCGGGGGGCCCGCAGGCCGAAGGCCGCGCGCAGCGCCATCGGCAGGCCGGACATCAGGTGCCAGACACCCATGTCGACGCCGGCGGCCCGCACGCGCAGGAGGACCTCGCCCCGGCCGGGCACGGGCCGTTCGACCTCGTCGAGGCGCAGGACGTCGGGTGTTCCGTAGGTGTCCTGGACGATGGCTCTCATGACGTGCCTTCCGCTGTGCCGGTGTTGTCGGAGCCGCCCGGGTGGGCCGCGTACTGGAACACGGTGTCGAGGGGGACCCCGAACACCCGGGCGATCTGGAAGGCCATCTCCAACGAGGGCGAGTAGCGGCCCTGTTCGATGGCGATGACGGTCTGCCGGCTGACGCCGATCCGGCGGGCGAGTTCGGCCTGGGTCATCTCGCCGTGGGCGAAGCGCTGGGCGCGGATGGTGTTGGTGACCCGCGTCGCCTTCACCACGGGTGGAAACCGAACCGGTAGGAGACGACCTTGACCGCCGAGCCGAGCACCGACGACAGGACGAAGGCCAGGAAGATGGCGTTGGCGATCCAGAACGGAGCGGCCTCGGCCATCGCCAGCAGCAGGCCGCCCACCGCACCGACCACCACCAGCGACTGCCCCACGTACTCGCCGAAGCGGTGGATCTCGCGGTCGCGCTGGTCCTTGACGTTCGCCTCCCGCGGCGCGGCCGCGGCGATCGCGACGTGCGCCGCGATCGAGACGGCGATCGACAGGCCGACCGTCCACAACAGGGCTTCCACGTACGGCGCCTGGGCCAGCGGCACCGCCGCGGGGCGCCCCAGCACCACCCACAGGTACGCCGCGTACGCCACCACCGCGACCACGAGCATGCTCCAGGCACGCTTCTCCTCGACTGCCACGTGTGCTCCCGCTCCCCATGTCAAGAAAACCAGACACTCGAAGTGTCAAGGAGCTACGACATCATGTCAAGAATTGTTTACCTCGGATGGCGGCTGCGACTAATCTGTCCGGCATGACGACGCACAGGACCGGACAAGTGAGCGTGGACGCGATGATCGAGGACCTGCGGGCTCTCGTCGAGACGGAGTCGCCCTCGCGTGACCCCGACGCCCTGACGGCGTCGGCCAAGGTGGTCGCCTCCGTCATCGAGAGCCGTCTCGGCGGGCACGCCGCTCTCGTCGAAAGCGAGGCGGGGCCGCACGTGCACTGGTCGGGAGGTGGCGATCCGCGCGTCCTGCTCCTCGGCCACCACGACACGGTGTTCCCCCTCGGCACCTTGGAGCGCCGCCCGTTCCGGGTCGAGGGCGGACACGTGACCGGGCCCGGCGTCTTCGACATGCTCGGCGGGCTGGTCCAGGCCGTCCACGGGCTGGCGTCCCTCGACGACCGGTCGGGCGTGGAGATCCTGGTGACCGCCGACGAGGAGGTCGGCTCGCACTCCTCTCGCGCCCTCCTCGAGGAACGGGCCCTCGCCTGCGGCGCGGTGCTCGTACTGGAGGGCTCCGCCGACGGCGGGGCCCTGAAGACCGGCCGCAAGGGCTGCGGCACGTTCCGGGTCTCCGTCAGGGGCCGTGCCTCGCACGCGGGGCTGGAGCCCGCGGCCGGGGTCAACGCCCTGATCGAGGCCGCCCACCAGGTCCTGGACATCACGGCCCTCGGCCGGCCCGAGCTGGGCACGACCGTCACCCCGACCGTCGCGTCGGCGGGCACCCTGGACAACGTCGTGCCCGCGGAGGCGACCGTCGTGGTCGACGTCCGCGTCGAGTCGCAGGACGAGCAGGACCGTGTCGAAGCCGCCTTCGCGGCCCTGGCCCCGCATCTCGACGGAGCGGAGATCTCGGTCGAAGGGGGCGTGGGGCGGCCCCCGATGCCGCAGTCCGCGGCGGCCGGCCTCTTCGCCGTGGCGCAGCGGCTGCTGCCCGGGATCGAGGGCAAGGCGGTCGGAGGCGGGAGCGACGGCAACTTCACGGCCGCCCTGGGGGTCCCCACGCTGGACGGCCTCGGGGCGGTCGGCGGCGGGGCCCACGCCGACCACGAGTACGTGGTGATCGGGGCGATGGTCGAGCGGGCCACCCTGGTGGCGGGTCTGGTGACGGCCATCCGGGGCCGGTAACCACCCGCCGCGCTCGGCGTGTTGGCCCGTCGGCCCGTCCGGTAGGTTTCCCGGGCGGACGGCGATTTTTCCTAGCGGGGGCGGGGCTGGCCTGCTGGAGCTGACGGGGAGCGGGGCCGAGCCACTGGAGGCGGGGGATCCGCGCCGGATCGGCACGATCGAGCTGGTGGGCCGACTGGGTGCCGGGGGCATGGGACGGGTGTACCTCGGGGTCCGGGACGGCCGGTACGTCGCCGTCAAGCAGCTGCTGGCGTCCGTCGTCGGCGAGGACGAGGACTTCCTGCGCCGTTTCGGGCACGAGTTGGACAACCTCGCCCGGCTGCCCGCGGAGGCCACCGCCCCGCTGCTCGCCAGCGACCGCACGGCGAGGCACAGAGCCGGCTGACCAGGACCGGCATGGTCGTGGGCACCCCGCCTACATGGCGCCCGAACAGGCCACCGGGAAGAAGCGGTTGAGCGGTGCCACCGACGTCTTCGCACTGGGCTCGGTGCTCGCCTACGCGGCCTGCGGCCGGCCGCCCTTCGGCGACGAGTCCGGACACGGCGTGCTGTACCGCATCGTGCACGAGGCGCCGGACCTGGAGCCGCTGCGGGAACTGGAGCCGGATCTCGCCGAGATCGTCGCCTCCTGCCTCGACAAGGACCCCGAGGGCCGGCCCACCGCCGCCGAACTGCTCGCGCCGGCCTCCGGGAAGGGGGAGGCGGTCGCCCCGTCGTGGCCGGCGGCCATCGCCCGCCGGCTGTCGGAACGGGCCGCCTTCGCCGCGCACGTCCAGGACGTCGACGTACGGACGCTCCCGCTCGCGGGCGGGGGCGCGGGCGGGGGCGCGGAGCCGGAACCCGCGCCGCCGCGGACGGGTGGGCAACCGGAACCGGAGCGCATCCCGGTGCCGGATCCCGCCCCGGCTTCGGCTCCCGCCCCGGCTTCGGCTCCCGCCCCGGCTCCGGCTCCGGTTCCGGCTCCCAAGGGGGACTCCGGGCGGCGCGAACGCCGCCGCCGGACCCGCGTGCGCGGGCGGCGCGGGCAGCCCGCGCCCCTCCGGTGGCGGAGCCTCGACGGCCCCCTCGGCGCCGGCTCCCCCCGATTCCGGCACCTACCGCTACCGCAACGGCAACAACAGCAGGTGCGCCACCCAGGTCTACGGCTCCGCGGACCACGGCGACTGCGCGGACACGACCGCCAGGTGCACCGTGCAGAGCCGGTCCGACGGGGTTCAAGCTGGTCAACAAGCAGACCGGCGGCTGCCTGTACGCCAACATGCTCGGCCAGGCCGTCTTCGTGGGCGACTGCGGCTCGGGCAGCAGTCTGCTGTGGCGGGCCGGTCCGGACGGCAGTCTGCGCAACTCCTACAGCGGCGGCTGCCTCGACCTGGGCATGAGCGCCGGCCTGGTGACCAACACCTGCGGCGGGCAGGCTTCCCAGCGCTGGACGAAGCAGGGCTGACACGTCCGCCGGGCGGCCCCGGTGTTCCGGGAGCCGCCCGGGGTACGTCCAGCCGGTCGGCCGGCCGGCCGTTACGGCGCCATCTCGTAGGCCCCGGCCAGGGCCTCCACCCGCTCCCAGACCCGCGCCGACCGGTCGGCGTCCACCACCGGGCGCCGGACGGCGCCCAGTGCCCAGGTCTGCTGGTCCGAGGTGGCGGAGTCCTTGCCGTGCAGCTCGACCGCGTGCGCGGAGAAGTCCCGGACGAGGACGCCGAACAGCTCGTCGAGCACGTCCTCGTCCAGGCCGGTCAGGCGGGCCTGCTCCAGGATCAGCTGCCCGTGCACGACCAGGGCGAACAGCTGGCCCACGGAGAGGAGGAGGTCGAGGTCGCGGCTCTGCTCCTCGTCGGGCGCGGCGGTGGTGACGAACGCGCACAGGGCGTCGGCCTGCTCGCGGAAGCGCGCCACGTTGGGCACGGCCGCGTAGGCGTCGTAGGCCGGGCGCCAGTCGTGGAAGCGTACGGAGCCCAGACCGCGGGCCGGGCCCTGCCGGAAGAGGAAGTCGTCGTCGGCCGCGTCGAGGCGGGTCGGCACGGGGGCGTACTCGGCCGGTTCCAGCAGGTGGTTGCGCATGAACTTGAGGATCAGCGCCAGGTTGACGTGGACGGTGCCCTCCAGCTTCGGCAGACCGCGGATCTCGACGGCCGCCTGGGCGAAGTAGGTGTCCTTCTCGAAGCCCTTGGCCGCGATGACGTCCCACATCAGGTCGATGACCTTCTCGCCCTCGGTGGTCACCTTCATCTTGGTCATCGGGTTGAACAGCAGGTAGCGGCGGTCGTCGGGGCCGGCGGAGCGGAAGTAGTCGACGGCGCGGTCGCTGAACAGCTTCATTCCGACGAGGCGGACGTAGGCGTCGGCGAGTTCGCGGCGCACGTGCGGGAAGGCGGTGACGGGGCGCCCGTAGAGGATGCGGTTCTGCGCATGGGTGACGGCCTCGTACATCGCGTGCTCGCAGATGCCGATCGAGGCGGTGCACAGGTTGAACTTGCCGACGTTGACCGTGTTGAGCGCCGCGTCGAAGGCGGCGCGGCCGGTGTGCAGGACGTCCTCGGCACGGACCGGGTAGTCCTCCAGCCGGAACTCGCTGACGTACTTGGAGGAGTCGACCACGTTCTGCACGAGCCGGTACGCGGGGTGGCGACTGTCGGCTGCGAAGAAGACGTAGCCGTCGGGGCCCTCGACGTCGGTACGCCGGCCGAAGACGGAGACGAGGCCGGCGGCGTTGCCGTTGCCGATGTAGTACTTGGAGCCGGTGGCCCGGAAGCCGCCGGCGCCGTCGGGCTCCAGCAGCATGTCGGTGGAGTAGATGTCGGCGCCGTGGGTCTTCTCGGACAGGCCGAAGGCGAACACCTCGCCCTCCGCGAGGAGCTGCGCCGCACGGCTGCGGGCCTCGGCGTTGTCGCTCTGCCAGACCGGGCCGAGGCCGAGGATCGTGACCTGCCAGGCGTACCAGTAGTCCAGGCCGTAGAAGCCGAAGATCTCGTTGAGGGCGGCGATCCGCGCGGTGTCCCAGCGCTTGTCCGGATCCTGCCCACCGGCGGGGGCGGGAGTCAGGAAGGTCGCGAAGAGCCCTTCCTTCGCGGAGAACGCGAGGAAGTCCGCCAGCCAGGCGCGGGAGCGGTAGTCCTCGATCAGCCGGCGCTTGCCGCGCTCCTCGAACCAGTCGACGGTGGCGCGCAGCAGCCTGCGGGTCTCCGGGTCGAAGTGGGCGGGGTCGTAGGTGCGCGGGTTGAACAGCAGCGGGTCGGTCATGGGAGGTCCGTCCTTCACGGTCGGGAGGGAGAAGACGAGAATGAAGAAGAAGGAGAAGGAGAAGGGGAACGGGGCGGAGGAAAGAGGGAGGGGTGCGGCGTGGGGGGCCGGGGTCAGGGCGCGGCGAGCCGGCGGAGCGTGGACAGCACGTCTTCGAGCCACCCGAGGGTCATCCGCTCGTAGGCGATGCCGCCGCGCAGCACGACGTGCTGCAGTTCCCGCCCCGTGTCGCCCTGCGCGGGAGCGTCCGGGCCGGTGAAATCGCGCAGCTCACCGGCGAGGTAGCGGGTGAGGCGGTCGGCGTGCGCGCCGCGGTGCCGCTCCACCTCGTCGATCAGCGCGGCCGGATCGTCGAAGGCGGCGCCGCGGATCTTCACGGCGAGTTCGTGCCGGACGCTGTCGGGCTGGATCGGCTCGTGCAGCCAGGCGGACAGCGCGGCCCGGCCGGCGGCGGTGACGGAGTACTCCTTCTTGTCCGGCCTGGCCTCTTGCGGCACGTGCCGGACGTCGAGCCGGCCGTCCGACTCCATGCGCCCCAGCACGCGGTAGATCTGCTGGTGGGTGGCGGTCCAGAAGTAGCCGATGGACCGCTCGAAGCGCCGGGCCAGCTCATAGCCGGAGCCCGGCTGCTCCAGCAGGGAGACGAGGATCGCGTGCTCGAGTGCCATGCCCCGATCTTTCTATGCAACTCGTTGCATAGACAAGCGCCACCGCCCGGGTGAGACGCGGCTCACCCGTCCCTCACTGCGCCTCGGGCGGCTTCCCCTCGGCCGCGGACACCTCGACGAACTCGGCCTGGCCCTTGGCGTTCAGCCGCAGGACCGGGACCGCCTTGTTGCGGGGGTTGCCGTTGTTCTGGAAGGAGATGAAGCCGCTGGCTCCGGCCACCTGCTGGCTCCCGTCCATCTGGTGGAACATCCGGGCCACCGCGTCGCCGGCGACCGCGCCCTGCCAGCGGGCGGCCATCTGGATGCCGTGGGCGGCGGTCAGGAACGCGTCGTGGCCCATGAGGGCCCCGCCGTCGTGGCGGGGGTCGTGGGGGAACCACTGGTCGAGCAGGCCGCCCGGCTGGAAGTTCTTCGCCGAGGGGGCGGACACCGACTGGGGCGACGTGCGGTACATGTCGGGATGGGAGAGGCCGGTGTAGAGGACCTCGACGCCCGTCTCGGCAGCGTGGGCGAGCTGCTCGGCGGTCAGGTTGGTCGTGTCGTCCCCGGCGAAGACGGTGAACTTCTGATCGGTGCAGCTGCGGTTGGACAGGGCGTCGAGGAAGTGGGTGAGGTGGCGGCCGCGACCCGCGAAGTAGACGAGCTGAGGGCGTTGCAGGCACAGCTGTCCCGGCATGTAGCGCAGCTCGTTCTGCCAGGCGCTGCCCACGGAGGAGTCGTAGGTCATGCGCTCGGCGACCAGCTTGAACCTGTCGCCGTCGTGGAAGGCCTGGGTGAAGGCGGTGCCGAGGGTGGAGGCGTACAGGTTGCCCTTGGCCACGTCCTGGATGACCACGGCCGTGCCGACGCCGCGCCGCTTGAGGAAGCCGGCGGCCGCGTACGCCTCGTCCTCGTTGGTGGGGGCGACCCGGACGAAGCCGTTGATGTCCTGGATGTTCGTGGCGGTCATGGTGGCGCCGACCATGGCGACGCCGTGCTCGGACAGGCGCCTTATGGCCGCGAGGTTCTCGTCCGTGCTGGGTCCGAGGCCGGCCACCGCGACCAGCCGGTCCGGGCCGTCCTTGCGGGCGATCAGCTCGTCGACGGTGTGCCGCCAGTGCGCGGACCTGCTGCCGGCGTTCGCGATCAGCAGCCGGATCTTGGGCGTGGCGGCCAGGTCGCCGCGGTTGTGCCGGTACTGGGCGAGGTAGGCGCCCTGGAGTTCGTGGCGGACGCCCTCCGCGGAGTTGCTGTCCTCGGCGGTCACGGTGAAGGAGGTCAGGTACGCCACGCTGACGTAGGGCTCCTTGTCCGCGTCGGCCAGGACGCGGTCGTTCTCCGCCAGGATCTTCCTGCGGACCTCGTCGAGGTGCGGGGCGAAGGCGTACGAGCCGTCGGTGACGCCGACGCATTCGTCGTCCGGGCCCTTTTCGACCACGCCGTCGGCACATCGGGCCAGCCGCTCCTGGATCCAGCCTCCGCCCAGCCAGACGGCCGCCGCCAGTACGACGGCGGCGGCGGTGGCCAGGGCGACGCGGCGCACCACGTGCAGGGGCCATTCGAGTCTGGCCACCCGCTCAGCCCTCCCCGCCGGCCGTCTGGGGATCACGCCAGTGGCGGTGCCGCTCGGCCTCGTTGAACAGGGCCACGATGTCGTTCCTCCGCAGTTGGGACAGCTGGGTGTAGCCGTCGGCGATCATGTCGTTGAGCCGCATGGCGGGGTCGGCCAGCGGATCGCTCCACACCCAGCGGGTGGTCACCAGCGTGTGGATCACCGACTCGACGTCCCGCACGCGCTCGGGGCGCAGCGGACCGAGTCCGGCGAGGAGTTCCAGCGGTCCGAACTCCGCCGGGAGGCGGTTGGGGGCGGCGGTGACCGCGTTGAACTCGGAGATCCACTGCACGGCCGGCACCTGGGTGAACCGCCGGGTCAGGTGGGTGGTCACCTCGTCGGTGCGTCCGACGGCGAGCTGGTGGTACATCTCCTGCACCGGCTTGCCCTCGCCCCGGTAGAACTCCGCCAGGAGTTCGTGCGCGGTGTCCCACGCGTCGGGGCGCCGGGCCAGCCGCCACAGCAGCAGGCGGCGCAGCCACGGGTGGAGCACGGGGACGACGGTGAGCGGTCCGGACAGCAGCCAGCGGGACCGGATCTCGCCGAACAGGGCGTCGCCCGGGCTGAGCAGCCGGGTGCCGACGGAGAAGTCCCGGGCGGCGGCGCATTCGGCGAGGGTCGAGCGGTCGGAGTCGTCGAAGTCGCGCAGGAGGTGGCCGAGGGCGGTGTCCGCGAGGGTGGCGGTCTGCTCGCCGCTGCGCAGCGGCCGGTCGGGCAGGGTGCGCAGCCAGCGGTCCAGCCGGGGGCCGGACTCCGGGGGTGACCCCGACTGGCGCAGTACGTCGAGTACTTGGTGCACGGCACGCGGCAGACCACCGGTGAGCCGGTGCACGAAGGGCGTGAGGCGGGTCAGCGGGGCGAGGTCGCTGTTCCCTCCGAGCTGGAGCTCGATACGGATGCGCACCTCGTCCAGGTTGAGGTCGCGCAGGCGTAACGGGTACCACCAGGTGTCCTCGCTGTCGCGGGTCGGCCGGTGGGTGTTCCAGTCCGAGAGGGAGGCCCGGTCGGGGCCGCGCAGCTGCCAGGGCCAGGAGTCGCCGGTGGCCGGGCCCCAGCGGGGCAGCCAGCGGTTGGAGCTGGCGACGACGGTCAGCGGGTCGCTGGCGTGGCCGGCCACGACCGTTTCGTCGTGCCGGGCGCGCACCAGCAGGTCGAGGAAGCGGCGGCCGTACGCGGTGTGGGAGTTGTCGAGCAGCAGCAGGTAGGAGCGGGGCATGAAGTTGCGGGCGGTGTTGCGTCTGAGGTCTTCCAGGAACGCCGAGAACAGGACGAGGTCGAGGCGCTCCTGTTCGTTCTCGTCTCCCTCGTGGCGCCACAGGTTGAGCTCGACGAGGGCCTCCATCGGGTCCCCGCTGCGGGTCATGGGGTGCCGTCCGTACCACTGGGCACCCGAGGTCAGCCGGTTGCCGAGCCGACCGCCGAGCAGGCTCGGCATACTGCGGCGGCTGCGCCGCAGGGCGTCCTGGAACAAGGCGAGGGCCGCGGTGGAGGCGCCTTCGGGCATGCCGACCGCCCCCATGCCCACCTCGAAGAAGGCGGCCAGGTAGTCGCCGTGGCGGGCTTCGTTCTCCTGCTGGAACTCGTCGAGCTGCCGCTGCACGGCGCGCCGGCCCTCGGCGAGGCTGCGCATCCTCAGTTCCTGGTCGGAGGCGAGCAGGCCGAGGCTGAGCAACGGGAAGTGGGAGCGGCCGTAGCGGGGCAGCTTGCGCTCCAACTGCCGGGCGAGCAGCCCGAGGGCGTAGCGCGGCAGGAGCGACTGCGCTCCGCCGAAGTTGACGAAGGCGAAGGGGTAGTGGGGTCCGAAGTGCTCCATGAGGGCGCTGTGCGCCTCGCTGGCGCCGCTGCCGGGCGGGCCGAGCAGCATGGTCAGGGGCCGTTCGGCCGCGGGGGCCTCCTTCAGGCAGGCGTCGACCAGCGACAGGATGCCGCTGCGGCCGCGCAGGCCCATGCCCGTACCCGGCTCCCTCACGTGTGTGCCCCCCAGCATGCCGTGTCGAGGACACGAGAGTGCCATTCGAAACCCGGCGGCTGCCATGGCCTTTGCCGCCCGTGTTCGTCAGGTGCGCCGCCCCGGGCAGGCCGCGCGCGCCGGGCTGCGGTGCGCGCAAGCGTGCCGGCGGCGCCCGCATCGGATGCGGGCGCCGCCGGGAAGGCCGGGGCGGGAGGTCAGCCGCGGACGATGTTCTCCGCCTGCGGGCCCTTCTGGCCCTGCGTGACGTCGAACGACACCGTCTCGCCCTCGATCAGCTCGCGGTAGCCGTTGCCGGAGATGTTGGAGTAATGGGCGAAAACATCCGGTCCGCCCCCGTCCTGGGCAATGAAGCCGAAGCCCTTTTCGGAGTTGAACCACTTCACGGTGCCGCTGGCCATACTCATCCCTCTGCTCAATTCAGCGGTTGGCCCGGGGCCGGGCCTCCGCGGCGCCCGATCACGGGCGCCTGAGCCACTTCTCCCCCGCTGTCCCCACGCTTACACCTGAGATGTGCGACCGGATAACCACATGAACGCCGGTGCCCGGTGCGGGTCTTATCCGTCGTGCCGTCCGTCGGCCGGTCCGTCGTGCCCGGGGCCGTCGTGGACGGTGGGCGCGGGGGCGGCCGCGGGGTCCAGGACCCGGTTGAGGAAGTTGCGGGTCCGCTCGTGCCGCGGCCGGGCGATCACCTGCGCGGCGGGTCCCTGCTCGACGATCACCCCGCCGTCCATGAACACGACGCGGTCCGCGACCTCGCGGGCGAAGGTGATCTCGTGGGTGACGACCATCATGGTCATGCCCTCCCCCGCCAGCACCCGCATCACCGACAGCACTTCGCCGACCAGCTCCGGGTCGAGCGCCGAGGTCGGCTCGTCGAAGAGCATCACCTCCGGCCCCATCGACAACGCCCGGGCGATCGCCACCCGCTGCTGCTGGCCGCCGGACAGCTGCGCCGGGTATGCCTCGGCCTTCTCGGTGAGGCCGACCCGCGCGAGGTTCTCCCGGGCGACGGCGGCGGCCCGCGCCTTGTCCCGGCCGAGCACCCGGCGCTGCGGGAGCGTGAGGTTCTCGGTGACGCTGACGTGCGGGAAGAGGTTGAACTGCTGGAAGACCATGCCGATGCGGCGACGGACTGCGTCGATGTCGACGTCCAGGTCGGTGACCTCCGTGCCCCCGACGAAGACCCGCCCCTGCTCCGGCTCCTCCAGGAGGTTCACGCAGCGCAGGAGCGTCGACTTGCCGGAGCCGGACGGCCCGATGACGCACACCACCTCGCCGCGGGCGATCTCCAGGTCGATGCCGCGCAGGACGTGGTTGTCTCCGAAGGACTTGTGCAGGCCCTGGATCTCGATTTCCGGGCGGTCCGTGGTCATCGTCTCCACCGTTCCCGTCGTGGGTTTCATCGCGGCCTCACACGGCCTTGTCCGCGCGGGCTTCGAGGCGGCGCACCACGATGCTCAGCGGCACCGTCACCAGCAGGTAGCACAGGCCGGCGACCAGGATCGGAGTGGAGTTGGCGGTCTCGCTCGCGAGGTCGCGGCCGAACTTCGTCAGCTCCCGCTCCTCCAGCGTCACGCCCAGGAACAGCACCAGGGAGGAGTCCTTGAACAGCAGGACCAGCTCGTTGGTGAGCGGCGGGATGACGATGCGGAACGCCTGCGGAATGATGATCGTCACCATGGCGCGGGCGTGCGAGAAGCCCAGCGAGCGGGCCGCCTCCATCTGGCCCTTGGGCACCGCCTGGATGCCGGCCCGGATGGTTTCGGCCATGTAGGCGGCGGCGACCAGGCCCAGGCCGAGGGCGACCTTGCCGTACGTGCCGCCGGGGATCTCGTAGCCGGGGAACGCCAGCGGCACCGCCACGCCCACGAAGATGAAGATCAGCAGGGCGGGCAGGCCCCGGAACAGTTCGATGTACACACTGGCGACCCACCGGTAGGGCGCCACCGAGGACAGCCGCATCATCGCGATGACGAGGCCGAGGACCAGGCCGAAGGCGAACCCGGACAGCGTGTACACCACCGTGTTGCGCAGGGCGATGGTGATGATGTTCGGGAAGAGCCGGACGGCCAGGTCCGCCTGCGCGAACTGGTTCTGCAGGCGGTCCCAGTCGGCGAGGACGGCGATCAGGACCACCGCGCCGACGAAGATCGCGTACTGGATGCCCTGCGACACCCGGCGCCGCTGGCGCCGGGTCAGCCGAGAGGTCACGAGGCGGCCTGGGGCAGGGGGCCGATCCACTGCTCGTAGATCTTCTTGTAGGTCCCGTCCGCCTTGGCGTCCGTGACGGCCTTGTCGATCGCGGCGAGGAGGGCGGTGTTGCCCTTCTTCACCGAGAAGCCGTACTGCTCACCGGTCTCGATGTTCTGCCCCAGGACGAAGGCGTCGGCGTTCGCCTTGTCCTTGAGCCAGCCCTGGACGACGGGGTAGTCGATGACGACGGCGTCGACCTGGCCCGTGCGCAGGCCGTTGAGGACGGCGTCGGAGCTCTCGAAGGCGACCGGGTTGAAGCCCTGGGCCTTGGCGTAGCTCTCGCCGGTGGTCTCGGCCTGCGCGCCCAGCTTCTTCCCCTGCGCCTTGACCTCGGCCAGCGAGGTGACACCGCTCTTCTTCGTCGCGAGGAGCGCCTGGGTGGCGTCGAAGTAGGGGACGGAGAAGTCGACGTTCTTCTTGCGCTCGTCGGTGATCGTCATACCGGCCGCGGCGAGGTCGCACTGGCCGGAGTTGAGGAAGGCCCCGGTCTTGAAGTTCTCGAACGGGGTGTCGAGGATCTTCTGTTCGACCTGGAGGTTCTTCGCGACGAGGTCGATCAGCGCCACGTCGAAGCCGACGACCTTGCCGTTCTGCTCGAACTGGAACGGCGGGTAGGGCAGATGCGTGCAGGTCGTCAGCTTGCCCTTGGCGACGACGGGCACACCGCCGGCCGCCTCCCCCGGGCCGCTGTCGCCGGAGGAGCAGCCGGCCGTGAGGAACGTTCCCGCGGCGACGGCGGCGCAGGCCGCCGAGCGGACGCGGTGGCTGCTGCGGTGGGTGCGGTGTCCTTCGGCCGTCCGGAACACGGTTGACCTCCACGGGTGCGAAGCGGGAGCGATCGCGGGACGGGACCGCCGGTCGCGATCGTAAGCCCCTCGCGGCGCACCGTGGCGGACCATTCGAGCGAGTGTCCAGATGCGGCCGGAGCCGGGGGCGGGGCGGGCCCCCGGGACCTGGTCCGGCGGGTGGGGGTCCGTCCCGGTCCGGCTTCCTCAGGCGGCTGTCAGCAGGGTGCGCAGGCGCTCGCGGTCGGTCTTGCCGTTGGCGTTCAGCGGGAGGGCGTCCAGCACGGTGAGGGTGGCCGGGACCATGTAGCCCGGCAATCGGGCGCGCAGGGCCTCGGTGAGGGCCGCGGCTCGGTCGGCTACGGGGCCGGAGCAGGCCGCGGCCAGTTCCGTGCCGCCGCCCGCGTTGGCGACGGCGATGACGGTGGCTTCGGTGACTCCGGACTGTTCCCGCAGGGCGGCCTCGACCTCGCCGAGTTCCACGCGGTACCCGTTGACCTGGACCCGCTGGTCGAGCCGGCCCTGGTGGAGGTAGCCGCCGTCGGGCAGCACCGCGACCCGGTCGCCGGTGCGGTACCAGTGGTCGTCGCCGAGCGGCGTCGCAGGGTCCCACGGGGCGCCGTCGGGGGTGAGGAAGCGGCCGGCGTTGTCGGCGGGGTCCAGGTATCCGGGGAAGCGCTGGGGGCCGCGCAGGCACAGTTCGCCGTCCCGTACGAGCGCCTCCAGACCGGGGTGGGGGCGGCCGATCGGGACGGTGCCGTTGGGGGTTCCCGGCCAGGCGCCCGGCTCCCCCGTCAGCCGGTGGGCGGTGCAGGTCACGGTCAGTTCGGTCGGGCCGTAGGCGTTCTCCACGGTGCTGTGCGGGGCGGCGAGCCGCCAGGCTGCCGCCTGCTGCAGGGTCAGCGGTTCGCCGCAGAAGACGCTGCGGCGCAGCGCCGGCAGGCTCCCCGGCCGGAGCTGGCGCAGGCGTCGGGCGAGCGAGACGAGCGAGGGTACGGAGTTCCAGTGGGTCAGCTCGCGCCGGGCCGCGAACCGGACGGGGGCCATCAGCTCGGTGCGGTCGGGGACGACGAGGGTGGCGCCGGAGCCCCAGGCGCAGAACATGTCGAAGACCGACGGGTCGAAGGTGAGGTCGAAGGTCTGCGAGAGCCGCGCTCCGGGGCCCGCGCCGTGCGCCGGGACGACGTGCCGCAGGAACGCGTCGGCGTTGCTCTGGAGGACCGGGACGCCCTTGGGCACGCCGGTGGAGCCGGAGGTGAACAGGATGTAGGCGAGGTCGGACGGCGCGCCCTGGGCCGGGGGCGGTGCGCAGTCCGCGGCCGGTGCGTCGAGGGCCGTGTCGGTCAACCGCAGGACGGGCGCGGGCAGGGCGAGGCCGGGCGCGGTGTTCTCGTCGGCCAGTACGGCGTCCAGGGCGGCGGCCCTGGCCACGGTGACGTGGCGGGCGTGCGGGAAGGCGGGGCCGAGCGGTACGACGGCGGCGCCCAGGCGCTGGACGGCGAGGTAACCGGCGTACGCGACGAGGGTGCGGCCGGCGAGCAGGCCCACCCGGCGCGGGGTGCGGCCGCCGAGGTGGTCCAGGAGGGCGGCGGCGATCCGCCCGGCGAGGCCGTCGAGCTCGGCGTACGTGACGGTCCGCCCCGCGACTTCGAGGGCGGGCCGGGCCGCGTGTGCCGCGACGGAGTCGGCGAACCAGTCGTGCAGGGTGCGGTGGCCGGCGGGAGCGGGAGCGGGGGTGGACGCGGGCGGGGTCATGGGGTGTCTCCTCGGGGTTCGAGGCGGGCGAGCACCTGCTCGGCGGAGTCGGCGAGCGTCGCGAGGACGACCTCGGTGGCGCCGCCGCCGATCCCGAACAGGGCCGCCTGCGCCCTGGTCTGCTGCACTGAGCCGTCGGCGAATCCGGCGGCGCCCCACCACTGGGCGCAGTCGCCGAGGACCTGGCCGACGGTGGCCCCGGCCGCGGCCTTGAGGGTGGCGGCCGCGGTCGTGTCGTGGTGGCGGGCCACGGGCTGCGCGAACTGCTCACAGAGGGCGTGCAGTTCCTGGGTACGGACCAGGCAGGCGGCGAAGCGCTGCCGGACGGCCTCGTTGTCCCACAGCGTGGCTTCGCCGTGGGTGCGGGCGGCGAGCCGGCGGCGGGTGTCGGTGAGGACGCGCCGGCACAGGGCGACTCCCCACAGCGCGCCCGCGAGGCGTTCGGTCGCGATGTGCCGGGCGAAGGAGGGCAGTCCCATGCCCACCCGGTCCACGAGGTGGGCGGTGGACAGCCGGACGCCGTCGAAGCGGACGTGTCCGGTGCCGGAGGCCGCGTACAGGGAGGTCTCGGCGGGCCGGACCTGGACGCCGGGGGCGTCGGCGGGGACGAGCACCCAGGTGAAGGAGGTGAAGTGGCGGCCGGGCCGCAGCCGGGCCAGCACCAGGAACCAGGCCGCGGTGGTGGCGTTGGCGATCCACTGCTTCCCGCCGGTGACCTCGACGGTGTCCCCGTCGAGGCGGACGGCCGTGCGCAGGGCGCCGAGGTCGGTGCCCGCGGTGGTGTCGGTGGCGGCCAGGGCCGCGGTCACCCGGCCGGCGAGCGCGTCCGCCAGCGCCCGGCGGGCCCCGGCGCCGGTGCCCGTGGCCAGGACCGGCAGCGTGGTGGCGAGCGGGACGCTCACCGAGAGGGTGGCGGAGATGCCGAAGCGGGCGTCGCTGGCGGCGAGCACCCGAGCGAGGGCGCCGGGGCGCACCCCGCCGCGGGGGTCGCCGTCGCGGTAGCAGGCGGCCAGGTGGCCCCCGGCTCCGAGAGCGGCCCAGACCTCGGCGCCGGAGGCGCCGGGAGGCAGGGCCGCCAGGTCACGGTGCAGCGCGCCGTCCGGTGGGCCCTCCGGGGTGCCGCCGGGGGTCTGCGCACCGGCGCCGTGCGGCCCGGCCGGGCGGGTGCGGGTGGTGGGGTCAGACAAGGCGTACCCCCGTGTCGCGCAGGGTGAGGCGGCCGTCGGCGAGGTGCAGGCGGTCGTTGCTGTAGTTGAGCGCGGCGGACCGCAGGTCGCGCAGGGCCTGTTCCAGACGGGTCGGCGAGTCCTTGAGGTAGCCGTGGCGCAGGCCGACCGCCGTCACCAGGTCGTCGACCGCGCCGTGGCACTGCTCGGCCGCCGTGATCTTCAGGGCGTTGAGCAGCAACTGCCCGCTGGGTGTCGCCAGTTCCGAGGATCGGGACGCCGAGGGGGCGGTGCTGTGCGCATTCGTCGTCCCCGAGCCGGGGGCGGGCGCCGCCGAGGCTCCCGACGCCGCCCGGGTGCGCGCCTTCTGCGCCGACACGCTGCCCGCCTACATGGTGCCGCAGGAGGTCAGGTCGGTTCCCGCGCTGCCCGTCACCGCCAACGGCAAGACCGACCGGGCGGCGCTGCTCGCCCTGTTGTGAGGGCCGGTCGCCCCCTTCCTCACGTCGGCCGCACCCTTCGCCGGCGGGTCGGCTCCGCCAGGACGCGAGCGCATCCCGAGCAGGTGTCGAGCGGGGGCCCAGGTGCGGCCGGAAGCATCTCCCGCAGCGTGATCGTTCCGACGGATGAGGTGACAGTGGACATGCGACCCGGCAGGCGGCCCTCCTTCCCACGGCGCTGGGCGGGCGTGGTGTGGCAGGGCCTGGTCTCCTTCGGCACCCTGCACCTCAGCGGGGAGATCGCCCGCGTCGAACACCGGCCCGGGCCCGTCCCGCTCGACTGCCCGCCACCGGGCCACCCCGAACGCCTGCGCCCCGACCTGCCGTTCAGCCCCGTGGAACTGGCCCTGCTCCACGATCTGGAGTCACGCGGCCCCGCCCGCTGACACCGGACCCGACCGCGGTGCGACGGCGGCGGAGCGGGACCGCCACAGGTCGCGGAGCACCCCGATCTCGGCCATGTGGTGGATGAGTTCGACGTTGGCGCCCGCCAGCACGGTGATGAACGGATCGCCGGGGTCGGAGCCGTACGGGTACTGCGAGAGCCCGACCGTGTCCAGCTGCTCCTCGGTGAGGGCCGCGACGCGCTCGCGCCAGCGGTCCACCAGCGCCCAGAACCGCTCCAGGGCGGTGGCCGCGCAGGGGGTGAAGTCCACCAGCAGGTGCGGGTCCCGGCGCCGTTCGCCGAACGTCCACTCGTACTGGCCGGCGAAGCAGGAGTGCAGGTGCCCCAGCCGCCACGCGATGGTGGTGACGTGCGCCGCGTCGGGCTCGACCGCACCGGTGTGGGCGAGCACCTGCTCGACCCGTTCCACGCTGACGCTCCAGTCCTCGGCGATCTTGGCGACCGTCATGCCGCCCGCGGCCTGCCGGGCGACTTCGGCGTACTCGCTCGCCGGGATGTCCGCGGCCCCCTTGTCGATCACCCACGCGCCCGGCCCGTACGCCCGCGGCGTCACCGCCTCGCCGCGGAGCCGTATCGACCAGCAGCCCTCCACCGGCTCCCAGAGGTACTCCTCGTCGCCCAGCCCCGTCAGCCGCACCCGGGCCGCCTCCGCGGCCATGTCGAACTGGTCGAGCAGCACCCCCAGCCGATCCGTCCGCACGCCCTGCGTCTCCACGTCCCACTCCGTCCCACCGCCGCGTCGCGCACCTCGCCACGCCGGACGGAAGATAACCGCGCGGCCCACCGGCCCGCGACCCCATTCCCGCCGGGCGGCCCGCCCGCCAGGACCGGGCCGCCCGTCAGGACCTAGGGCCGCCGGGGGCGCAAGGGCGAGCCCGCCCCTCCGGTGGCGGTGGAGTCGTGGTCCGGATGGAGGCCGAGCATGTCGAGGAGGACCTCCAGTTCTTCGGCGTTCGCCGCGTGGGCGGCCGCCGTGCGGCGGGCCGCCCGGCGTTCGGCGAGACCGGCCGGAGCCGATACGGCCAGGACGTCAATCGCGTACGGATCGTTCATGCACCGATCCGACCACTCACCCCCGCCCGTGTCAGTTCCATGTGCTCCACCTGCCGAGACGTGCCTGTCAGGAGCCCCGGAACGGGTGCTGCGCGGGCCGCGCACGGGCCGGAAAAACGATTGACTCCGACCGGGGTCCGGCCGTCGGATGGCGGTCATGAGCACAGAACGGACCGGCACCGGCGCGAGCCCCGTGGACGACGGCCTCGTACGGCGCCTCATCAGCGCCCAGTTCCCCCGCTGGGCGCGGCTGCCGGTGGAACGCTTTCCGTCGGGAGGCACGGTCAACGACGTCTACCGCCTGGGAGAGGCGATGGCGGTGCGGTTGCCGCGGCGGCCGGGCGGCGCCGAGGACGTGGCCATGGAGCAGCGCTGGCTGCCCCGCCTCGCACCCCTGCTGCCCCAGGCCATCCCCGAGGTACTCGGGGCGGGCGTGCCCGCACAGGGGTATCCGTGGCCCTGGTCGGTCTACGCGTGGCGGGAGGGTGAGCACCCCGAGCCCGGGGCGCTGAGCGAACCGGTGCACCTCGCCCGGGACCTGGCCGCGTTCGTCACGGCGATGCGGAGCATCACCCTGCCCGGCGCGCCGCAGGCCCACCGCGGCGGTCCCCTCGCCTCGCTCGACGCGGAGACCAGGGCGGCGATCGAGGCCCTGCGCGCGATGCCCGAGGAGGACGTGGACTGCGATGCCGCGCTCGCCGCGTGGGAGGCCGCGCTGGGGACCCCGGACTGGGACGGGCCACCGGTGTGGCTGCACGGAGACCTGATGCCGGGCAACCTGCTGGTGGACGGCGGCCGGCTCGTCGCGGTGATCGACTTCGGGTGTACGGGGGTGGGCGATCCCGCCTGCGATCTCTTCCCCGCCTGGAACCTGCTGCCGGCAGAGGGGCGGCGGGCCTTTCGCGAGGCGCTCGGCGTGGACGGGGCGACCTGGAACCGCGGCCGGGGCCGGACGCTCTCGCAGGCCCTGATCGCGCTGCCGGACCACCGGGCGACGAACCCGGCCATGGCGCGCAACGCCCGGCACGTGATCCGGACGGTCCTGGAGGAAGACTGACGCGGCGCCGGTGCCCGCGCGGACCGGTGACGGCTGCCGGACGCCGCCCGGGCGGGGCGCCGTGCCGCCGAATGCGGGGCCGGGACGCACACCTTCGGGGGAATCCGGCGGACGGGGGCGGGCGGCCGGGGCGGGTGCTGCCGAAGCAAAGGTGCGGGCCCCGTCGGGGACCGTGCGCGGCCCGGCCGCGCTCTGTGCCGTCCGTACAAGGAGATTCCACATGTCGCGTGTCCTGAAGAGTGCCGGGCTTGCCCTCGCCGTCGGCTTCGCGGTCCTCGGTGGTGCCTCGGTCGCGTCCGCCGACGCCGGAGCCTCGGGTGTCGCGGTCGGTTCCCCCGGTGTGCTGTCCGGGAACGTGGTCCAGGTTCCCCTCCACATCCCCATCAACCTCTGCGGCAACTCCGTGAACGTCGTCGGGGTGCTCAACCCGGCGGCCGGCAACATTTGCGTCAACGCCTGACACACCGCGAAACCGTGAGGTGGTGCCGTGTTGGGGCACGGCACCACCCTCCGGCCCGGCGGGCGCCGTCGCGATCCGCCGGCGTGCGGGCGCCGTGGAGGGTCCGGTGGGCCCGCGCGGGCGGGCGGCACCTCGGCATACGCGGGCGAGCCGTCATCCGTTCACGGGGTGACGGGCACGTGGGTCAGGCCGCTCCTCGCCCGGGTGGCGGTGTTGGAGGCGTGGACCACGTTCGACCGGCCGGAGCACTTGGACGCCGAGGTGATCCTGACGGCGTACGCGCCGGTCCCGCCGCGGTCCGAGGTGTTGTCCCGCCACACCGCCCCCGCAGCCGTTGACGAAGGAGGGTGCGGTGGCGGGGTTGTGCGTCTCGTACCCGTTGCGAAGGTGCCGGGAGGGGCGAAGGAGCCCCTGTTGTGCTCGATCAGGTAGCCGACGCCCTTCACGTCCACCCATGAATCGGCGGAGTTCCGGCCGGTGATGCCGCGGCCGTCGAAGGTGTTGCCGAGGATGACGCCGGCGAAGGTGCCCTGCTTGGCGTCGATGGCCTCTGCGGCCGCGTTCGGCCCGATCCGGGCCCGTGTCCTCGATGACGGAGTTGCGGAGCGCCCCGTCGGCCGAGGACCGGCGGACAGGCACGGCCTCCTCCTCGACGTGGGCCTTCCGGGCGATGAAGGCGCCCCGGTATTCGCCCCGGGGGCCGCGGATGGTCTGGCCGGGGGCGGCCGAGGCCGGCGCGCTGCGGAGCTCTGCCGGGGTGTCCACCTCGACCACCGGTCGGATCGACGCCGCTGCCGGGCCGGGCCGGGCCGGGTGAGCAGCCCCGCGAGGACCCCGCGGATCGCTGTCGCCGGGGAAGTGCGCGTGCGGGCGGGTGGTGCGGCGGCTTGGAGGGCTTTTCATCTCATCGTGGGGACAACGTGTACCTCCTGGCACGGGTCGGGCCGGGCCCGCCAACTGCCGCGCGTGCCATGGGAGTCAGGGCGGTGCGCGGACGTGGATCGGATGCAGGGGTCTTGCGGGCTTCGGCCGGACGCTGCTATTCCATGCCATTAGGAAAGTTTCCTTACGATCGCCGAATCGTCAATGGGATGGAGACACCTTGCGATCCCCCCGTGTTCGACCGCGCGTCCTCGCCGGAGCCGGAGCCGGAGCCCTCGCCAGCGCCCTGCTCATGGCCCTCACCACCGCACCCGGCGCCTCGGGCGCGACCGCCGCCCCCGTCAGGCACGAGGCGGAGAGCGCCACCGTGTCCCGGGGCGCGGCGGAGTCCAACCACGCCGGCTTCACCGGCAGTGGGTTCGTCGACTACGACAACACCGGCGGCGGCTTCGTCGAATGGACGGTCGACTCCGCCCAGGCCGGCACCGCCACGCTGGGCCTGCGCTACGCCAACGGCACCACCGCGAACCGTCCGATGACCATCACGGTCAACGGCGCGGCCGTGGCCTCGAACAAGGCGTTCAACGGCACCGGGGCGTGGACCTCCTGGTCCACCACCACCCTGAGCGCGGCCCTCAGGGCCGGTGCCAACACCATCCGGGCCACCGCCACCACCGCGAACGGCGGTCCCAACGTCGACCACCTGACCGTGGACGCCGCGACCACCCCGCCCGCACCGGGTGCCACCCCGGTCGGTGTCAACGGCCGACTGGCCGTCTGCGGCACGAAGTTGTGCAACCAGTACGGCAAGCCGGTGCAGTTGCGCGGGATGAGCACGCACGGCACCCAGTGGTACGCGCAGTGCCTCACGGGCGGTTCGCTCGACGCCCTTGCCAAGGACTGGAACGCCGACATCCTGCGCGTCTCCACCTACGTCCAGGAGGACGGCTACGAGACCGACCCGCAGAGGTTCACCGACCTCGCCCACTCGCTGATCGAGCAGGCCACGGCACGCGGCATGTACGTGATCGTCGACTGGCACATGCTCGACCCGGGCGACCCGAACCACAACCTGTCCCGGGCCAAGACCTTCTTCAGCGCGATAGCGAACCGCCACAAGGGCAAGGACAACATCCTCTACGAAATCGCCAACGAGCCCAGCGGCGTGAGCTGGGGCACGATCAAGGGCTACGCCGAGCAGATCATCCCGGTCATCCGGAGGATCGACTCCGACGCACCGGTCCTCGTCGGCACCCGCGCCTGGTCCTCCCTCGGCGTCTCCGAGGGCGGGGACGAGACCGAGGTCGTGAACAACCCGGTGAACGCGGCGAACATCATGTACACCTTCCACTTCTACGCGTACTCGCACCGCGAGGAATACCTCGACACCCTCTCCCGCGCCGCCGACCGGATCCCCGTGTTCGTCACGGAGTTCGGCACGCAGAACTACGCGGGTGAGGGCGCGAACGACTTCGCCATGACGCAGAAGTACCTCGACCTCATGGCCGCGAAGAAGATCAGCTGGACCAATTGGAACTTCTCCGACGACGACCGCAGCGGCGCCGTCTTCAAGCCGGGCACCTGCGACGGCGGCGGACCGTGGGCCGGGACCGCCCCGCTCAAGCCGGCCGGCGTCTGGATCCGGGAACGCATCCGCACCGCCGACGCCTTCCCCACCGGCTGACGCCCGCCACCGCGACCGCGCGCTTCCTGCCGCGGCCCCACCCGTCACCCACTGCCGGGCGGGGCCGCGACGGTTGCGTGGCGACGCGGGCTACGAAAGGACGGCGCGGCTCCTCGGCCGGAACGTGCCGCCGCCCCGGGAGGCGAGCGTGACCGCCACGGAGGCGGCCGCCACGGCGGTCATCGCGGCGCCGGGACCGAGGTACTGGGCGGTGGCCCCGGCGATCGCGGCGCCGATCCCCTGCCACGTCATGCGGCCGGCCGCCTCCACGCCCTGGACCTGGCCCCGGACCTCGTCCGCGGTCAGTTCGAGCAGCCGCTCCTGCAAGGGAAGGGTCGCCGCGAAACCGGTCCCGGCGACGAACACCGCCACCGCCGCGAGCGCGACCGGCGGCTCGCACACGAAGAGCAGGTAGGGCGCGGCGAGGAGCAGCCGCAGGCCGAAGGCGCAGCGGCGGCGCAGGTCTGGGGTCAGCAGGCGGCCGACGGTCAGGTCGCCGAGGAGCATGCCCGCCGATCCGGCGGCGAGGAAGATCCCGGCATGGCCGGGGTCGTAGGAGATGAACAGCGCCTCGCAGCCGACGATCAGGCCGTTGGGCACCCACAGGCCGACCAGCAGCGGGCGCCGGCGGGGGTCGGCGAAGAGGGCGGCGTTGGTGGTCCACGTCCGGCGCAGCCCGGGACGGCGGGTGAGGCGGATGGAGTGCTCCCGCACGGTGGCCGCCACCACGGCGAGGGCGAGTGCGGTCAGGGCGGCGGCGACCGCGAAGACCCCTTGAGGAGTCAGGAAGCGCAGCAGTACGGCGCCGCACGCGTAGCCGAGGATCGCCGTGGCACCGGCGGTGATGTTCATCAGGGAGCGGGCCGGTACGTAGGCGGAGGCGGGCACCACCTCGGCGAGCAGACCCATCCGGGTCCCGGTCCCCAGGGCCTGGAAGAAGCCCAGCCCCAGCAGCAGGGCGAACCGGGCGGCCAGCGGCAGGCCGGGCACCGCCTGGGCGGCGAGCCCCGCCAGGGAGAGGAACTGGAGCAGGACCAGCGTGCGCCGCGGGCGTTTGCCGTCCGCGACGGACATCAGGGTGAGGGCGCCCAGAACCGCGGCGAAGGTGGCGCCGTACATGCTGACGGCCGTCAGGAACGGCGAGTGGGTCTGCCGGTCGACGAGGGTGCCGAGCGCGAAGCCCGACAAGGTGGTCGCCGCGGCCGTCAGGGTGAAGCCGGCGTACAGGCCGGCGAACTCCGCGCTGCGCAGCAGGGCGCGGTATCCGGTGGTGGTGGTGGGCGCCCCGGCGGGCGCTGAACGGGAAATGGGCATGAAAAAAGCCTTCGGACACGGGCGCGGGGCGCTCACTGTCGAAGGCTGCGTGCCGCATTCTAGCACTGCCGGGGCCCGGGACCCCCACCGGCACCCTCCGCGACCGCACGGCGATGCGGTCGCGGCGCCCGGACCGCATGATGAGACGACGGGCGGGCTGCCGTCCGAACCTGCCCGGAGCGGACCGGCCGAAGGGAACGAGATGCACGCGGAGCGCTACGAACTGGTCTTTCCGGAGGGCGCCGACGAGGGCCCGGACGTGGTGGCCGTGAGCCGTACGGAGCGCAGCGGCCCCGGCGGGCATCCCGTCTACTGCGACGAGACCGGCATCGTCCAGGCCGAGATCAGCGACCAGGGCGAGGTGCGCATGCTCCCGTCGAGCGGCCAGCAGATGCCCGCCCTGGGTGTCCGGGCCCGGCCGTTGCCGGGCTGACACCCGTCCCGGGTAGGCTCGGCGGATGGCGAAGTACTTCGATGTGCACCCCGACAACCCCCAGCCGCGCACGATCGGCGGCGTGGCGGACAGCATCCGGGCCGGCGCTCTCGTCGCGTATCCCACGGACTCGTGCTTCGCGCTGGGCTGCCAGCTGGGCAACCGCGAGGGCATGGCCCGGATCCGCTCGATCCGGAACCTCGACGAGCGGCACCACTTCACCCTCGTCTGCCAGAACTTCGCGCAGCTGGGCCAGTTCGTCCACATCGACAACGACGTGTTCCGCGCGATCAAGGCGTCGACCCCGGGCCCGTACACCTTCATCCTGCGGGCGACGAACGAGGTGCCGCGCCAGCTGATGCATCCGAAGAAGAAGACGGTCGGGGTGCGCATCCCGGACCACGCCGTCACCCAGGCTCTGCTGGCCGAGCTGGGCGAGCCGCTGCTCTCCAGCACCCTGCTGCTGCCCGACGAGGACGAGCCCCTGACGCAGGGATGGGAGATCAAGGAGCGGCTCGAGCACCTGGTGGACGCCGTCCTCGACTCCGGTGACTGCGGGACCAGGCCGACCACCGTCATCGACTTCTCCAGCGGCGAGGCCGAGATCGTCCGCGCCGGGGCGGGCGACACCGACCGCTTCGAGTAACCCGGGCGGCCCGGGCCGCGCAGCGGTTCGGCGCTCAGCGGCGGAGCGTGGCGGCCGCTCCCACGATGACGGTACCGACCGAGCAGGTGAGCATGACGGCCCGCAGCGTGCTCGGGTTCCCGCAGGTGATGGCGGTCCGCAACCGGTCCAGCAGCCCCTCTTGGCCCGCGTCGTCGCCACCCCCGCCCACACCCCCGCCCGCATCTGCGTCGGTCGCGGCCCGGGCCTCCCGGCCGGTTGCCTCGCCGCGGCCGGGCTCCCCGGACGGACCGGGCGCGGGGCCCCGGCGCAGGAGAGCGCAGTGGACGCAGGCCGTCCGGTCACCGTCGGCGGCGTCGAGCCAGTACGCGCCGTCGAGGACCGCGTACGTCTCTGGGGTGGTGGCTTCCATGAACCGTGCAACGGGCGCACGCGCGGGTCGGGTACGAGTCCGCGGGCGGTCGCAACCGAATCGGTATCAGCGGTCCGCGCGGGCCCGCGGAACCCGGTCCGCACCGCTAGCGGCCGGCCGGCGGCCCCGCCGGGGTGCCGTCCGTACCCCCGTCCGCCGACACCTGGTGGATGCGCAGCGCCAGTTGGAGTTCCAGCGCCCGCTCGGGCAGGTGCCAGTCGCGGCCCAGCAGCCGCCCGATGCGGTCCAGGCGCTGCACCACCGTGTTGACGTGGACGTGCAGCGCCGCCCGCGTCTTGGCCTGGCTCATGCCGAGCGCGAAGTAGGTCCGCAGGGTGTGCGTGAGGTCGGTGCCGCGCTTGGCGTCGTAGTCCAGGAGGGGACCGAGTGTCTGGCGTACGTAGCCGCCCAGGTCCGTCCGGTCGCCGAGCAGGAGGCCGACGAAGCCCAGGTCCGCGAGGGCGGATCCGGTCCCCCGGTGGCCCAGGGCGTGCAGGGCCGCCAGGCAGCGGCGGGCCTCGGCGTGCGCCTCGGCGAAGTCCGCCGGACGCGTCACCGGCCGGCCGGCCGCCCCGACGGTGACCGGCGCGGCCACGGACTGGCCCAGTTCGGCGGCGAGTGCGGCGGCGCACGAACTGGGGGTGTCGCAGGGGCAGACGAGGACCACGTCGTCGTGGTGCTGTCCGGCCAGCCCGCTGCGCGCCCGCGCCGTGCGGACGGCCGCGGCCAGCAGCCGCGGCCGGGGCACGGTGTCGGCGTGCAGCACGAACACCGCGTGCGGCTGGTCGAGGTCGACCCCGAGGCGGCGGGCGCGGGCGGACAGCCCGGCGGGGTCGGCGGCCCGGGTGAGGAGGTCGCCCAGCAGCTCGCCCCGCACCCGGTCCTCGGTCTCGGCGACCGACCGGCGCAGGAGCAGGAGCAGGGCGGTGACGACGCTGGCCCGTTCGAAGAGCCTGCGGTCGGCGTCGTCGAGGTCGGGCCGGCCGGTCAGGGCGATGCTGCCGAGGAGTTCGTGGCCGGCGAGGACCGCGCACACCCAGGTTCCCCGGACCGGGACCGCGCGGCCGCCCGCCCGGGAGGCGGCGACGGCCTCGGGCGGCGGTGGCTCCGGGTCCGCGCCGGCCCGGGCGAGTTCGGTTCCGTCCGCGTCGTGGATGAGGGTGCCGCCCTGCAGGACGGTACCGATGGCGGTGGCGACCTCGGTGACCCCCGCGCCGCGCAGCACCAGGTCGGTCAGCCGGTCGTGGGCGTCCTCCGCGCGCCGCATGGCCCGGCTGTGCGCCTCGATCGTCTGGGAGGCAGCGTTGAGGTCGACCAGCGCGGTACGGGTCTCCGCCAGCAGCCGGGCGCTGTCGATGGCGATGGCCGCGTGGTCGGCGAGCGAGGCGAGCAGGGCGACCTCGTCCGGTGTGAAGGTGCGCGCGGTGCGGTCGGCGGCGTAGAGGACGCCGATCACGCGGGTGCCCAGGCGCAGCGGCACCCCGAGGATGGCCCGCAGGCCCTCTTCCGCGACGGCGCTGTCGATGGTGGCGGTGTGCTTGAACCGCGGGTCGTCGCGGTAGTCGCCGGTGGTGTAGGGGCGGGCCGTCTCCGCGACCAGTCCGCCCAACCCCTCCCCCATGCCCAGGCGCACCTGCTGGAAGGCGGCGGAGACGGAGCCGTCGGTCACCCTCATGTAGGTGTCGCCGGCCTCGTCGTCGTTGAGGGAGAGGTAGGTGACGTCCGTGCCGAGGAGGAGTTTGGCCCGGTGGACGATGGCCCGCAGGACGGCGTCGGGGTCGCGCAGTGCCGCGAGGTCGCCGGCGGTGTCGAAGAGGGCCGCCAACTCGGCCTCGCGGCGGCGGTGCTGGCTGAGGGTGCGGCGGATGGCGAGGGCGACCTCGGTGGCCTCGGCGATCTCCTGGGCCCGTGCCGTGGGGAGGCCGGCCTGCCGGGCGGCTTCGGCGGCCCGGGCGAAGTCCTCGGCGGGCGCGCCCTCGGCGAGCAGGTCCAGCAGTCGGCGCAGGGCGGTGAACGCCCCGCCGTCGCCGGGGCTGTTCGCGGTGCTCGGCATGTCGGGCTCTTTCCGGGGGCGAGGGGCCGGGCGCCGCCGCTGACGGCGGCGGCGGCCAGGCGCGACTTCGACGACAGGGCCTAGGTGCCGGGGGACGTCAGCTCGGCGTCGGCCCCGGTCCGGTGACCGGGGACCCTGACCGGGCCCGTGCCGGACGGCCCGGCCAGGTTACGCCCGCGGGTCTCCCTCGCGGCCAGCACGGTCGCGCTCGTGATGAGGGTGGCCGCGGCCAGGTAGAGGGAGATGGGCAGCGAGGAGCCGTAGTCGTCGAGCAGGGCCACCGCGATGATGGGGGCGAGGGCGCCGCCGATGATGGAGGCGAGCTGCGAGCCCATCGAGGCGCCGGAGTAGCGGACCCTGGTGTCGAACATCTCGGAGATGAAGGCGGCCTGGGGCCCGTACATCGCGCCGTGGAACAGCAGCCCGACCGTGACGGCGGCGGCGATGACCGGGAAGGACCGGGAGTCGAGCATCGCGAAGAAGGCGAACGCCCAGCCGGTCATGCCCAGTGAGCCGATGAGCGTGACCGGGCGGCGGCCTATCCGGTCGGACAGCGCTCCCCACAGCGGGATGGTGACGAAGTGGACGGCGGAGCCGATCAGGACGGCGTTCAGACCGTCGCTCTTGGACAGGCCCAGGTGGGAGGTGACGTACACGAGCAGGAAGGCCGTCAGGACGTAGTACGAGATGTTCTCGCCGAGGCGGGTGCCGATGGCGGTGAGCACGCCGCGCCAGTTCGTCCGGAACACCTCGACCACCGGCGGCTTCGGGGCGCCGGTGTCACCCGCGGCGGCCTCCGCGGCGGCCTTGGCCTGGGCTTCGAGGAAGAGGGGGGTCTCGGAGACCGACACCCGGATCCACAGGCCGATCACCACCAGCACGCCGGAGAGCAGGAACGGGATCCGCCAGCCCCAGGCGAGGAACGCCTCGTCGGACTGGACCGCGGCCAGCACGGCGAGGACGCCGGTGGCGAGCAGGTTGCCGCCGGGGGCGCCGGCCTGGGGCCAGGAGGCCCAGAAGCCGCGGTCCTTGTCGTCGCCGTGCTCGGAGACCAGCAGCACCGCGCCGCCCCACTCGCCGCCCAGGGCGAAGCCCTGGATCAGGCGCAGCACGGTCAGCAGGATCGGGGCGCCGACGCCGATGCTCGCGTGGGTGGGCAGCAGGCCCATGGCGAAGGTCGCGCCGCCCATCATGACGAGGCTGAGCACCAGGAGCTTCTTCCGGCCGATCTTGTCCCCGTAGTGGCCGAAGACCAGGCCGCCCAGGGGGCGGGCCGCGAAGCCGATCGCATAGGTCAGGAACGCGAGCAGGGTGCCGACCAGCGGCTCGCTGCTGGGGAAGAACAACTGGTTGAAGACGAGCGCTGCGGCGGAGCCGTAGAGGAAGAAGTCGTACCACTCGATGGTGGTGCCGATGAGGCTGGCGGCGACGACCCGCTTGAGGGAACCGGGTGGCGTCGGGGAGGGAGTTGCGGCGGCCATGTGCACCACTTCCAGGCAGGTCCGAGGAGGTTTCCGTGTCGCCACACGGTAGTAAGACGCAGGTCAGGGGCGTATGTGGCGGAGCACCATAGTTCAGGGCCCACGAGTGCGGCCCGCCGCCATGAGTCCCGGCGTCGCTCCCCGCAGGCGTGGGCTGCCCGCCCCCCGGCGGGCAGCCGCATCGCTCCGACGGGCGTCCACCTCTCGCGCGTCCCGCGTTCCCGTGGCCGACTGGGTTCGGCGGACCACGTCCGCGTACAGCCCGGTCTCCGTGACCCTGCGGGCACCGGGTCACGGACGACGGCCGGGTGCCTGGTGCTGGTGATCGCCTGCGTCCTGCCCTTCACCGGCGGAACACCGCCGAGGCAGCACACCGCCCCCTCGACCGCCGTCATCGTCGTCAAGCTCGCCCTCGGAGTCGCGCTGGTCCTCTACGGGTTGCGCAAACGGCGCGGGGCGAGGCGCCCCGGGAAGGAGCCGGCGTGGCTGGGCAGGCTGAGCCGGGCCTCCGGGTGGTCGGCCGCCGGCATCGCCGCCCTGCTGCAGCCGTTCGGCCTCGTCGCCGCGGGGGCCGCGACCGCG
Source organism: Streptomyces sp. NPDC045967 (assembly GCF_056430495.1). Lineage (NCBI taxonomy): Bacteria > Bacillati > Actinomycetota > Actinomycetes > Kitasatosporales > Streptomycetaceae > Streptomyces > Streptomyces sp. NPDC045967. Next base: position 14,462 of record NZ_JBWKLE010000016.1, on the reverse strand, counting down.
GTGAACACCGACCTGTCGCAGGCCGTCACCTGGCTGACGCTGGTGCTCTACTGCCTCCTCGCGGGCTCCAGCCTTTTATCGCGTGCAGCAGTGCCTGGAGCCGGGCGGCCGGGAACGCCGCGTACAGCTCCACCGCCGGCACCGGCCACCGGGACCAGGCCGTCGTCGTCCTGTCCTTGGCGATCGGCTTCTGGCTGACCGGCAGGAGCCTGGACGAACTCACCTGACCCCCGGTCGCCCCCGACCGCCGCCTGCCCACCCGCACGCCTGCACGCCTGCACGCCTGCCGCCGCGAAGGTGCGTGGCCGGTCGCGCGGTGCTGGAATGGAGGGTGGCACAGCGGCGGTCAGCGCACGGCGGCCGCGCCATCGGAGGCGGGAGACCGCCGGACGAGGAGTCGGTATGAGCGTCGACGAACTCACCGAGATGGGGCCGGTCGACTACCTGGTCCTGGAGTTCCCCGGAAACCGCATGACCGGCGAGGGCCTGCCCCTGCTGCTGGATCTCGTCGACCGGCACGTCATCCGGATCCTCGACCTCTCCTTCGTCCGCAAGGACGAGGACGGGTCGGTCCGCGCGCTGAAACTCGCGGACATGGACGGCGACGGGCTGCTCGACCTGGCCGTGTTCGAAGGCGCCTCCTCGGGACTGCTGGACGAGGGGGACCTGCAGGAGGCCGCCTCGGTCCTCGAACCCGGCAATTCCGCGGGCGTCATCGTGTACGAGAACGTCTGGGCCGCGCCGCTGGCGGCCGCTCTGCGCCGTGGCGGGGCCCGGATGGTGGCCAACGGGCGGATCCCGCTCGAGGACCTCCTGCGGGCCGTGGAGGCCACCGAGGTCTGAGGCCGTCCCCTCCGGATCCAAGAGCCCCCGACGACAAGGACACCGCCATGCCTGGTCTGCTCCGCGGGATCGCCCGCACCGCGGTCATCTCCGGTACCGCCACCGCCGTCTCCAACCGGGTCTCGCGCCGGCAGGCCGGCCGATGGGCCCAACAGGACGACGGGCCGGCCGCCGCTGCTCCACCGCAGGCGTACGACGCTCCGGCGCCCGCACCCTCCCCCGCGCCCGGACCGCCGGCCGCGGCGTCGATGGACACCAAGATCGGCCAGCTGAAGGAACTCGCCCAGCTCAGGGACCAAGGGGTGCTCTCCGAGGCGGAGTTCGCGGCGCAGAAGGAGCGCATCCTCGCCCTCTGAACGGGGCGACCCCCGGGCCGGCCCGCCGGCCCTGCCTCACGACGCCCGTGCCCGCCCGCCGCTCCCGCCGGCCCCTGCCTCACTCGGGGACCGCGCGGCCACCCGCGGCCCCCTCCGGGGTCGCGGGCTTCTTCTTCCGCGCGCGGGGCGCCCGGGGGGCCGGGCCCGCCGGGAGCAGCTCGGCGGTCACGAAGGCCGTCACAGCCGCCAGGATCACCACGGGGACCGTGTCGAAGTTCCCGAGCACCAGGACCACGAGGGCCACGCTGCTGACCGGAAGCCGCAGTGCGGCCGCGGACGCCGCTGCCATGCCGGCGGCGGCGCCGGGAATCACCCCGAGCCCGGGCAGCGGCGCGAGCAGCACGCCTGCCGCCGCGCCGAGGAACAGCGCGGGGAACACCAGGCCGCCGCGGAGGCTGCCCAGGCACAGCGCGTACGCGGCGGCCTTGAACACCAGGACGGCCACCAGGGCGCCGACGCTCCAGGCGTGGGGATCGGCCGTCAACTGGGCCATGGTGGCCTGGCCGGACGAAGCCACCTCCACCGGACTGCGGCCCGTGACCACCGCGTACAGAGCCGCGCAGCCCGCGGCGGCGAGTGCACACACCAGCGTGCGGACCAGCGGCGCCGCGGCCACGAACGAGGCGGTCAGACGGCCCAAGACGATCACGAAATGCAGCAGGACGCCCAGGCCGACCGCCAGCAGGACCGCCCACACCACGTCGCCGGTGTCCAGACGCGGGGGCGACATGGGGAAGTGGATGGAGAGGCTGCCCGTATGCAGGCCCGTCCAGCGCCCGAAACCCGTGAACACGATCCCCCCCACGCCGCTCGACAGGAGGGCGGGAAGCATGATGATGAACAGCCGGGGCCCGCCCACGCCCGCCACCTCGAGCAGCAGCACCGCGGCGGCGAGCGGGTTGCCGAAGATGGCCGCGATGGCCGCCGCCGCGCCGGCCGCTCCCAGCAGTGCGGTGCTCTGCGGGGTGTCGGGGGCGCGCACGAGCCTGCGGAACAGCAGGGCCAGACCGCCGCCCAGTGCGATCAGCGGCGCCTCGGGGCCGAGGACGGCGCCGAGCGGCAGGCTCGCGACCGCGGCGAGGACCACCCCGGGCAGGGCGGCGGCCGACGCCCCTCCGGCGTGGAGGCCGTACGCGGGGACGTGACCGCCGGCGCCGGGCAGATGGGTCACGACCAGTCCCACGAGGACCCCGGCGACGGCCAGCAGGGGCAGCGGCCACCAGGCGGGCGGGGTGTCCCAGCCCCATGCCTCCGGCAGGTCGGCCCACAGGACGTGCTCCAGCTCGTGCAGGGCGACGAGGAACCAGAAGGCGGCCAGCGAGATCGGAATGCCGATCAACGCGCTGAAGACGAGGAGCTTGCGGTAGGCGGGCGTCCGCAGCAAGTCCCGCAACCGGTCGGCCTCGGAAACCTCCTCCGGCTCTCCGGAGGGAGCCGGGCCGGCCTTCGGCGTCGTCATGGACGGCGTCCTTCCAGGGTCGGGGACGTGCACGTCATGGATCGCGCCGCTCGGAAGCGGCGCCGGACTGGCGCCGTTCCAGTCCGAGCCGTACGGCCCCGACCATGACCTTCGCGATCAGCCCGACGAGGACGAGGTCGGCCACCATCTGGAGGGTGGTCAGCACCCGCGCCGTCGGCGAGAGGGGCACGATGTCGCCGAAGCCGACGGTCGCGAACACGGTCACGGTGAAGTACAGGGCGTCGGTCCGGCTGAGCGGCTCGGAGAAGGAGGCCGGCCCCTGCTCCCGCGCGTACAGGAAGTACGTGGCCGCGAACAGCAGCAGGAAGAGCGGGACGGCGGTGGCCAGCGCTTCGACGGCCCGCAGCCGGGGGTAGGGCGAGGTGACGATGCCGGCCGTCTGCAGCGCGAGGAGCGCACCGATGCCCAGCAGACCCAGGGTCAGCCAGGTGGCGGTGTGCCGGTCGGCATCGCGGTCCAGGGGGAGCAGGAAGTACAGCGCGACGGTCGCCGCCACCACGACGGAGGAACGCAGGAGCGGAAGGAGGAAACGCAGACGGCCGGAGGGGCGCCGCCACCACCGCGTACCGCCTGCGCGCGGCGCGTCGCTCATGAGGGCAGCGGTTCCTTCCCGCCGTCGCGTCGGCGCGGCCCGTCCGCCGTACCGGGGTCGTCGAGGAACTCCCGCACCGCGAAGGCGAGGAGGACCGCGGCGACGATCCACAGCACGACCGCCGTGGTCGGGTACGACCAGATGACGAGGACGACCAGGGCGGCCAGGAGGATCGCCCCGCCGATCCAGCGCTTGTACCGGTGGACGAAACGGCCCACCGCGCCCAGCCGCAGGCCGCTCGAGGCGGCGGTGCCCCGCACGGACGCGATCGCGCCGGCGCATGCCCGCCGCACCGCGACCGCGGGCCGCGAGGGTCCGCTCAGGAAGGCGGCGCAGGCCGTCACCAGGGCCACGGCGGCGACCGCCCGGACGGTGGCCCGCAGGAACCTCACGAGCGCGTCGAAGACGGCGGCCGCCGCGTCCTGCGACACCGCGGCCGGAAGCCGGTCGAGGTAGATGCTGCGGAAGACGGCCAGGCTGACGCCGAGCACGAGCATCCCGAAGGCCACGCCGAGCGCCGTCGCCACCAGCACGCGCCGCCGGTGCGCGGCCAGCAGGACCGCCGCCGCGGCGAGCAGCAGGGCGATCACGCCGAGCCACGAGCCGAGGATCTGCAGGATCCGGGTGTACGTCTTCACCTTGGCGAGCTCGTCCGAGGAGAACACGACGAAGTCGGTGTGCACCTCGGGGATGCCGGCGGCGCGTGACAGGCCGGACTTCACCAGCTCGTCCTTGGCCCGTTCGACGATGGGGGCGATGTCGACGGCCACCTGGTCGCCCTTCAGCGTCACGGCGCCGCCGCCCTTGCCGGTGAGCGCCTTGTCCAGGGAGCGGTGTGCCACCCGGTTGGCGTCCGTCCACAGGGTGGCGAACGCCGGGCTCGCGACGACCCGGTGGACCGTGCTGCTCACCAGCTCCTTGAGGCCGTTCTCGATGGGGCCTTCGAGTTCACCGATCAGCTTGGCCAGGGCGGGGGGCGCCCCTTCCTTGCCGGCCTCCGAGGAGAGCTCGGCGACCAGGGACTTCACATCGATCCGGTCGAGGATCGCGGTCGTGGCGCGGTTGGTCACCGCCGTCTGCACGGCCGGGTCGTCGGCGAGCGGCGCCACGGTGTCGACGTACCGTCCGGTGTCCGCCACCATGCTGTTGGCCCACACGGCGACGACGGCGAGGACGGAGAGCACGGCGGCCAGGATCGCCAGGACGGCGGAGAGCAGCGACCGCCACCGGTGCCGTCGCGGCCTCCCGCCGCTCTCCAGCTCCGCGATCCGCCGCTTCAGATCGGCCAACTCGTTCGGCTGCCCCTGCGTCGGGGGCACGGCGCGGGAGGGATCCGGCCGGCTGAGCTGGGGTTCCATACGGATCTCCTGGAGGGCGCTTCGGGGCGGCGTCGGGCGGCGGAGCACCCGCCGTCAGTCCAGCAAAGGTGCTCCACCCCGCTCCCGCGACCGGAGCGGCGTCACGTTCCCCCTTCTGGCGCAGGCGCCGAGCGGGGGGAACGGACGGGGAGGGGCTTACGCGGGGTGCTGCCCGCCGATGCCCTGGTGGTCGGGCTGGAGGGCGATGGCCCGGCGGGCCGGGTCGGCGAACTCGCGTTCGACCGCGGCCCGGAGCAGGTCCAGCTGGGTCCGGACGGAGGGGTGCTGCCAGGCGGGAAGGGCTTCGAGCAGGCCCTCGAGCAGGGCGCGGAGCCGCCGGCAGACCTGCACGGACGAAGCCCCGTACTCCCGGATCTCGCAGACGGCGAGCTGGAGGTAGTTGTCCCAGTCCCGCCCCGGGAGGACGAGGCGGGCGGCGCCGTCCCGATCGGCCAGGACGTACCGGCCGGGGAGGCGGGTGGCGCCGACCGTGTGCAGCAGCCCTTCGATGTAGTTCATCACCTGTACCGCGGTGGTCGGGTCGTTGACCGCCGGTGACAGGGCCCTGATGGCGATGTCCACGAGGACCCGCAGGGCGAAGGCGGGGTCCTGTTCGATCGTGCGCTCGGCCCCCAGGGCGACCCGACCGCACACCCGTGCCGGGTCCGGGGCGGATGTTCCTCCGTGCACCTCCGCCAGCACGGTGCCGGGCGGTACGAAGTCCCCGATCAGCCGCGTCACCACCAGCACGCAGTCGTGGCGCGCGGCCTCCGCGACCAGGCCCCGCACGTCGAACGCCTGCACCGCCCCGCCGCGCACGCTGCGGATGCGCACCACGGGACCCTCCGACGGCGCCGGCACGTCGCCGTGGGGGGCGGCGCCCCGGATCTGCGCGGCGCCGGTGGTGAAGACGCCCTCCCCCATGCGCGCGACCCGTTCGGCGATGGCCACCGGCCGTAGACCGTGGGTGAACCGGTTGAGGTAGACGAGCAGGAGGACAAGGCTGACCGCCACCGCCGCACCGGCCAGGGTCACCCCGAGGTCGGGAACCGAGTCGGTCTCGACGCTGCGCAGCAGGGAGAAGGCGAAGGCGAAGGCCCCCGTGAACATGGCCAGTACCGCCTTCTGCAACCGGTCGCGGTACCACAGGCGCATGTAGCGGGGCGAGAGGGTGCCCGTCGCCTGCTGCACCACCAGCACGCCGATGGTGACGACGAAGCCGAGCAGCGCCACCATCGCCCCCACGATGGCGGTGAGCACGCCGCTCGCCGTCGTCGCCGAGTAGTGCCAACCGCTGGGCGGCCAGTCGGCCCGGTCGGCGGCCAGCGCGAGCTCGGCGAGCAGGGTGCCGAGGACGAGACCGAGCATCGGCACGATCCACAGGCTGGCCATCACGTACTGCCGCAGCCGGAACCGGTCCGCCCAGGAGGTCGGCACACCCACGCCACACGCCCCCTTCGCCTGGAGGAGTCGGGTGCTCGGCAGGCACACGAGACGGGCCCTCGGGAAGAGCCGTCAACCCACGGTAGGGCGGCCACTGTCCCGCCGCAGCCGCGGCACTCCCCGCCGCCGGGCGCAGGGCGGCTCGACAGGACGCGCGCACCCGGTCGGCCTAAGCTGATCGGGTGCCGCAGGACCCCAGCCGACCGCGGTGTGAACGCGCCGGCGGTGTGGTCGCCCGGCGCGGGAAGGGGCCACGATGGATGCCTACCCCCTGATCGAGGACCACGGCCTGATCGGTGATCTGCAGACCGCGGCCCTGGTGACGACCGATGCGACGATCGACTGGTTCTGCTGTCCGCGCTTCGACTCGCCCAGCGTCTTCGGCGCGCTGCTCGACCGGCGCGAGGGCGGCCACTTCACCGTGCGGCCGGTCGCCGAGACCTACACGACCAAGCAGCTCTACCACCCGGACACCGCCGTTCTGGTGACGCGCTTCATGACCGAGGCCGGAGCGGGCGAGGTCGTCGACTTCATGCCCGTGACCGGCACGACTGCGACGGACCGGCACCGCCTGGTGCGGATGCTGCGGTGCGTCCGGGGCAGCATGGCGTTCGAGGGGGAGATCGCCCCGCGCTTCGACTACGGCCGCAAGCCGCACGAGTTGCACGTCACGGAGCACGGCGCCCTGTTCACTTCCGAGGGGCTGGACCTCGCCGTCCACCCCGTCCGGGAGCCCGACGACGAGCGCCTGCTGAGCACCCTCTCCGGCGACACGGACCTGCGCTTCTCCCTGAGCCTGCGGGCAGGGCAGCAGCGCGGCATGGTCCTCGAGTCCTCCCCCGGCGGCCCGCCGCGGGAGTTCCGGGTGGAGGAGTTCGAGCGGCTCTTCGGCGAGACGGTCCGCTTCTGGCGCTCCTGGCTGGGGCAGTCCACCTACTCGGGCCGCTGGCGGGAGGCCCTGGAACGCTCGGCCGTGACGCTGAAGCTGATGACCTACGCGCCGACCGGCGCACTGGTCGCCGCGCCCACGGCGGGGCTGCCCGAACAGCTGGGCGGGGAGCGCAACTGGGACTACCGGTTCACCTGGATCCGCGACGCCTCGTTCTCCGTGTACGCCCTGCTCGGCCTGGGGTTCAAGGAGGAGGCTGCCGCCTTCATCGAGTGGCTGCACGCCCGGGTGAAGCAGGAGGCCGGCCAGGGGGACGACGCCACGGGGCCGTTGAACGTCATGTACCGGGTCGACGGCTCCACCGACCTCGCCGAGGAGACCCTGGAGCACTGGGAGGGCTACTGCGGCTCCGCACCGGTCCGCATCGGCAACGGTGCGGCCGACCAGCTCCAGTTGGACATCTACGGCGAGGCGCTCGACAGCATCTACTTCGCGCACCAGCGCGGCATGCACCTCGACACCGGGGGCTGGAAAGCCCTGCACACCCTGCTCGACTGGCTGGTCGACCACTGGGACCAGCCCGGGGAGGGGCTGTGGGAGACCCGGGGCGGCCGCAAGGACTTCAGTTACGGCCGCGTCATGTCGTGGGTCGCCTTCGACCGCGCCGTGCGGATCGCCGCCGACGACGGCCGTCCGGCGGCGCGCGGCCGCTGGGTGGACGCACGGGACGACATCTACCGCCAGGTGCTCGCCAAGGGGTGGGACGCGGACAAGCAGGCGTTCGTCCAGCACTACGGCGACGACGTGCTGGACTCGTCGCTGCTGCGGATGCCCACGGTCGGCTTCATCACGCCGCAGGACCCGATGTGGAAGTCCACCCTCGATGCGATGGAACGCGAACTGGTCAGCGACAGCCTGGTCTACCGCTACAACCCCGAGGCGTCACCCGACGGGCTGCGCGGCTCCGAGGGCACCTTCTCCCTGTGCACCTTCATGTACGTCGACGCCCTGGCGCGGGCCGGCCGCACGGACACGGCCAGACTGGTGCTGGAGAAGATGCTCACCTACGCCAACCACCTGGGCCTGTACTCCGAGGAGATCGACCTGACCGGGCGGCAGCTCGGCAACTTCCCGCAGGCCTTCACCCATCTGGCCCTCATCGACGCGGCGCTCACCCTGGACCGGCTGCTCGGGGGGTCGTCCGGCAGCGGGAGGTAGGGCACGGAGCGGGTTGGCGCCCGTCACCGTCCGGCGGGGGCGGGGACGGGACCGAGGAGGACGACGGTGTCGCCCTCCTTCGGGACGGCCGCCTGCCGTTCGGTGACCGGGACCAGCCTGCGGTCCGCGCGCACCACGAAGAGCGTGTCGTGCTCCCGCGGCAGCGTGTGGGAGAAGGGCCGCACCACGAACCGTGCCCCCCGCTCGTAGCGCTCGGCCAGCACGTGCCGGACCAAGGAGCGGCCGAAGAGGATGTCGCCACCGGTGTAGGGGGCGACCACGCCGTGGCTGTCGTGCGGGGGCCCGACCCGGTACACGGGCCCCTCCACGTTGTCCCGTATCGTGATCGACGCCAGGGCGTTGAAGTCGTCGTCGTCGGTAGCCAGGAAGACGGCCGTCACCCCCTCCAGGCGCGCCCCGGGGTTGATGGCGGTGGCCAGCAGCTCGCCCTTGGCCAGGTCGAGGGCGGCGAGCTTGATCGCCTCCCGTTCCTGTTCGCGTCCCGCCCACATCAGCACGTCGAGGCCGGCGGACCGCAGGGCACGGCCCAGGTCGATCACCCACGGCTGGCCGCCCACGAGGAGGACGCGCGTGCCCTCCTTCTTGACCACGCCCAGCCGTCTGGCGACGGGCACCGCCGTCAGGGCGTACAGCACGACGGTGCCCACGATCACCAGGAAGGTGACGGGGAGGATCTTCGTCGCGCCGGCCACCCCCCGTTCCACCAAGCCGGCGGAGAAGGCCGAAGCCGTCGCCGCCGCGACGATGCCGCGCGGATCCATCCATCCGACGAAGGCGCGTTCGCCCCGTGATAGGTCCGTGCCCGCCGCGGCGCCGAACGCCACGAGCGGCCGGACGACCAGGACCAGGATCGCGATGAGGGCGAGGGAGGGCAGGAGCACCGGCACCACGGACGCCGGCGTGACGGTGGAGGAGATGGAGATGAAGAGCAGTCCGATGATCAGCTGGACCAGGGTCTCCAGGAAGGGCCGGCGCGCGGGCATGTCGAAGCCGCGGATGTTGGAGACGGCCAGTCCGGCCACGACTCCGGCGATCAGCCCCGTGTCGTCCCGCACGACGTCGCAGACCGCCGCCACGCCGATGACGACGGCCAGTTGCGCCAGGGTTCCTGGCGTCTCGCCGAGCCGGAGCGTGCGCAGGGTGAACCACAGCAGCGCGGTGGCCACGGCCCCGCCCAGCAGCCCGAACGCGAGGCTGAGGCCGAACTGGCCCAGCTGGTAACCCCGTCCGATGTCGATCCGGTGCGACGACGCGACGGCGTGGAAGGTGAGCGCGCCGAGGATGGCGCCGATCGGGTCGATCAGCGTCCCCTCCCAGATGAGGATGCGGCGCACCTTGTCGCTCGGGCGCACGAAGTCCAGCAGGGGCCCCACGACGGTGGGCCCCGAGACGACCAGGATCATGCCGAGCATCGCGGCCACGCGCAGCGGCATGCCGAACATCGCCGGTCCCACCGCCCCGGTGACGAGGAAGGTGAGCAGTACGCCGTACACGAGCAGCCTGATCACGACCCCCCGGGCGTGGTGGGCCAGCTTGCGCAGGTCCAGTCCCAGGCCGGCGTCGTAGAGGATGACGGCGACGGACAGCGACACCAGGGCCGAGAAGTCCGGCCCCAGCAGCTTGTCCGGGTGGATGACGTCCGTCATGGCGCCGGCCGCGAACCCCACGGGGAGCAGGATGATCAGCGCCGGGACGCGCAGCTTGTTCGCCAGGATCTGCGATCCGGTGGCGAGCACCACCGTCAGGGCGAGTCCCAGGAGGATCTCGTCGTCGGTCACAGCGGCTTCCTCCGTCGGAGTGCGGGCGCGAAGGGGAGGTCGAGGGGGGTCAGGACGTCGGCCGGCTGTCGTGTCCCGCACCCTCGCCCGGCGCGCCGCCCTCCCGGACCAGCTCGGCGTCGGTGAGCTCCTCGAGCTCCCCGCGGGTGTCGAGCCAGTAGAGGAGGACGACGGCCGGCACGACGAGCACCAGGGCCACCAGGGTGACGATCGCCAGCCACGTCAGCGTGGCGGGATCACCCGCGGCATCGGCCACGGTCAGCGACGTCGGGAGGAGGTAGGGGCGTTGCGCCGTGCCCCAGGCGAAGACGGCGGCGGCGACGACACCGACCGCCGTCACCCGGACCCACGCGCCAGGCCGTCGCCGGAGCAGCCACGCCGTCACGACGGAGGCCGCGCCGGCCAGAACGACGAAGAGCAGCCCGAGCCCGCGGGTGAGCCCGTGCCACACGTGGGGGGCGTCCGCGTGGGTGACGAAGCCCGTGGCCACCGCGAGGACGCTGACCACGGCGAGACTGGCGAGCGCCCGCCGCCGGAAGTAGCCGATCAGGTCGGGCGCCTCGAACCGGCGGGCGTCCGCGGTGAGGAACACCGCGCCCAGGAAGGCCGTCGTCGCGATGGCGACCAGCCCGAAGAGCAGGGAGGTGGGGTTGGCCCAGGCGTCCGCCGACGCCGCCGTACCGGGCGCCACCCGTCCCGACGCGACCCCGCCGACGGCGGCGCCGAGGAAGAACGGCGTGACGACCGAGGCCACGGCGAACACGGCCCCGTACAGCCGCCGGTCGGCGAGCCGCCGGGACGGCTTGCGGAAGGCGAAGCCGGCGCCGCGCAGGACCATGCCCGTGACGGCCAGCGCCAGCGGGAGCCACATCGCGGAGAACACCGTCTGGAACAGGACCGGGAAGCCGGTCCACATGATGACGAGAACGAAGATCAGCCAGACGTTGTTCACCTCCCAGACCGGGGCCATGGCGTGGTCGATGAGCCACCGCGGACGCCGGCCGCGTTCCGTGCCCCCGGCCGTCAGGTCCCAGAAGCCGGCCCCGTAGTCGGTGCCGCCGGCGCAGGCGTAGGCGGTCACGGCCAGGAGCAGCACCACGGCGATGAGGTCGGCGATCACGGGCTGCCTCCCTCGGGCCGGGCGGGGTCCTTCGGGGCGGAGCCGCCCACGGGCAGCGGTGCGCGCGGCCCGTAGGGGGTGTCGGCCTCCGGGGCGTGGCCCGTCCCTCCGGCGGCCCGCTCCGCGTCGGCGCGCCGCCATCGCGTACGCATCTTCAGCAGCACGACGAGGAAGGTGCCGAAGAGGCACGCGTACACCACCACCACGACGCCGAGCATGATCCACAGGGTGGTGGAGCGGGTCGAGGTCACCGCCTCGGCGACCTTCATGTTCTGGTAGACGATCCAGGGCTGGCGGCCCACCTCGGTGGCGATCCAGCCGCATTCGACGGCCACGACGGAGCCGGCGCCCGCGCAGGCCGCCGAGCGGTAGAACCACGGCGAGGCGGGCAGCCGGCGGTGCCTCAGCCAGACCAGTCCGTACCACAGCGCGAGCAGGACGAGGGCGGAGCCGATGAGGACCATGACGTCGAAGGCCCAGTGCGCGATGGTCGCCTGAACGGCCGTGGGACGCTGGTCCGCCGGGACCGAAGTGAGCCCCACCACCTCGGTGTTCGGGCTGAATCCGGCGAGCACCGAGTCGAGCAGCGGGATCTTGATGCCGCCCGCGACCGTCCCGTCCTCCCGCAGGCGCCCGAAGACGTACTCCGGTACGCGCGTGTCGGTGTCCCAGACGATCTCCATCGCGGCGAACTTGACCGGCTGCTTGTGGAACACCGACCGGGCGATGGAGTCGCCGAGGACGAGCTGCACCGGGGTGAGGACGGCGGCGATGGTGAAGGGAACGGCGAAACCGAGCCGGTGGTAGCGGTCCCGGCGGCCGCGCAGCCAGCCGACGGCGTAGACCCCGGCCACCACGAAGCCCGCGGTGATCACCATCGCCACGACGAAGTGCCAGTACTGCGGACCGAACATCGGTGTGAAGATCGCCTTCCGGACGTCCACGTCGACCGGGTTGCCCTTGGAGTCGAGGGAGAAGCCCTGGGGCGTGTTCATCCAGGAATTGGCGGCCAGGATGCCGAAGGCGCCGAGGAGCGCGGCGAACGGCAGCGGCAGCCCGAGCAGGAAGTGCGTCCGGGGATTCAGCCGCCGCCATCCGTACAGGTAGATGGCGATGAGCACGGCCTCCAGGAAGAACGCCCACGCCTCGACGCCGAAGCCGATGCCGAAGACGTCGCCCCACCGCCCCATCAGACCGGGCCAGAGCAGGCCGAACTCGAACGACAGCACCGTGCCGGTGACGATGCCGAGGGCGAACTGCACCGCCATGACGGCCGACCAGCGGCGGGCCAGGAGCAGGGCCGTGGCGTCGTTGCGGCGCAGCCCGCGGTGGTGCATGACCAGGGTGATGAAGGGAAAGGCCACACCGAGGGGTACCAGGATGATGTGGGAGCCCAGGGTGAAGGCCATGAGTTCCCGGGCCGGCAGGAGTTGCGCCGGGGCATCCGCCAGCAGGTGGAGCGAGGTGGGCATGTAAGCCTTCGCCCTTCGTGGACGTCAGGGGCCGGGAGGGGTCATCCGCCGGTGGCGAAGCCCGGGAAGAGCGTCATGCCGCCGTCGACGTACAGGGTGGTCCCCACCACGTAGTCCATGAGGTCGGAGGCGAGGGCGACCACGGCGTGGGCGATGTCCTCCGGGTCACCGATCCGGTCGTAGGGGATCAGCCGGAGCAGGTCCTCCCGCGCTTCGGGCGTCTCCCAGGCGTCCCGGTTGATCGGCGTCTTGATGGCCCCCGGCGCGACTGCGTTCACCCGGATCCGCTCGGGTGCGAGCTCCTGCGCCAGGGTCCGCATCATCATCTGCACACCGCCCTTGGAGGACGCGTAGTTCACGTGGCCCGCCCAGGGGATGAGCTGGTGCACCGAGCTCATGCAGATGATCTTCCCCGCGGAGCGGGACACCTCGGGTACCACGCCCCGGCGCCGGAACTCCTTGACCGCCTCCCGGGCGCACAGGAACTGGCCGGTGAGATTGACGTCGAGGACCTTCTGCCACTGGGCGAGGGTCATGTCCGCGACCTGGGAGTCGCGTTGCAGCCCCGCGTTGGCGACCAGGATGTCGATGGTCCCGAACTCCTCGACCATCCGGGCGGTCATGGCGACGACCTGGTCCTCCTGGGACACGTCGGCCTCGTAGGCGGCGGAGCGCACCCCGAACGAGGCGATCTCCTCGGCCACCTCCTCGGCGGCCTCGCGACCCGCCACGTAGTTCACGACCACGTCGGCGCCGGCCCGGCCCAAGCCGAGGGCGGTGGCCTTGCCGATGCCCGAATTGGCACCGGTCACCAGGGCTTTCTGCCCTTGCAGCAGACGGGTCGGGATCAAGTCCTGCGGTGCCCCCGCGGTGGCATTCATGCCGTCTGTCCCCTCGCCGCGCGATCAGGCCCTGTCCGGCGGCAGCTCGGCCGGGCACGCCCACGCAATCACCGGAGTCGGCGGACCGGCATGTCCCGCGGACGGCGGTTGCGCCATTTCGCCGAGCATCTTCGTCCGTTAGGAGCAGCGGACCGCGTTCCAGCCCAGCCGGGCCAGGATGTGGTCGCCGACCCGCAGGGCGATGGCGGTGAGGGAGGGGTTGACCGCGCCGATGCTCGGGAAGACCGGGTGGCGCTCGTTCGCCGAGGCCGGCAGCAGCGCGGCGGAGCTGACCGCCCCGCAGGAGACGACCACGAGGTCGGCGGTGAAGCGGACCTCCGAGCCGTCGGGGAGCCGGCCGGCGGCCGCGCTGACGCCGCGGCCCCCGGCACCGGTCCCCAGGCACACCACTCGGGTGTGCGTGGCCATCACGACGCGGGGATGGAGCAGGGCCCGGCTCGGCGCGGATCACCTCCGCGTCGGACTTGCCGCCCACCGGGCAGGGGAAGCCGTCGACCCGGTTGCACCGGATGCAGACGCAGGTGTGCGTGGCACGGCCGTCGGCGTCGTGGCTGAGGTTGACGCCGATCGGCAGGGGGAAGGGGTGCACGCCGCGCTTCTCCAGGGGCGGTTCCGCCGTGGTTTCGCGTGTCATGGGTGGCGTCCCGGAGGTCACGTCCCCACGGGCCGACCGCTGGTGCGCGTCTGTCGCCGACCGGGCGCGCTCGTACGGGTCGTCATGACGTGCCCCTCGCTGTCGTCCCGTCCGTGCGTCCCGCCGGGGTGGTCCGTCCGGTGGGTCGGATACCTCCGATCCGGCCCAGGTCCTCCCCCGGTGCACGTCGGAGGGCGGCGCGGGCCCGGGGGGGGGGGGGGTGCCCCCCCCCCCCCCCCCCCCCAACGCTTGCAAACACGCGCCACGACGAGGACTTGCCACCGCGAGCCCTACCCGGCGGGTCCCCCCCGTCGGTAGAGCTATGACATGTACCC
>NZ_JBWKLE010000015.1:46050-163365 GCF_056430495.1 Streptomyces sp. NPDC045967 | reverse complement strand
TGACCGGCCGCCGCCTGCCCCAGCGACGCGGCGTCGGTGGCCGACTCGCCCGGCTCCAGCCAATAGTGCCGGTGGTCGAAGGCGTACGTCGGGAGGTCCACCCGAGTGGTGGGCTCGGGCAGGACGGCGCTCCAGTCCACGGCCACACCGCGCACGAACAGCTCGGCCATCGAGGCGAAGAGGCGACGCAGGCCACCGTCCTCCCGGCGCAGCGAACCCGTCACCACGACATCGGAGCCACCGGCGTCGACAGTCTCCGTGATCGGCTGGAGCAGCACCGGGTGGGCGCTGACCTCCACGAACACCCCGTGGCCCTGGTCGAGCAGCTCCGCCACGGCCGGGCCGAAGCCGACCTGGCCGCGGAGGTTGCGGTACCAGTAGTCACCGTCGAGGGCGTCGGTAGCCCCGATCCAACCGCCGGTGACCGTGGAGTAGAAGGGGGTCTTCGGGGCCTGCGCCTCGATCCCGGCGAGGGCCTCGGCGAGCGCCTCGCGAATCGCCTCGACGTGCCGGGTGTGGGAGGCGTAGTCCACCGCGACCCGGCGGACCCGGACACCGTCGGCCGACAGGGCTGCCAGGGCCTCATCCAGCGCCTGCGCGTCACCCGCGATCACCACCGACGACGGACCGTTGACCGCGGCGACCTCCACCCGGCCGGCCCACGGCAGAATCCGCGCAACCGCATCGGCCTCGCTCAGCGCGACCGAGGCCATACCGCCCCGACCCGCCAGATCCCTCGCAATGGCCTGACTGCGCAGAGCCACCACCCGCGCCGCATCCTGCAAGGACAGCGCACCGGCCACACACGCGGCCGCGATCTCACCCTGCGAGTGGCCGAGCACCGCGTCCGGCGTGATCCCCACGGAGGACCACACCGCCGCCAGACCCACCATCACCGCGAAACTCGCCGGCTGGAGCACATCCACCCGCTCCATCAGCGCCGGATCCGTCTCCCCGCGCAACACCTCGACCAGCGACCACTCCACGAACGGCTCCAACGCCGCCGCACACTCAGCGATCCGCTCCGCGAACACCTGGGATGAATCCAGCAGTTCACGGCCCATGCCCGCCCACTGCGCACCCTGCCCCGGGAACACCCACACGACCCTGCCGGGCTTGCCGGCACCCGCCGCGCTCCCCGAGACGACTCCGGCCGCGTCCTCGCCGCGTGCCAGTGCCTCCAGCCCGGCCAGCGCCTCCTCGTGCGAGGCGGCGACCACCACCGCGCGGTCGTTCAGCAGGGCACGGTCCGTGACCAGCGCCGCCGCGACGTCCGCCGGTGAGGCGGTCCCCCCGACGCCCTTGACGTACGCCGCCAAGCGCTCGGCCTGCCCCGTGAGCGAGCCGGCGCTGCGCGCCGACACCACCAGCGGCACCGCACCGGCGGGGGACGCCTGCTTCCGGACTTCGGTCCCCGCCTCCTCGGCGGGTGCCTCCTCCAGGATCAGGTGCGCGTTCGTCCCGCTGACGCCGAAGGCGGACACACCGGCTCGGCGCGGACGGTCGCCGCGCGGCCATTGCCGCGCCTCCGTGAGCAGTTCCACCGCGCCCGCGGACCAGTCCACCTGCGGGGTGGGAGCGTCCACGTGCAGGGTCGCCGGCAGCACGCCGTGCCGCAGCGCCTGCACCATCTTGATCACACCGGCGACACCGGCAGCCGCCTGGGTGTGACCGATGTTCGACTTCAACGACCCGAGATACAGCGGCTGTTCCGCATCGCGGTCCCGACCGTACGTCGCCAGGATGGCCTGGGCTTCGATCGGGTCGCCGAGCGTCGTACCCGTGCCGTGCGCCTCCACCGCGTCCACATCGGAGGGGGACAGGCCGGCTCCGGTCAGCGCCTTGCGGATGACCCGCTGCTGCGAGGGGCCGTTCGGCGCGGTCAGACCGTTGGAGGCGCCGTCCTGGTTGACGGCGCTGCCGCGCAGCACCGCCAGCACCCGGTGACCGCGTGCGCGCGCCACCGACAGCCGCTCCAACACGACCACACCCACGCCCTCGGCCCAGCCCGTGCCGTCGGCCGCCGCCGCGAACGCCTTGCAGCGCCCGTCGGCGGCCAGGCCGCGCTGGCGGGAGAACTCGACGAAGGCGGCGGGCGTCGCCATGACCGTCGCGCCGCCCGCGAGGGCCATGGAGCACTCGCCCTGGCGCAGCGCCTGCGCCGCCAGGTGCATCGCGACCAGCGAGGAGGAGCACGCGGTGTCGACGGTGACGGCCGGGCCCTCGAGGCCCAGCACGTACGAGACGCGGCCCGAGGCCACGCTCGACAGCGTCCCGGTGACTCCGAAGCCCTCGGCCTCCGGCGCGTCCGCGCCCGCCCCGTAGCCCTGGGTGGAGGTCCCGGAGAACACCCCGACATCGCTGCCCTTCAGCGAGACCGGGTTGATTCCGGCGGCCTCCAGGGCCTCCCAGGAGGTCTCCAGCAGCAGCCGCTGCTGGGGGTCCATGGCCAGCGCTTCACGCGGCGAGATCCCGAAGAACCCCGCGTCGAACCGCGGAGCTTCGTGGAGGAATCCGCCCTGGCTGGTGTAGGAGGTGCCCGCGTTGTCGGGGTCCGGGTCGAAGAGGCCTTCGAGGTTCCAGCCGCGGTCGTCGGGGAAGGGCGTCATCGCGTCCCCGCCCTCGGACACCAGGCGCCACAAGTCCTCCGGCCCCGCGACGCCCCCCGGCAGACGGCACGCCATGCCCACGATCGCTATCGGCTCGCGGGAAGCACCGAGGAGCTGGCGGTTCTGCTTCTTCAGCGAACCGACCTCTTCGAGCGACTTCCTCAGCGCCTCGACGACCTTTTCATACGACGCACTCACTTCACTGCCCCAATCATTTCGCGGTTTCGAAGGACTTCAGTCGCCGAGCGCCATCTGGACGAGGTCGTCGACATCGAGATCGGCGATCGCCGTCTCCGCGTCGGCCTCGTCGAGGGCCCCGGCTTCCGGATCGCCGTCGCCGAGGGCGACGAGCTTGACCAGGGCATCCATCAATCCGGCTTCCCGGAACCGGGCCAGCGGCAGGGAGGCGAGCGCGTTGCGCAGCCGCTCCTCGTCCACGTCCCGGTCCATCGCGTCTCCGTCGGGGAGCAGTTCGTGGTGCAGGTGGCGGGCGAGGGCCTGCGGGGTCGGGTAGTCGAAGATCAGCGTGGCCGGGAGCTTCAGCCCGGTCGACGCGCACAGCCCGTTGCGCAGGGCCACCGACGTGAGGGAGTCGAATCCCGCTTCCTTGAACGCGGTCTCCGCCCCCACGCCGTCCGGTCCGGCATGGCCGAGTACGGCCGCTGCCTGGGCGCGGACCAGGTCGAGGAGCAGTGCCTCCTGGTCCGCCGTGCTGAGGCCGGTGAGGCGGCGGAGCAGTCCGCCGTCCGTGGCGGAGGCCGTCCGTGCCACCTGCCGGCCCGCACGTACCAGGCCGCGCAGCAGGTGCGGGACGTCCCCGCCGGCCGCCGCCTGGCCCCGCAGCGTGCGCAGGTCCAGCTTGATCGGCACCAGCAGCGCCTCGCCGGAACCGGTGGCGGCGTCGAAGAGCTCCATGCCCTCCGCGGCCGCGAGCCGCAAACCCTTCGAACCGGCCGTCTGCTGCCACTGGCCCCAGGCCAGCGACTGCCCGGGCAGGCCCGCGGCGCGGCGGGCGGCCATCAGGCCGTCCAGGAACGCGTTCGCCGCGGACTGGTTGCCCTGACCGGCCGAGCCCATGAGCGAGGCGGCCGAGGAGAACACGACGAACGCGTCGAGGTCCAGGTCCCGGGTGAGCTCGTCGAGGTGGTGTACCGCGTCGACCTTCGGGGCGAACACCGTCGCCAGCCGGTGCGGGGTGAGCGCTGTGATGACGTCGTCGTCCACCACGCCCGCGGTGTGGACGACGGCGCGGAGCGGGTGCTCGGCGGGGATCGAGGCCAGCAGCGCGCGCACCTGGTCGCGGTCGGACACGTCGTAGGCGACCACCGCCACGGCGGCGCCCAGCGCGCTGAGTTCGGCGACCAGTGCCTGCGTCGCCTCGGCCTCCGCGCCGCGACGGCCGGCCAGTACGAGACTGCGTACGCCGTGCCGGGTGACCAGGTGCCGGGCCACGAGCGCGCCCAGCGCCCCCGTGCCACCGGTGATGAGGACCGTTCCTTCCGCCCCGAACACCACGGAGTTGTCGGTGCTCTCACCATCGGCCCGGACCAGCCGGGGCGCGGAGAGGGTGGTTCCGCGGACGGCGACCTGCGGCTCACCGCCGGCCAGGACCGCGCCGAGGACCAGCTCGACGTTGCCCTCCGCGGCCGGGTCGGTGTCGAGCAGGACGATGCGGTCCGGGTTCTCGACCTGTGCGGCGCGCAGCAGGCCCCACACGGCGGATCCGGCCGGGTCGGTGACCGTGCCGTCACCGGCGGGGACCGCGCCCCGGGTGGCCACGACCAGCCGCGACTCCTCCAACCCGGTCCCGGCCAGCCACGCCTGGACGACCTCCAGCACGCGGGAGGTCAGCGCCAGTGCGGCGTCCTCACCGTCACCGCCGACCGCTTCCAGCAGCGCCACCGGCGGCACCTCGGCACCCTGCGTCAGCGCCACCACGTCCTCGGCCGTGGTCACCGGCACCCACCAGGGCGAGGGGTCGGCCCCGTCCGTCAGGGCGAGTTCGGCCCACTCCACCGCGAACAGGGAGTCGGCGAGTGCCGCGTCCGCCGCGGTGTCCAGCTGCTCGACGGACACCGCCCCGATCGCGACGGAGTCCAGCGTCAGAACCGGCCCGCCGGTCTCGTCGGCCGCCTCCACAGACAGCGTGTCCGCACCCGCCGGCACCCACCGCACCCGCAGCGCCGAGGCACCCACGGCGTGCAGCACCACACCGCTCCACTCCAGCGGCTGCCGCAACCCGCCGCCCACCGCGTCGATCAGTGCGGCCTGCCCGGCCTGCACCGCCGACTCCAGCAACGCCGGATGGACACCGAACCCACCGGCCTCCTTGCGCAACTCCTCCGGCAGCGCGACCTCGGCGAAGACCTCCTCGCCGCGCCGCCACACCGCCCGCAGACCCTGGAACGCCGGACCATAGCCGTACCCCTCCTCCACCAGACCGGCATAGAACTCCCCGACCTCCACCGGCTGAGCGCCGGCCGGCGGCCACACGGTGAAGTCGAACCCGGAACCGGACACCGAAGCCGACTCCGCCAGCACACCGCTCGCATGCCGCGTCCACACATCCCCGCCCGCGGCGTCCTCACGCAGCGCGTACACCTCCACCGGACGGCCACCGCGCTCACTCGGACCACCGACCGCAACTTGGATTCGGACCCCGCCCTGCTCGGGCACCACCAACGGAGCCTCGATCAGGAGCTGTGCCAAGACCCCGCACCCGGCCTCGTCACCCGCGCGCACCGCCAGCTCCACGAACCCGGAGGCCGGGAGGAGCGTCTTGCCGCCGACGATGTGGTCGGCGAGCCAGGGGTGCGTGCGCAGCGACAGCCGCGAGGTGAAGACCAGCCCGTCCGACTGCGGCAGCTGCACGACCGCGCCGAGCATCGGGTGGTCGGCGGTCACCTGCCCCAGGGACGCGGCGTCGGAGGCCGACGCGGTCGTCTGGAGCCAGTAGTGCCGGTGGTCGAAGGCGTATGTCGGCAGGTCCACGCGCCGCTTCGTCGCCGTCTGCGGGAGCACGGCGTTCCAGTCCAGCGCGACGCCACGGACGAACAGTTCGGCCATGGAGGCGAGGAGACGGCGCAAGCCGCCGTCCTCGCGGCGCAGGGATCCGGTCACCACGACATCGGCGTCGGTGGCGTCGACGGTCTCGGTGATGGGCTGGAGCAGCACCGGGTGGGCGCTGACCTCCACGAACACCCCGTGAGCCTGACCGGCCAGCTCCGCCACCGCCGGGCCGAAGCCGACCTGACCGCGAAGGTTGCGGTACCAGTAGTCACCGTCCAGGACACCGGCCTGCGCCACCCAACCGCCGGTGACGGTCGAGTAGAAGGGGATCCGCGGCGCCTGCGCCTCGATCCCGGCCAGCGTCTCGGCGAGCGCCTCGCGAATGTCCTCCACGTGCCGGGTGTGGGAGGCGTAGTCCACCGCGACCCGGCGGACCCGCACACCGTCGGCGGACAGGGCTGCCAGGGCCTCGTCCAGCGCCTGCGCGTCACCCGCGATGACCACCGACGACGGCCCGTTGACCGCGGCGACCTCCACCCGGCCGGCCCACGGCAGAATCCGCGCGACCGCATCGGCCTCGCTCAGCGCGACCGAAGCCATACCGCCCCGACCCGCCAGATCCTTCGCGATGGCCTGACTGCGCAGAGCCACCACCCGCGCCGCGTCCTCCAGGGAGAGCGCACCGGCCACGCACGCGGCCGCGATCTCACCCTGGGAGTGGCCGAGCACCGCATCGGCCTTGACACCGACCGACTCCCAGACCGCCGCCAGACCCACCATCACCGCGAAACTCGCCGGCTGGAGCACATCCACCCGCTCCATCAGCGCCGGATCCGTCTCCCCGCGCAACACCTCGACCAGCGACCAGTCCACGAACGGCTCCAAAGCCGCCGCACACTCAGCGATCCGTGTCGCGAACACCGGCGAGGAATCCAGCAGTTCACGGCCCATGCCCGCCCACTGCGCACCCTGCCCCGGGAACACCCACACGACCTTGCCCGGCCCACCCGAACCGGCGCTGCCGGAGACGACATCGGCCGCGCTCTCGCCCCGGGCCAGCGCCCGGAGCGCGGTCAGTGCCGCCTCGCGGTCGCCCGCGTCGGCCACGACCACCGCACGCTCACCGAAGACCGAACGCTGCGAGAGCAGCGCCCCGGCGACGTCCGCCGGCGTCACGGATTCCTCGGCGCCCCCGAGGAACGCCGCGAGCCGCTCCGCCTGACCGGCCAGCGAACCGGCGCTGCGCGCCGACACCACCAGCGGCACCGCCCCGGCGGGCGTCTGCTCCACCGCGAGGGACTCCGGCGCCTCCGGCGGTGCCTCCTCCAGAATCAGGTGCGCGTTCGTCCCGCTGATGCCGAACGAGGAGACGCCGACCCGGCGCGGACGGCCGCTCCGCGCCCATTCCCGGGCCTCGGTGAGCAGCTCGATGGAGCCCTCGGACCAGTCCACCTTCGTCGAGGGCTCGTCCGCGTGCAGCGTGGCGGGCATGATTCCGTGGCGCAGCGCCTGCACCATCTTGATGACACCGGCGACACCCGCGGCGGCCTGCGTGTGGCCGATGTTCGACTTCAGCGACCCGAGCCACAGCGGCTGCTCGGGGTCGCGGTCCCGGCCGTACGTGGCGAGCAGCGCCTGGGCCTCGATCGGGTCGCCGAGCGCGGTGCCGGTTCCGTGGCCCTCGACCACGTCCACCTCGGACGGGGAGAGCCCGGCGCTGGCGAGCGCCTTGCGGATGACCCGCTGCTGGGCGGGGCCGTTCGGCGCGGTGAGCCCGTTGGACGCGCCGTCCTGGTTGACGGCGCTGCCGCGCAGCACCGCCAGCACCCGGTGACCGCGCTCACGCGCCACCGACAGCCGCTCCAGGACCACCAGGGCGACGCCCTCGGAGAGGACCGTGCCGTCGGCGCCGTCCCCGTACGCCTTGACGCGTCCGTCGCCGGCCAGGCCCCGCTGCCGGGACATGCCGAGGACTCCGATCGGCGAGCCCATGACGGCGACACCGCCGGCGAGCGCCATGGAGCACTCGCCCTGGCGCAATGCCTGCGCGGCCAGGTGCATCGCGACGAGTGAAGAGGAGCACGCGGTGTCCACGGTCACGGCGGGACCTTCGAAGCCGAAGGTGTACGAGACGCGGCCCGAGGCCACGCTGCCCGCCGTGGCGGTGGTGACGAAGCCTTCGAGTTCGGCGGGGACGCTGGTGAGGGATTCGACGTAGTCGTGGATGGAGACGCCGGAGAAGACGCCGATGTTGCTGCCCTGTGCCGTGGTCGGGTCGATGCCCGCCCGCTCCAGCGCCTCCCAGGAAGCCTCCAGCAGCAGCCGCTGCTGCGGATCCATGGCGAGGGCCTCGTTGGGCGAGATGCCGAAGAACGCCGCGTCGAACCGGGCGGCTTCGTGGAGGAATCCGCCCTTGGTGGTGTAGGAGGTGCCTGCGCTGTCGGGGTTCGGGTCGTACAGGCCCTGGAGATCCCAGCCTCGGTCGTCGGGGAAGTCCGACATTCCTTCGCGGCGTTCCGCGAGCAGCTGCCACAGGTCTTCGGGGCCGGCGACGCCGCCCGGTAGCCGGCAGGCCATGCCGACGATCGCGATCGGCTCGTCGGGGTCGGCGACGGCCACCGCGGTCGTGCCGGCGGCGGGGGCGGTGTCCTGCGCGGCCTCGCCGAGCTCCTCGCGCAGGTGGCGGGCGAGGACCACCGGGGTGGGGTAGTCGAAGATGAGCGTGGCGGGCAGCTTCACGCCGGTGGCGGCACTCAGCCGGTTGCGCAGCTCGACCGCGGTCAGCGAGTCGAAGCCGATGTCGCTGAACCCCTTGGTTCCCTGCGCGAGTTCGGGGCCGCTGAAGCCGAGTACGGCGCTCGCCTCGTCCTGGACGATCGTCAGCAGGATGCTCTCCTGCTCGGCCTGGGGCAGTCCGGCGAGGCGGCGGACCAGGCCGCTGCTGTCACCGGAGGCGGCGCGGGCCGTGCGCCGGCCCGCGCGGACCAGGCCGCGCAGCAGGTGCGGGACTTCGCCGCCGGCCGCCGCCTGGCTCCGCATGGTCTTCAGGTCCAGCTTGATCGGCACCAGCAGGGCCTGGTCGGCGTGCAGGCCGACGTCGAGGATGTGCAGGCCCTCGGCGGGCGTCAGCGCCAGGACGCCGCCGCGGCTCATGCGCGCCTGGTCGACGGCGCTGAGGTGGGCGGTCAGGCCGCCCGCCTGCTCCCACAGGCCCCAGGCCAGCGAGAGGCCCGGCAGGCCCGCCGCGCGGCGGGCGGCCATCCGGCCGTCCAGGTAGGCGTTGGCGGCCGCGTAGTTGCCCTGACCGGCCGACCCCATCAGCGAGGCGGCGGACGAGAACACGACGAAGGCGTCGAGGTCCAGGTCGCGGGTCAGTTCGTCGAGGTGGCGCACCGCGTCGGCCTTGGGCGCGAAGACCCCGGCGAGCCGCTCGGGGGTGAGGGTGGCGATCACGCCGTCGTCCAGCACACCGGCCATGTGCACGATGCCGGTCAGCGGGTGCTCGGCCGGGACGGAGGCCAGCACGGCCTCGACCTTGTCGCGGTCGGACACGTCGCAGGCCGCGACGGACACCGCGGCGCCCTGCCCGGCGAGTTCGGCGACGAGTTCCGCCACGCCCTCGGCGTCCGGACCCCGACGGCTGGCCAGCAGCAGGTGCCGCACGCCGTGCCGGGTGACCAGGTGGCGGGCCACCAGGGCGCCGAGGGCGCCGGTGCCGCCGGTGACCAGGACGGTCCCGTCGGCGCGGAACACCGCGGGGGCCTCGGGGACCTCGCCACCGGCCCGGACCAGCCGGGGGGCGTACAGGGCCGCGCCGCGGACCGCGACCTGCGGCTCGCCGGCGGCGAGCACCGGGCCGAGGACGGCACGCAGGACGGTGTCCACCGGAGCGGCGGACGGTGAATCAGCGGACGCCGGGTCGGTGTCGATGAGGATGATCCGGTCCGGGTTCTCGGCCTGGGCGGCGCGCACCAGGCCCCACACCGCCGAGCCGGCCGGGTCGGTGACCGTGCCGTCGCCGGCGGGGACCGCGCCCCGGGTCAGGACGACCAGCCGCGACTCCTCCAGCCCGGTCCCGGCCAGCCACGCCTGGACGACTTCCAGCACGCGGGAGGACAGGGCGAGTACGGCGTCCTGCCCGTCGGTGTCGGCCACGGCCCGCAGGACGGCGGCCGCGGGCACCGCCGCGCTGCCGGCCAGGGCCGCCACGTCACCGGCGGTGGCGACCGCCGCCCAGGAGGGCGCGGGCTGCGTGCCCCGGGCCGCGGGCAGTTCGGTCCACTCGACCCCGAACAGGGAGTCGCGGCCGTCGTCCCCGGCCGCGGCGCCCAGCTGGTCGGTGGAGACGGGCAGGGACACCAGCGAGTCCATGGTCAGGACCATGTCGCCGGTCTCGTCGGCGGCCTGGAACGACAGGGCGTCGGGGCCGCAGGGGGCGACGCGCACCCGCAGGGCAGAGGCGCCGACGGCGTGCAGCAGCAGCCCGTTCCAGGCGAACGGCAGCACCTGGCGGTCGTCGTCGGGGTTGGCGAAGGCGTTGGTGTGCAGGGCGGCGTCCAGCAGCGCCGGGTGCATGCCGTACTTGCCCGCCTCCTCGCGCTGCTCCTCGGGCAGGACGGCCTCGGCGAAGACCTCCTCGCCGCGCCGCCACACCGCCCGCAGGCCCTGGAACGCCGGGCCGTAGGCGTAGCCGCGCTCGGTGAGGTCGGAGTAGAACGTCGCGATCTCGACCGGCTCGGCGCCGGCCGGCGGCCAGGCGGTGAAGTCGAACGTCGGGGCCGGGGCCGGCTTCGCCGAGGACTCCCCGAGGAGTCCGGTGGCGTGCCGGGTCCACTCGCCCGTGCCGTCCTCGCCGGCCGCGTCCTCGCGCTGCGAGTACACGTCGACCGTGCGCGAGCCGGTCGCGTTCGGGCTGCCGACGGCGACCTGGAGGCGTACGCCGCCCTGCTCGGGCAGCACCAGCGGCGCCTCGATCACCAGCTCTTCCAGGACGCCGTAACCGAACTCGTCACCGGCGCGCACCGCGAGGTCGACGTACATGGTGCCGGGGATGATCACCATGCCGCCGATCGCGTGGCCGGCCAGCCAGGGGTGCGTGCGCAGCGACAGTCGCGAGGTGAAGACCAGCCCGTCGGACTGCGGCAGCCGGACCACGGCGCCGAGCAGCGGGTGGTCGGCTCCGGTGAGGCCCAGGGACGCGGCGTCGGTGGCCGAGGCGGCCATCTCGATCCAGTAGTGCTGGTGGTCGAAGGCGTAGGTGGGCAGGTCCACGCGCCGGGCGGCCGCGCCGCCGGGCAGGACCAGGGTCCAGTCCAGCGCCACGCCGCGGACGAACAGCTCGGCCATCGAGGCGAGCAGGCGGCGCAGGCCGCCGTCCTCTCGGCGCAGGGAGCCGGTCACCACCACGTCGGTGGCGCCCTCGGCCCGGTCGACGGCCTCGGTGATCGGCTGGACCAGCACCGGGTGGGCGCTGACCTCGACGAAGACGCCGTGGCCCTGGTCGAGCAGGTCGGCGACGGCCGGGCCGAACCGGACCTGGCCGCGCAGGTTTCGGTACCAGTACGCGGCGTCGAGGACATCGGCGTCCTCGACCCAGCCGCCGGTGACGGTGGAGTAGAACGGGATCTTCGGGGCCTGCGCGCCGACTCCGGCCAGTGCCTCGGCGAGCGCCGCGCGGACGTCCTCCACGTGCCGGGTGTGCGAGGCGTAGTCCACGGCGACGCGGCGGACGCGGACGCCCTGGTCCTCCAGGGTGTCCAGGGCGTCGTCCAGCGCCTCGGCGTCACCGGCGATCACCACGGAGGCCGGTCCGTTGACGGCGGCGACCTCGACGCGGTCCGCCCAGCGCTCCAACCGCGCGACGGCCTCCTCCTCGGTCAGCGCGACCGAGGCCATGCCGCCGCGCCCGGCCAGCTGCCCGGCGATGGCCTGGCTGCGCAGGGCCACCACGCGTGCGGCGTCCTCCAGGGACAGCGCCCCGGCCACGCAGGCGGCCGCGATCTCGCCCTGCGAGTGGCCGAGCACCGCGTCGGGCTCGACGCCCACGGAGGCCCACACCGCGGCCAGACCGACCATCACCGCGAAGCTGGCCGGCTGCAGCACGTCGACCCGGTCCAGGAGTGCCGGTTCGGCGTCGCCGCGCAGCACGTCGATCAGGGACCAGTCGACCCAGCGCTCCAGCGCGGTGGCGCACTCGGCGATCCGCTCGGCGAACACCGGGGAGGAGTCGAGCAGTTCGCGGCCCATGCCCGCCCACTGCGAGCCCTGTCCCGGGAAGACCCACACGACCTTGCCGGGCGTGCCGGAGCCGGTGACCAGGCCGGGTGCGCTCTCGCCGCGTGCCAGGGCCCGCAGCCCGGTCAGCGCCTCCTCGTGGGAAGCGGCGAGCACCACCGCGCGCTCGCCGAGGACGGCGCGGCCGGCGATCAGCGTGGCGGCGACGTCGGCCGGCGGCACCGCGGCGGCGTCCTCGACGAACGCCGCCAGCCGCCCGGCCTGGGCACAGAGCGAGGTGGCGGTCGCGGCGGACACCACGAGCGGTACCGTCCCGGCCGGCCGGGCCTCCTCCGCGGCGGGCGCGGCCTCTTCGGCGGGGGCCTCTTCGATGATCATGTGCGCGTTCGTGCCGCTGGCTCCGAAGGCGGAGACGCCGGCGCGGCGCGGACGGTCGGTGCGCGGCCAGTCCCGCGCCTCGGTGAGCAGCTCGACCGCGCCCGCGGACCAGTCGACCTGCGGGGTGGGGGCGTCCACGTTGAGGGTCTTGGGCAGGGTCTCGTGCCGCAGCGCCTGGACCATGTTGATCACGGCGGCCACGCCGGACGCCGCCTGGGTGTGCCCGATGACGGACTTGACGGAGCCCAGCCACAGCGGCTGCCGGGGGTCGCGGGCCTGGCCGTAGGTGGCCAGGAGGGCCTGCGCCTCGATCGGGTCGCCGAGGACGGTGCCCGTGCCGTGGCCCTCGACCGCGTCCACGTCGGCCGGGGAGAGCCCGGCGCTGTCGAGCGCCTTGCGGATGACCCGCTGCTGCGAGGGGCCGTTGGGGGCGGTCAGACCGTTCGACGCGCCGTCCTGGTTGACGGCGCTGCCGCGGATGACGGCCAGGACCTGGTGGCCGCGTTCGCGCGCCACCGAGAGGCGCTCCAGCAGGACCACGCCGACGCCCTCGGCCCAGCCGGAGCCGTCGGCGCCGGCGGCGTAGGACTTGCAGCGTCCGTCGAAGGCGAGGGCGCGCTGGCGGGCGAAGCCGACGAAGCCGCCGGGGGTGGCCATCACCGTCGAGCCGCCCGCGAGCGCCATCGAGCACTCGCCGCGGCGCAGCGCCTGGGCGGCGAGGTGGATCGCGACGAGCGAGGAGGAGCACATGGTGTCGACGGTGACCGCGGGGCCTTCGAGGCCGAGGGTGTAGGAGACGCGCCCGGAGGCGACGCCGCCGGCGGTGCCGAGGGCCCGCTCCAGGCTGAGGTATCCCTCGAACCCGCTGAGGTCGGGCGCGTAGTCCTGGTGCACGACGCCGGCGAACATCCCGATGTCGCTGCCCCGGACCGAGTGGGGGTCGATGCCGGCCCGCTCGAAGGTCTCCCAGGAGACTTCGAGGAGCTGCCGCTGCTGCGGGTCCATGGCCAGGGCCTCACGCGGCGATATGCCGAAGAAGCCGGCGTCGAACTGCGCCGCGTCCTGCAGGAAGGCACCTTCGCGGACGTACGTCGTACCGGGGTTGTCCGGGTCCGGGTGGTAGAGGCCCTCGACGTCCCAGCCGCGGTCCTCGGGGAACGTGGAGTAGACGTCGGCGCCCTCGGACACCACCCGCCAGAAGTCCTCCGGGCCCCGGATGCCGCCGGCGTACCGGCAGGCCATGGACACGATCGCGATGGGCTCCGAGGCTGCCGCGACGAGTGTGCTGTTCTCCTGCTGGAGCCGGGCGTTCTCCTTCAGCGAGGCACGCAGTGCCTCGACGACCTGCTGGTCGGGCGCCGACATATCCATCCTCCACGATTCGTTCACAGGCGATCAGCTCGTCTTGCCCAGGGCCCGTTGCACCAGGTCGGCAACGTCCATGGCGTCGATCAGTTCCACGTCGGCGGCTGCCGCCGACGGTTCCGCTCCCGGCGCGTCCGCATCCGCGTCCGCGTCCGTCTCGGCGAGGCCGAGGAGGGTGTCCAGTACGCCGGCCTCCTTGAACCGGGCGAACGGCACGGACGCCAGGATGTTCCGGAGCTCGTCCTCCCGCCCGTCCAGGCCGTCGTCGGCCTCTTTGAGGAGTTCGGTGCGCAGGTGGCCGACCAGCGCCTCCGGCGTGGGGTAGTCGAAGATCAGCGTCGCGGGCAGCCGCAGTCCGGTGGCCCCGTTCAGGCTGTTGCGCAGGTTGACGGCGGCGAGCGAGTCGAAGCCGACCTCCTGGAACGCCTGGCGCGGGCCGATGCCCTCCGCGCCGCTGTGGCCGAGGACCGTCGAGGCGTGGCCGCGTACCAGCCGCAGCAGGATCCGGTTCTGCTCGCTCTCCGCCACCCCCCGCAGGGAGTCGGCGAGGGACGAGGCGGCCTCGCTGGTCCCGCCGTCGCCCTGCAGGGCCTGCAGCGCTTGCCTCGCCTCGGGCAGGTCGGCGAAGAGGGGGCTGGTGCGGACCGAGGTGAACGCGGGGATGAAGGCGCTCCAGTCCATGTCGGCCACGGCGACGAACTTCTCGTCGGCCCGCACCGCCTGCACCATCGCGGTCACCGCCAGCTGGGGTCCCATGGGCAGGACACCGCGGCGGCGGAGCTGGGCCAGGGCCGCCTCGTCCATGCCCACGCCGATCTGGTCGAGGGCTCCCCAGGCGATCGAGGTCGCCCGCAGGCCGCGGGCGCGGCGCCACTCGATCAGGGCGTCGAGGACGGCGTTGGCCGCCCCGGACGGGCCCTGGCCGCCGCCGCCCCACACTCCGGCGATCGAGGAGAACACGACGAACGCGTCGAGCGGCGTGCTCTCGAACAACTCGTCCAGCCAGACGGCCGTGTCCACCTTGGCCGCGAACACCCCGGCGAGGTCCTCCTCGCCGGTGTCGTCGACGGAGCTGGTCTGCTGGACGTCGGCGGCGTGCACGACGGCCGTGAGCGGCTGCTCCGCGGCCGTTTCGGCGACCAGTCGCGCGATCGTCTCCCGGTCGGTGTCCGCGCAGGACTCCACGATGGTGGCGAGGCCCAGCGAGGCGAGTTCGGCCCGCAGCTGCGGCACGCTCCCGTCGGCCGCCTGCTCGGTGGTCGTGACGAGCAGCCGTTCGGCACCGGCCTGGGCGAGCCAGAGCGAGACGTGCCGGCCCAGCCCCTCAGCGCCGCCGGTCACCAGGACGGTGCCCCGCGGCTGCCAGCCGCTGTCGCCGGTGGAGTCCGGTGCGGGCTTGCGCACCAGCCGCCGGCTGTACACGCCCGACCGGCGGACGGCGAGCTGGTCCTCGCCCGCGGCGGAGTTCAGCACCCCGAGCAGGTTCGCGGCCGTTCGCGGGTCCGCCACCACGGGCAGGTCGATCAGACCGCCCCAGCGGTCGAGGCGTTCGAGTGCGGCGGCCCGGCCCAGGCCCCACAGCGACGCCTGCGCCGGTGAGGCGAGCGTGTCGTGGATGCCGATGTTCACCGCGCCCCGGGTCAGGCACCACAGCGGCTGCGCGGCGTTGTTGTCGCCCAGCGCCTGGATCAGCGCGAGGGTCGGCGCCGCCACCCCGGTCGGGTCCTTCGGACCGCTTCCCGTCTGCTGGTCCAGGGCGAGCAGGGACAGCACACCCGTCAGGTCGTGCTCGGCCAGGACGCCGGCCAGCCGCTCCGCGAGCCGCTTGCGGGTGAGGTCGGCCTCGCCGGCCTCCAGCAGGACCGTGCCCAGTCCGAGGCCGGCCAGCTCCCGCAGCAGGGTGTCGGCCGGACCGCCGTCCGCCCGCCCGGACGGTACGACGACCAGCCAGCGGCCGCTCGGTACGCCGGCGGCCTCGCGGTCGAGCGGCTGCCAGGTGATTTGGTAGCGCAGTTTCTCCGCCGTGGACCGCTCGCGGCGCCTGCCCCGCCACTCGGCGAGCATCGGAACGACGGTGCCGAAGGCGGTGCGTTCGTCGGCCGAGGCCGTCTCCAGCAGCTCGCCGAGCGAGTCCAGGTCGGCTCCTTCGACGGCGGCCCAGAAGTCGGAGTCCGCGCCTTCGGCCGCGTCCGCGGCCCCGGTCGCCGATTCCGCTTCCCGCAGCCAGTAGCGCTGGTGGTCGAAGGCGTAGGTGGGCAGGTCCACCCGCCGTTCGGCGGAGGTCTGCGGCAGGACCCCGGTCCAGTCCACGGCCACGCCGCGGACGAAGAGTTCGGCCATGGAGGCGAGGAGACGGCGCAGGCCGCCGTCCTCGCGGCGCAGCGAACCGGTGACCACCGCGTCCGTATCGGTGTCGTCGGCGGTCTCCGTGATGGGCTGGACCAGCACCGGGTGGGCGCTGACCTCCACGAACACCCCGTGGCCCTGACCCATCAGGTCGGCCACGGCCGGACCGAAGCCCACCTGGCCCCGCAGGTTGCGGTACCAGTAGTCGCCGTCCAAGACGCCTGCGTCCTCGACCCAGCCGCCGGTGGCGGTGGAGTAGAACGGCACCTGCGGCGCCCGCGCCCCGATCCCGGCCAGTGCCTCGGCCAGGGTGTCGCGCATGTCCTCGACGTGCCGGGTGTGCGAGGCGTAGTCCACCGCGACCCGCCGGACCCGGACGCCGTCGGCGGTCAGGGCCGCCAGGGCCTCGTCCAGCGCCTCGGCGTCACCCGCGATCACCACGGAGGCCGGCCCGTTGACCGCGGCGACCTCGACGCGGTCGGCCCACGGTTCCAGCCGGGCCACCGCCCCGTCCGCGCTCAGCGCCACCGAGGCCATACCGCCCCGCCCGGCTAGCTCCGAGGCGATGACCCGGCTGCGCAGGGCCACCACGCGCGCCGCGTCGTCGAGCGAGAGCGCCCCGGCCACGCAGGCGGCCGCGATCTCGCCCTGCGAGTGGCCGAGCACGGCGCCCGGCTCCACTCCCACACTGCGCCACACCGCTGCCAGGCCCACCATGACGGCGAAGCTGGCGGGCTGGAGCACGTCCACCCGCTCCATCAGCTCCGGATCCGTCTCCCCGCGCAACACCTCGACCAGCGACCAGTCCACGAACGGCTCCAAAGCCGCCGCACACTCAGCGATCCGTGCCGCGAACACCTGGGATGAATCCAGCAGTTCACGGCCCATACCCGCCCACTGCGCACCCTGCCCCGGGAACACCCACACCACCTTGCCCGGCGCACCGGAACCGGCGCTGCCGGAGACGACACCGGGGGCGCTCTCACCGCGGGCCAGCGCCTTCAGACCGGCGAGGGCCTCCCCGTCCGAACCGGCCACGACGACCGCCCGCTCCCCCAGCGCCGCACGGCCCGACACCAGCGTCCCGGCCACGTCCGCGAGCGGCGCCTGCCCGGCGCCCTCGACGAAGGCCGCGAGCCGCCCGGCCTGGCCGGCCAGGGACGCGGCGCTGCGGGCCGACACCACCAGCGGCACCACTCCGGTGAGCGCCGGCTCCCGCGGGGCCGGCTTCTGAGGGGCGGGCTCCTCCTCGGCGGGCGCCTCCTCCAGGATCAGGTGCGCGTTCGTGCCGCTGGCTCCGAAGGAGGAGACCGCGGCCCGGCGCGGGTGGCCGTCCCGCTGCCATTCCCGTGCCTCGGTCAGCAGTTCCACCGCGCCCGCGGACCAGTCGACCTGACCCGTGGGCTCGTCCACGTGCAGCGTCGCGGGCATGACCCCGTGCCGCATCGCCATGACCATCTTGATCACACCGGCGACACCGGCCGCGGCCTGGGTGTGACCGATGTTCGACTTCAGGGAGCCGAGCCACAGCGGCCGCTCCGGGTCGCGGTCCCGGCCGTACGTGGCCAGCAGCGCCTGCGCTTCGATCGGGTCGCCCAGGGCCGTTCCGGTCCCGTGGGCCTCCACGACGTCCACGTCCGCCGGCGCCAGGCCGGCCTGGGCCAGGGCCCGGCGGATGACCCGCTGCTGCGAGGGCCCGTTCGGCGCGGTGAGCCCGTTGGAGGCGCCGTCCTGGTTGACCGCGCTGCCGCGCAGCACCGCCAGCACCCGGTGACCGCGCTCGCGCGCCACCGACAGCCGTTCCAGGACGACCACACCGACGCCCTCGGCCCAGCCCGTGCCGTCGGCCGCCGCCGAGAACGCCTTGCACCGGCCGTCGGCGGACAGGCCGCGCTGGCGGGAGAACTCCAGGAAGGCGTCGGGGGATGCCATCACCGTCGCGCCGCCGGCGAGCGCCATCGAGCACTCGCCCTGCCGCAGCGACTGGGCGGCCAGGTGGATCGCCACCAGGGAAGAGGAGCACGCCGTGTCCACCGTGACCGCCGGGCCCTCGAGACCGAAGACGTACGAGACGCGGCCCGAGGCCACGCTCGCGGCCGTACCGGTCATCAGGTAGCCCTGGACGTCCTCGGGCACCTGGCGCAGGCGCGTCACGTAGTCGTGGTGGACGATCCCGGTGAAGACGCCGATGTCGCGGCCCCGGACGGACAGCGGGTCGATGCCCGTCCGCTCCAGCGCCTCCCAGGAGGTCTCCAGCAGCAGCCGTTGCTGGGGGTCCATGGCGAGGGCTTCCCGCGGGGAGATCCCGAAGAGTCCGGCGTCGAACTGCGCGGCCTCGTGCAGGAACCCGCCTGAGCGGGTGTAGCTGGTCCCCGGGTGGGCCGGGTCCGGGTGGTAGAGCCCTTCGAGGTCCCAGTCACGGTCGAGCGGGAAGCCGGACACCGCGTCGCGCCGCTCCAGCACCAGCTTCCACAGTTCCTCGGGGCTGTCCGCTCCGCCCGGCAGGCGGCTGCTCATCGCGACGATCGCGATCGGCTCGTCGTAGACCGCCGCCGCCGTGACCGCAGCGGGCACCTCGGCCTGCTCGCCGAGGAGTTCGGCCCGCAGGTGGCCGGTGAGGACGGCCGGGTTCGGATAGTCGAAGACGAGCGTGGCGGGGAGGTCGATCCCGGTGAGGTCGCGCATGCGGGTGCAGAACTTGACCGCGGTGAGGGAGTCGAAGCCGAGGCTCTTGAACGACTGCTCCGGGTCGAAGCCGTCCGCGTCGCGGTGGCCGAGCACGAGAGCGGTGCTCTCCCGGACCAGGTCCAGCAGGATCCGCTGCTGCTCGGCGGCCGGCAGTCCGGCCAACCGGCCGGCGACGGCCTCGGCGGCGCCTTCACCGCGCGAGACCACCCGCCGGGTCGGCGCCGCGGAGACGGGCCGCGGCGCTTCGGCAGCGGCGGTGTCGGCGACGGCCGGGGTCGCGGTCGCGGTGGCGGCCAGGGTCAAGGGGCCCAGGACCGCGACGGGTTCACCCGCCGCGTCCGCGAGTTCGAGCAGATGGCGGCCGTCCTGCGCCGGGCTGATCCGCAGCCGCAGCACGGCGGCGCCCTCCGCGTACACGGCCAGGCCGGAAGCGGCGGCCAGGTCGCGGTGGCCGCCGGCGGCGGTCTCCGGGTCCGAGGACGTACGGGAGTCCAGAAGGCGCAGGGCGGTGTCGACGAGCACGGGGTGGAGGGCGAAGCGGGCTGCCTCGTCGGCCGGTTCCTCCGCGAGTGCGATCTCCGCGAAGACCTGCCCGTCCTGCTCCCACACCAGGTGTTCGCCCGGGAGGGGCGCATCGTGCTCCGCGGGCCGCGACCAGCTGCGCAGCTCGAAGGCCGGCTGCGGCATGCCGGGGACCAGCACGGCCCGTGCGTGACGGATCCAGGGGCCCGGCTCCGGGTCGAGGGACCTGGCGTAGACGGCCGCCGTCCGGCGCCCGTCCGGACCGGGACCCTCCACCGGCACCCGGACCTGCGTGCCGCCCCGCCCCGGCGCCGTCAGGGGCGTCTCGACCACGATCTCTTCCAGGCTTCCGCAGCCCACCGCGTCGCCGGCCCGGACGAGCATCTCCAGCAGGGCGGCGGCCGGGACCCCGCTCGCGCCGTCGGCGATCGCCCGGTCGGCGAACCGGCCCAGACTGCGCGGCGAGAGCTGCCCGGTGAGCACCACGCCGTTGTCGCCGCCCTCGCCCGGGATGTCGATGACGGTACCGAGCAGCGGGTGGCGGGCGTCGGCGGCGCCCAGGGCCTCGGCTCCGCCCGCCGGGTTCTCGTCGCCTTCGATCCAGTACCGCTGGTGCTGGAACGCGTACGTCGGCAGTTCGGTGCCGGCCGGCGTGCCGGGGACGCCGAGGACGGCCGCCCAGTCCAGGGCCACGCCCCGCACGTGCAGCTGCGCGAGGGCGGTCATGACGTCCGCGGCTTCCGCGCCGTTCCTGCGCAGGGTGGCGACGCAGCTCTGCTCCGGTGCGCCGAGCGTGCCGAGCGCCATCGCGGCGAGGGCCCCGCCCGGGCCGATCTCGAGGAATGTCGTCGCTCCCTGGCCGCTGAGCGAGGTGACGGCGTCGCCGAACCGCACCGCGTGGCGTACCTGGTCGACCCAGTACTCGGGATCGCCCAGGCGCCCGTCGCGGACGAGTTCGCCCGTCAGGGTGGAGACGACCGGGAGGGTGCCCGGCTGGTACGAGATGCTCCGCGCGACCGTGCGGAACGCGTCGAGCATGGGCTCCATGAGCGAGGAGTGGAAGGCGTGGCTGACGGTCAGCCTGCGCGTCTTGCGTCCGAGGCCCGCCAGTTCGGCGGCTGCGGCGAGCACCGCGTCCTCGGCGCCGGAGAGCACCAGCGTGTCGGGGCCGTTCACCGCCGCCACGCAGACCGCGCCGCCCGCCCGGGCCAGCAGGGGTTCCACGTCGGCCTCGGTGGCCTGGACGGCGACCATCGCACCGCCGTGCGGCAGGGCCTGCATCAGCCGGCCGCGGGCGGCGACCAGCTTGCCCGCCTCGGCCAGTGGGAGGACCCCGGAGACGTGCGCGGCCGTGATCTCGCCGATCGAGTGGCCGGCGAGGAGGTCCGGCCGGACCCCCCAGGACTCGAAGAGCCGGAACAGCGCGGTCTCCAGGGCGAACAGGGCGCCCTGCGTGTACACGGTCCGGTCGAGCAGTTCGCTGTCGGGCGTACCGGGCGCGGCGAACACGACCTCGTGCAGCGGCCGCGCCGTGTGATCGCCCAGGT
The DNA here is from genome assembly GCF_056430495.1 of Streptomyces sp. NPDC045967. Classification (NCBI taxonomy): domain Bacteria; kingdom Bacillati; phylum Actinomycetota; class Actinomycetes; order Kitasatosporales; family Streptomycetaceae; genus Streptomyces; species Streptomyces sp. NPDC045967. The sequence continues at coordinate 142,667 of NZ_JBWKLE010000015.1, read as the reverse complement.
GCTCCTCCACGGCGGCGCAGGCGGCGGTGAAGGCGTCGCGGAAGACGGGGAAGGCGTCGGCGAGTTCGCGCCCCATGCCGGCCCACTGGCTGCCCTGTCCGGTGAACAGGACGGCGAGCTTGCCCGGGACCGGGGTGCCGGAGACGACCGCGGGGCTCGTGTCCCCGCCCCCGAAGGCGCTCAGGTCGGCGCGCAGCCGGTCGCGGTCGGCGGTCAAAACGACGGCCCGGTGGTCGAGCTGGGCCCGCGCGGTGGCGAGGGCGTGGGCGGCGTCGGTGAGGGTTACGTCCGGCCGCTCGTCGAGGAACTGGGCGAGCCGCCCGGCCTGGCCGCGCAGTCCGGCCGCGGTACGCGCCGACACGGGCACCGGTACGGGGACGCCGGCGGGCCGGGAGAGGGTCCCGGGCGGCGGTACGACGGTCGCCGGCGGCTCGGGAGCCTCCTCCAGGACGACGTGCGCGTTGGTGCCGCCGATGCCGAAGGAGGACACCCCGGCCCGGCGCGGCCGGTCGCCGCGCGGCCAGTCACGGGCCTCGGTGAGCAGTTCCACGGCGCCTGCGGACCAGTCGACGTGGGTCGAGGGGCGGTCCACGTGCAGCGTCTTGGGAAGCGTCCCGTGCCGCATGGCCATGACCATCTTGATCACGCCCGCGACGCCCGCCGCACCCTGGGTGTGGCCGAGGTTGGACTTCACGGAACCGAGCCACAGCGGTTCGCCGCCCTGCCGGTCCTGGCCGTAGGTCGCCAGCAGCGCCTCCGCCTCGATCGGGTCGCCGAGCGTCGTTCCGGTGCCGTGCGCCTCCACCGCGTCCACCTCGGACGGGGAGAGACCGGCACCGGCCAGGGCCTTGCGGATCACCCGCTGCTGGGCGGGGCCGTTCGGCGCGGTCAGACCGTTCGACGCGCCGTCCTGGTTCACCGCCGAACCGCGGACCACGGCCAGCACCTGGTGGCCGCGGCGGCGGGCGTCCGAGAGCCGCTCGACCAGGAGCAGCCCGGCGCCCTCGGACCAGCCGGTGCCGTCGGCGCCGTCCGCGAACGCCTTGCAGCGGCCGTCGGGGGCCAGGCCGCGCTGCCGGGAGAACTCGACGAAGGTCTCCACGGTGCCCATCACCATCACGCCGCCGGCCAGCGCCATCGTGCACTCGCCCCGGTTCAGGGCCTGCGCCGCGAGGTGCAGGGCCACCAGCGAGGAGGAGCAGGCCGTGTCGACGGTGAGGGCCGGGCCCTCGAAGCCCAGGTGGTAGGCGATGCGTCCGGAGGTGACGCTGCCCGAACCGCCGGTGAGGCGGAACCCCTCGACGCCGGAGGCCCGGTGCATGCGCATGCTGTAGTCGTGGCTGTTGACGCCGACGAAGACGCCCACGTCCTCGCCGGCCAGCGTGGTCGGGTCGATCGCGGCCCGCTCGAAGGCCTCCCAGGAGGTCTCCAGCAGCAGCCGCTGCTGCGGGTCCATGGCGAGGGCCTCGTTCGGCGAGATGCCGAAGAACGCGGCGTCGAACCCGGCGGCGTCGTCGAGGAAGGCGCCGTGCCGGACGTACGTGGTGCCGGCGTGGTCGGGGTCGGGGTGGAAGAGCCGCTCGATGTCCCAGCCCCGGTCGTCGGGGAACTCGGTGACGGCGTCGACGCCCTCGGCCACGACCCGCCAGAGGTCCTCCGGACTGTTGACTCCCGCGGGGAAGCGGCACGCCATCGCCACGATCGCGATCGGCTCGTCCTCCGCGGCGGCCGGCACGGCGGGTCCGGAGGAGTGCTGCGGTGTACCGCCGAACAGCTTGGCGCGCAGGTGGTCGGCGAGGGTCGTCGGCTTCGGGTGGTCGAAGACCATCACCGGGGAGAGGGTCAACCCGGTCGCGGCGGCGAGCCGGTTGCGCAGTTCCACCGCCATCAGCGAGTCGAATCCGGCCTCCTTGAAGGTCCGGTCGGCGTGGACGGCGCCGGCGTCGGCGTGGCCGAGCACCTCGGCGGCGTGCCGCCGGACCAGCTCGACGAGCGCTTCGGCCTGCTCCGCCTCATCCAGGCCGGCGATGCGCTCGCGCAGGGACGCGGGCCCCGACGGAGCGGCGGCCCGGGCCGCCGGTCGCGGCGAGGGGGCCAGGCCCCGCAGCAGCGGGGGAACCGGGCCCTCGGCCGCCGCCGCCCGCAGCGCGGACACGTCGAACCGGGCCGCCACCAGGGCGCCGGTGGCGCCCGCGTCGGCGCCGCCCAGTGCGGCGTCCAGCAGGGCCATGCCCTGGTCGGCGGAGAGGCCGCTCATGCCGATGCGCTGGTTGCGGCGCAGGTCGGCGGCGCTCAGGTGCTCGGTCATGGCACTGACCGTCGCCCAATAGCCCCAGGCGAGGGAGACGGCCGGCAGGCCGAGCGCGGTCCGCTGCCGGGCCAGCGCGTCCAGGCAGGCGTTCGCCGCGGCGTAGTTGGCCTGTCCGGGATTGCCGAGGACGCCGGCCGCGGAGGAGTACAGCACGAACGCGGCGAGGTCCAGGTCGCGGGTGAGCTCGTGCAGGTGCAGCGCCGCGTCCAGCTTGGGCCGCAGCACGGTGTCGACGCGTTCCGGGGTGAGCTCGGTGAGCACCCCGTCGTCCAGGACTCCGGCGGAGTGCACCACGGCGGTGAGCGGGTGCTCGGCGGGTATCCCGCGCAGCAGCGCCTCGAGTTGGCCGCGGTCCGCGGTGTCGCAGGCGGCGACGGTCACGGACGCGCCCAGGGCGGTCAGCTCCTCGTGGAGCTCCGGCGCGTGACCCCGGCGCCCGGCCAGGACCAGATGCCTGATCCCGTACGCGGTGACCAGGTGCCGCGCCGTCATCGCACCCAGCGTCCCGGTGCCACCGGTGATCAGTACGGTCCCGTCGGTGTCGAGCCGACGCGGCGGCCGGGCGGCGGCCCCGGGCAGCGACCCGTCCGGCGCGGTGGCCACGCGCACGAGCCGCGGGACCTCCGCGACCCCGTCCCGCACCCGGATCTGCGGCTCGCCGCTCAGCACCACGGCCGGCAGGGCGGACCGGGAGGCGTCGTCGAGCTCGGCCAGGACGATCCGGTCCGGGTGCTCGGACTGCGCCGAGCGCACCAGGCCCCACACCGCCGCCGCGTCGAGTTCCGCGCAGTCCCCGGTGACGACGGCCAACCGGGTGTCCGCGAGGCCCGGTTCCGCCAGCCAGGTCTGGAGCACGGCCAGGGCCGCGTTGACCGCAGCGCGCGGGTCGGCGCCGCCCGGGGTGCCCCGGACCTCGTACAGGAGGACGTCGGGCCCCGAGCCGGGCTCTCCCGCCGAAGCGGTGACGTCCTCGGAGGTCCGGACGGCCACCATGTCGAAGGGGCGCTCCACGGCGGGCAGCGCGTGCCCGGTCCAGTCGACCCGGAACAGCGCGTCGTGGGCCGACGCGCCCGCGATACCCGCCTGCTCGGGGGAGAACGGGGTGGGGAGCACCGCCGCGACGGTCATGACCGGCTGCCCGGTGGGGTCGCTCAGCTCGAGGCCGGTCCCGTCCGCCGAGGTCCCGCCCGTCCGCACGCGCAGTGCGGCGGCGCCGGACGCGAGCAGGGACACCCCGGACCACACCGCCGGGACCATGCCGTCGGGGACGACCGTGCGCACGGCGGCGTCCAGCAGCGCGGGGTGCACCCCGTAGCGGGCCGCGTCACGCAGGGCGGCGCCCTCCAGGGCGACTTCGGTGGCGGGCCCGGAGAGGGGGGTCGTCACGGGGGTCGTCACCGTGGCTGTGGCGGGCGCCAGCACGCCGTGCGCGTGGCGCGTCCACGGGGCGTCCAGGGCGGCGTCCGCCGCGCGCGAGTAGATCTCCACCGGCCGCCGTCGTGCGTCATCGGGCTCGCCGACGACCACCTGGATGCTGCGGCCGCCGCGCTGCGGCATGACCACGGGCGTCTCGACGGTCAGTTCGTCGAGCAGGGGTGTGGCGGTCAGGTCACCGAGCCGGATGGACAGTTCGACCAGAGTGGCGTTCGGTACGACGACGACGTCGGACAGCAGGTGCTCCCCGAGCCAGGGGTGCGCCCGGAGCGACCAGCTCGACGTGGCCGTGAGACCGGTCGAATGGGGCGTGCTCACGATCGCACCGAGCATGGGGTGACCGGCCGCGGCCAGTCCGAGGGAGGCGGCGTCGGTGGCCGACTCGCCCGCCTCCAGCCAATAGTGCCGGTGGTCGAAGGCGTACGTCGGGAGCTCGACCCGAGCGGTGGGCTCGGGCAGGACAGCGCTCCAGTCCACGGCCACACCGCGCACGAACAGCTCGGCCATCGAGGCGAAGAGGCGACGCAGGCCCCCGTCCTCCCGGCGCAGCGAACCCGTCACCACGACATCGGAGCCACCGGCGTCGACAGTCTCCGTGATCGGCTGGACCAGCACCGGGTGGGCGCTGACCTCCACGAACACCCCGTGACCCTGACCTGCCAGCTCCGCCACCGCCGGGCCGAAGCCGACCTGACCGCGGAGATTGCGGTACCAGTAGTCACCGTCCAGGACACCGGCCTGCGCCACCCAACCGCCGGTGACGGTCGAGTAGAAGGGGATCCGCGGCGCCTGCGCCTCGATCCCGACCAGCGTCTCCGCGAGCGCCTCGCGAATGTCCTCCACGTGCCGGGTGTGGGAGGCGTAGTCCACCGCCACCCGGCGGACCCGCACACCGTCGGCCGACAGGGCTGCCAGGGCCTCGTCCAGCGCCTGCGCGTCACCCGCGATCACCACCGACGACGGCCCGTTGACCGCGGCGACCTCCACCCGATCGGCCCACGGCAGAATCCGCGCGACCGCATCGGCCTCGCTCAGCGCGACCGAGGCCATACCGCCCCGACCGGCCAGATCCTTCGCGATGGCCTGACTGCGCAGGGCCACCACCCGTGCTGCGTCCTCCAGGGAGAGCGCACCGGCCACACACGCGGCCGCGATCTCACCCTGGGAGTGACCCAGTACCGCATCGGCCTTGACACCGACCGACTCCCAGACCGCCGCCAGACCCACCATCACGGCGAAGCTGGCCGGCTGGAGCACATCCACCCGCTCCATCAGCTCCGGGTCCGTCTCCCCGCGCAACACCTCGACCAGCGACCAGTCCACGAACGGCTCCAAAGCCGCCGCACACTCAGCGATCCGTGTCCCGAACACCGGCGAGGAATCCAGCAGTTCGCGTCCCATGGCCGCCCACTGCGCACCCTGCCCCGGGAACACCCACACGACCCTGCCCGGCGCACCCGAACCGGCGCTGCCGGACACCACGCCCGGCGCGCTCTCGCCCCGGGCCAGCGCCCGGAGCGCGGTCAGTGCCGCCTCGCGGTCACCCGCGTCGGCCACGACCACCGCACGCTCACCGAAGACCGCGCGGTCCGACACCAGGGCCCCGGCCACGTCCGCCAGGGACACCGCGTCGGCCGCGGACTCCACGTACGCGCCGAGGCGATCGGCCTGACCGGCCAGGGAGGCGGCGGTTCCCGCCGTCACCACCAGCGGCAGCGCACCGGTGGGGGACGTTTGCTCCTCGAATGCGGTCCCCGTCTCCTCGGCGGGCGCCTCCTCCAGGATCAGGTGCGCGTTCGTCCCACTGACGCCGAACGACGACACACCGGCTCGGCGCGGACGGTCGCCGCGCGGCCATTCCCGCGCCTCCGTGAGCAGTTCCACCGCGCCCGCGGACCAGTCCACCTGCGGGGTGGGAGCGTCCACGTGCAGGGTCGCCGGCAGCACGCCGTGCCGCAGCGCCTGCACCATCTTGATCACACCGGCGACACCGGCAGCCGCCTGGGTGTGACCGATGTTCGACTTCAACGACCCGAGCCACAGCGGCCGCTCCGCATCGCGGTCCCGACCGTACGTCGCCAGGATCGCCTGCGCCTCGATCGGGTCCCCCAGGGCCGTACCGGTCCCGTGGGCCTCCACGACGTCCACCTCCGCCGGCGCCAGGCCGGCTTGGGCGAGGGCCCGGCGGATCACCCGCTGCTGCGAGGGACCGCTCGGCGCGGTCAGACCGTTGGAGGCGCCGTCCTGGTTGACGGCGCTGCCGCGCAGCACCGCCAGCACCCGGTGACCGCGTGCGCGCGCCACCGACAGCCGCTCCAACACGACCACACCCACGCCCTCGGCCCAGCCCGTGCCGTCGGCCGCCGCCGCGAACGCCTTGCAGCGCCCGTCGGCGGCCAGCGCCCGCTGGCGGGAGAACTCCACGAAGTGGCCGGGCGTCGCCATAACGGAAACGCCGCCCGCGAGCGCCATCGAGCACTCGCCCTGCCGCAGGGCCTGCGCGGCCAGGTGCATCGCGACCAGCGAGGAGGAGCACGCGGTGTCGACGGTGACGGCCGGGCCTTCGAGGCCGAGCACGTACGAGACGCGGCCCGAGGCCACGCTGGGCGCCAGGCCGGTGGTGGTGAAACCTTCCAGCTCCGGAGCCGCCGCCGCGGCGCCGGTGCCGTAGCCCTGGCCGAACAGGCCGGAGAACACTCCGACATCGGTGCCCTTCAGACCGGGCGGGTTGATTCCGGCGGCCTCCAGGGCCTCCCAGGAGGTCTCCAGCAGCAGCCGCTGCTGCGGGTCCATGGCCAGCGCCTCACGCGGCGAGATCCCGAAGAACCCCGCGTCGAAGAGCCCCGCGTCGTGCAGGAAGCCGCCCTGGTCGGTGTAGGAGGTGCCCGTGCGGTCCGGGTCCGGGTCGAACAGGCCCTCCAGGTCCCAGCCGCGGTCGTCGGGGAAGTCGGACAGGGCGTCCCGGCCCTCCGAGACCAGGCGCCACAGGTCCTCCGGTCCCGTCACGCCGCCCGGCAGGCGGCAGGCCATGCCCACGATCGCGAGCGGTTCGTCGGGGTCGGCCGCCATGACCGGCTCGGTCACCGCGCGGGTCAGGCCGAGCACCTCGGCCCGCAGGCAGGCGGCCAGTGCCGCCGGAGTGGGGTGGTCGAAGACGACCGTGGTCGCCAGCGGCAGTCCGGTGCTCGCGGCCAGCCGGTCGCGCAGCCGGACGACGGCCATCGAGGTGAAGCCCAGGTCGCGGAACGCGCGGTCGACGGGGACCTGTTCGGGTGCCGTCCGCTGCAGCACGGCGGCCGCTTCCGTACGGACCAGGTCCTGGAGCAGTGCCAGCTGTGCGCGCTCGTCCAGGCCGGCCAGCCGGTCGCGCAGGGCCGCCGTGACGGCCGGGTCGGCCCCGTTCGGTCGTGCCGGGTCCTCGACCAGCGCGTCGAGGAGGGCGGGGACCGGGGTGGTGCCGGCGGTCGGCGCCGCCCCCTCCAGGGCCACCAGCGAGGAGCGGTCCGTGGTCATGACGAGGTCGAACGCGGAGGGGAGCAGGTGGCGCAGCCGGCCGGTGTCGTCGTCCGGGGCGGTCTCGGCAGCGGCGCCGGGCCAGGCGCCGCAGGCCAGGAAGGAGCCCGGCAGGTCGCGCAGCCGGCGGTTGCGCACCACCGCATCGGCGAGGAGCTGGGCGACGGCCCCGTCCGGGCGGCCCGGTTCACCCAGCAGCCCGGCGGTGCCGGACACCACGATGAAGGCGGCGGGCGCGTCCCCCGCGGTCATGCCGTCGAGGAGGAGGGCCAGTGCGGGGTCGTCGGCGGCGTGGACCACCGTGGTCACCGGGCTCGGCAGGCCGGCCAGGGCGGTCCGCAGCGGCTGCGGGTCCTCGCCGTCAGCGGTCACCCGCAAGACGGCGGTCTCGGCGAGCCCCAGCTCGGCGCCGGAGGGAGCGGTGCCGGCGCTGCCGGGGGCACTGACGAGCAGCAGGTTCTGCGCCCCGTGGACGGAGACCAGCCGGCGGGTGAGGGCCGCACCGCGCCCGGTGTCGGCTCCGGTCACCAGCACGGTGCCGGCGACTCCCGGCCAGGACGCCACCTGCGGCGCCGGGACGACGGGCAGGTGGTGCAGCCGCGGCACCAGCAGGGCGCCCGAGCGCACCGCGATCTGCGGCTCGCCGGACGCGATCGCGGCCGGCAGGCAGTTCCAGCCCAGGTCTCGGCTCCCGTCGGCGTCGGGGGCGAGGGCGTCGGCGGCTTCCAGGTCGACAAGGGTGACCGCGGCCGGACGGGCCTCCTGGAAGGAGCGGGCGACGGCCCAGAGCGCGGCCCCGGCCAGGTCCAGGGCACCGTCCTGCGCGCCGGCGGCGACCGCACCGCGGGTGAGGACCACCAGTCGGGTGGCCGCCTGCTCCGTACGGGCCTCCCAGGCGGCCAACTGCTCCGCGAGGGCCGCGGCCCGGGCACGCCCGGCTGCCAACGCCTCGATCGGGTCCACCGCGCCGACCGCGTCCCTGATCTCGGACGGCTGGACGACGAGGATCACTGCGGGGGCCGCGTCACCGGCGGCCACGGCCGCCCCCGCCGCCCCCAGGTCCGGGTACTGCCGAACGCCGGTGATCCCGGCGGCGTGCAGCGCGGCCGCGAGGCCGGTGTCCGCCGGGCCCGCCACCGCCCAGTCGCCGGCCGGGGCGGCGGGCTCCTTCGCCGCTGCCGCCGGGATCCAGTCCAGCCCCAGGAGCCCGTCGTGGTGCCCGCTCGCCGCGTACCGCAGCCGGCTGGGCCGCTCGGCCAGCAGACGCCGCTGGGTCTTGCCGGACGCCGTCCGCGGGATGGCGGCGACCTCCCGGACCTCCTCCGGCACCTTGTAGGCGGACAACTGCTCCCGGCACCGGTCGATCAGCGCCGCCGCGTCGAAGCCGGCGGGCCCGGGGACCACGTACGCGACGGGTACCTCGCCGAGCGTGCCGTGCGGTACACCGGCCACCGCGGCGTCGGCGACGCCCGGGACGCCGCGCAGCACCGCCTCGACCTCCTCGGGGTGGATGTTCTCCCCGCCGCGGATGACGAGTTCCTTGATCCGGCCGCGGATGGTGAAGTAGCCGGCGTCGTCGCGCCGGGCCAGGTCTCCGGTGCGGTACCAGCCCTCGCTCATCGCCGCGGCGGTCGCCTCGGGGCTGTTGTGGTAGCCGGCCATGACGTTCGGGCCGCTGACCCACACCTCGCCCTCCTGGCCGGCGGGTACGTCGAGACCGGTGGTGGGGTGGACGATACGGACCCCGACGCCCGGCACGGGCAGGCCGCAGGACCCGTCGACGCGCTCGCCGTCCGGCGGGTTGATCGTGATGGCGCCGCAGGTCTCGGTGCTGCCGTAGGCGTCGACCAGCGGGACCCCGAAGACCTCCTCGAAGTCCCGGCGCAGCCGGGAGCCGGTGACCGCTCCGCCGACCAGGCCGATGCGCAGGGCGGGGGCGGTGAATCCGTGCCGGCGGGCGGCCGTCACCAGGTGGTGGTAGGTGGTGGGCACGCCGGCCAGGAAGGTGGAACCGTCCTCGGCCAGCACCCGGATCACGTCCTGCGCGGAACTGCCGTCCATGAGCCGGGCGGTGGCGCCGACCACGGTGACGGACAGCACGCACGCGATGTGCGAGAGGCTGTGGAAGAGCGGGAGGGGCCACAGCACCCGGTCCTGGTCCGTCAGACCGGGTACGGGCACGTAGCAGGAGGCGACGGACCAGAGGCAGTTGCGCTGTGTGGACAGCACGCCCTTGGGCCGGCCGGTCGTACCGGAGGTGTAGAACATCCAGGCGACCTCGTCGAGGCCGAGGTCGTCCCTGGCCGCCTGGGCCGGCTCGCTGACCGCGAGTGCGTCGTACGCGTGCGCGCCCCATCCCGCCGGGACTTCGCCCGTCACCACGAGCGTGACACCGGGCGCCACGGCCGCCGAGCCCCGGAGCCGCGCCGCCTGCACGGCGTCGGTGATGACCACCGTGGCGCCGCTGTCGGCCAGCAGGTACTCCAGCTCGGCCAGCGAGGAGGCGGGGTTCAGCGGAACGCCGATGCCGGCGGCGCGCACGATCGCGAGGTAGCTCTCGACGGTGGAGACGGTGTTGCCCAGGCAGAGGGCCACCCGGTCGCCGCGCTCGACGCCGAGGACCGCCAGATGACCGGCGAGCCGGCGCGTGCGCGCCTCGAGATCACCGTAGGTGACCACCCGCCGGTCGTCTGCGAAGGCGACCTTTCCGGGGAAGCGGGTCGCGTGCTCCATGACTGCGACAGGAAGTGGCTTGATCAGGTCGGTGCGCACTGTGCCGCAGTTCCTTTCGGGGGAAAGAGGAAGGATTACCAGGAGACGGGCAGGCTCTTGAGCCCGAACACGGAGCCCTTGGTGCTCAGCGGGACGTCGTCGAAGGCGACGGCCAGGCGGAGGTCGGGGAACTCCCGGAGCAGGGCGGACAGGCCGACCCGCAGGGTGACGCGCGCCAGGTTCTGGCCCAGGCACTGGTGGACGCCGTACCCGAAGGACATGTGGCCCGAGGTGTCCCGGTCGATGTCCAGCTGCGCGGGGCAGCCGAACTTGGCCGGGTCGCGGTTGGCCGCGGGCAGCGACACCGTGACGGTGTCGCCCTTCTTGACGGTCTCGCCGTTCAGCTCGACGTCTTCCACCGCGGTGCGGAAGATCTCGTACTGGTTGATGGTGATGTAGCGCAGGAGTTCCTCGACCGCGCCGTCCAGCTTGGCCGGGTCCGCGCGCAGCGCCGCCATCTGGTCCTCGTGGTGCAGCAGGGCGAACGCGCTCACGGCCAGGGCCGGGCCGGTGGTGCCGTAGCCCGCGAAGAGCAGCAGGGCGACCATGTTGCACACTTCTTCGTCGGTCAGCGAGCCGCCGGCGACGAGGCGGCTGAGGATGTCGTCCTCGGGCTGCTCGCGCTTCCTCGCGATGAGCTCGAAGAAGTAGCCCAGCGCCTGCTCGTAGGCGGGGCCGACCTCCTCCATCTTCGACTCCGGGTCGTGCATGATCTTCGGTGCGTGCGCGAACCGGTCGCGTTCGCCGTAGGGCAGGCCGACCACCTCGCACACCACCCGCAGGGCCAGCGGTTCGGCGAAGTCCTCCACCAGGTCCGCGGTCCCGCCGCGCTCGCGCATGACCTTGATCTGCTCGTCGGCCATCACCTCGACGCGCGAGGTCATCTGCGCCGCACGGCGGCCGGTGAACTCGCCCGTCAGCAGCCGCCGGTAGCGGGTCTGCTGGGGCGGGTCCATGTAGATGAACATCCCCGGGATGTCCGGGGAGTTCGGCGTCAGCTCACCCCAGTGGGTCGTCGGGAAGTGACAGGTTTCCATGGAATGGCTGAACCGCGGGTCGCTGAGGACCTTGCGTGCCAGTTCGTGACTGGTGGTGAGCCAGCCGACGTGCTCGTCGGGGTACACCATTTTCGCGAGCGGGCGCTCTTCACGCAGCGAGTCGAATATCGCAGGAGGATCGAACTGGTGGGTTCGCGCCCAGTGGTCCTCGAAGGAAATTGCGTCGCTCATGGAATCCTTCTCACTCGAGATGATGTCTGTAGCCCCGATGGGACCGCGCCGGTTTACGCGGCGAGCTTCTTGAGGGTTTCGTACGCGTTCGCCAGCGAGGCCTCGGCCAGCGGCCGGAGCTGTTCCATCTGCGGAACGGACGCGGCCATCGTCAGCTCGGCGCTCACGAACGTCAGGTCGTCCCCGAGGCCGACGGCCTCCAGCACCGCACGCAGGTAGGGCTCCTGGAAGTCGAAGTCCTCGCGGGGGGTGCCGGGCGCGTACGAGCCGCCGCGGGCCTGGATGACCACGACCGACTTCCCGCTCAGCGGGCTGGTCTTGCCGGGCATCGACATGTGGGCCGGGTGGACGATGCGGTCCAGCCACGCCTTGAACGTCGAGGGGATCGAGAAGTTGTGCATCGGGACGCCGACGACGATCGTCGACGCCTCGTACAGCTCGTTCGTGATCGCCGCGGTGAGGTCCCGCTCCTGCTCGCTCTGCCCGTGGTCGCCGTCCGGGTAGACGAGGGACTGGTGCACGGGGTGCGTGATGTGCGGGATCGGCTGCGCCGCGAGGTCGCGGTAGGAGGAGCCGCTGCCGGGGTGGCTGCTGCGCCATTCCTCGGCGAAGTAGGCCGACAGCCGCCTCGACACGGATTCCGTGCCGATGCTCGAGTCTATGTGCAGGAGGTGCGACATCCCGGAGTCCCCTTACCGATCGGAGCAGAATTTGGAGGTCCACGCGCCCCGGGGCGGTCCGCCGATTTCCTCGATGTATTCGATTCACCGGTTCGGTAATTCATCACGACGGGGCTGTCTTTGATCCTCTGGGGCCACACTAGATCCGGCCATTGCGGCAGGGCATCCCCCAGCCTGGTAGGGCCGGGGGGGCCGGAAGGCGCACTTCGAGCAGGCGTGTAGCGGAACTCCGGCATGCGCCGAGTGCATTCCGCCGGGAATTCGAAAGCCGTCGCCGCTTTCCGGAAAGCGGCGACGGCTCCGGCGGGGCCGGGTGGGTCAGGAGGCCGCGAGGTCGACGGGGCGGCCCGTGCGCGCCGATGTGCGGGCCGCCTCGATGACGCGCAGGGTCCGCAGGCCGGCCGCGCCGTCCGGGCCGGCCTGCTCCCCCTGCCCGGCGGCGGTGATGAACGCGCCGAGCATGGCCGCGTACAGGTCGGTTCCGCCCGGCTCCCGGCGCTCGGTACCCGTGGCCGTGTCGAACCCGCCGAGCAGCCGCGGCGCGGCGTCGAACTCCACGCTCGCCTGCTCCCCGATGAAGGTCATGGCCGGTCCGCCGCGGGCGGCCCGGTCCGCCGACGGGCTCCAACTGCAGTCGAGGGAGGCGACCGCCCCGTTCGCGTACCGCACGGAGACGACCGCCGCGCTCTCGACGTCCGGCTTCCCGCTCAGGACGCTGTTGGTCTGCGCGTACACCTGGAGTGCCGGTTCCCCGCCCAGCACCGCGTCCACCATGTCGAGCAGGACGGGGGCGTGGGCGTCCAGCGCTCCCCCGGTCGCGGGGGCGTTGTACGACCCGTGCAGGGTGGTCAGCGTCCCGATGGCCGCGCCGCCCGCGATCCCCTCGCGCACGGCGGTGAACGCCGGGCTGAAGCGGGCCGGTGACGCCACGGTCAGCCGCACTCCGGCCTTCTCGCACGCCCGCACCATGGCCCGGGCATCCTCCTCCCCGGCCGCCATCGGCTGCTCGACCAGGACGTGCGCGCCGGCTCCGGCCGCCCGCTCGACCAGCTCCCGGCGGCGCTCGACCTCACCGGCGACCACCACGGCTCCGGGCCGCAGCGCGAACACCTCGTCCCAGCCGCCGGCGTACACGGCGCCCAGTTCCGCGGCCACGGCCCGGCCCCGGGCCGGATCGTCCGGCGCGCCGTCCGGGTCCGCGATGACCAGGTCGACGCCGGGCAGGTCGCGCAGCAGCCGGGCGTACGTCGCGGCGCGCTCGTGGGCGAAGGACAACACGGCGACCTTCATGCGGCGGCCCCCTCGGCGGTCAGTTCCACGGCACGTCCTGTCCAGGCGGACTCCGCCGCGGCTCGGGTGATGCGGATGGCGGCCAGCCCGTCCCGGGCTCCCAGACGCGGTTCGGGCCCGCCGGTGAACCCCTGGGCGAACTCGCGGATCATGGAGACGAACGGTGTTTCCCCGAAGTGCGCGAGGTCCCCCGCCGAACCGCCGAACCCCTGGATCTCCTGGGGCCACTGCGAGTCGTACACCACCGTTCCGCCCGTCCCCGAGACATGGCAGGTGAGGCGGTAGGGGGGCACCGGCGAGGCCATCCAGCGGCTGACGACGTGGCTGATGGCGCCACTGGCGTGGGTGAGGACCGCGGTTCCCACGGCAACCGCCCCGGTGGGTGCCGGTGCGGCGATCTGCCCCTGGTAGTGGGCGTGCACCCGGACGACATCGCCGAAGACCCACTGGGCGAGGTCGACGCCGTGCAGCATCTGGTCGGTCACGATCCCGCCCGACCGCGCGGAGGCCTGTCCGCTCCAGGGCCGCGGGTGGTAGCCGGCCACGGTGAACCGGGCGACGCTCCCCGCGCCGACGCCACCCGCCGCGACCAGCTCGCCCAGCCGGCCGTAAGCCGGGGCGAACCGCACATTATGGGTCGGGTAGAGCCGCACACCGGCCCGCTCCGCCGCCGCGACGATCTCCTCGGCCTCTTCGGTGGTGGCGGCCAGCGGCTTCTCGCACACGACGCCGGCCCCCGCGGCGATCGCGGCCAGGGCCATCTCGTGGTGCGTGGCGGTCGGGGTGCAGATGTCGACGACGTCCACGCCGTCCAGCGCCTCCTCCAGCGAGCCGACGGCCTTGGCGCCGAACTCCCGCGCCAGTTCCTCGGCCCGCCCGTCGGTGGAGTAGACCCGCACGGACGCCCCGACGGTGACCCAGGCGTCCAGATGGAACCGCGCGATCAGCCCGGCCCCCAGCAACGCCACTTCGAGGTGCCGCATGGCATCCCCGCCCTTCTTCCCGATCGTCTTGACAGGCGACCCGGCTACGGGAGCCCTCGGCCGGGCACGGCACCGGCATGCGGCTGCCGCACACCCGGCGCGTCTGAAGTCCGATCAGTCTCACCCGCACCACCCGGCGGGGCCATCACCAGCGTGGGTAGTCTCAGCGGGGCAGGGCGGGGCAGGGCGGGGCAGGGCGGGGCAGGGCAGGCAGGGCCCGGGCCGGGTCAGCCGTGGTTGACGGGGAGCACGTCCGGGGAGAGCGCCCCCGCGCGGGCCGAGGCCGAGGTCATCCGCTTGCGGTGGTGGCGGCGGCACAGGACCTCGTAGCCGATCTCCTCCGCCGGCCGGTTCACGTCGCCGACGACGACCTGCGCACCCTCGACGACCATCTCCCCGCCCACCGTGCGGGCGTTGTGCGTGGCCCGCGCCCCGCACCAGCACAGCGCCTCGACCTGGAGCTGCTCCAGCCGGTCGGCCAGCTCGATCATCCGCTGCGAGCCGGGGAAGAGCTTCGTGCGGAAGTCGGTCGTGATGCCGAAGGCGAAGACGTCCATGTCGAGGTCGTCCACGATTCGGGCCAGTTGGTCGATCTGCTCCGGGGCGAGGAACTGCGCCTCGTCCACGATCACGTAGTCCGCCCTGCCGCCCTTCGACAACTGGGCGACGAGGTAGGCGTACAGGTCCATCCCCTCCGGCGCCTCGACCGCCTCCGTCACCAGCCCGAGGCGCGAGGACAGCTTGCCCTCGCCCGCCCGGTCGTCACGGGTGAAGATCACGCCCTGGAGTCCGCGCGCGTCACGGTTGTGGGCGATCTGGAGCGCCAGGGTGCTCTTTCCGCAGTCCATCGTTCCGGAGAAGAACACCAGCTCGGGCATGGGAGGTACGGGGCCTTTCGGGTCGTGGCCGACAGGGGCCGGGCGCAAGCGCGGCCGGCAGGGGCGGGGGCGAGCGGGGCGGGAACGGGGGAGGCGGGAACGGGGGGAGCGGGCGGCGGTCAGGTGCGGATCTCGAGCAGCGGGACGAGCTGCTCGGCCGCGGTCATCGAGCCGTGCATGCCGACCAGCGCGGATTCGTTGGGCTCGGACCGCGACGCGGTGATGGCGGCATCGGCCTGGGCGGCGGCGATCACGTCGCCGATCCGGCCCAGCACCCGCTCGTCGCACTCCCCCGGCGTCCCGAACCAGCCCAGTTCCAGGGCCTCTTCGCGGCTCGCGACCCAGAACCGGTCGCCGAGCACCTCGCGCCACACCGTCAGCACGTCGGCCTCGGCGCCCGGTACCGCGTACACGTGCCGGGCCCGGCCCTCGCCGCCGAGCAGGGCCACGCCCGCGCCCAGCTCCCAGTCGTCGTCGAAGTCGATCCGCGACTCCTCGTCGAAGGGGATGTCCACCATGCCGTGGTCGGCCGTCACGTACAGCGCGGTCCTCGGCGGCAGTTGCTCGGCGAGCCGCTGCACCAGCCGGTCGACGCACATGAGCTGGCCGCGCCAAGCGTCGGAGTCCACCCCGTGCCGGTGGCCGGCCCCGTCGAGTTCGCTGTAGTACGTGTACACGAGCGAGCGGTCCCCGGCCGCGAGGCGTTCCGCCGCGAGGTCCATCCGATCCTCGCCGGTCATCCGGCCGAGGAAGGTGCCGCCGCTCAGCGCGATCTTGGTCAGGGGGGTGGTCTGGAAGGCGGGCGAGGAGACCTGCGCGGTGGCCACTCCCGCCGCTTCCGCCCGCTGGAAGACCGTCGGGTAGGGCTGCCAGGGCTTCGGCGCCGTCCACGGGTGCCAGCGGAGCTGGTTCATCAGCTCGCCGGTGGCCGGGTTGCGCACGGCGTAGCCCGGCAGGCCGTGCCGAGCGGGCGGCAGGCCGGTGCCGACCGAGGCGAGGGAGGTGGCGGTGGTCGCCGGGAAGCCCGAGGTGACCGGTCGGCCGGTGCCGCCGCGCGAGGTGCCGAGCAGGGAGGTCAGGTACGGGGCTTCGTCCGGGTGGGACTTGATCTGCTCCCAGCCCATGCCGTCGACCAGGAACACGCAGTTGCGGTCGGCCGGGGACAGCTCCGCGATCGAGGCGGTGAAACCGGGGACGCCCTGCCCGGCCACGAGCGTGGGCAGCAGGTCGGCGAGCGAGCCCGTGCCGTACTCGGGGACGGGCGCGCCCGCGAGGTCCAGCAGCTCCGGCTCGTCCTGCCAGTTCTGCGCCGCGGGGTGGGCCATCAGCGGGCGGAGGGGGAGGACGTGGCCGCGGTGGCCTCGGAGAGGGCCTGCGCGAAGACCAGGGTCTGGCGGACGGCCTCCGGCCCGTCGCCCGCCTCGCTGACCCGCAGGCTGAGGTCGTCCGCGGTGGAGTTGCCGGTGTAGCCGTGGTCGGAGTCGCAGTTCGGGTCGCCGCAGGCGGCCGGCTCCAGGTCGATCCGGGAGACCGCACCCCATCCGATGGTCAGGACGACCTCGCGCGGCAGGGTGCCCGGGGTGTAGGACTCCGGGTTGGCGACGACGCGGCTGAGCACCACGGAGGAGATGCTGGAAAGCTTGACCGACTCGGTGGAGGTGGTCGCGTACGGCGAGGGGGACCCGGCGTCGGCGGCCTGCTCGTCGGTGTGGCTGACGATGAACCGGTTGCCGGTCAGGACCAGCACCGTGACGTGGCGGCGGACCTCGTTGGAGTCGAAGGTCGTCTCCTGGTGGACCAGGTACGACGAGATCGGCTCGCCGCCCACCGCGGCCTCCACGGCCTCGGCCACGAGGGCCGGGTAGTAGCCGCTGCGCTCGATCGCCGTGCGCAGCCCCTGGGTCGTCGTACCGGATTTCGCCATGAGGTCCATCCTAAGGCCCGTGCGGGCCGTCCCGGCCGCGCCGGACCGCTCAGTAACTGGGGAGGGTCCGCGGGCCGAGATCACCGCGGGCGGGAGGGTGCGCGACGCGGACGGTGGCGCTGAGCACGGAGAGCCCCTCGGTGGCGACGACCACGGGCTCCAGGGAGACCCCGATCACCTCGGGGTGGTCGTCGACGAGCCGGGACACCCGCAGGAGCAGCTCCTCCAGGGCCGGGGTGTCGACGGGGTCGCTGCCGCGCCAGCCGAAGAGGAGCGGTGCGGCCCGGATGGACCGGATCAGCCCGGCGGTGTCCCGGTCGGTGGCCGGCACCAGGCGGTGGGCGGTGTCCCCGAGCAGCTCGGAGGGGACGCCGGCAAGGCCGAAGGAGAGGACGGCGCCGGCGGCCGGGTCGATGACGGAGCGGACGACGGTGTCGACCCCGCGCGGCACCATCGACTGGACCACCGGCTGGAGCTCGGCGGGCTTGCCGAGCAGCGCGGTGAGGTCGTCGTAGGTGCGCCGCAGCTCGGCCTCGTTCCTGAGGTCGAGCCGTACGCCGCCCAGGTCCGCCCGGTGGCGCAGGTGCGGGGCGGTGGTCTTGAGGGCGACGGGGTAGCCGAGGATCCCGGCGGCGCGGACCGCCGCGTCGGGGCTGGGCGCGGGCAGGGCGGGCAGGACTCGGATCCCGTAGCGGGCGAGCAGCTCGCGGGCGTCCCATTCGGCCAGGGTGTGCACGGCTCCGCCGTCGACGTCCGCCAGCAGACCGGCGAGCTGGGCGGCGGCCCCGGCCTCGTCGATGTCCTCGAACTCGGGCACGTGCCCGGCCTCTGCGTTGGCCCGCCGCCACTGCCCGTACCGGACGGCCTCGGCGAGCGCCTTCACGGCCCGCTCGGCGGCGGGGTAGCTCGGGATCCTGCCGCCGGGGCCCGACGGTGCGGACAGGGCGCCGGCCAGGTCGGCGAGCTCCACGTGGACGACCGCCACCGGCTTGCCGGGCCGCGCGGCCACGGCGGAGCGCAGCGCGTCGGCCAGGTCCCGCGCCGGCGCCTGCTCGTTCACCCAGGGGATCGCGGTGACCACGACCGCGTCGTTGGCGTCGGAGGCGAGGGCCTCGGCCAGCGCCGTGCGGAAGTCCTCGGGCGAGGCGGCGGTGGTCAGGTCGAGCGGCGGCAGCGGCCGCAGGCCCTGGGTCAGGCAGGCGTCGTAGGTGAGGAACCCCAGGGACTCGGAGTTCCCGAGGACCGCGACGCGCGGTCCGGCGGGCAGCGGCTGCGACGCCAGCAGCAGTCCGACGTCCACCAGCTCCGTCACCGTGTCGACCCGGATGACGCCCGCCTGCCGCAGCAGGGCGGAGACGGTCTCCTCCGGCAGCCGGGTGCCGGGGACCACGTGTCCGGCCGGGGTGTGGCGGCCGCCCTTGGCGACGACCACCGGCTTGACGGCGGCCGTCCGGCGGGCGAGGCGGGTGAACTTGCGCGGGTTGCCGAGGGTTTCCAGGTAGAGAAGGGCGACGTCGGTCGCCTCGTCGTCGTACCAGTACTGGAGGATGTCATTGCCCGAGACGTCGGCGCGGTTCCCGGCGGAGACGAAGGAGGACAGTCCCTCGCCGCGGCGCAGCAGGGCGGAGAGCAGGGCGATGCCGATCGCCCCGGACTGCGTGAACAGGCCGATCCGGCCGCGCATCGGCATCGGCGCGGGCGTCAGTGAGGCGTTGAGTTCCACTTCCGGCGCGGTGTTGATCACCCCGAAGGCGTTCGGCCCGATCAGGCGCATCCCGTACGAGCGCACCTGCCTGACGAGTTCGCGCTGGCGGGCGAGTCCGGCCGGGCCGCTCTCCCCGTATCCGGCGGACAGCACCACGAGTCCCTGGACGCCGTGCTCGCCGCAGGCCGCCACGGCCTCGGGGACCCGGTCCGCGGGGACGGCGACCACCGCGAGGTCGACGGGGGCGCCGATGGCGTCGACGGTGGGGTAGGCCCGTACGCCGTCCAGCAGATCGCGCGTGACCGCCTCGTTGACCGCGTACAGGTGGCCGTGGAAGCCGCTGTCGCGCAGGGTGCGCAGGGCAGCGGCGCCGATGCCCGCTCCGGAGCGGCTGACTCCGATCACCGCGACCGAGCCGGGGGCGAGCAGCCGCTGCACCGAGCGGGCCTCCGCGCGCTGTTCGCGGGCGCGCTGCACGGCGAGGGATTCGGCGGTGGGTTCGAGGTCGAGGGTGAGGCGGACGGAGCCGTCCTCGAAGCTGCGCTTCTGTTGGTAGCCGGCGTCCGTGAACACCTTGATCATCTTGTTGTTGGCGGGCAGCACCTCGGCGGCGAACCGGCGGATGCCCCGCTCCCGGGCCACCGCGCCGATGTGTTCGAGGAGCGCCGAGGCCACTCCGCGGCCCTGGTGGGCGTCCTGGACCAGGAAGGCGACCTCGGCCTCGTCGGCGGGGCCGGTGGCGGGCCTGCCCTCGGCGCCGATGCGGTCGTAGCGGACGGTGGCGATGAACTCCCCGCCGATGGTCGCCGCCAGGCCGACCCGGTCGACGTAGTCGTGGTGTGTGAACCGGTGCACGTCGCGGTCGGAGAGCCGGGGATAGGGGGCGAAGAAGCGGTAGTACTTCGACTCGTCGGACACCTGCTCGTAGAAGCTGACCAGCCGGCCCGCGTCGTCCGGGCTGATCGGCCGGATCCGGGCGGTGCCGCCGTCGCGCAGGACGACGTCCGCCTCCCAGTGGGCCGGGTACGAGGGGTCCGACTCGGTGGTCATGGGGGCCAGCTTACGGCCGGGAACCGCCTGGCAGCGTGCGCGCGGCGCATCCGGCGGACGGGGGCGGAACGATGCAAGCTGGGGAAGGTCCGACGGCGGAGGACCGGGCCGGAGGTCGGTCGGAGCATTCCGGACGTCGTGAGAGACTGGTCTAGACAACCGTAAGAACCTGAAGGGCATCACCATGGCAGAGCGCCGCGTCAACGTCGGCTGGGCCGAGGGCCTGCACGCTCGTCCCGCCTCGATCTTCGTCCGTGCGACGACCGCTTCCGGCGTCCCGGTGACCATCGCCAAGGCCGGTGGCGACCCCGTCAACGCCGCCTCCATGCTGGCGGTCCTGGGCCTCGGCGCCCAGGGTGGCGAGGAGATCGTCCTCGCCTCCGACGCCGAGGGCGCCGACGCGGCGCTCGACCGTCTCGCGAAGCTGGTCGCCGAGGGTCTCGAAGAGCTCCCCGAGACCGTCTGACCCTTCGGGTTCGACCCTCGCGTCGTCCCCCGTGCGACCGCGGCGGGCCCACCGGCCCGCACGGTCCTCCGCGCGAAAGCCGCGGCCCCGCCACCCGGGGGCCGCGGCTTCCGCGTTCGCGCGGCGGAATTCAAGCGATCCGCCTCCCCTGGCGCGCCGGCACCGCATTCACGCCGCCCGAATTCAGGGAGAGGCGCCCGTGCGCATATCGCCCGCACACATGTCGTCCGTAGGCATATGGGCCGCGCACATATTCCCTCTTTGTATCCGGCCCCAGTTAATAGCGGCCGCCGGACATGTTTACGGCGCGTTGCGAAGTGCTCACGGCCGCCCCCGCGCGCGGCCGGTGCGCGCCCGCCGCCCGTTCGGCGTGGAGGGCCGTCAGCGTCCGCGCGCGCTCCGCGTCCCCCCGCGCCACCGCGTCCACCACCGCCCCGTGCTCCGCCCAGGAGTCCACCGGCCGGGCCGGCGCCTCCACCACGTACATCCACGCCAGCTTCCGCCGCGTCTGCGTCAGCAGCGCGATCAGACCGGGGCTCCTGGACGCCTGCGCGAGGGTCTCGTGGAACCAGCCGCCCAGGGAGCGCAGGTCCTCGCTCTGGCCCCGCCTGGCCCGCTCCTGGCCCAGTCTGACCAGGCCGCGCAGCACCTTGAGGTGAGACTCGGTGCGCCGCCGGGCCGCGCGGGCCGCCGCCAGCGGCTCCAGCAGCGTCCGCAGCTCGAGGAGGTCCGCCGCCTCCTGCTCGGTCGGCTCGGCCACGCAGGCGCCCGCGTGCCGGCGCGTGGTCACGAACCCCTCGGACTCCAGGGTCCGCAGCGCCTCGCGCACCGGGACCCGCGAGACCCCGTACCGGCGGGCCAGCAGTTCCTCGGTCAGCCTGCCGCCCGGCTCGAACACCCCGGAGACGATGTCGTCGCGGATCGCTGTGCACACCGCGTGCGCGGGAATACGCAAGACCGGACCTCCACCTTTTCCGCTTTTCGACTGCCACGCCGACGACACGAGCAGAACACTCATGACACTTGTGCGCGTACCGCGACTCTATTGCAACACACGATGATTTCCGAGAGCGGCCGGAAATGAGGGATGCCGAATTCGCCGGAGCAGCACGAAGGCCCCGGCTCGGGGAG
Source organism: Streptomyces sp. NPDC045967 (assembly GCF_056430495.1). Classification (NCBI taxonomy): domain Bacteria; kingdom Bacillati; phylum Actinomycetota; class Actinomycetes; order Kitasatosporales; family Streptomycetaceae; genus Streptomyces; species Streptomyces sp. NPDC045967. Next base: position 121,301 of record NZ_JBWKLE010000015.1, on the reverse strand, counting down.
CCGGGGCCTTCGGTGCTGCGGTGCGATGCGGGTCAGAGGCTGACGCCGTGCGAGCGCAGATAGGAGACCGGGTCGATGTCCGAGCCGTAGTCGGCACCGGTGCGGGCCTCGAAGTGCAGGTGCGGGCCGCTGGAGTTGCCCGTGGAGCCCGACAGGCCGATCTTCTGGCCGGGGGTGACCTGCTGGCCGACGGAGACGCTCAGCGAGGCCATGTGCCCGTACTGGGTGTACGTACCGTCGTTGTGCTTGATCACGACGTTGTTGCCGTACGCGCCGCCCCAGCCGGCCTCGACGACGACACCGGCGCCGACCGCGCGGACGGTGGTGCCGGAGGCGGCGTGGAAGTCGATGCCCGTGTGGCTGCCGGAGGACCACATGCCGCCGCCCGCCTTGTACTGCGTGCTGACGTACGAGCTGTCGAGCGGGGAGACGAAGGTGTTGAGGCGCTTGCGCTCCTCCTCGCGCGCGGCACGCTCGGCGGCCTCGCGCTCGGCCTTCGCCTTGACCTCGGCGAGGCGCTTGGACTCGGCGGCCCGCTGCCTGGCGTCGGCCTCGGCCTGCGCCTTGGCGGCGGCGTGCTCGGCGGCACGCTGCTGGGAGGCGGCCTGGTCCTCGATGTCACCCGCGAGGTCCTCGGCGACGACGACCGCGCCGAGCGCGTTGTCCGAGGAGGAGTGGTTGTCGCTGCTGTCCGCGGCGAAGGCCGGGGCGGCGAGGGAGCCGACGACACCAGTGGTGGCGAGGGCGGCTATACCGGCGTAGCCGGCGGTCTTGCGGCTCAAACGGCTGGAACCGCGGTGCTTGCCGGCGGCACGACTGCCAAACGCCATGAAGGGGCTGATCCTTTCCTTCCCTCTCGCCTACCGGGTTAGCTGACGGGTTCGGAGCAGGAAGGTCTCCTACGGGCCTCCTCTTGCGAGGCGGTCCGATTCACCCCAGGGACTGATGTGGGTCCCCGGCTCCCCAGGCTTGCGCCTGACGGGGACTCGGCGATCGCTGCCCGGTGCCGCGGGTGCGGCGCGTACAACTGACGGACAGCACAGGTGACGCTAGGCGGATCATCCGTCAATCGCCAAACAGAGACGCCTTTTTGTTGCGTACGCCACACCGCATAAAAGCTACCTCTCCACTAAACGGACAAAGGGGCTTCCGGCAGACATGTCCGCCGGAAGCCCCTTGCCGGGCCGCCCGGCACCGCTCGTGCAGCGCCGTGCCGCCCGTGGAGGTCAGTTGGTGACGACGCTCACGGGGCCGATTCCCAGGGCCCGCACCGGCTCCTCGATCTGCGCCGCGTCGCCCACCAGGACCGTCACCAGCCGGTCCGCGGGGAAGGCGTTCACGACCGCCGAAGTCGCCTCCACGGTGCCGGTTTCCGCGAGCCGCGCGTACAACTGCGCCTGGTAGTCGTCCGGCAGCTCCTGCTCGACCTGGTCGGCCAGGGTGCCCGCGACCGAGGCGGCCGTCTCGAACTTGAGCGGGGCCACGCCCACCAGGTTCTGCACGGCCACGTCCCGTTCGGCGTCGGTCAGGCCGCCCTCCGCGAGGGTGCGCAGCACCTTCCACAGGTCCTCGAGCGCCGGGGCGGTGTTCGGGGTGTCCACCGAGCCGCTGATGGCCAGCATCGAGGCGCCCTTGCCGTCGGCCGTGGAGCGCAGCACCTGACCGAAGGCGCGCACGCCGTAGGTGTAGCCCTTCTCCTCGCGCAGCACCTTGTCCAGCCGGGACGTCAGGGTGCCGCCCAGGCAGTACGTGCCGAGCACCTGGGCCGCCCACGCCGCGTCGTGCCGGTCCGGCCCGATCCGGCCGATCAGCAGCTGCGTCTGGACCGCACCGGGCCGGTCCACGATGACGACGCGGCCGGTGTCGTCGGCGGTCACCGGCGGCACCGGGAGGGCCTCGGCGGTGTCACCGGTCCAGGCGCCCAGGGTGTCGGCGAGGACCGCGTCCAGGTCGAGGCCGGTCAGGTCCCCGACGACCACGGCGGTGGCGGTGGCGGGGCGTACGTGGGCCTCGTAGAAGGCGCGGACGGCCGCGGCGTCGATCCGGGCGACCGTCTCCTCGGTGCCCTGGCGCGGGCGGGACATCCGCAGGCTCGCCGGGAAGAGCTCCTTGGAGAGCTGCTTGGCGGCGCGGCGCTGGGGGTTGGCCAGCTCGTGGGGGATCTCGTCGAGCCGGTTGCGCACCAGCCGGCCGACCTCGGCGTCGGCGAAGGCCGGTGCGCGCAGGGCGTCGGCGAGCAGGCCGAGCGCCTTGGGCAGCCGGGAGGCCGGGACCTCCAGGGAGACCCTCAGGCCCGGGTGGTCGGCGTGCGCGTCGAGGGTGGCGCCGCAGCGCTCCAGCTCGGCGGCGAACTCCTCGGCGGAGTGCTTGTCGGTGCCCTCGGACAGGGCGCGCGCCATGATGGTCGCCACGCCGTCGAGGCCCTCGGGCTCGGCGTCCAGCGGGGCGGCGAGGTTGACCTCGACCGCGATCACCTGCTGGCCCGGGCGGTGGCAGCGCAGCAGCGTCAGGCCGTTGGGGAGCACCGAGCGGTCGGGGGCCGGGAAGGCCCACGGCTGCGGCTCGCCGGCCTGCGGGCGCGGGTGGAAGGTCATCGTGACGGCTGCGGTGTCGCTCACTGCTCCGCCCCCTCGTTCTCGTCGTCGTTCCCGGCGGACTCGTCGGAGCCGGCCAGCGGCTCGTAGACCAGCACCGCGCGGTTGTCAGGGCGCAGTCGGGCCGCTGCCACCGCCTGCACCTCCTCGGCGGTGATGTCCAGGACCCGCTGGACGGCGGTCAGGGCCAGCTGCGGGTCGCCGAAGAGCACAGCGAACCGGCACAGTTCGTCGGCCCGGCCCGCGACCGTGCTCAGCCGGTCCAGCCACTCGCGCTCGAGCTGCGCCTGGGCGCGCTCCATCTCCTCGGCGGTCGGGCCCTCGGCGGCGAACCGCGCGAGCTCCTCGTCCACGGCCGCCTCGATGTCCGGGACCTCGACCCCGCCGGAGGTCTTGACGTCCAGCCAGCCCAGCGAGGGCGCTCCGGCCAGGCGCAGCATGCCGAACCCGGCCGCGACGGCGCTCTGGTCGCGGCGCACCAGACGGTTGTGGAGCCGCGAGGACTCGCCGCCGCCCAGCACGGTCAGCGCCACGTCGGCGGCGTCGCACTCGCGGGTGCCGTCGTGCGGGAGCCGGTAGGCGGCCATCAGCGCACGCGCCGGGACCTCCTCGACGATCTCCTCGCGCAGCTCGCGGCCGATGACCTCGGGCAGGGTGCCGTCCCGGGGCGGCTGCTTGCCGTCGTGCGAGGGGATGGTCCCGAAGTACTTCTCGACCCAGGCGAGCGTGCGCTCCGGGTCGATGTCGCCGACGATCGACAGGACCGCGTTGTTGGGCGCGTAGTACGTGCGGAAGAAGGCGCGCGCGTCCTCGAGGGAGGCGGCGTCCAGATCGGCCATCGAGCCGATCGGGGTGTGGTGGTACGGGTGGCCGGCGGGGTAGGCCAGCGCGGTCAGCCTCTCGAAGGCGGTGCCGTACGGGACGTTGTCGTACCGCTGGCGGCGCTCGTTCTTGACGACGTCGCGCTGGTTCTCCATGGACTCCTCGTCCAGGGCGGCCAGCAGCGAGCCCATCCGGTCCGCCTCCAGCCACAGCGCGAGCTCCAGCTGGTGGGTCGGCATCGTCTCGAAGTAGTTGGTGCGCTCGAAGCTGGTGGTGCCGTTGAGGGAGCCGCCGGCGCCCTGGACCAGCTCGAAGTGGCCGTTGCCCGACACGTTCGCCGAGCCCTGGAACATCAGGTGCTCGAAGAGGTGAGCCAGGCCGGTACGCCCCTTGACTTCGTGGCGGGAGCCGACGTCGTACCAGAGGCAGACCGCGGCGACCGGGGTCAGGTGGTCCTCGGACAGCACCACGCGCAGGCCGTTGGCCAGCCGGTGCTCGGTCGCTGTCAGGCCGCCGGAGCCGGCCTGGGCTGTGGCCGTGTGACCCATGGGCATGTGGTCCCTTCGATACGCGATGCAGAGATTTCCGTCAGACCTGCCACTGTATGCAAGCGCGACGGCGACCGGATAAGTTCCCGGGTCACCCCCTGGGGTCGGAGTCCGGGTTGTCGGTGCCTCGGGCCACAATGGTCCGCGTCAGACCCCCAGCACCCCCCATTCTTGGTTAAGGAGCCGCGCAGCGATGGCCCGCCGCAGCACGAAGACCCCGCCGCCGGAGGATTTCGAGGAGAAGATCCTCGACATCGACGTCGTCGACGAAATGCAGGGCTCCTTCCTCGAGTACGCGTACTCGGTGATCTACTCCCGTGCCCTGCCCGACGCCCGCGACGGCATGAAGCCGGTGCACCGCCGCATCGTGTACCAGATGAACGAGATGGGTCTGCGCCCCGACCGCGGCTACGTCAAGTGCGCCCGTGTCGTCGGCGAGGTCATGGGCAAGCTCCACCCGCACGGCGACGCGTCGATCTACGACGCCCTCGTCCGCATGGCCCAGCCGTTCTCCATGCGGCTTCCGCTGGTCGACGGCCACGGCAACTTCGGTTCGCTCGGCAACGACGACCCGCCGGCCGCGATGCGCTACACCGAGTGCAAGATGGCCGACGCCACGTCGCTGATGACGGAGTCGATCGACGAGGACACCGTCGACTTCACCGCCAACTACGACGGCCAGGAGCGGGAGCCGGTCGCACTGCCCGCCGCCTATCCGAACCTGCTGGTCAACGGCGCGTCCGGGATCGCGGTCGGCATGGCGACCAACATGCCCCCGCACAACCTGGGCGAGGTCATCGCGGCGGCCCGGCACCTGATCCGCCACCCGCAGGCGGACCTGGAGGCGCTGATGCGCTTCGTCCCCGGTCCGGACCTGCCCACGGGCGGCCGGATCGTCGGGCTCGCGGGGATCAAGGACGCGTACGAGAACGGCCGCGGCACCTTCAAGATCCGCGCGACGGTGGCGGTGGAGAACGTGACGGCGCGCCGCAAGGGGCTGGTCGTCACGGAACTGCCCTTCACGGTCGGCCCCGAGAAGGTCATCGCGAAGATCAAGGACCTGGTCGGCGCGAAGAAGCTCCAGGGCATCGCGGACGTCAAGGACCTCACCGACCGCTCGCACGGCCTGCGCCTGGTCATCGAGATCAAGAACGGCTTCCACCCGGAGGCCGTGCTGGAACAGCTCTACAAGCTGACGCCGATGGAGGAGTCCTTCGGCATCAACAACGTGGCCCTGGTGGACGGGCAGCCGCTCACGCTCGGCCTCAAGGAGCTGCTGGAGGTCTACCTCGACCACCGCTTCGAGGTCGTCCGGCGGCGCAGCGAGTTCCGCCGCGGCAAGCGGCGCGACCGGCTGCACCTGGTCGAGGGCCTGCTGGTGGCGCTGCTCGACATCGACGAGGTCATCCGGCTCATCCGGGACAGCGACAACTCCGCGCAGGCCAAGGAGCGGCTCATCGCGCACTTCTCGCTGAGCGAGATCCAGACCCAGTACATCCTGGACACCCCGCTGCGCCGGCTCACCCGGTTCGACCGGATCGAGCTGGAGTCCGAGCGCGACCGGCTCACGGGTGAGATCGACGAGCTGACCGGGATCCTGGACTCCGACTCCGAGCTGCGCAAGCTGGTCTCCGCGGAACTGGCGGCGGTCGCGAAGAAGTTCGGCACCGAGCGCCGTACGGTGCTGCTGGAGTCGGCGGGCACGGCGGTCGGCACGGTACCGCTGGAGGTCGCGGACGACCCCTGCCGCGTGCTGCTGTCCTCGACGGGCCTGTTGGCACGCACCGTGACCGGCGAACCGCTGCCCGAGTCGGAGGGCGGCCCCCGCGCCAAGCACGACCTGATCGTCTCGCAGGTCGCGGCCACCGCCCGCGCCGAGGTCGGCGCGGTCACGTCGTACGGGCGGCTGCTGCGGCTGTCGGTGATCGACCTGCCGCAGTTGCCGGACACGCACGCCGCGCCGAACCTGGCGGGCGGCGCCCCGGTCGCGGAGTTCCTCTCCGGGCTGGAGCCGGACGAGAAGCTGATCTGCCTGACCTCGCTGGACGAGACCTCGCAGGGCCTGGCGCTGGGAACCGAGCAGGGCGTGGTCAAGCGCGTGGTACCGGACTACCCGGCCAACAAGGACGAACTGGAGGTCATCACCCTCAAGGAGGGCGACCGGATCGTCGGCGCGGTCGAGCTGCGCACGGGCGAGGAGGACCTGGTCTTCCTCACCGACGACGCCCAGCTGCTGCGCTACCCGGCCTCGCAGGTGCGCCCGCAGGGCCGCCCGGCCGGTGGTATGGCGGGCATCAAGCTCGCCGGGAACGCCAAGGTGATCCACTTCTCCGCCGTCGACCCGGCGCGGGACGCGGTGGTGTTCACCGTCGCCGGCTCGCACGGGACGCTGGACGACTCGGTGCTGTCGGGGAAGCTGACCCCCTTCGACCAGTATCCGCGCAAGGGGCGCGCCACCGGCGGTGTGCGCTGCCAGCGGTTCCTGAAGGGCGAGGACGTGCTGGTGCTGGCCTGGGCGGGCAACGCACCGGTCCGGGCGGCCACGGCGAACGGCACTCCGGCCGAGCTGCCGGCCGTGGACCCGCGCCGCGACGGCTCGGGCACTGCGCTGCCCGCCACCGTGGCGGCGCTGGCCGGAGGCGCGCTGTAGGACGGACGCCGCCCTTCGGGTGGTACGCCCCGAGGGGGGACGTACCACCCGAAGGGCGACTAGTGTTTTCCCCCTTGGCACTGGCGGGTGGGGCGGGGAGAACAGAGCTGATGAGTCGTCGCGCGGGCGGAGTGATCGGGGACTGGGCCGAGGCCCAGCGCCGGGCGCAGCAGACGCAGGTGATCCAGCAACGGCAGGTGGAGCGCCGGCTGCGGGAGCAGCGGGCCGCCGACCGGCAGTACCGCGAGGGCGAGGCCCGGCGGCGTACGGAGGCGATCGAGGCGGAAGTCGCCGTCCTGCAGGGGCTGCTGGCCGCGGGGTGCCGGGCGCCGGCGTTCCGGACGGCCGGGCTGGTCCGGTCCGAGCAGCTCGAACCCTTCGCCCCGGGCACGCTGGCGCACCCCGTGCCGATGCCGCAGCTGCACCAGTTCCAGCAGCAGAGCACGGGCTGGACGCTCGGCTCGAACCGGCGGGCCCAGGCCGAGCGCGAGGCGCACGCCCGGTACACGCAGGCATGGCAGGCGGCGCACGCCGCGGAGGCCCAGCGGCAGCAGCGGTTGGCGGACTACCGGCGGAGCTACGACCGCTGGGCCGCGGACCAGCTCGCGGGGATCCGCGCGCACAACGCGGGACTCACCGCGCTGGCCGGGGCGCTGCGGGCGGGTGACGCCGACGCCGTGGTGGAGTACTTCTCGGCCGCCCTCTACGCCTCGGCGGCCTGGCCCGAGCAGGTGCCGAGGCAGGTGGCGGCCGCGTACGACCCGGCGGCGCGCCAGCTGGTGCTGGACTGGGAGCTGCCGGGGTACGCGGTGGTACCGCAGGCCAAGTCGGTGCGGTACGTGCCGAGCACGGGCCTGGACAAGGAGACCGCGCGCCCGGCCACGCAGCGGCGGGCGCTGTACCGGGACCTGCTGGCGCAGTGCGTCCTGCTGGTGGTGCACGAGCTCTACGCGGCGGACGAGTTCGGCGTGCTGTCCTCGGTGGTGGTCAACGGCTTCGTGGAAGCCCCCGATCCGGTGACGGGGCAGGAGGCGCAGCTCGTACTCGCCACCGTGTCGGCGGTGCGGTCCGCCTTCGAAGGGCTGCGGCTGGAGCAGGTCAGCGCCGTGGACTGCCTGGTCGAGGGACTGCGGGGGCAGTTGTCGGCGCGGCCCGACCAGCTGAGCGCGGTCCGCCCGGGGCGGCGGCCCGGCGAGGTCGGCGGTGGGGTCGTCAGCCACGGCGGTCAGGCGGGTGACGGCGAGGAGGAGCCCGACCTGTTCGAGATGGACCCCATCGCCTTCGAGAACCTGGTGGCGGAGCTCTTCCGGGCGATGGGCATGGAGGCCCTGACCACCCAGCGGTCGGGGGACGGCGGCGTGGACATCGAGGCGCACGATCCGTCCCCCATCACCGGCGGGCGGATCGTGGTGCAGGTCAAGCGCTACCGGAACACGGTGTCACCGACGGCGGTGCGGGATCTGTACGGCACGGTCCAGGACAAGGGGGCGAACAAGGGGGTGCTGGTCACCACCGCGTCCTTCGGGCCGGGGTCGTACACCTTTGCCAACGGCAAGCCGCTGGAGTTGGTTCCCGGCGAGAAGCTGGTGGAACTGCTGCACCGGTACGGGCTGCGCGGCCGCCTCGGCGGCGGTCCCGCCGGCGTCCCCGCGCAGCGCGCCCCCGAGCCCGACCCGTCCCCGGACCACAACGTGCTCGGCATGTCCTGGTCGGGTGCGGTCGCCCTCGACGTGTGCGCGCTGGTCTGCACGGGCGGCCGGGTCCTGAGCGAGGACCACTTCGTCTTCTTCAACAACCCCGGGACGCCGGACGGTTCGGTGCGCGCCCGCGCCCACACGGCGCCCGACAAGGCCGCCCTGGAGGTCACCTTCGAGGCCCTGCCCCGGGAGGCGGACCGGCTGGTCCTGGTGGCCGCGATCGACCCGGAGGCCGATCCGCACGCGGACCTCGCCGGTTTCACCGACGCCCGGATCCGGCTCCTCGACGCGGCGGGCGCGGAGGCCGGACAGCTGGAGGTCTCGGACGGCCGGGCGGGCGAAACCGCGCTCGTCCTCGGCTCCTTCCGGCGCCGGGCGAACGGCGACTGGGACTTCGTGATCGGCGGCAAGGGCTACCGGGGCGGGTTGGAGGACCTGCTGCGCGAGTACGGGGTCGAGGTCGCCTAGACCTCGGGCTCGTACGCGTCGTCCGGCCCGGGCTCGTACGCGTCCTCTGGGTCGCACCCGTACGCGTCCTCCGTCTCGGGCCCGTACGCGTCCTCCGGCTCGGGCTCCGGCTCCGCCTGGGGCGCGGCGTCGGCCTCGGCCGTTTCGGCCTCCGGCTGCCCGGCCTCGGCCGGCCGGGCCACGTAGCGCAGGATCCCCCACATGCTCTCCGGGCCCAGTGCTTGGGGTGCCTCCTCCCGGCAGGCCCCGAGGTCGCGCAGGAGGGCCGGGCCGTCGGTGCCGGAGCCGATCAGGACGAGTTGGGACAGCCGGGGTTCGCCGGGCCCCCAGGGCTGCGGGGCGAACCGGAGGAACCGGCCGACCGCGTGGAGCTCGTACTTCTCCTCGTGCCCGGGAACGCCGAAGTACACGAAGCCCTTGATCCGGTACAGCCCGGCGGGACGGCGGTCGAGGAAGTCGATGAACCGGCGCGGCGAAAGGGCTTGCTCCGAGACGAACTCGACGCTCTCGTAGGCCGCATGGACGTGGGATCCGTGGTCGCGGTCCTGGTCGTGGTCGTGGCCCTCGCCGCGGCCCTCCGCCTCCGCGATCAGGTCCTCGAAGGAGAGCTGCCCCCGGGTCTCGGTCCACGGCCGCCGGTCGAAGAGCAGCTCGGGATCGATCCGGCCGTGGTCGGCGCCGACGACCGGGATGCCCGGGGCACTGAGGGTGGCCAGCAGGCCCTCGATCCGGGCCCGCTCCACGGCGTCCACCCGGTCGGTCTTGTTGAGGACGACCAGGTCCGCGACAGCGAGGTGCCGGTCGGTCTCCGGGTGCCGGGACCGGGTCGCGTCGAACTCCGCCGCATCCACGACCTGGACCATGCCGCCGTATCGGACGTCGGGGTTCTCATTGGCCATGAGCATGCGGATCATCTCCTGGGGCTCGGCCAGCCCGCTCGCCTCGATGACGATCACGTCGATGCGGTGCGCGGGCGCGGCCAGCTTCTCCAGGTACGCGTCGAGCTCGCTGCCGTCGACGGCGCAGCACAGGCAGCCGCCGCCGAGGGAGACCATCGAGTCGCCGACCTGGCCGGCCACGGCCATGGCGTCGACCTCGATCGAGCCGAAGTCGTTGACAACCACGCCGATGCGGGTGCCGCCGCGGTGGGCGAGGAGGTGGTTGAGCACGGTGGTCTTGCCGGATCCGAGGAATCCGGTGAGGACCACGACGGGGATGGGCTGCCTGCTGTTCACCCGGTCGATCGTAGTCAGCCCGGGGTGGGCACCGGCTGCGGCGGGGTGGGACCCGTGTACCGGGCGGCCGGACGGATGATCTTGGAATCGGCGGCCTGCTCCAGGACGTTCGCGCTCCAGCCGACCACGCGGGCCGCGCAGAACGTCGGGGTGAACATCTCGCGCGGGAGGCCGCACAGCTCCATCACCACGCCCGCGTAGAACTCCACGTTGGTGTGCAGCTCGCGGCCGGGCTTGAGTTCGGCGAGGATCTCCTCGACCTGGCGCTCGACTTCGACGGCGAAGTCCACCAGCGGGCCGCCGAACCCGCGGGCGATGTCCCGCAGCATCCGCGACCGCGGGTCCTCGGTGCGGTAGACGGGGTGGCCGAAGCCCATGATCCGCTCCCCTGCCAGGACCCGCTCGCGGATCCACGGCCCGATCCGGTCGGCGGTGCCTATGGCGTCCAGCGTGTCCAGGGCCCGGCTCGGGGCGCCGCCGTGGAGGGGGCCGGAGAGCGCCCCGACGGCTCCGGTCAGGCAGGCGGCGACGTCGGCTCCCGTCGACGCGATGACCCGGGCGGTGAAGGTTGAGGCGTTGAACCCGTGGTCGATGGTGGAGATCAGGTACCGCTCTATCGCCCGGGCCTTGACCGCGTCGGGCTCCTGCCCGGTCAGCATGTACAGGTAGTTCGCGGCGTACGGGAGGTCGTCGCGCGGCTCGACCGGCTCCAGCCCCCGCCCCAGCCGGTACAGGGCGGTGAGCAGGGTCGGCACGGCGGCGCAGGCGGCCAGCGCGTCGGCAGCCCGGCGATCGGGGTCGAGGTCGTAGACCGGGCGGAATCCGGCGGAGGCACCGAGCAGCGACAGGGCGGTGCGCAGTCCGGAGAGCGGCCCGGAGAGCGCGGAGGCCCGGGCGAGGGCCGGTAGGGCGCCGCGCACCTCGGCGGGCAGCCGGCGCAGCGGAGCGGTCTCCGCGGCGAACGCGGCGCGCCGGGCCTCGTCCGCGGGCAGCGCGCCGCGGAACATCAGGTGCCAGACGTCCTCGAAGCTGCGGCTCTCGGCGAGCTCCACGGCCGAGTACTGGCGGTAGTGGTAGAAGCCCTCTCGGCCCCGGACGTCACCGAGTTCGGTGTCGGTGACCACGACGCCCGCGAGACCGCGGGGCACTGCGGTGGTGATGTTCATGCACCGACCATCAATGATTGATGCAATCCTTGTCAATGTTGATTGAATCAATCTATGTAGGCTGCGTCCATGTATGAAGAGCGACGGCTCACCACCCGGCAGGCGGCGGCACTGCTCGGGGTCAAGCCCGCGACCGTGTACGCCTATGTGAGCCGCGGCCAGCTCAGCAGCCGGCGCGACCCGGTCGGCCGCGGCAGCACCTTCGACGCGGCCGAGGTGGAGGAGCTCGCCCGGCGCAGCCGCCGGGAGGCCGCGGCCCCGCCCTCCGGGGAGCTCTCCGTCCGCACCTCCCTCACGCTCATCGAGGGCGACCGCTACTACTTCCGCGGCGTGGACGCCGTGGGCCTGGCCTCGCGCTACCACTACGAGGAGGTGGCGGAGTGGCTCTGGACGGGGAACCTCCTCCCCGGTGCACGCTTCACCGCTCCACCGGAGCCGCTCGCCGCGGCCCGCAGGGCGGTGGAGGCCCTGCCCGCCGACAGCGGCCCGGTCGACCGGCTGCGGGTGGCCGTCGCCGCCGCCGCGGTCGCGGACCCGCTGCGCTTCGACCTGTCGGAGGAGGCCGTCCTGGGCTCCGCCCGCTGCCTGATCCCCACACTGGTCGGCGCCCTGCCGGAGCTGGGCCCGGCCCAGTGGCCCGGGGACGCCCGCACCGCCCGGCAGCTGTGGTCGCGGCTCACCGGCCGCGAGCCCGACCCCGACTCCCTGGCCGCCCTCGACCTGGCGCTGGCCCTGCTCGTCGACCACGACCTGGCCGCCTCCACCCTGGCCGTACGGGTGGCGGCGTCGGCTCGGGCCCATCCGTACGCGGCGGTGTCGGCCGGACTCGGCGCCCTGGAGGGCCCCCTGCACGGCGCGGCCGGGCGTCTGGCGCACCGGATGCTGGCGGAGGTGCTGGAGCGGGGCGGCGCCGCGCCGGTGGTGGCCGAGTACCTGCGGGCCGGCCGCCGCGTGCCGGGCCTCGGCCACCGGCTGTACCGGGGGGAGGACCCGCGGGCGACGGCGCTGTTCGAGCGGTTGGAGGGCCTGCCGCAGGCGGCCCCCGCGCTGGCCGCGGCCCGGGAGGTGGCCGCGGTGATGGGCCGGCAGGGCGGACCGCACGCCAACGTCGACCTGGCGCTTGCGGTGCTGACGCTGTCCTGCGGGATGGCGGCGGAGGCCGGGGAGACGGTCTTCGCGGTGGCGCGCACGGCGGGCTGGATCGCGCACGCGCTGGAGGAGTACCAGGAGCGGCCGCTGCGGATGCGGCCGAGCGGGCAGTACCAGGGACCCCGCCCGCCACGGCCGATGCCGATGCCGTGACCCACCGGCTCCCCCGTGCGGCGCCGGCGGTCCGGCCGCGGTGTCAGGCCCGCAGCCAGACCGCCGTGTCCTGCGGGAGCAGTCCTCCGTCCCCCAAGGGTGAGCTGCCCAGCAGGAGCCGGGTGTGGGCCGGCGGCGGGACCGGCGCCTCGGAGAGGTTCACCACGCAGACCAGCCCGTCGGGGCGGGTGAACGCCAGCACTCCGGGCGGCGCGTGCAGCCACTCCAGCGAGCCGCCGCCGAAGCCCGCCGCCGCGCGCCGCAGCCGGAGCGCCGTCCGGTAGAGGGTGAGCATCGAGTCCGGGTCGCCCTCCTGCCGTTCGGCTGCGTAGGCCGGCCAGTTCGCGGGCTGCGGCAGCCAGGGGTCGCTCCAGGGCTGCGCGGTCCAGGGCAGCGGGACCCGGCAGCCGTCGCGGCCCGGGTCGGTGCCGCCCGAGCGGAAGTGCATCGGATCCTGGATCCGGCTGACCGGTACGTCGGCTTCCGGCAGGCCCAGTTCCTCGCCCTGGTAGACGTACACCGACCCGGGCAGGGCCAGTGTCAGCAGGGCCGCGGCGCGGGCGCGCCGGGTGCCGAGTGCCAGGTCGGTCGGGGTCCCGAACGCCTTGGCGGCGAAGTCGAAGCCGGTCTCCGCGCGCCCGTAGCGGGTGACCGTGCGGGTCACGTCGTGGTTGCACAGCACCCAGGTGGCCGGGGCCCCGACGGGCGCGTGCTCGGCGAGCGTCTCCTCGATGCAGGTGCGCAGCCGCCGCGCGTCCCAGGGGCAACTGAGGAAGGAGAAGTTGAAGGCGGTGTGCAGTTCGTCGGGTCGCAGGTAGCGGGCGAAGCGCTCGGAGTCGGGCAGCCAGACCTCGCCGACGAAGACGGCGCCGTACTCGTCGGCGATGGCGCGCCAGGAGCGGTAGACGTCGTGCAGTTCGTCGCGGTCGATGTACGGGTGGGTCTCGCCCGGCCGGGGTTCCGGCGAGCGCCCCGCGAGGTCGGGCAGGGCCGGGTCCTTCGCGAGGAGGGCCGCCGAGTCGATGCGGACGCCGGCCACCCCCCGCTCGAACCAGAAGCGCAGGACCTCCTCGTGCTCGCGGCGGACGGCGGGGTGGTCCCAGTTGAGGTCGGGCTGCTGCGGGGTGAAGAGGTGCAGGTACCACTCGCCGTCCGGGACCCGCGTCCAGGTGGCGGCGCCGTTGAACTGCGACGGCCAGTCCCCGGGCGGCAGTTCGCCGTGCTCGCCCCGGCCGGGGCGGAAGTGGAAGAGCTTCCGCTCCGGGCTGCCGGGACCGGCCGCGAGGGCGGCCCGGAACCAGGCGTGCTGGTCGGACACGTGGTTCGGGACGATGTCGACGAGGGTGCGGATGCCCAGCGCGCGGGCCTCGCAGATCAGCTTCTCGGCCTCCGCGAGGGTGCCGAAGGCGGGGTCGATGGTGCGGTAGTCGGCGACGTCGTAGCCTCCGTCGGCAAGCGGGGAGAGGTACCAGGGCGTGAACCACAGTGCGTCCACGCCGAGTTCCGCGAGGTAGGGCAGGCGGGCGCGGACGCCCGCGAGGTCACCGGTGCCGTCCCCGTCGCCGTCGGCGAAGCTGCGTACGTACACCTGGTAGATGGCGGCCGTACGCCACCAGTCGGCGGCGTCTTCGGGCAGGGGGAGGTCAGCCACGAGGGCTCCTTTCACGGGGGCGGCCGGGCGTGGCGGTGCGGGCGGCGGTGCGCGGGCGGTGATGCGCAGGTGGGGTGGCGTACGGCCGGTGGCGTACGGGCGGGTGGCGTACGGGCGGCAGGCCCCCGGCGCTGGTGTGCCGCCGCCGGTCAGCCCTTGAGGGAGCCCGCCGTCAGGCCGCTCATGATGTTGCGCTGGAACAGCAGGAAGATGAGGAGGGTGGGCGCGGAGGCCATCGCGAGTGCGGCGATGAGGTGGTTCTCCGGGACTCCCGAGGCCAGCGAGTAGATCCCGACGTTCAGCGTCTGCAGCGCCGGGTCGGGAAGGGTGAGCATCGGCCAGAGGAAGTCCTTCCAGACGCCGACGATCGCGAAGATCGACACGACGCCCAGGACGGGCCTCGACATGGGCAGGACGATCGAGCGCAGCGTGCGGACCGCGTTCGCCCCGTCGATGGCGGAGGCGTCGAGGATCTCCTGCGGGATGGAGTCGAAGAACCGCTTCAGCAGGAAGATGTTGAAGGCGTTGGTGACGGACGGCAGCCAGATCACCCAGGGCGTGTTCAGCAGGTTCCGCTCGATGAGCGGCATGTCGAGCACGGTGAGGTACTGCGGGACGACCAGGACGGTGGCGGGGATCATCAGGGTCGCCAGCATCATGCCGAGGACGGCTTTGCCCAGGACGGGGCGCAGCTTGGACAGCGAGTAGGCGGCGGCCACGTCCAGGACGAGCTGGAAGGCCAGCGCCCCGAAGGCGTAGTAGAGGGTGTTGACCAGCAGCTTGGCTAGGTCCATCACCTTCCAGGCGGCCGTGTAGTTGGCGGTGTGCAGCGAGTCGGGCACGAGGGTCGGAGGGACCTGCGCGAACTCCTCGGTGCTCTTGAGCCCGTTCGAGACCATCCAGTAGAGGGGCCCGAGGAAGACGAGGGTGAAGCCGGCGAGGACCAGGGCGAGGGCGGTCCAGTACAGGACCCTGCCCCGGGTGCTGCTCCGCTTCATCGGGGAGATCAGGGTGCGCTCTGCCATGGGACGGGCTCCTTGTCAGCTCTCGTTGTCGCGGCTGAGGCGGACGTACAGCGCGGAGAAGCCCGCGAGCAGGACGAGCAGGCACAGGCCCAGGGCCGCGGCGCCGCCGTACTGGTTGAAGCTGAACGCGTACTGGTAGATCAGGACGACGACGGTGGTGGTCGAGCCCTCGGGGCCCGCCCCTCCGGTCAGCAGGAACGGTTCGACGAACACCTGCATGGTGGCGATGATCTGCATCAGCAGCATCAGCGAGAGGATCAGCTTGGTCTGGGGGATCGTGACGTGCCAGACCTTGCGCAGGAGCCCGGCCCCGTCGAGTTCGGCGGCCTCGTACAGCTCGCCGGGTATCCCCTGGAGGGCGGCCAGGTAGATCAGGGTCGCCCCGCCCATGTTCATCCAGGTGGAGGCGAGGACGACGGAGAGCATCGCGGTGTCGGTGGACTGGAGCCAGTCCTGCGCGGGGAGGTGCAGGAATTCCAGCGCCCTGTTGAAGAGTCCGTGACCGGGGTCGTAGAAGTACTTGAAGAGCAGGACCGAGGCGACCGGCGGCAGCATCACCGGCAGGTAGACGAGCAGCCGCAGATAGCCCTGCCCGTGCCGGAACTCGTTCAGCACCAGGGCGACCACGAAGGGGACCGCGAAGCCGAGGAGCAGGGCCAGCCCGCTGAAGAGCAGGGTGTTGCGCCACGCCTGCCAGAAATTCGGATCCCCGAAGACATAGGCGAAGTTTTCCCAGCCGACCCACCGGGTGGTGCCGTCCTCGGTCTTCTGGAAGGCCAGCAGGAACTCCCGGACCATGGGGTACCAGGAGAAGAAGGAGAAGCACAGGACGGCGCCGATCACGAAGCCGTGGGCCGTGAGGTTCCGCTTGAGCGCCCGGAGGAACTCCGCGCGCCGGGGCCGGGGCACGGCTCCCGCGCGCGGGGACCGGGGCACGGCTCGGGTCAGGGTGGGGGCCGGCATCGCCGCTCGCTCCTCGATGGTCGTCGTCTTCGCTGTCCGGGAGGCGGGGGTCCCCGGCGGGGACCCCCGGCCGCCGCTACTGGTTCCCCAGCACCTGGTTGACCGCCTTCTCGGCGTCGCCGAGGAGTTGCGCGGGATCCGCGTCCTTGTTGGTGAGGACACCCGACATCACCTTGTCGAGGACCTTGTAGACCTCCTGCGCCTTCACCGGTTCCGGCTTGCCGGGCACGGGGTTGTCCAGGAACGCCTTGAAGTTGGCGACGGGCATGGTGGCGCTCGCCGCCTTGAGCTCGTCGTCCTTGGCCTTGCTGGCGCCGGTGAAGAACGCGGGCTGCGGAAGGCCGACCGGGAGGCCGTCGGCCTTGCTGCGGTCGTACTGGAACTGGCCCTTGCCGACCGAGAGGGTCTTGAAGTTCAGCCAGGCGATGGCGGCCTTGACCTTGTCGGGAGAGCTGCCCTTCTTGATCATGTAGCCGTTGCCGCCGGCCAGGGTGGCGGCGCCGCCGGGGATCGGCCCCATGCCGAAGTTGTCGTACTCCGCACCGAGCTGCTGGACCATGTAGGTGATGTCGTCGGGCGCGGCGAGGAACATGCCGAGCTTGTCCGAGGCCATCTGCTTCTGCAGGTCTCCCCACTTGAGGAGTTGGGTCCGGCCCATGCTGTCGTCCTCCCAGCGCATGGCGCGCAGGTTGTCGACGATCTGCCTGCCCGTGGGGTTGTTGAAGGCGGCCTTGCCGTCGGCGCCGACGACATCGCCGCCCATGCCGTACAAGGTGGCCGTGAAGTGCCAGCCGCCGGTGTTCTCGACGCTGTACTCGCCGAAGCCGGCGACCCCGTTGCCCAGCGAGGCGATCTTCTTCGCGGCCGCCCGGACCTCCTCCCAGCTGCGCGGCGGGGTGTCGGGGTCGAGGCCCGCCTGCTGGAAGAGCTTGCGGTTGACCAGCAGGCCCATCGTGTAGTTGCTGGTCGGCACGCCGTACAGCTTCCCGTCCCGCTTGAGGACGTCCAGGACGTTCTTGTCGATGTCGCCGAGCGCGGGCACCGAGGCGGGGGTGACGTACGCCGTGATGTCCTCGGCCCCGTCGTGGTCCAGCACCTGCTGGAGGTCGGTGAAGTACGCGTAGAAGACGTCCGGCTGGGACTTGGCCTTCAGCATCGCGGTGAAACGCGGCGGTTCCAGGCACTGGCCGGGGGTGGAGCGGCCCTCGATCGTGACGTTCGGGTAGGTCTTGTTGAACTCCGCCACGTCCTCCTTCCACTCCTTGAGCTCGGCCGCCTTCGCCGCGGGCGGCATGCAGTCGATGGAGAGCGTGACCTTCGTCTTCGGGTCGAGCGGGGCGGAGGCGTCGGCGGAACCGCCGGCGGACCGGGGCCGGTCGTCACCGCTGCTGCTGGTGCCACAGGCCGCGAGGGCGGTCACGGCGAGTGCGGAGGCGAGAGCGGCCGCGGCGGTACGGCGGACGTGGGATCTCATCGGTGGTCCCCTTCGAGCATCGGGCAGGAGGCGTGGGGGCGAGCGCGGCACACTCAACCACCGCCGACAGATGTACGCAAGATCTCGCGCAGATTTCGTAATACATCGACAGACCGCGCGCGGGCACCCGTCGAGGAACGCAAAAAGGGCTCCGGAAACGTCGGAAGGACGTTCACGGAGCCCTGGGCACCGCCGTCGCCGGCGTTGCCCCGGCGCAGGGTGGCTAACCGCGCGGTGCCTGCGCGGTGGAGCCGCGGACCACCAGCTCGGGTTCGAAGAGCAGCTCACCCGGCTGTACGGCGGCCCCCTGGATCTGCGCGGTCAGCAGTTCCACGGCGGCCCGGCCCATCGCCTCGATGGGCTGGCGGACGGTGGTCAGGGGCGGCTCGGTGCAGTTCATGAAGGCCGAGTCGTCATAACCGACGACGGAGACCTGCCGGGGCACGGCCAGCCCGCGGCGGCGGGCCGCCCGCACCGCGCCCAGCGCCAGCGGGTCGCTCGCGCAGATGATGCCGGTGACCCCCCGGTCCAGCAGTCGTGAGGCGGCCGCATGGCCCCCTTCCAGGGAGAACAGCGCCCGCTCCACATGGTCGGCCGGCAGTTCGGCGCCGGCCGCGGTGGCCACCGCCTGGGCGGCCACCAGCTTACGCAGCGAAGGCATGTGGTCGGGCGGACCCAGCACCAGGCCGATCCGCTCGTGGCCCAGGGAGGCCAGGTGCCGCCAGGCCTGTTCGACCGCCACCGCGTCGTCGCAGGCCACGCACGGGAAGCCGAGATCCTCGATCGAGGCGTTGATGAGGACCACCGGAACCTTGCGTTCGGACAGCAGCCGGTAGTGCTCGTGCGGTGCGTCGGCCTGCGCGAAGAGACCGCCGGCGAAGACGACCCCGGACACCTGCTGCTGGAGCAGCAGTTCCACGTAGTCGGCTTCCGAGACCCCGCCGGTGGTCTGCGTGCACAGCACCGGGGTCAGCCCCTGCTGGGCCAGCGCGCCTCCGATGACCTCGGCGAAGGCGGGGAAGATGGGGTTCTGCAGCTCCGGCAGGACCAGCCCGACCAGGCGGGCGCGCTCGCCGCGCAGCTGGGTGGGGCGCTCGTACCCGAGGACGTCCAGCGCGGTGAGCACGGACTGGCGGGTCGCCTCCGAGACGCCCGGCTTGCCGTTGAGCACCCGGCTGACCGTTGCCTCGCTGACCCCCACCTTCTTCGCCACTTGAGCAAGTCGTCGCGTCATGTGCGCAAGACTAGCGCAAGCCATGCAAGTTCCTTGCAGGCCGATTGCAGCCAGTTTGACGTACGCGGACCGGCTCCGAAAGGGGTCGGGCGGACGGCAGGGCGGGACACCCCACGGGTGCCCCGCCCGGGCGCAGGCCCCGCTAGGGCAGCCGGTTGATCCGGAACGTCGAGGTCGTGTTGCGTATGTCCACGGCGTTGTCGCTCGTCTTCAGGTTGTGGAACGTGACCTCACCGACCGCCGGTCCCTGCCCCGCCTCGGGCATCTCGTTCGCCCAGACGCCGAAACCGGACTTCGCATCGAAGGCGTCGCCGCTCTTCTTCGCCCCCGTGATGGTGATGTCCCGCAGGACGGTGTCCTTGATGGGGTTGACCGGCTGCCCGCCGACGTACTGCGTCTGGAACATGATTCCGCTGTAGGTCGGGTCGACGATGTCGACGTTGTTGATCCGGATTCCCTGGAACACCTTCGACGCCGAGAACAGCCAGATGCCGGGGAAGGTCTGCGCCCCCCAGAAGTGGCCTCCCGACCGGACGACCGAGATGTTCTCGAAGGTCGTCGGATCCGTGCCGAAGCCGTTCATCGGGTAGCCGAAGTCCAGCGAGCTGATGGTGATGCCCGAGTAGACGAGGGTGTCGGCGATGTGGATGTTGCGGAAGGTGTTGTTGTAGCCGCCGTAGACGGCGATACCGGCCGCGCGCCAGGTCAGGATCGTGGTCAGGTTCTCGTAGACGTTGTTCTTCATGTCGGCGCCGCCCGCGTCGATCGCGGAGAACAGCGCGAAGCTGTCGTCGCCCGTGGCCCGCGCCTCGTTGTTCGTCACGAGGTTGTCCGTGGAGCCGTTGGTCATGTTGATCCCGTCGGCGAACATGTTGCGGATCCGCGCGTTCTTGATGGTCATCCGGTCGGTGTTGGCACCCCAGTACAGGCACACCATGTGCTCGTTCCAGATGTTGTCGATCGTGATGTCGGAGACGTTGGAGAAGTCGAAGACCTTGCCCGGGCCGTCGATGCGCGAGGTGTAGTTGCCGAAGTAGCCGAAGCCGGAGAAGGACGAACCCTTCGCCGTGCCCTCCGCCCGCCAGCCGATGTCCGTGTTGTCCTGCGAGGACGGGGCGTGGAAGCGGGTGAACCACGGCCCGGCGCCCGCCACCTGCACGGCCTTGCCGTAGACCTGGAACTTGCTCGCCGTCTGGTAGTCACCCGGCGGCAGGTAGACGCCGACGAGCTTGCCGGTGGGGTCCATCCGGACCTTGTCCAGGGCGTTCTGCACGTCCTGGTGGGTGAAGCCGGCGGGCACGGCGTAGCTGGTCGGGTCCGGGTTGGGGAGCTGGACGGCCAGCTCCAGGCTGACGAAGTCGATCGCGTAGGTGGAGGTGTTCGCCGCGTCCTTCTGCAGGCGGATCCTGCTCCCCTGCGGGACGGTCTCGCCCAGCAGGATGTTGGCCTCGTCGTAGATGTGGCGCGGGGCGCCCGAGCCGGGCGAGTTGCCCGGAGAGGCCTCCGCGCCGTACAGCCAGGCGTACTTGGAGGTCAGCGGCAGCGCCTTCTTGAGCGTGCCGTTGACGTAGACGTTGATGGTGGAGTCGATGCCCCCGCCGCCCGGGGCGTCCGGGATGGAGAACCGCGTGACCAGGGTGTTGGTCGCGGCCCGGGTGGTGAACTCGACGTACTCGCCGGTGGCGTCGAGGTTCACGGCCTTGCGGCCCGAGGCCTCGCCCGCGATGTCACCGATCGTACGGTTGGGGCCGACCACGGCGGCCCCGCCGCCGACGGCCGCGTCCTCCGCCTCGTACATGTCGAAGGGCATGTTCGCCCCGCGGCCCACGAAGAGCGGCTTGGTGGAGACGTTGTTGCCGCGCTTGACCGGCAGTTCGTTGGCGTCGTCGGCGAGGACCACCTTGACGGTGTACTTGCCGTCGGCGGCCGGCCAGCTGCCGAGCGCGACCGGGGCCGAGGAGGCGCCCGCCGCGAGGGGGCCGCTGAAGGAGCCCGCCAGGGTACGGACGGTGGCGCCGGCCGCGTCCTGCAAGGTGAGGGTGATCCCGTGCGCGCCGGCGGCGGCCGCCACCGTGCCCTGGTTCTTCACCGTGACGGTGAAGCTCACCGGCTGCCCCGCGGAGGGGGCGCCGGGCGACCAGCCCACCGCGGAGGCGACCAGGTCGGAACTGTCGACCGGCCGAACCACCAGCGGCGGCCCGGTGAAGGAGTTGTTGCTGTCGTTCTGCTCGACGACGGTGTTCGCCTCGTCCACCACCGCGCCGAGCGGGTACGTCCCGGCGTCCCGCGGGCCGATCCCGGCGGTGACCGTGGTCGTCGCCCCCGCGGCGAGCGCGGGCACGTTCGCCGTGCCCGCCCGGGCGCCGCCCAGCTGGAACGAGACGGAGGTGGCCGCGGCCGCGGCCGGCCCGCTGTTCTTGACGGTGGCGGAGAGGGTGACGGCGTCCGACTCGACCGGGTTGGCCGGGGCGGCGCTCAGCGCGCTGACCTCCAGGTCGGGGTTGGGCGCCGGGACGCCGATGACCTGGAACTCGGCGAGCTGCCCGTTGGACGATCCGGTGTTGGCCGTGAAGCGCAGTTGCACGTCCGCGACGCGGGCGGTCAGCGGGATGGTGACGGTGTTGCCGGAGGCCGGGTCGAAGGCGTAGTCCCTGGCCGCGACCAGGGAGGTGGCCCCGGAGGCTCCCTGCTCCCGCCCGAGGACCTGGATGGTCTGGGTACGGGCGCCCCAGGCGCTGTCCGGGTTGAGCCTGAGGACGAGGCGGCTGAGGTCGGCGTTGGCTCCGAGCTTCACCGTGAGGGTGCTCGGGTAGGCCCCCGCCGCACCCTCCCAGTACGTGCTGGTGCTGTTGTCGTTGGCGTTCTCCGCGACGAAGGTGTGGATCACCGAGGAGCCGGTGATCGGCTTGCCGACGGCGAGGTTGGACCCGCCGCCTCCGTTTCCGTTGCGGGTCACGGTGTTGCTGTTGCCGGAGCGGTTGCCGGCGGCGTCCTTGGCGCGCACGAAGTAGCTGACGGTGGCGCCCGCGGGCTGGGTGTCGGTGTAGGTGGTGGCGCTTCCGGCGACGGTGGTGCGCAGCTGGTTGTCGGCGAAGACCTCGTAGCCGGTGACGCCGACGTTGTCGGTGGCCGCCTGCCAGGTCAGCTTGATCTGGCCGGTGGCGGGCTCGGTGAGGGCGAGCGAGCCGGGAGCGGTCGGTGCCTGGGTGTCACCGGTGTTCCCGGTGCGGGTGACGGTGTTGCTGTTCGGGGACTGGTTGCCGGCGGCGTCCTTGGCACGCACGAAGTAGCTGACGGTGGCGCCCGCGGGCTGGGTGTCGGTGTAGGTGGTGACGTTCCCGGCGACGGTGGTGCGCAGCTGGTTGTCGGCGAAGACCTCGTAGCCGGTGACGCCGACGTTGTCGGTGGCCGCCTGCCAGGTCAGCTTGATCTGGCCGGTGTCGGGCTCGCTGTGCGCGAGCGCGGCCGGAGCCGTGGGTGCCTGGGTGTCACCGGTCTGCGGGCCGTAGATCTCCAGCTCGGAGAGCTGGCCGCCCGGCTGGGCGGAGTTGAGCGAGATCAGCACGCGGACGTAGCGGGTGGTGGCCGGGTCGAAGGTGAGGGTGGCGGCGTTGCCGCCGGCCGCGTTGAAGTCGTACCCGCGCGAGGCGGTCAGGTCGGTGAACTCCGAGCCGTTGGCGCTGCCCTGGAGTTTCAGCGTCTGGGTGCGCGGCCCCCAGCCCTCGGGCAGCCGCAGGACCACGCGGTCCACGCGGACGGAGGCCCCGAGGTCGGCCTGGATCCACTGGGGCAGGGCGTTGTTGGCGCTCTCCCAGTAGCTGGCGGTGTTCCCGTCGTTGGCGTTCGCCGGGAGGTAGACCTGGGTGCTGCTACTGGCGGTCAGGGTCTTGCCGAGCGCCAGGTTGGCGGAGGAACCGCCGGGGGTGCGGACCTCCAGTTCGGACAGCTGCGCGGCCTGCCAGCCGGTGTTCGCGGTGATGTCGATCCGCACGTACCGGGTCTGGGTGGCGGGGAAGGTGAGGGTCACCGCGTTGCCGCCGGCCGGGCTGAAGGTGTGGGAGGCGGAGCCGACCAGGGTGCTGAAGGAGGTGCCGTCGGCGCTGCCCTGGACAGACAGGGTCTGGTTGCGGCTCTCCCAGGTCGCGGGCAGTTTGAGCACGACCTGGTCGACGCGGGTGGTCGCGCCGAGATCCGTCTGCACCCATTGCGGGAGGGTCCCGCCGGCGCTCTCCCAGTAGGTCGACTGGTCGCCATCGGTGATGTGAGCGGGCCCGTAGGCGCCATTGCTGCTGCTCGCGGTCGCGGGGCGGCCCGCGGCGATGCTCGGACCACCGGCGGCCACCGCGGTCAGGGCGGGCCAGCCCGTCGTCAGCAGGAGTGTGGTGAGGACGGCGGCGAGTGCCCGCCACCTCCAGGTGAGCCTTCTCATGTGTCCTCGTCCCTCGGCATGGGTTTTCTGAACCAGGTGAGACAGGAATTTGCGGAGTGCCGTGCGAGAATTGCAGAGCAGTGCCCAGTCGTCTACCACTCTGACCGCACATTCCTGGCCTCATCCTTTGCGCAAGCTGCACGCAAACCACGCAAGTGATTTGCGTGCACGAGGGAATTCCGCTGGTGGCCCAAGCCGACCTACCGTTGCTTCTCATGCGGTTCCCCCTCATGAGCGCTCGGCGCCTCGGGCTGCCCAGACGGGCCGTCTCGCAGATCCTGCTGACCCAGCTGGCCATCGCCGGCGGGGTCGTTCTGCTGGCCACCGGGCTGTTCCTGGCGCCACTGAGCGCGCAGCTGGACGACCAGGCCATGCGCCGCGCCCTGGCCATCGCGCAGAGCGCGGCGGCCGACCCCTCGCTCGCCGCCGACCTACTGGCTTCCCGGGCCTCCGAGGACAGCCCTGTGCAGTCCACGGCCGAACGGGTCCGCCGCGCCACCGGCGCCGAGTACGTGGTCGTCCTCGACCTGGACGGCATCCGCCGCTCGCACCCCAGCCCCGACCGGATCGGGCTGCCCGTCTCCACCGATCCCGGGGACGCCCTGGCGGGCCGCGAGGTCATGGAGATCGACGACGGGACCCTGGGCCGCTCGGCCCGCGGCAAGGTGCCGCTGCTGGCCGCCGACGGCGAGATCGTCGGCGCGGTCTCGGTCGGCATCGCCTACGACGGCGTCCGCGACCGGCTGCTCGGAGCCATCCCCGGCCTGCTGGCCTACGCGGGCGGAGCACTCGCGGTGGGCGCCCTCGCCGCCTACCTGCTGTCCCGCAGGATCCACCGGCAGACCCGTGACCTCGCCTTCTCCGATATCGCGGGCCTGCTCGCCGAGCGCGAGGCGATGCTGCACTCCATCCGCGAGGGTGTGATCGCCCTGGACCGCACGGACCGGATCCGGCTGGTCAACGACGAGGCCGCCCGCCTGCTCGGCCTGGCGCCGGAGTCCGCCGCCTCCCTCGCCGGGCGCCCGCTGGAGGAGGTACTGGGCGCGGGCCGCACCGCCGACGTCCTTGCCGGCCGGGTCACGGGCCGCGACCTGGTCGCCGTCCAGGGTCCGCGGGTCCTGGTCGCCAACCGGATGCCCACGGAGGACGGCGGCGCCGTCGCCACCCTGCGCGACCGCACCGAGCTCGAGCACCTGGGCCGGGAGCTCGACTCCACCCGGGGCCTGATCGACGCCCTGCGCGCCCAGGACCACGAGCACGCGAACCGCCTCCACACCCTCCTCGGCCTGCTGGAGCTGGGGTTGCACCAGGAGGCCGCGGAGTTCGTCACGGAGGTCGTCGGGGTGCACCGCACCACCGCCGAACAGGTCACCGAGAAGGTCCGCGACCCCCTGCTGGCAGCCCTGCTCGTGGGCAAGGCGGCGGTCGCGGCGGAGCGCGGCGTCCCCTTGCGCCTGGCCGCGGCCACCTTCCTCCCCGACCGCGTGGTCGCCCCCGGGGGGCTCGTCACCATCCTCGGCAACCTGGTGGACAACGCCTTGGACGCCGCCGCCGGATCGGCGGCGCCCCTGGTCGAGGTGGAGCTCAGCGCGCAGGGCCGCACCGCCGTCCTGCGGGTGCGCGACAGCGGCCCCGGCGTTCCTGCCGCACGGCGCGAGGAGATCTTCACGGAGGGCTGGTCGACCAAGCAGCCCACAGCCCACCGCGAGCGCGGGCTGGGCCTCGCCCTCGTACGGCGTCTCGCGGAACGCCAGGGCGGCAGCGCCCGGGCCGGCGGGGCAGCGGACGGAGGGGCGGAGTTCTCCGTCGTACTCCCGGAGGCCCTGCGGTGAACGAGTCCCCGATCCACGTATTGGTCGTCGACGACGACATGCGTGTTGCCCGGATCAACGCGGCTTACGTGGCGAAGGTTCCCGGTTTCCGGGTCGCCTCCCAGGTGCATTCGGCGGTCGAGGCAATGGAGTTCCTCACGGCACAGCCCGTGGACCTGATCCTCCTCGACCACTACCTCCCGGACGGCCACGGCCTCGACCTCGTGCGTCGCCTGCGCGAACGGGGCCTGAACACCGATGTGATCATGGTGACGGCCGCCCGCGACCTGGCCACCGTCCAGGCCGCCATGCGCCTGGGCGCCCTGCAGTACCTGGTCAAACCCTTCACCTTCGCGGGTCTGCGCACGAAGTTGGAGGCGTACGGGACACTGCGCCGCACGCTGGAGACCGGCGGTGAGGCCGAACAGGCCGAGGTGGACCGCATCTTCGGCGCCCTGGCCGCGGCCGCGTCCCTCAACGACCTCCCCAAGGGCCACTCCCCCACCACGGCGGAAGCCGTCCGCCAGGTCCTGCTGACGGCCGAGGGCCCGCTCTCCACCCAGCAGATCGCCGACCGCGCGGGCATCAGCCGCCAGACCGCCCAGCGCTACCTGAAACTGCTGGACCGCACCGGCCGCGTCACGCTCGCCCTGCGCTACGGCGAGACCGGCCGCCCCGAGCACCGCTACGCCTGGCGCCCCTCCGACCCCTCCTGAACCGCACTCACACCGCCCCGGCTCCGGTCAGCGAACGCACCTCTGTCTCCGCGTGCCTGCGCTCATCCGCCTCCTCCCCGGAGGTGAGGGTGCCGAGCCAGCCCGCCACGAACCCCAGCGGGATCGAGACGATGCCCGGGTTCTGCAGGGGGAAGAGCTGGAAGTCCACGGCGGGGAAGAGGGATTCCGGGCTCCCCGAGACCACCGGCGACAGCACGACCAGCAGGACCGCCGGAACCAGGCCCCCGTACACCGACCAGACGGCCCCGCGCGTGGTGAAGGACCGCCAGAAGAGCGAGTACAGCAGCACCGGCAGGTTGGCAGAGGCGGCCACCGCGAAGGCCAGCCCCACCAGGAAGGCCACGTTGAGGTCCTGGGCGAGCAGCCCCAGCGCGATCGCCACCGCGCCGATCCCCACGGCCGCCGCCCGGGCCACGGCGACCTCGCTGCGCTGCCGGGCGTGCCGCCGCTTGAGGGAGGCGTACAGGTCGTGGGCCACCGACGCGGAGGAGGCGAGGGTGATCCCGGCGACCACGGCGAGGATGGTGGCGAACGCGATGGCGGCCACGAAGGCGAACAGCACCGCGCCCCCGGTGGAGCCGGCGCCGCCGCCGAGGAAGGCCGCGAGCAGCGGGACCGCCGTGTTCCCCGAAGCGTTGGAAGCCCGCACCTGATCCGGTCCCAGCAGGGCCGCCGCACCGAAGCCGAGCACGATGGTCATCAGGTAGAAGCCGCCGATCAGCGCGATCGCCCACACCACCGACCGGCGGGCGGCCCGGGCCGTGGGCACGGTGTAGAAGCGCGACAGGATGTGCGGCAGCCCGGCGGTGCCGAGGACCAGCGCGAGGCCCAGGCTCATGAAATCGAAGCGGGCGGTCCAGTCCCCGCCGTACTTCAGACCGGGGGCGAGGAAGCGCGGCCCGTGCCCGCTGCGGTCGGCGGCGGTGGTGAGCAGCTGGTCGAAGTTCCCGTGGAAGCGCAGGAGCACGAGCACGGTCAGGGTGACCGCCCCGCCCATCAGCAGCACGGCCTTCACGATCTGGATCCAGGTGGTGGCGCGCATCCCGCCGAAGGACACGTAGACCACCATCAGGGCGCCGACGCCGATCACCGCGAGCGTACGGGCCGTGGCGGTGGAGCTCCCGAGCAGCAGGCCGACCAGGCTGGCCGCGCCCACCATCTGCGCGACCAGGTACAGCACGGACACGACGACCGAGGAGGTGCCCGCCGCGATGCGCACGGGCCGCTCGCTCATCCGGGCGGCGACCACGTCGGCGAGGGTGAAGCGCCCGCAGTTGCGGACGAGTTCGGCGACCAGGAAGAGCACCACCAGCCAGGCGACGAGGAACCCCACCGAGTACAGCATTCCGTCGTAGCCGAAGAGGGCGATCAGTCCGGAGATGCCGAGGAAGGAGGCGGCGGACATGTAGTCGCCCGCGATGGCGAACCCGTTCTCCATGGGGGAGAACAGCCGCCCGCCCGCGTAGAACTCCTCCGCCGAGCCGTGCCGGTTGCGGCTGACCCAGGTGGTGATGCCCAGGGTCACCGCGATGAACACACTGAAGAGGATCAGCGCGAGCGTCTGGTGCTCGGTGGTCACCGGCCGGCCCCCTTCGCCCGGTTCCGCTCCTGGCCCCGCTCCTGCTCGAAGACGGTCCAGCGCAGGTCGAGGGCGGCCCGGTCCCGGCGCAGCCGCGCATGCCGGGCGTAGGCCCAGGTCAGCAGGAAGGTGCTGAGGAACTGGCCGAGCCCCGCCACCATGGCCACGTTGACCGCACCCGCGACGGGCCGGGCCATCAGGCCGGGCGCCGCGGTGGCGGCGACCACGTAGGCGACGTACCAGAGGAAGAAGCCGGCGGTCGCCGGGACGACGAACCCTCGGTAGCGGCTGCGGACTTCCTGGAAGGCCGCGCTGCGCTGCACTTCGAGGTAGATGTCGGCCGCGCCGTGCGCGGGGTGCCCGCCGGGGGCCGGGTGGGGCGGGGCGCTGTCCCCGCCCTCGCCCCATCCGACGGCCAGCGCGTCGTACCAGGGGTCGTCCAGCCGGATCGTTCCGGCATCGCGACCTGCGTGCTTGTCCACCGAACTCTCCTTGTCCGCCGCCGCAGTGGCCGCGTGCTCCCAAGGATGTGCCGGGTGGTCGCTTTCCGGACTGGCGTCCCGTCGCTCTTCACTCCTTCAGGTGATGGAGCGAAGAGCGGCGGTGTGCGAGGAACCCCCGCCGTGTCAGGCGTCGATGCGCGAGCGGTCCAAGGTGGCCGCGGAGCTGGTGATGAACTCCTTGCGCGGGGCCACCTCGTTGCCCATGAGCAGGTCGAAGACCGTCTCGGCCGAGTCGAGGTCGCCGATGTTGATCCTGCGCAGGGTCCGGAAGCGGGGGTCCATCGTGGTCTCCGCCAGCTGGTCCGCGTCCATCTCGCCGAGGCCCTTGTAGCGCTGGATCGAGTCCTTGTACCGGATGTTCTTGCGCTGGTACTCGAGCAGGGTCTGGCGCAGTTCGTTGTCCGAGTAGGTGTAGACGTACTTGTCCTGGCCCTTCTTCGGCTGGACCAGCTCGATCCGGTGCAGCGGCGGCACGGCCGCGAACACCCGGCCCGCCTCGACCATCGGACGCATGTACCGCTGGAAGAGCGTGAGCAGCAGGCAGCGGATGTGCGCGCCGTCCACATCGGCGTCGACGAGCAGGACGATCTTGCCGTAGCGGGCGGCGTCGATGTCGAAGGTCCGGCCCGAGCCCGCTCCTATGACCTGGATGATCGCCCCGCACTCGGCGTTCTTGAGCATGTCGGAGACCGAGGACTTCTGGACGTTGAGGATCTTGCCGCGGATGGGCAGGAGCGCCTGGAACTCGGAGTTGCGGGCGAGCTTCGCCGTGCCGAGGGCGGAGTCCCCCTCGACGATGAAGAGCTCGCTGCGGTCCACGTCGTCGCTGCGGCAGTCGGCGAGCTTGGCCGGCAGCGAGGAGGACTCCAGCGCGGTCTTGCGGCGCTGCGCCTCCTTGTGCTGGCGGGCGGCGATCCTGGTCCGGGCCGCCGCGACGATCTTCTCCATCACCGAGCGCGCCTGCTGCTTGTCGTCGCGCTTGGTGGAGGTGAGGAAGGCCTTCAGCTCCTTGGCGACCACGGCGGAGACGATCCGGGTCGCGGCCGAGGTGCCGAGGACCTCCTTGGTCTGGCCCTCGAACTGGGGCTCGGCGAGGCGGACGGTGACGACGGCCGTCATGCCCTCCATCGCGTCGTCCTTGACGACGTCGTCCTCGGCGACGCGCAGCAGCTTCGCCGAGCGCAGCACCTCGTTGACGGTCTTGGTGACCGAGCGCTCGAAGCCGGAGACGTGGGTGCCGCCCTTGGGGGTGGCGATGATGTTGACGAAGGACTTGACGTTGGTCTCGTAGCCCGTGCCCCAGCGCAGGGCGATGTCCACGCCGAGCTCGCGGGTGACCTCGGTGGGGGTCATGTGGCCGCGGTCGTCGAGGACCGGGACGGTCTCCTTGAAGGTGCCCGTACCAGTCAGGCGCAGGACGTCGCAGACGGCCTTGTCCTGGGCGAGGTAGTCGCAGAACTCGCTGATGCCCCCATCGAAGCGGAACGTCTCCTCGGTCTTGCCCGCCCCGTCGATGCCCCGCTCGTCGCGGACGACCAGGGTCAGGCCGGGAACGAGGAAGGCGGTCTGGCGGGCACGCTGGTAGAGCGTCTCCAGGTTGAGCCGGGCGTCCTTGAGGAAGATCTGCCGGTCGGCCCAGTAACGGACCCTGGTCCCGGTTTTCCCCTTGGTGATGCGCTTGATCTTGCGCAGGCCGTTCGCGGGGTCGAAGGGGCTGTCGGGGCCCTGCTCGGTGAACATCCCCGGAACGCCGCGGCGGAAGCTGATCGCGTGCGTGGAGCTGCCGCGGTCCACCTCGACGTCCAGCCGGGCCGAGAGGGCGTTGACCACCGAGGCGCCGACGCCGTGCAGGCCGCCGGAGGCCGCGTAGGAGCCGCCGCCGAACTTGCCGCCGGCGTGCAGCTTGGTCATGACGACCTCGACGCCGGACAGGCCGGTCTTGGGCTCGACGTCCACGGGGATGCCGCGGCCGTTGTCGCGGACCTCCACGGAGGCGTCCTCGTGGAGGATCACCTCGATGTGGTCGCAGTAGCCGCCCAGGGCCTCATCGACGGAATTGTCGATGATCTCCCACAGGCAGTGCATCAGGCCCCGGCTGTCGGTGGAGCCGATGTACATGCCGGGGCGCTTGCGGACTGCCTCCAGCCCTTCGAGGACGAGCAGGTGCCGCGCGGTGTAGTTGGAGCCGTCCCGGTCTGCTCCGGACAGCAGCGCGCTGGAAGGCACGGACGTGTCGGCGGTCACGCAGTTCGCTCCTCGCTGAATTTCTTTTCTGGCCCGGTGGGGCGCAGGGGTGGCTCGGTTGCCCGTCGAAGGGTACCGAGGCCAGGTAGAGCCGATGCAACGCCACCCTCGCGCGTTGGGCAGCCTAGTGCAGATCCGCACGGTTGTTCGATCCCCCGTGGGGGTGAAGGAAACATCACGTTCCCTTCCAGGCATGAACCATTTAGTGTTCGGGCACGTCCTCATGAACAACCTGGCGCTTCGCCGGGGGAGGATGGAACTGCAACGAGCGAACGACTGACAACGCGAAACCGTAAAGCAACGCAATACGGCTCCTTCGCCGCCAACCGGCAGCAGCCGGCCAGCTTCGGAAGGAAGTTTCGAGGAAAAGCCGCGAGCGGGAACGTTTTCGGCCTGGTTGGATGTTGACCCTGGTACGACAGCTCGTCGAGCTAGAGAAGAGGCGACGTGACTACTGTTCTGACACCCGCGACCCCGCTGACGGCCGCTGACCGATGCGACCGTTGCGGCGCCCAGGCATATCTGCGCGTCGTCCTGCTGAGCGGTGGTGAACTGCTCTTCTGCGCCCACCACGGACGCAAGTTCGAGCCGGAACTCAAGAAGATCGCCGCGGAAATACAGGATGAGACCGAGCGGCTTACGTCCGCTCCGGCCGCCCAGGCCGAACCCGAGGACCGCTGACACAGGCCTGTTCCTCGCATCCGACGAGCCAGGACCGGCCAGGCCGGTCGACGGGCGGCACCCCTGAGACCCAGGGGTGCCGCCCGTCCTCACGTCCGGATTCCGCCGCGGCTCCCCCGCGGCCCCTCGCTACGGCGTCCGGGCCGCCCGATACCCCTCCACAGGCCCTGTACCGGGCCGGGAGGGCCTCTCGAGGGTCGCCCCGCCCTCCCGGACCCCGGCAGGCTGCGCGCCCCTCTCCGAGCCCGTCACGAAGTCGACGAGCGGAGCGATGCGCGTGTACACCCCCGGGCTGTCCGCCCGCCCGCAGCCGCGCCCCCACGACACCAGGCCGATGAGCCGCCCCTGGGCCACCAGCGGACCCCCGCTGTCCCCCTGGCAGGCGTCCTTGCCGCCGCCGTCGTCGCCCGCGCACACCATCGATTCCGCCCGGTACTGCCCGCTCTCGTCCCCCGGATAGGCCCGCTCGCAGACCTCGTCCGCCAGGACGGTCACCGGGGCGGCCCGCAGCCCGTACGCGTAGTCACCGAAGCCGCTCGTGTCGCCCCAGCCGTACACGGCCGCCGCCGTCCCCGGCGCGTAGCCGGAGTGCCCAGCCGTGGCCATGGGGAGCACATGGTGCACGGGCAGTGACTCGGCGAGTTCGAGGACGGCCAGGTCACCGGCGTTGCTCGCGGCGTCGTACTCGGGGTTCACCCGCGCGCCACGGACGGCGATCTCCCGACCGTCCCCCGCCCGCAGCTCCGTGCGACCGGCGACCACCCGGAAGTCGCGGACCGACTCGACCGGCCCGCCCAGCACGTCGCGGCCCAGGCAGTGGGCCGCTGTCAGCACCTTCGAGGGGGCCACGACGACGCCGCCGCAGAACTGGCCGCCCCGCGTACCCCCGAACCGGTCACGGCTGGCGAGGGCCACCACCCAGGGGCTCTCGCCGACCTTCACCGGCTTGCCGCCGATCACGACGCTGTCGGCGGCCGCCCGGGGCGCCTGGGCCAGGGGCGCAGCGGCCGCTCCCGCCGCCAGGGTCAGCGCTCCCGCCAGGGCGCGGACAATGGGACGACGCATGAGGCCTCCTGACTCCGAGTGTGCATGACTCCACCCAGAGTGGGATGCCCGGCGGCCGAGCGCACCCGCGAGCGCGAGGCCCGTGGCGCCCCCGGCGCCGGGCGCGCGCCGGCGCCGGTGCCGCCGCTCGGAGGGCCGGTCAGTCGAGGTAGTCGCGCAGGACCTGGGACCGCGAGGGGTGGCGCAGCTTCGACATCGTCTTCGATTCGATCTGGCGGATGCGCTCGCGGGTGACGCCGTAGACCTTGCCGATCTCGTCGAGCGTCTTGGGCTGGCCGTCCGTGAGGCCGAAGCGCATCGAGACCACGCCCGCCTCGCGCTCGCTCAGGGTGTCGAGCACCGAGTGCAGCTGCTCCTGCAGGAGCGTGAAGCTGACCGCGTCCGCTGGGACGACGGCCTCGGAGTCCTCGATGAGGTCGCCGAACTCGCTGTCGCCGTCCTCACCCAGCGGGGTGTGCAGGGAGATCGGCTCCCGGCCGTACTTCTGGACCTCGATGACCTTCTCGGGGGTCATGTCGAGTTCCTTGGCCAGCTCCTCCGGGGTGGGCTCGCGGCCCAGGTCCTGGAGCATCTGGCGCTGCACGCGGGCGAGCTTGTTGATGACCTCGACCATGTGCACCGGGATGCGGATGGTGCGGGCCTGGTCGGCCATGGCGCGCGTGATCGCCTGGCGGATCCACCAGGTCGCGTACGTGGAGAACTTGTAGCCCTTGGTGTAGTCGAACTTCTCGACCGCGCGGATCAGGCCCAGGTTGCCTTCCTGGATCAGGTCCAGGAAGAGCATGCCGCGGCCGGTGTAGCGCTTGGCGAGGGAGACCACCAGGCGGAGGTTGGCCTCCAGCAGGTGGTTCTTCGCGCGGCGGCCGTCCTCCGCGATGATCTCCAGCTCGCGCTTGAGCTTGGGTGCCAGCTTGTCGGAGTTCGCCAGCTTGTCCTCGGCGAAGAGACCGGCCTCGATGCGCTTGGCGAGCTCGACCTCCTGCTCGGCGTTGAGCAGGGGGACCTTGCCGATCTGCTTGAGGTAGTCCTTGACGGGGTCGGCGGTGGCACCGGCGACGACCACCTGCTGGGCCGGGGCGTCGTCCTCGTCGTCCGAGATGACGAAGCCCTTGTTCTCGCCGCCCTCGTCCTCCTCCTCGGCCTCCGCCTTGACCGCTTCGGGGCCCTCTTCGGGGGTCTCCTCGCCGCCGGCCTCGTCGGTGTCCTTCTTGGCGGAGGTCTTCTTCGCCGCCGTCTTCTTCGCGGCGGCCTTCTTCGCGGGAGCCGCCTTCTTGGCCGCCGTCTTCTTGGCCGCCGTCTTCTTCGCGGTGGGCTCGGTTCCGGGCTCCTGCTCGAGGACGTCCGCCGGCTCCGGTTCCGCCGTCTCGACCGTCGGGGCCGCGCTCGCGGTGGGCGAGGGCTGGGCCGTCGCCGTCGCCGTCTTCCTGGCGACGGGCTCGGTCGCCGTCCGCTTGGCCGGGCTCTTCGCTGCGACGCTCTTGCGGGTGGTGCGCTTGGGCGACTCCGCGGCACTGACCATCAGCGTCACACCCTCTTCCTCGAGGATCTGGTTGAGGCTGCGCAGAACATTCTTCCACTGGGTCGCAGGAATCTGGTCAGCCTCGAAGGCCCGACGCACGTCATCGCCGGCGATCTGCCCCTCGGCCTTGCCCCGCTCGATGAGCGCCATCACAGACTCGGAATCGGCGATCTCCGGCGGGAGCGTACGGGATGTGCTGGCCGACACGAACAACCTCTCGGAACGATGGGAACGGCTTCCGACCCCGGCCTGGTGGTGCTGGACCGGAGCCGACGACCACCGACTGGGGATGGGCCGGGGGCGCGGGCAGGGGCCGGGGAGCTGCACAGCACCCGCAAGGGCTGCTGTCTTCCCTCCGTCGGCCATCACCTCTTAGGTCATCGCGTGACCTCGCAGAGCGTTACGCCCAATATTCGTGGCCCGAGTCACACCCCGTATGCGCCAATGCCGCTCATAGGGTCATACGCACGGTTCCTGCCGGACCGGGATGCGGCGCCGCACGCCGGTGTCGCCGGCCCCTGCCCGGACTCCGTCCGGGGACCTCAGGGTCCGGCGACACCTCGTGCACCCCCGCGCCCCCGCGCGTGGGCCCGTCAGTGCTCGCGCGGGGCGGGGACCACGCGCTCGACCTCCGGATGCACCGTCAGGAGCTGGCGCATGGCACTCTCGGCGCCCGTCGCGTCGCCGGCGGCGAGGGCCTCGACCATCCGCGCGTGGTGGGCCACACAGGTTTCGCCCGGACGGTCGCACGCCGTGAGGGGGGTACCGGAGACCTGAAGTGCGGAGGAGACGATGCCGTGCAGGTGTTCGAGCATGCGGTTGCCTGCGACCTGGATCAGGAGCGCGTGGAACTCGTTGTCCGCGCGGGCGAACGTGATCGAGTCACCCTGGCCGAGGGCGTGGCCCATGATCTCGACCATGTCGGCGAGGCGCTGCTGGACGTCCGGGCGGCCGTGGCCGGCGGCGAGGCGGGCGGCCAGCGGCTCGATGGTCCAGCGGAGCTCGTTGAGCTCGCGGCGCTGGTCGTCGCGCTGGGGGCCGAAGGCCCGCCATTCGATGATGTCGGGGTCGAGCAGGTTCCAGTCGGCGACGGGGCGGACCCGGGTGCCGACGTTCGGGCGGGCGCTGACGAGGCCCTTGGCCTCCAGGACCCGCAGCGACTCGCGGACGACGGTCCGGGAGACCTCGAAGCGCTGGCCGATCTCCTCGGGGACCAGCGGGCGGTCCGCTCCGAGGTCACCGGAAACGATCATCTGGCCGAGCTGCTGGACGAGTTGGCCGTGCAGGCCCCGGCCTCGGCTGCCGGCCGCGCGACGGCCGACGCGGCTCAACTCGACGTCGGCGCCGTCCCAATGGGGCGCTGCGACGCGGTCCGGCCCCGGGGTCTCCGCGTAGGGGTAGCGATCGAGTTCGCCCGGGCCGGCGAGGCCGGAGTCGGCGTGGCGGGCGGCGGTCATCATGGTGTGCGCAAGGGTACTCACGAATCCTTTGTCGGTCGTGCCCCCATCACCCTTGAGGTCTTTGGTGAAAAGCACACGAAAGGGTGATCGGTGCCACCTGCGCAATTGACGACTTATCGTAAAGAACCGGACCTTCTGAGGGAAGTTGTGGTCCGCGACGGCCGAGGTGGACGCCAAAGGTCCTTAAAGGACCTTCTCCGCACCGGAACGATCACCAACGGACTCGGCTGCGCAGTCCGGTGAACCCATAGGCGCACAACAGGACCATCAGCGACAACACCAGTGCCGTGCCGACGGGTTGGGCCATCACCCGTAGGGCTCCCAGGACCAGCCGGTCCGCTTCGGGCGGCCACTGCATCCAGCTCAGACTCCGCAGCCGGTGCCCGAGTCCGGTGACGGGGTAGGCAGACGACCCCTCCAACACCTTGCGCACCAGCGGCACCACCAGCACCGGTACGGCGACCACCGCGGCCAAGCCCGCGGTGGCGGACCGGAAGACACCCGAGGCCAGGACGCCGGCCCAGGCGCAGCCGATGAGCAGTCCGGCCCAACTCACCGCCGGGGAAAGCCACTCCACCGGGGTGCGCAGCGGACCGCTGTCGAAGACGAGGGCCAGCGCGGCGGCGTCCGCCACCACCACCAGGGCGCCCAGCAGCAGGGCGAGGACGGCGCAGACGCCGAGTTTGGCGGCGAGCAGTCCCAGCCGGCGGGGCACGGTGCCGCGGTCGGCGGCGAGCGCGGGGTAGCGGTACTCCTCGCCGAAGGCCAGCGCTCCGAGCAGGCCGGCGCCGAGGGCGGCGGGCGGCAGTGGCAGCAGCCCGGGCCAGGCGGCGAGCAGCCGGCTCTGCGGGGTGTGCCCGGCCCGGGCCAGCACGAGGGCGGTCACGACGGAGACCACCGCCACGAACGCGGCGGTGAGGGGCAGCGTGGCGGTGCCGAGGACCCGGATCAGCTCGTAACGCAACGGCCGCGCGGGCCCTCCGACGCGGCGCACCGCCGAGGCGGGCCGCCGGGAGGGTGCGTGCCGGGTTCGCCCGCCCCAGGCGGCCCCGTCCGCCGTCTTCCCTGCGGCCGCCTCGGGCGTCTCACCCGAAGTCGCGCCGGACGCGGCGCCGTCACCGGCGGCGGCTCGGGCGTGTGGAACCGGCGGAGGGGAGACGCCGGTGTCGCCGGTCTCGTCGGCGAGCCGGTGGACCAGCACGCCGTGCCGGAACGCCGCCTCCCCGACCTCCGCGCAGCTGCTGCCGTACACCGCCAGGCGGCTGCCGCTCTCCTCGACGATCTCCACGGCGCGCTGGGCGGCCCGGGCCTCCCGCCCCAGCACGTCGGCCAACCGGGCCGCGTGCGGGGTGCGCACCGCCACCCGCGGCCGCAGCCGGGTCCTCGCGAACTCGGCGGCGTCCTGGTCGGCGACGAGCCGCCCCGCCGCGACGCTGACCACCCGGTCGGCGTGGCGGGCGGCCGCTTTGGCGTCGTCGGTGGTGAAGAGCACCGCTCCGCCGAGGGAGGCGTGTCCGCGCAGCAGCCCGTACAGCCAGCCGCTCTCGCGGGGCGAGAGGCCGGCGGCCGGCTCGTCCAGCAAGAGGGTGCAGGGGTCGGCGAGCAGTGCGGCGGCCAGCGCGACCCGGCGTTCCATACCGAGCGAGAGCGAACCGAGCCGCTGGTCCCGCAGCCCCGCGATCCCGACGACGTCGAGCATGGTGTCGGCCCGGGAGGCCGGCACTCCCGCGGCGGCGCAGAGCATCCGCAGCTGGTTGCGTACGGTACGCGCGGGATTGCCGGGGACGTCGCCGAGCAGTACGCCGACCTCGCGGCTCGGATGCGGGATCCGGTGCAGCGGGCGGCCGCGGAAGTAGGTGACGCCGCGGCCCCGTTCGAGTTCGAGCATGAGCCGCAGTGCGGTGGTCTTGCCCGATCCCGGCTCTCCGAGCAGGGCGGTCACGCTCCCCGGGAGGACCTCGAGGCTGAGGTCGTCCACGAGGGGCGGGGCGTCGCGGCGGGGTGTGCTGGTGAGTCCGATGGCCTGGAGCATCGCTTCTCTCGCGGGAGGTGAGACCGCTGTGCGGCAGCGTGAGTACCACAAGCAAGATAACGCGATATGTCCGATTTGCGGCGCAACCGGTCCGATGGAATGCCGATATTCCCGCCACCTTCGCCGGTGGCGGAGCGTCAGACTTCGGGACGCAGCATCGGCGGGTTGAGCAGGGTGGCCCCGCCAGCCCGGAAGAGCTGCGCCGGACGCCCTCCCTGACGGGTCGTCGTACCTCCGGCCGGCACCAGGAATCCCGGCGTGCCGGTGACCTTGCGGTGGAAATTGCGCGGATCGAGGGCCACGCCCCACACCGCCTCGTAGACCCGGCGCAGCTCGCCCACGGTGAACTCCGGCGGGCAGAAGGCGGTGGCGAGGGAGGAGTATTCGATCTTCGAACGGGCCCGTTCGACGCCGTCGGCGAGGATGCGGGCGTGGTCGAAGGCGAGTCCCGCGGCGGTCTCGTCCTCGGATGACAGCAGCTCGTCGACGGGGGCCCAGCGGGCGCTGTTGGCATCCCCGCCGGCGCGGGGCGCCGGCAGGTCCGGAGCCAGTACCAGGTGCGCCACGCTGACCACACGCATGCGCGGATCGCGCTTCGGATCACCGTAGGTGGCCAGTTGTTCCAAGTGGGCCCCGGTGCCCGCGCCCGGCACGGCCGGGTCGTGTGCGCACAGGCCGGTCTCCTCGGAGAGCTCGCGGGCCGCTGCTCCCGCCAGGTCCTCTTCCCCGCGGACGAACCCGCCGGGCAGCGCCCATCGCCCCTGGAACGGCTGCTCACCCCGCCGGACGACCAGCGCACACAGCGCGTGGCGCCGCACGGTGAGCACGACCAGGTCGACGGTGACGGCGAAGGGCGGGAAGGCCGACGGGTCGTAGGGCGACATGCCGCGATCATAGTCGTCTGCCTGACGATAAACAGCGCTTTGGTGACCTTGCGGACGGCGTCCTGCGGGCCGGCGGCGCCTCCGCCGCCCGTCCGGACGCCGTCAGCCGCCCAGTTGGAGCGCATCGGCGGCCTCCTCCACCATGCCGAGGCCGAGCCTGCTGACGCGGACCGCGAAGGGCTCCCCGGCTACACGCAGGCCGGAGAGCCGCAGCGCGCCGAGGGGTGCGCCCGTGAGCGGGGCGAGCGCGACCGTACCGGCGGGGGCGTCCGGCCTGATCCCCACGAGGGCGGTCAGAGCGTGGATCCCGGCCGCCGCGGCCACGGCGGCCGGCCGGCACGCCGCCGGGTGCGGGAGCGGGGCGCTGTGCGAGACGCGCTGCTCGGCGGCGAACATCTCCGGCAGCCGGTACCCGAAGGCTTCCGCCGCGTCCAGCAGGCCCCGGAGCAGGCCCGCGGCCTCCTTCTCGAAGCCGGCCTGGGCCAGCCCGGCCACCGCCACGGCGCTCTCGTAGGCCCGCACCGCACCGGAGCGGTGCCCGAACGGATTGTGCCCGGGCTCCTTGGCGGCCATGCTCCGCAGCCCCCATCCGCAGTCCATGGCGGGCGCCCCGAGCAACCGCGCCACCTGCTCGGTTCCGGCCCGGTCCAAGAGTCCGGGGGCGAGCCGACCCCCGCTGAGGAGACCGGTGTCGAGCAGGTGCGCGGCGGCCACCGTGAGCCGGGGCAGCGGCCGGCCGTCGGGATGCAGGGCGGCCGCGGGACGGCCCCCGTCCGGGCCGTCGATCCAGAAGCCGGTCCGGAACCCCTCCCGCAGTGCGGCCGCCCGCTCCCGCCATTCCTCGGCTCCCGGCCGGCCGCATGCGGCGAGCAGATCGGCTCCGAGCAGGGCGGCGCGGTGTGCGTGCGCCTGGGTCTCGCAGCGCCGGGGGCCCGGGACCGGATCGGCCAGGAATCCGTCGTCGCCCAGGGCTCCGCGCAGCCAGTCGAGGCACCTCTCGGCGGCGGGCAGCAGCCGGGCCACCTCGTCCTGCGGCATCCCCCACAGCCGGGCCTCGGCGAGGAGCGCGGGGAAGGCGAGGGTCGCCTCCGTGCCGGTGCACCCGGGCGGGAGCTGCGGGCCCGCCCCCCGCAGCGGGCCCGGGATCTTTCCGGCCTCGGAGCCGTTCCCGCCGATCTGACCGCGGGCGAGGATCCGCAAGGGGCCTCGGCCAGCCCCGTCCCGAGCGGCAGGGCCATCCGCGCGGCCCAGAGCGACTCCGCGGGGGCCAGTCCCACGCGCCACGGCACCCCCGCGGCCACGAAGGTGTCGCCGGGCATCGCCGGATCCCTCATCAGAAGCGCCCGCAGGTCCGCGACGCTGGTCCGGAACCACGCCTCGGCCCTGGGATCGTCCCCTTCGGCCCGGGCGTCGGCGAGCGGGTTCGCCACCTGCCCGGCGGGGGCCCGCGTGACGCGGTCCGGTGTGGTCCGCAGCTCGATGGTGCGCGACTCTCCGGGGCCCAGTTCGAGCACCCAGCGCAGCAGCCCGGACGAGGCCAGCGCATCGTCCGGCGGCGGGTCGGCGGCGGTGACGGCCTGCGCCTCACCGGTGCTCCACCGCAGCCCCGCGGCGTGGACTCCGGCAGGCACCTCGGGCCCGGCAAGCCCGGCGGCGACGGCGGCGAGCTCCGCCAGGTCGGATCCGAGCAGCACCTCCACCGGCAGCCGGACCGGACGGGGCGCGAAGCTGCGCAGTGTGATCCGCTCGGTGCCGTCGGCGTGCCGGACCCGCTCCACGCCGATGTCCGGATCCGGGCCGGGCTCGGCGCCCGTGCGCACGGTCGCGGTGAAGGCGGCCCGGTCGGCGCCGAGGCTGCGCCCCTGCACGGCCACCGGGTCCCGCCCGCCCACGCGCAGCACGCAGCGGGACAGCAGCCGGCGACCGGCGCGGTAGATCCCCTCGATCCCCCGCCCCGTCAGCTGCCCGTGCTCGGGCGAGATGACCAGGCAGGGCACGGCGACGCAGATGAGGGCGCCGTGGACGGGCGGCAGCTCGTGCCTGCGGGCGGCAGGCACGCCGGGTGGTCGGGGAGGTGCGGGGTGAGACATGCGTGGCCCTGTCTGCGCTCCGGTCGGTTCAGCGGGGCGGCGGCGCGGCCGGGCCCCCGCCGCCGTCCAGAGGAACGCCCTCACCCCGGCCCGGGTCACGGGCCGCGGCGCCGACCGCCTGCGGCGGCCCGGGCCCGGCCG
This sequence comes from Streptomyces sp. NPDC045967, assembly GCF_056430495.1. Lineage (NCBI taxonomy): Bacteria > Bacillati > Actinomycetota > Actinomycetes > Kitasatosporales > Streptomycetaceae > Streptomyces > Streptomyces sp. NPDC045967. Next base: position 81,297 of record NZ_JBWKLE010000015.1, on the reverse strand, counting down.
CCGCAGGGCGGCCGCCCCCGCGGAACTCCGAAAGCGCGGCAGCAGGGCGCCGCACCGCAGCGGGCGGGCGCTCACTGCCCGCTCCCCGCGGTGCGGCGGGGCTCACGGCTGAGAGCCGGCTTGCTCCGGCGGCTGGGGGGACGCTTGCCCGCCGGGCGGCGGCCCCGCCGCGGTTCGCGGCGCCGCCGCTCCTCCCGCAGGCACTCACGCAACCCTTCCGGGTCGATGCCCTCGTTGCACGCGTGCTGGAGCAGCTGCGCGAAGCGGTAGTCGGCGTCCGCCCGCAGGGCCATCCCCAGAATGATGCGGGCGGTCGGCTCGTCCCCGGTGGACCAGGAGACCCAGCCCGCGAGGGTGAGCGGAGCCGCGGCGTGCTCGGCGTAGGCGCCGACGCAGCGCCGGGCGAGGGCCCGCCACAGCCGCAGGGCGGGGGCCGCCTCCTCGTCCTCCATCCATTCGGCCGCGACGTCCCGGATCTCGCGGTCCTGGAGGCCGAGGATCAGCGCGGCCGCCTCGTCGTGGTCGAGCAGCGCGTCGTCCCGGTCGTCGGCGTACGTCCCCTCGGCCGGCGGGGCGAGGGTGATCCGCCGCATGAGCGCCCTGGCCAGTGCCAGGGTCTCGGCTCCGACCTCCTCCCGTGTGGCGCCGTCGAGGATCCTCGGTACGAGGGCGGCGGCCGCCCGGTCCAGGGCGCGCTCCATCTCCGCGCCCACGGCGCCGCCCAGGGGCGCCAGCCGACCCTCGATCTCCTTGAGCGAGCCCCGGACCTGCAGGCCGGCGAAGGTGGCCGCGGCGGCCATCACGGAGGTGCCGACCGCCGCCAGCGGACTGCCCTCGGCGGGGCAGCAGCGCGCGTCGGGGCAGATGTAGGACCAGAAGCGGCCCGCGGAGAGGCACAAGGCCTCCAGCACCGGCACGTCCAGCGCGCCGCAGGCCAGCCTGATGCGCTGGGCGAGCGGCCGCAGCCGGGTCATCACCCGCTGCCCGCTGTCGCCGCCCTGCGGTTCCTGGCAGAGGAAGAGGACGATGCCGTCGGGCTTGACCCCGCGCCGTTCGCTGCTGCGGATGAGGCACTCGGCCACCTGCCGGGCGGTGTCCTCCCATTCGGCGGTGGTGGCCGGGATGCCGACGCGGAGCCGGCCGCCGAAGCGGCCGCCCTCCCCGTGCACGGCGACCATGACCAGGGAGTCGGTGGGGTGGAAGCCGAGCATGTAGGGCAGCGCGTCGGCCAGTTCGGCCGGGCTGCGCAGGGTGATCCTGGAGTCGGTGGTGGAGCCGGCCGTGCTGGTGGACGGGCGGTCGGACGGGTTGCGTGATGCGCGGTCGTTCGTCATGTCCCGAAGGTCCCGCGCACGATCCGATCGCGACAGCCCTGTGGATAAGTGTTTACGTTTCAACATCCACAGGTCCGGGGCGGCATTGGCGCGATGTCACAGGCATCGGGTTGCATGGGGGCATGAACGCAGACCTGAGGTCCTCGGCCGACTCCGTACTGGCCCGGCTCGTGGGCGACCCCACGGGCACGGCCCGGCTGCGCGAGGACCAGTGGCGGGCGATCGAAGCGCTCGTCGCACACAAGCGCAGGGCGCTCGTGGTCCAGCGCACCGGCTGGGGCAAATCCGCCGTGTACTTCGTCGCCACCTCGCTGCTGCGGGCGGCGGGCGCCGGACCCACCGTGATCGTCTCCCCGCTCCTCGCGCTGATGCGGAACCAGGTCGAAGCCGCCGCCCGTGCCGGAATCCGCGCCCGCACCATCAACTCCGCCAACCCCGAGGAATGGGAGGGCATCCAGACCGAGGTGGCGGCGGGCGAGGTGGACGTCCTGCTGGTGAGCCCGGAGCGCCTGAACAACCCCGACTTCCGCGACCAGGTCCTGCCCAAGCTCTCCGCTGCGACCGGCCTCCTCGTCGTCGACGAGGCCCACTGCATCTCCGACTGGGGGCACGACTTCCGACCGGACTACCGCAGGCTGCGCACCATGCTGGCCGACCTCCCGCCGGGCGTACCGGTGCTCGCCACCACCGCCACCGCCAATGCCCGAGTCACCGCCGACGTCGCCGAACAACTCGGCACGGGCGCCGGCACGGACGCGCTCGTACTGCGCGGACCGCTGGACCGCGAGAGCCTGAGCTTGGCCGTGCTCACCCTGCCGGACGCCGCGCACCGGCTGGCCTGGCTCGCGGACCATCTGGGCGACCTGCCCGGCTCGGGAATCATCTACACGCTGACGGTCGCCGCGGCCGAGGAGGTGACCGCCTACCTGCGCCACCGGGGGCACACGGTGTCCTCGTACACCGGCAAAACGGAGAACGCCGACCGGCAGCAGGCCGAGGACGACCTCCAGGCCAACCGGGTCAAGGCCCTGGTGGCCACCTCGGCCCTGGGCATGGGCTTCGACAAGCCGGACCTCGGCTTCGTCGTCCACCTGGGCTCGCCCTCTTCCCCCATCGCCTACTACCAGCAGGTCGGCCGCGCCGGCCGCGGCGTGGAGCACGCGGAGGTCCTGCTCCTGCCCGGCCGGGAGGACGAGGCGATCTGGCAGTACTTCGCGTCGGTGGCCTTCCCGCCCGAAGACCAGGTGCGCCGCACGCTGGACGTACTCGCCCAGGCGGGCCGGCCGTTGTCGCTGCCGGCCCTGGAACCGCTGGTCGACCTGCGCCGCACCCGACTGGAGACGATGCTCAAGGTGCTGGATGTCGACGGCGCCGTGCACCGGGTCAAGGGCGGCTGGACCTCGACCGGCGAACCCTGGGCGTACGACGCCGAGCGCTACGCCTGGGTGGCCCGCCAACGGGCCGCGGAGCAGCAGGCCATGCGCGACTATGCGGCGGCCACCAGCTGCCGGATGGAATTCCTGCGCCGTCAGCTCGACGACGAACAGGCCGCCCCCTGCGGCCGCTGCGACAACTGCGCCGGCGCCCGGTTCACGGCGGACGTGTCCACCGCGGCACTCGACACCGCCCGTGGTGAACTCGGCCGCCCCGGCGTGGAGCTGGAGCCCCGCAAGATGTGGCCGACCGGACTCGCGGCGGTCGGTGTCGACCTCAAGGGCCGCATCCCCGCAGGGGAACAGGCCGCCACCGGCCGGGCGCTCGGGCGGCTCTCCGACATCGGCTGGGGCAACCGGCTGCGCCCGATGCTCGCCCCGCAGAGCCCGGACCAGCCGGTCCCCGATGACGTCGCCCAGGCCGTGGTCGCCGTGCTCGCCGACTGGGCCCGCGGCCCGGGCGGTTGGTCCTCGGGGGCCGTGGACGCTCCCCCCAGGCCGGTCGGCGTGGTCGCACTGCCCTCGCGGAGCCGGCCGCAGTTGGTCGGTTCGCTGGCCGAGCGCATCGCGGAGGTCGGGCGGCTGCCGCTGCTGGGCACGCTCGCGTACACCGACCAGGTACCGGAGTACGGTCTGCCCTCCTCCAACAGCGCCCAGCGGGTCCGCGGACTCCACCAGGCCTTGAGCGTGCCCCCGGCCCTGGCGGCGACGCTGACCGAGGCAGCGGGCCCGGTGCTCCTCGTGGACGACCGCGCGGAGAGCGGCTGGACCCTCGCCGTCGCCGCCCGGCTGCTCCGACGGGCGGGCGCGAAGGAGGTGTTCCCGCTGGTGCTGGCGCTCCAGCCGTAGCCGCATGCGTCATCTCCCGCGTGACGGGGCAAGGATATGAACGGCATACCGGCGAATTCCGGTCGGCGGCTCCAATTGCTCGTTGCCGCATGCTCGCGGGCCGCGCGAGAATTGGAGTGCTCCCGCCCGGCTCCCCGGCATCCTCCTGGGCCGTGCTGCGGCGCGCCCACACTCCAGCCGTGCCCCTCAGCGGGCGTGTACCCGAAGGGAGGACCATGACCTTCGGATTCGCCCCGCTCTCGACGACGTCCCTGAGAACGGCCACCGGCGCCGCGAGCCGGCACGGCCGCCTGCTGGAACCCGCCGAGTGGACGGCCGCGGGCATCCCGCTGCTGCGCAGTCCGCGCGAGGTCGTCAGCGGGCTGCACTCCCGGCACAGCCCCGTGCCCTCCACCGCGGTCATCGCCGTGCTCGGTCCGGAGGAGCAGCTCGTCGCGAGCGCCTCCTTCGTGCAGCGGTCGGCCTCGGGCGACGGCTGGGAGTACCGCAACGCCCTGCTGTCCCACCTTCGCCGGGTCCTCCCCCACGATCTGCGGCGCCGGACCCCGGTGCGCACCGCGGTGCTGCTCTACTGCCGCGAGGGCGACGAGCGGTGGACCGAGGAGGACGGCGCCTGGATGTGGGGGCTGCGGGACGCCTGCACCCTGCACGGGCTGCGCTGCGGTGCGTACATCACGCTGACCCGCGGCGGCTGGCAGGTCCTGGGCGAGGGCAGGGGCGGCCGGCGGCCCAGCTCGGACTCACGCCCCGAGCGGCTCGGCGACACGGCGGCCGAGTTCGCCCCGATCGCCCTGCACACCGGCGGCGGCGCGGCCGAGGCACTGCGCCGGACCGCCGCACGCTGACCCGTGGGACCGAAGGGCCCGGCGGGTGCGTACGGCGCACCGGCCCTCGGACCGGGGCGTCAGCGGGGCCGTCCCTCGGCCCGCCCCGCCGCCCTGCCCTGGGTGCCGCCCCACCCGTCGGATGGGCCGGCACACAGGGCGTCAGACTCCCGCGCCCAGCACGGAGTTGATCTGCTCCGTGTCGCCGCACACGATCAGCAGCGCACCGGCCCGCGTGAGCGCGGCCGGCAGGCAAGCCGCGACCGCGTCGACCGCTCCGCCGTTGACGGCGAAGACGACGACCGGACGGCCGCCGGCCCGCTGGACCTGAGCGGCGTCCGCGTAGAAGACGTCGTCCGCGGCGTCGTGCAGGGCCCAGTAGGCGGCCTCGCCGAAGGACAGCTCGTGGGCGGCCCACGGGTGCGGGTCGCCGGTGGTCAGGACGAGGATGTCGCCGGGCGCGCGCCCGGTGTCGAGCAGCAGGTCCACGGCCTCTTCGGCCGCGTCGAGCGCACCGTCGGCCGAAGCCGGGATCAACTGGACCTGCGGCACCGCCGCCGAGACGGACGGCGCGGCGGGGGCCGCGGGAGCGGCGGGAACAGGGACGGGTCCGGGGGCGGCCTGCGGCGCACGCGGGGCGGGCGGGGCGGGCCTGGGGACGACACCCGCGCGGCCGGCCGCCGCGGGGGAGGGACCGGGGCGTCCGGGCCGCGGGACGGCTGCGGGACGCGGACCAGGTACGGGGCGGGGGGTCTGCGCGCTGCGGCTCGGCGCCGGCGTGACGCGGGGACCCTGGGCACTCTCGTGAATCTGAGGCTCCTCGATGGCGTGGTGAGAGGCGTGAGGTGGTCTGTTTCAAACACCGGTACGAAACGTACCGGCCGGTGGCACGTGCGTGCGATCAGAAATCGAAGCCGAGTTGGCCTCCGTCTTCCAGTTCCATCGACTCCTCGCTGCGGCGCACCTTCTTCAGATGGCGCCACCTGGGGAGCCCGTCGAGGTACGCCCACGAGAGCCGGTGGTGCGGGGTGGGCCCCAGCTCCCGCAGCGCCGCCTTGTGCACGGGCGAGGGATAGCCCGCGTTGGCGGCGAAGGCGAACTCCTCGAAGCCGCCGCCCTGTCCGCCGAGTTCGGCCATCATCCGGTCCCGGCGGACCTTGGCTATGACCGAGGCCGCCGCCACGGCGACGCACGACTGGTCGCCCTTGATCACCGTGCGGACCTGCCAGGGCGTGCCCAAGTAGTCGTGCTTGCCGTCGAGGATGACCGCGTCGGGCCGCACGGGCAGGGCCCCCAGGGCGCGCTCGGCCGCGAGCCGCAGGGCGGCGGTCATCCCCAGCTCGTCGATCTCCTCGGGCGAGGCGTCTCCGAGTGCGAAAGCCGTCACCCAGGTCTCCAGGACCCCGACGAGGGCGTCACGGCGCTTGGGTGTGAGCAGTTTGGAGTCGGTGAGTCCGGCGGGCGGCCGGCGCAGGCCGGTGATCGCCGCGCATACGGTGACGGGACCGGCCCAGGCCCCTCGTCCGACTTCGTCGACCCCGGCGATGACCTTGGCGCCGGTGGTCGCTCGGAGGGAGCGTTCGACGGTGTGGGTGGGTGCTTCGTACGGCATGGCGCCAGCAAGGTTACGCCGCCCCGCGACGCCTGCACACCCCGCCCCGGTTCCGGGCCGGTTCCGGGAGCCCCGCCGGTCTCGATCCACCGCCGGCCCCGCCCCCTTTCCGGGCCGGCGCCGCCGGCGCTCGCCGCGACGTGCGCACCGCGTGACGGCGTCCCCCCGCCACACCGGCCTCGACAGCGAGACCTCGTACATCCTTGCTCCTGCACACCTTCGGAAGGGTGCCCCGGCAGTACCGCGTCACCGCCCTGCCGGGCCGCACCACCCCCCTCACCCCCACCCGAACCGGGCTCCTGCTCGCAGACGGGCCCCTCGCACAAGATCCGGAGCAGGCGACTCCGTGCGCCGCCGCCCCCCTCACGTCGCAGTCGCGAAGGAGCGCTCCCGGAGCCGTACGGCGAAAGTGCGCGGCACCCCCACCGCCGACGCTCCCCCAACACCGGCCTGGATATCCCCCGTTCGAGTCCCCCGGTGCAGGCGCGCAGCCCGGGCACTGACGCCGCCGACCGCGGCGCGGTGCTAGAACTCGCTGCGACCCGAGAAGGCACCCAGGCGCGAGCACACCTCGTACGTGGCCGTCACCGGCCGCTCGCGCAGGATCTGCCGGGCCCTGTGCTCACCCAGGCTCACGGCGTACCAGGGAACGTCCCCGGTCCTGGAGATCTGCTCGCCGATCCCGCGCAGGGCGCAGGAACGCTGCGGTTCGGGCAGCCGGTCGAGCGCCGGGGCGGCGTCCGCCGACAGGCTCTGGAAGTAGGCGAGGTCGATCTTGCCGTCCGCCTGGAAGCGGGCCACGTTGCGCTCGGCGACCATCCCGTCGGGTGACAGCAGACCGAAGACCAGGACGGCGGCCGCCGCGCTCCCGGCGATCGCGCGCGGCAGCCAGCGGGCGCCGAAGACCCCCGCCGCCATGATCAGTACGAGGACCAGGCCCAGCCAGATCTCCATCGCGGTGACGGACACGCGCAGGACGGTCAGCCCGTACGCGTCCACGTAGAGGTCCATGCGGCGCAGCGCGGAGGCGACGACCACCAGCGTCAGCGCGCAGAGCACCCCGAGGACCGCACGTACGAAGCGGCGGTCGCCCGCGCCGGAGCGGGGGGCCCAGCGCAGGGCCAGTGCGATCACGGCGAGGGTGAACAGGGTGGCCCAGAGCAGCTGCCAGAAGCCCTGCCGCGCGTACTCGGCATAGGTGAGGCCGGTGCTCTCCAGGACCTTGTCGTACCCGCCGAAGAGCACGGCCAGCTGTACGGCGTTGAAGCCGGCGAAGAGCAGGTTGAGGACGACGAGCGGAAGCGCCCATTCGAGGCGGGAGCGGGCCTTGCCGGGGGTGACCTGGATCCGGTCCCAGCGCAGCGGTGCGGCGGCGGCGCGGGCGGCGGCCAGCGCGATGAGGGAGCCGAACAGGAAGAGGACGATCCGGATCGGTCCGTCCTCGATGGAGATGTCGGGCGTCAGTCCGCCCAGCAGGTCGGCGAAGGCCGCGTCCGCGGAGGCGAACAGCGTGCCGAACAGGAGCAGGAGGACCACGGCCACGATCACGGCCTTCGCCACGGGCAGCCAGCGGTCCTTCCTGCCGCCGCCGCGCGAGCGCAGGCCCGCCCAGGCCCAGCCGAGCCCGGAGACGGCGGCCTCGAAGACGCCGAGCGGGCTGAGCAGGACGCCGGGCCAGGTGCGGCTGCCGTGCAGTGCCAGCGCTCCGAGCAGCAGGGCGGCGAGGATCGCGAGGGTGGACGGCCACGCCGAGTCGCGCAGGGCGGGCACGGCCAGGAGCGCGAGGCAGCCGATCGCCCAGACCAGGGTCCACGGGCGGGCACCGCGGCGGGCCGCGCGGGCCGCGGCGTAGGCGGCGACCACGGCGGGTACGACGGTGAGCAGCAGCCCGGGTCCGAGTCCGTCGCCGAGGAGCAGGGCGGCGCAGAGGCCCGCGATCAGCGTCGCGGCGAGGGTCACCGTCCCGATCGGGGCGGCTTCGGCGGGCCGGATCAGGACGACCCAGGCGGGCGGCGCGGAGGCCGCGGCCCGGGCGGCCGCGGCTCGCTCCCACGCCTGCTGCCGCTGCCAGGCGTGCGAAGCGCCGGCGTCGGCCGGGCCCCCGGCGCCCGTCGGCGGTACAGGAGCGGCCTGGCCGCCGGCCCCCGTCGCCGTCGCGGATGCGGACGCGGATGCGGCCGGTCCGGTGTCCGTCGGCGGTACGGAAGCGGCCGGGGCTCTGTCGTCCGTCGGCGGTTTCACCGCGGCGGATGGGGCCTGTTCGCCGGCAGGCTTCCCGGGCACCGCTCCGGCAGCCCGGTTCGCGGCCTCGTCCACCCCGTCGGTGTCTGACATCGGGTTCCCCTCCCCTGTCGATCCGCCCCGGGTTCAGGCGGGGCGGCGGAGCGGACAGGGTAGGCCGATGCCAGGCAGTTTTGAACAGGATCAAAAGAGTCCTGTGGCAGGACCGTGACAATCGACAGGAGGGGTGTCGGCCGGGGCGGGACCGCGCGGCCCCACCCCACCAGCTCGCGGCCGATGGCCGGCTAACGCGCCGCTGTCTCCGGCAGCCAGGCCGGCAGGGCCTCGGTGCGCGCCAGCCACGCGGCCGGCAGCACCGCGTCGCCGCGCGCGCCCAGCACGCCGCCGACGATGGCGCAGGTCGTGTCGACGTCGCCGCCCACCTGCGCGGTGGTCCAGAACGCCCGCTCGTAGTCGTCCAGCGACCGCGCCGCGGACCACAGGGCGAACGGCACGGTGTCATGGGCACTGGTGCGGCGCCCGCAGCCCAGGACCGCCGCGACCGTGGTCGCGTCACCGTAGTCCAGCATGTCGCGCGCCCGGCGCAGCCCCGCGCCCACGGCGCTGCGGGGCACCAGGGCGATCACCCCGTCCAGCAGGTCGGCGGCTTTCGGCGGGCCGGCCGGGTCCGCCGCGAGCGCGGCCGCCGCGGCGACGGCCATGGCCCCGCAGACCGCCTCGCGGTGCTGGTGGGTGGTGTAGGAGGAGATCTCCGCCTGGTGCGTGGCCTGCTCGGGATCGTCCGCGTACCAGGCGCCCAGGGGCGCGATCCGCATGGCGGCGCCGTTGCCCCAGGAGCCCTGCCCGTTGAAGAGCTCGGCGGCGAGCGTGCGCCAGTCCTGGCCCTCCCGGACCAGACGCAGCATCCGGTTCACGGCCGGCCCGTAGCCCCGGTCGAAGTCGTGGTGGTGGGCGAAGGAGCTCGCCAGCGCGTCCTGGTCGATGCGGCCGTGCCGGGCGAGCACGGCCACGACCGAGCAGGCCATCTCGGTGTCGTCGGTCCACTGCCACGTCTCGGCGCCGACGGGCAGTTCACGCCGCTTGAGCAGCGGATAGTTCACGGGAACGAAGTACTGGGAGCCCAGGGCGTCCCCCAGGGCCAGCCCGCGGAGGCTGGACAGGGCGCGTGCGTAGCGCCGTTCGGGAGTGGAATCAGAGGTCATCCCGGGTCACTCTAGCCGTCGAGGTCGTAGGGCTCGGGTGTGGTCCAGCGCTCAAACGGGCGGTCCATCCGGTACCGGCCGTCCGGGCCCAGCACCAGCGTCCGGAATTCGCCGTTCTCCGGGTTGGACAGGGCCTCGAACTCCGCGACCGACCAGTGGAACCACCGCATGCAGAACAACCGCATGGTCAGCCCGTGCGTCACCAGCAGCACGTTCTGCGGATGGTCCGGTGCCTCGAAACTGCGGTAGAGGCTCTCCAGGAACGACCCGACCCGGTCGTACACATCGGCTCCGGACTCCCCTTGGGCGAAGCGGTAGAAGAAGTGCCCGTAGGCGTCCCGGTAGGCCTTCTGGAGCCGTACGTCGTCCCGGTCCTGCCAGTTGCCCCAGTCCTGCTCGCGCAGCCTCGGCTCCTCGCGCATCCGCACCCGCGTGGGGTCCAGCCGCAGCTCCCGGAAGGTCTGGAGGGTACGGCGGTACGGGGAGACGTACGCGCTGATCGTCTCGTCGCCGAAGAGCTCGCGCAGCCGTACGCCGACCGCCGCGGCCTGCGCCCGCCCGGTCGCGGTCAGCCGCAGGGCGTGGTCGGGCTCCCGCTCGTACACCGAGTCGTCGGCATTCCCCTCGGATTCCCCGTGCCGGACGAGGACGATGCGCCGTGGTCGAACCATCCCACGACCCTATTCGGCCATCGGCGCGGCCACCGACCGGGCACGCCGGTCAGGCCGGCAGGTCCTCATACGATCGCACCGGCCAGGGCGGTGCGGCGGGCGGGGGGCGCCTTTATCCGCTTGCCGCCGAGCGGTGCGGCCGGATAGGAAGATCACATGCTTAGAGGCAGCAAGGTCGCGCTCAGGGCCCGGCACGAGGACGACGTTCCGGCCCTGCGGTCCGAGCTCTACGACGACGTGGAGAACTCCTCGCGGGCCGAAAGCCGTCCGTGGCGGCCGATCTCGCCCGGCTCGAAGGACCCGCGGCTCGTGGTGGACGACACCGAGCAGGGGCACGTCACGTTCTCCGTCGTGGAACGGGACGGCGGCACGCTGGTCGGCACCGCGACGCTGTGGGGCATCGACAACCACCACCGGTCCGCGCACATCGGGCTGGGGCTGCTCCCGGCCGCCCGCGGCAAGGGCTACGGCACCGACGTGGTCGCCGTACTGTGCCACTACGGTTTCGTCGTGCGCGGCCTGCAGCGGCTGCAGATCGAGACGCTCGCCGACAACGTCGCGATGCTGCGCTCCGCCGAACGCAACGGCTTCGTCCGCGAGGGCGTGCTGCGCTCCTCGGCCTGGGTCATGGGCGAGTTCCTGGACGAGGTGCTGCTCGGGCTCCTCGTCCGGGACTGGAAGCGGGACCCGAAGGGCTAAGGCGCCGGCTCACACGGTCCAGGAGGGTTCGAGGTCGACGACGTCACCGGTCAGGGCCTCGACGTCGGCCTGGATCTGGGCGCGCAGGGAGAGCCGCTCGACCCGCTCCTGCCGGTACTTGCCGTGTTCGGCTGCCGCGCGCCACATCGACAGGACCAGGAACTCCCGGCCGGGTGCCTCGCCGAACAGGCCGCGGACCATGCCGGGAGAACCGGCCATGGCGGGGTTCCACACCTTCTCCTGCATGAGGGCGAAGTGGTCGACCCGGCCCTCACGGACGCGGGTGTGCGCGACCCGGACCACGTCGGCATCGGTGAAACGCGGCTGGAAGCCGGTCTTCACGTCGAAGCGGTGGTCGAAGAGCGTCACGCGCAGATCGGTGTAGGTGCCGTTCTGTGCGGCGGCGAGCCGGTCGTGGCTGCGGGCCATGAACGAGTCGTAGAAGGACCGGCTCTCCCAGAACGCGAAGACGTGCGCGACCCCCTGCCGGCCCCGGCTCCAGCCGCCGCCCTGCCCCCGGAATCCCGGCTCGCCCGGCAGCCCCGCCCATTTTCGCTGCCCCCGCTCGAACCCGCGTCGGTCCGTCACCGTGCAGCGAATCCACTTGACCAGCACGGCGCCATCGTACGGTCCGAGGGGTTGCCCGGGTCAGTCCTTGGCACGGTCGCTCCCTACCAGTTCGGCGCCATCCCGTTCCGGCGGCCGGAGGCCGAACTCCCGGTCGAGAACGCCGGGCAGCGCGCGCCAACGCCGAGGGCGGCGGAGCCCGTTACGAGCCACGCCGCCCTCGACCACCGTTTCACGCCCGGTCGGCGCGCTGTCAGCTGCAGCCGCTGGTGGAGCCGCAGCCCTCGCAGATGTAGCAGGAGCCGGCACGCTGCATCTTCGTGCCGCAGGAGAAGCAGAGCGGGGCGTCGGCGGACACGCCGAGCTGCATCTCGACCAGTTCGGCGCTGCTGTGCGCGGTCTTCGGCGCCGGGACCGGCGCCGCGGGCGCGAGCGGCTTCGGGGCCGAGGGCACCGCGGCGAGCGGGGCCGACTGCGCCAGCGACTCGGTGTCCAGCTCCTCCTCGAGCGGTTCGTAGGAACCGGTCTCCAGGTGGCGCTGGCGCTCCTCGGCGGTGTGGATGCCGAGGGCCGAGCGGGTCTCGAAGGGCAGGAAGTCCAGCGCCAGGCGGCGGAAGATGTAGTCGACGATCGACTGCGCCATCCGCACGTCAGGGTCGTCCGTCATACCGGCCGGCTCGAAGCGCATGTTGGTGAACTTCGAGACGTAGGTCTCCAGCGGCACGCCGTACTGCAGACCGACCGAGACGGCGATCGAGAAGGCGTCCATCATGCCCGCGAGGGTCGAGCCCTGCTTGGACATCTTCAGGAAGACCTCGCCCAGGCCGTCGTCCGGGTAGGAGTTCGCGGTCATGTAGCCCTCGGCGCCACCGACCGTGAAGGAGGTGGTGATGCCGGGGCGGCCCTTGGGGAGGCGCTTGCGGACGGGACGGTACTCGATGACCTTCTCGACGGCGGCGCGGATGGTCTCCTCCGTCTTGGCGGTGACCTCCTCCTTCTCCTCCTCCTTCTTCTTGGCGGAGAGGGGCTGGCCGACCTTGCAGTTGTCGCGGTAGATCGCGAGCGCCTTGACGCCCATCTTCCACGCCTCGAAGTAGATCTCCTCGATCTCCTCGACGGTCGCCGTCTCCGGCATGTTGACCGTCTTCGAGATCGCGCCGGAGATCCAGGGCTGGATCGCGGCCATCATGCGGACGTGGCCCATCGCGGAGATGGAGCGCTCGCCCATCGCGCAGTCGAAGACCTCGTAGTGCTCGGTCTTCAGGCCCGGGGCGTCGACGACCACACCGTGCTCGGCGATGTGCGAGACGATCGCCTCGATCTGCTCTTCCTGGTAGCCCATGCGGCGCAGGGCCTGCGGGACGGTGCCGTTGACGATCTGCATCGAGCCGCCGCCGACGAGCTTCTTGAACTTGACCAGGGCCAGGTCCGGCTCGACACCGGTGGTGTCGCAGGACATCGCGAGGCCGATGGTCCCGGTCGGCGCCAGGACGGAGGCCTGGGAGTTGCGGAAGCCGTTCTTCTCGCCGAGGCGCAGGACGTCCTGCCAGGCCTCGGTCGCCGCGGCCCAGATCGCGTTGTCCAGGTCGTCGGTGCGCGGCGCGACGGCGTTGGCGTCGGCGTGCTGCTTCATGACGCGCTTGTGGGCGTCGGCGTTGCGGGCGTAGCCGTCGTACGGGCCGACGATGGCGGCCAGCTCGGCGGAGCGCCGGTAGGCGGTACCGGTCATCAGCGAGGTGATCGACGCGGCGAGGGTGCGGCCGCCGTCGGAGTCGTAGGCGTGGCCGGTCGCCATCAGCAGGGCGCCGAGGTTGGCGTAGCCGATGCCCAGCTGGCGGAAGGCGCGGGTGTTCTCGCCGATCTTCTGCGTCGGGAAGTCCGCGAAGCAGATGGAGATGTCCATCGCGGTGATGACCAGCTCGACGACCTTGGCGAAGCGCTCGGCGTCGAAGGACTGGTTGCCCTTGCCGTCGTCGTTGAGGAACTTCATGAGGTTGAGCGAGGCGAGGTTGCAGGACGTGTTGTCCAGGTGCATGTACTCGCTGCACGGGTTGGACGCGGTGATGCGGCCGGACTCGGGGCAGGTGTGCCAGTTGTTGATCACACCGTCGTACTGGATGCCCGGGTCGGCACAGGCCCACGCGGCCTCGGCGAGCTTGCGGAAGAGCGCCTTGGCGTCGACCTCCTCGATGACCTCGCCGGTCATGCGGGCCCGCAGGCCGAACTTCGTGCCGTTCTCGACGGCCGTCATGAACTCGTCGTTCACGCGGACGGAGTTGTTGGCGTTCTGGTACTGGACGGACGTGATGTCGTCGCCGCCCAGGTCCATGTCGAAGCCCGCGTCGCGCAGGGCGCGGATCTTCTCCTCTTCCTTCACCTTGGTCTCGATGAAGGCCTCCACGTCCGGGTGGTCCACGTCCAGGACGACCATCTTGGCCGCGCGGCGGGTAGCGCCGCCCGACTTGATCGTTCCGGCGGACGCGTCGGCGCCGCGCATGAAGGAGACCGGGCCGGAGGCGTTGCCGCCGGAGGAGAGGAGCTCCTTGGAGGAGCGGATGCGGGAGAGGTTCAGGCCGGCGCCGGAGCCGCCCTTGAAGATCATGCCCTCTTCCTTGTACCAGTCGAGGATCGACTCCATGGAGTCGTCGACGGCCAGGATGAAGCAGGCGGAGACCTGCTGCGGCTGGGGCGTGCCGACGTTGAACCACACCGGGGAGTTGAAGCTGAAGATCTGGTGCAGGAGGGCGTAGGTCAGCTCGTGCTCGAAGATCTCCGCGTCGGCGGGCGAGGAGAAGTAGTCGAAGTCCTCGCCGGCCTTCGTGTAGGTCTTCACGATCCGGTCGATCAGCTGCTTCAGACCGGTCTCCCGCTGCGGCGTGCCGACCGCGCCGCGGAAGTACTTGCTGGTGACGATGTTGACCGCGTTCACCGACCAGAAGTCGGGGAACTCGACACCGCGCTGCTCGAAGTTGACCGAGCCGTCGCGCCAATTGGTCATGACGACGTCACGGCGCTCCCAGCTCACCTCGTCGTAGGGGTGCACGCCGGGGGTGGTGTGGATGCGCTCGATCCGCAGGCCGCCCTTGGCGGTCTTGGTCCCCTTGGCGCGGGAACCGCGTGCCGAGCTGCTCGCCGTCTCTGTCATGCCAGGCCTCCCATATGCGGGCAAAAACGCCCTAAAGTGCCAGCGCTATTCCGCGGCACGGTGCTGTTCTCTGTATCTACGTCTCTTCGCACGACTCACCGGCCACACCGCGGCGCGCGAGCACCGCGGGGAGGGCCGTCCGGTCAGTCGGCGGCGGAGGCGGGCACGGGGACCGAACCGGCCCCACCGTGCTCGCACCCCTCGGGGCGAGAACGCCGTTCGCGCAGTTCCGCGATGGCGGTCTCGAAGTCTTCAAGGGTGTCGAACGCTTTATAAACGGACGCGAACCTCAGGTACGCGACCAGGTCGAGCTCCTGCAACGGGCCGAGTATGGCCAGACCCACGTCGTGGGTGGTCAGCTCGGCGCTCCCGGTGGCGCGCACCGCCTCCTCGACCCGCTGGCCGAGCTTGGCGAGGGCGTCCTCGGTGACCGGCCGTCCCTGGCACGCCTTGCGCACGCCGGAGATGACCTTGGTACGGCTGAAGGGTTCGGTCACCCCGCTGCGCTTGATCACCATCAGTGAGGCCGTCTCCACCGTCGTGAAGCGACGGGAGCAGTCGGGGCACTGGCGGCGCCGGCGGATCGACGTGCCGTCGTCCGTGGTGCGGCTGTCGACGACGCGGCTGTCGGGGTGCCTGCAGAAGGGGCAGTGCATGGTTCCCTCACCCTCCCTCTTGGCACGACTGGATCACCTCACCAGACCCCTGAACAGCAGAGGCGGACTCTGCCGGGGGCCGGTGAAGCAGCCCCCAGCATATGCGATCCCGGGACCCTCAACGGACCCGAGGACCACAACTTCTGGGCGGCCGCGCCCATCCAACCACTAGATCTTGGGTTGCGGCGGATTTACCCCACTCCGCGTGTCGCGGCGTCCGATAGGCGGATACGGGGCCCCGCGGTGCCACAATTGGGCCCGGCCCCGGAGGGCCCCGACCCGACCGGGAAGGGTACCGTAAGCAGCGGCTGCCCGACCGAACCCGCGTTCGGCGAACCGATCGCCTATACACCGCTCGATTTCCCCGCGCGGGACGATCTGCGTTTTTTCACTCGAACGTGTGTTTGGCGCAACCTTTCGAAAGCTACTACCGTTGTCCAGCTAGGGAGAACATTTCGAGAGGGGCCGACGTGACCACGACCGCAGACAGTGCCGCCATCACTGCCCAGAACCGCTCCCAGAGCCGACTTGAGCCGGTGCATGCCATGAACGAAGCACACCTGAACCCGGAGGCGGAGGCCGTGCGCCCCGCCCGCTCGCTGCCAGGTCGACCTCCAGGCATCCGCGCCGACAGCTCCGGGCTCACGGACCGGCAGCGGAGGGTCATTGAGGTCATTCGCGACTCCGTGCAGCGCCGGGGCTACCCGCCGTCGATGCGGGAGATCGGTCAGGCCGTCGGCCTGTCCAGCACCTCGTCCGTCGCCCACCAGCTGATGGCCCTGGAACGGAAGGGCTTCCTGCGCCGCGACCCGCACCGCCCCCGGGCCTATGAGGTGCGCGGCTCCGACCAGCCCAGCTCGCAGCCCACGGACACCACCGGCAAGCCCGCCGCCTCCTACGTTCCCCTGGTCGGCCGGATCGCGGCCGGCGGCCCGATCCTCGCCGAGGAGTCGGTGGAGGACGTGTTCCCGCTCCCCCGCCAGCTGGTCGGCGACGGCGAGCTCTTCGTCCTCAAGGTCGTCGGCGACTCGATGATCGAGGCGGCCATCTGCGACGGCGACTGGGTCACGGTCCGTCGCCAGCCGGTCGCGGAGAACGGCGACATCGTCGCCGCGATGCTGGACGGCGAGGCCACCGTCAAGCGCTTCAAGCGCGAGGACGGCCACGTCTGGCTCCTCCCGCACAACGCCGCCTACCAGCCGATCCCCGGCGATGAGGCGACCATCCTCGGCAAGGTCGTCGCCGTACTGCGTCGGGTCTGACCCCGCCGCCTCCGTCCAGCCCTCGGGATCCACTGCGCCGGTCCCGGGGGCTGCCGTTTGCCCAGGGCCGGGACCGCGCGTGCCGTGCACCGAGTAACGCCCCGCTCAGAGCCGAGGCGCGCACTGCTCAGGGCTGGGGCAGGCCGCCGCTCAGGGCTGGGATGCCGCTACTTGCCGTCGGCCTGCGCCGACGCGTCGATGGCGGCCAGGGAGCGGCGGGCTTGGTTCCGGTCCGTGGTGTACCAGAAGTCGGGCAGCGTGGCCCGCAGGAAGCTTCCGTACCGGGCCGTGGCCAGGCGGGGATCCAGGACCGCGACGACACCCCGGTCGCCCATGGCCCGTACGAGACGCCCCGCACCCTGGGCCATCAGCAGCGCGGCGTGCGTGGCCGCCACGGCCATGAACCCGTTGCCGCCGTGCTCCTCCACCGATTTCTGCCGGGCGCTCATCAGAGGGTCGTCGGGGCGCGGGAACGGAATCCTGTCCATCACCACCAGCTGGCAGCTGGGGCCGGGCACGTCCACCCCCTGCCACAGCGACAGTGTTCCGAACAGGCAGGTCTTGGGATCGGCCGCGAACGCCTTGATCAGCTCGCCGAGCGTCTCCTCGCCCTGGAGCAGGATCGGGTTGTCGAGTCGGCCGCGCAGCTCCTCTGCGGCCGCCTTGGCGCCGCGCATGGAGGAGAACAGTCCGAGGGTACGGCCGCCGGCCGCCTCGATCAGCTCGGCGAGCTCGTCCATCATGTCGCCGCGCGTGCCCTCGCGGCCCGGCGTGGCCAGGTGCTTGGCGACGTAGAGGATGCCCTGCTTCGGGTAGTCGAAGGGAGAGCCGACGTCCAGGCCCCGCCAAACGGGCGCGTCCTCCCCCTCGACGCCTTCGGGCGAGAGGCCGAGGGACGCCGCCACACCATTGAAGTCGCCGCCGAGCTTGAGGGTCGCCGAGGTCAGCACGACGGAACGGTCTTCGAAGAGCTTCTCGCGCAGCAGGCCCGAGACCGACAGCGGGGCGACCCTCAGGGTGGCCCCGAAGCGGTCGTGGCGCTCATACCAGACGACGTCGTACTCGGAACCGGCGGTGATCCGCTCCGCCACGGCGTGGACGCTCTCCACCGCGGCGAGGGCCTGCTTGCGCACCGCGTCCTCGTCCGGGACGGATTTGTCGCGGGTCGCGCCGATCGCCGAGATCACGTTGCGCGCGGCGTCCCGCAGTGACATCAGGGCGTAACCGAGGTCCTCCGGGACCTCCTCCAGCCGCCCCGGGAGCGCCAGCTCCATGACCCGCTCGAAGGACTCCGAGGCCGTCTGCAGGGAGTCGGCCGTCTTCTCGTCGACCAGCTTGGCGGCCCGCTTCACCGCCCGGTTGACCTGTCCGGGAGTGAGCTCGCCGGTGGCGACCCCGGTCACCCGGGAGACCAGTTCGTGCGCCTCGTCCACGATCAGCACCTCGTGCTGGGGCAGCACCGGCGCGCCCTCGATGGCGTCGATGGCGAGCAGGGCGTGGTTGGTGACGACCACGTCCGCGAGCTTGGCCCGCTCGCGGGCCGCCTCGGCGAAGCACTCGGCCCCGTACGCGCACTTCGTCGCACCCAGGCACTCCCGGGAGGACACCGAGATCTGCGACCAGGCCTTGTCGGAGACGCCCGGCGTGAGGTCGTCGCGGTCGCCGGTCTCCGTCTCGTCCGCCCAGTCGCGCAGGCGCAGCAGGTCCTGGCCGAGCTTGCTGGTGGGGGCGGCCGCCTCGAACTGGTCGAAGAGGCCCTCCTCCTCGTCCTGGGGCGCACCCTCGTGCAGGCGGTGCAGGCACAGGTAGTTGGACCGGCCCTTGAGCATGGCGAACTCCGGGCGGCGGCGCAGCTGCGGATGCAGCGCCTCCACCGTCCGGGGCAGGTCGCGCTCGACGAGCTGCCGCTGCAGCGCGAGCGTGGCCGTGGCCACGACCACGCGCTCACCGTGGGCGAGCGCGGGCACCAGGTAGCCGAGGGACTTTCCGGTGCCGGTGCCGGCCTGGATGAGCCGGTGGGTGTTGTCGTCGATCGCTTCGGCGACGGCTTCGGCCATGGCCACCTGGCCGGGGCGCTCCGTGCCGCCGACGGCGGAGACGGCGGCGTGCAGCAGGTCGGGGAGGGAGGGCTTCGTCATAGCACTGCCAACCCTACGGGGCGCCACCGACAACGACCGCACCCTCGGGGGTTCACGGCCGGTACAGGGGGTTGGGGACGGTGCCGTGCCGCACGGCGTGCGGGCGGGTGGGTCGGTCCCGGTAGCCGTCCTCGTAGAGCCGGTTCCGGTTGAGGCAGAGCCGTCCGATGCGCTCGCCGAGCAGGTCGAAGAGCTCGAAGCGGTCCAGCTCGGGGAACCGCGCCTGGTGGCGGAGGATCTCCGCCCGTACGAGCGACCAGAACTCGTTCTCGGGGACGCCGAGGCGGTCCTCGCACAGGGCCGAGAGGTAGCGGAAGACACCGACGAAGAGGCCGGAGTGGATGAACTGGGGCAGGGAGTCGGCGGGCTCGGTGAGCAGTACCGCCCGGATCTCGTCGGGCAGGGAATCCAGCTCGGGCAGCGGTTCGGCGGTGATGTTGACGTCGTCCACGAAGTCCTTGACCGCGAGCCTGACCGGGATGTCCTGCTCGTCGAAGATCACGACGGCGTTCTCGCCGTGCGGGGAGAAGACCGTGCCGCAGCGGTAGAGGAAGTGCAGGAGCGGGGGCAGAAGGGCGGCGAAGAGGCGCTGGAGCCAGGCGACGGGGGCCAGCCCGGACCGGGCGACGAGTTCTGCGGTGAAGGACCGGCCTCGGGAGTCGGTGTGCAGGAGGGAGGCAAGCGTGCGGGCGCGCTCGCCTGGCGCCAGGCGCCCGGTCAGGGGCTCGCGCCAGACGGCGCCGAGGAGCTCCTTGTACTGGTAGGGGACCTCGGGGAGCGCGTCGTAGACGGGGTGGCGGACGGTGACGGAGGCGACCTCGCCCAGCAGGATGACCCCGCACTCCTCGCGGAGGAAGGGGTCGGCGTCGCGGAGGGAGTGGATCCACGCGGTGACGGCCGGGGCGGCGAGGGTGAGGTCGCTGGGCAGTCCGCGCCAGACCATGGTGTCGAAGACGGACAGCGGGAGCTTGACGCTGTGCCGGTCGGGCCGGGTGCGCTTGAGGAAGGTGCGGATCGACTGCTGGGGCAGGCGCTCGTCGGGGTCGGCCGGCAGGGGGACGAGGGCGCCGGGGGCGAGGGCGGGGCCAAGAGGGGAAGGACCACCTCGTCCCCCTGCCAGGGGTGCACCGGCACGTAGAGGTAGTGCTGCGGGTCCAGGCCACGGTCGCGCAGCGCCCGGTCGAAGCCGGTGCGGGTCACGGGGTCGAGCTCGGCGGAGTAGAGCCGGGCCCGCCGAGGGTGGCTCCGTCGAGGCCGAGGAGTGAGCGGGAGCGGATGAGGAAGGCGTACGGGTCCCCGAAGGCGGTCGGCGGCTGTATGGCGGTGACCGGCGGGGTGAGGGTGATGGTGTCCGGGTCGACGTGCCCGCTGCCGTACGAGCAGCGGCGGGCGCGGAAGCCGAGGAGGCTGCCGTCGTCCAGGGTCAGGTTCCACGCGTCTGCGGCGGCGGCCGGGGCGGGGACCGGGCTGATGATCTCCTCGTAGGCGAACTCGGCGAGCATCTTCGCGAGCAGGCGCCGCGCGGCGGACGCCCAGGTCGCGGCGGTCAGTTCGGGCGGGTGCAGGGGTGTTGGGGCGATGGCGGCAGCGGCGGTGCGGTGGAGTCGGGGGGCTGCGGGGAAATTCGGCACGGGACTCCCCGGAGATCGGGAACTTTCTGCGTGGCGCAGAGTTTTCCAAGGGAGAGGTGCGGAGCGGCGATGCGGCATTCAGAGGAGATTGCGCAGCGCCCGCTCCCGGATCATCAGGGCGGCGCGCTTCTCGGGGAGGTCGATTTCGGTGTGGCAGCGGAAACCAGAACCAAGGAAGGCCGATACGGAGGGGGTGTTGCGGATGTCCGGTTCCGCGACGACACGTGTGCAGCGAGGGCGGTGGTCGAGCACCAGGTCGGAGACGGCACGCAGCAGGGCGGTGCCGAGACCGCGGCCGCGGTTCGTGCCGTCTCCGATGAGCAGGTGGATACCCGTGTCGTGGGGGCGCGCCGGATAGTGGCGGGAGAGCGGGTCGAGGTCGGCCCGGTAGATCTCCCAGTAGCTCATCGGCGTGCCGTCGAGGAGGCCGAGGCAGGGGATGCTGCGGCCGTCCCCGTCGAGTTGGGCCCGCAGGTGGGCGGCGGTGACGCCGGCGGGGCCGGCGAGTTCCCAGTAGGCGGCCACCTCGGGGTCGTTCATCCAGCCGGTGAGGAGCTCCAGGTCGCGGTCCGGCCGAACGGCTTCGAGGCGGAAGGCTCCGACGGGTGTGTCGGTGCCGCTCCAGGTGGCCGGGGAGTCGAGCAGTTCCGCCTCGGCGAGCAGGGGCAGCAGGCCGGCGGGCAGGCGTAGTTCGAGGGTGTCGTCGGCGGCGCGGGTCGTGCCGGTGGCGTGGGCGGTGGATCCGGGGGAAGCGGCCGGGGCAACTGGGGCGTTCGTGGTGGGCATGGGTTCTTCCCCGCGTCGGTTCCGACGCGTCAATCGTGGAGGGGGTTGGTGATGGTGACGTAGACGGATTGGGTGTCGACGGGTCCGACGAGTTCGTCGAGGCCGCCCAGGCGGGTGAGCAGGTTCGCCTTGCAGCGCAGGGTGGGCGAGTCGAGCAGCTTCGCCGGGAGGGGGCCGAGGGCCGCGGCCTTGCCGAGGAAGCGGCGGAAGGCGGCGAGGAGAACGCGTTCGTCGGCGAGCCGCTGGGCCCCGAAGGCACCGATGAGGCCGAGCACGTTGTTGATGCCGAGGTAGTAGGCGAAGCGTTCGTCGGTGACGGCGTCGGGCACGAAGGTGTCGCTGAGGCTGCCGATTCCCGGAAGCCGGAGCTCCAGTTCCGCGCGATGGGACTCGCGGAAGTAGTAGCCCTGGTTGTCGCGGTAGCGGCCGCCGGCCGGCCAGCCGGCCGGGTCGAGGAGGACCAGCGTGTTCTGCTGGTGCGCTTCGAGGGCGATGCCGGCGAGCGCGTCGAAGGCGAGGACCGGCTGGACGACGTGGTCGAGATAGCGCAGGAACCACTCGGCAGCGACGGCGGTGGTGGTCTGTCCGGTGGCAGCGGCGAGGGCGCAGACGATCTCGGCCAGCCGGGAACGCATGGTGCTCCGGCCGGGCCATGGGCGCAGGGAGGTCAGCGCGGCGATGCAGACGGCGTCGTCGCCGGAGCGGAAGGGGTTGTGGCGCAGCACGACATCGAGTCCGGGCACGGGGGTGCCGTCCGGTGCGTCGACGGCGACCCACGCGGGGTCGCGGACGATGTCGAAACCGGGGTGGGCCGCCTGCCACTGCTCGGCGAGGCCGGTGCGGAGCAGCCGGTGCACTTCGACGCCTCGGTGGAGTTCCTTGCGGAGGTTCTCGCGGCGCGAGTTGGTGATGCGCAGGCCCAGGGAGAGCTTGAGCATCGCGGGTGAACCGGGCCGGTGGACGGTGCGGACGGAGGAGGTGGGATACCACGGGGCGCCGTGGGGGCCCAGGTCGTGGAGGAGTCCGGCGTCGCGGAGGGCGGTGACGGCGGGGCGCTGGAGCAGGTCGCGGGCCTGCCACGGGTGGAGGGGGAGGGGGGTGGTGCCGTCGGGGAGGGGGATCGCGGGGGCGAGCCGGCCCAGGAGCCGGGCGGCGGAGACGGGGCGGCCCCGCTCGGTCCAGGCCGATGCGGTGGCGAGCGCGGGCGGTTCGACGGCGAACCAGTGCAGGGGGAAGGAGCCGTGGAGTTCGGGTGAATAGCGGCGTGCTTCGGATTCCGAGAGTCCTTCGCGGCTCTTCGGGTCCGGTTGGAGGGGGTGACCGAGGAGGAGGGACTGTTCGGCGGTGAGGAAGCGGTCCACGCCGATGTGGGCGGGGGCGCCCGGGCGTTCGCGCCGGTCGGCGATGAACCGGGCGGTGTGGCGGACCGAATCGGCGACCCTGCCGACGAGACCGGCGCTGCCACCCGCCGGGGTGGTTCCGGGGATCGTGCCCTCGCGGGCGATGAGTGCGGCCAGGGTGACGGAGTCCAGGGCGCGGGCGGTGGCCGGGGCGCCGGCCAGCCTGGCGGGGCCGAAGCGGTGCCAGCCGGTGGCCGACCAGTACCGCACCGGGACGATCAGCGCCGTCCCGGATGCGGGGAGCGGAATGCGCAGCGGGGCGTCGGCGGGGCCGTCGGGCGGGCGGATCGCGGTTTCCCGCACCCAGCAGCGGAGGAGGTTCTCCACCGCCGCCGCCTCGGCGGCGACAGCCGGGTCGGGGTGGTCCAGCAGGTCGGGCCAAGCCGTCGGCGCCATTCCGGTGGGGGCGGCGGACCCGGTCCGGGGTCGGGGCGTGCCGTCCTTCTGGCGCGGCACGGTGGCCGCGGCGGGCTCCTGCGGGAGCGGCGTCGCGGCGGGCGCCGGCGGGGGTGGGGCCGCGGCCGGGGAAGTCGCTGCCGGAGGCCCGGCGGCTTCCGACGGCGACAGCGCGGGCCCGTCCCCGTGAGCGCCGGCCCACGCCGATGCCGAAGCCCCGGCCGAGTCATGGGGCTGCGGCGAGGCCGAAGCCGAGGTGATGGGCTGGGCTTTGCCGGGTGCCGGGTCGACGAAGGCCGCCGAAGCCCGGGCTGTGGCGGGCGGCTGCGCGGGAGCCGGGTGCTGGGCGGGGGCCGATGCCGCCGGGGCCGCGGTGGCTGCCGGAGGCTGGGCCTGGTGCTCCTGTACCGGGTCGGCGTCGGCCGCCGGAGAGTGGGCCGCGGCGAGCGGCTGCGGTGGAGCTGGGGGCTGGGCGGGGTCAGGGGCTGGGGACGAGGGGGATGTAGGGGTGGGCGGAGGCGGGGGCTGAGGAGGGGTGGGGTGTGTGGCCGGGGTGGGGCGGTGGAGGTTGGACATGGTGGGTCCTCGGGGGTGGTCAGGAGGTCCGGCGGGCGGCGGACGGGATGGCGTCGGCCAGGCGGTCGAGGACCGCCGCGGCCTGCTCGTCGGACAGGGTCAGCGGGGGCAGCAGGCGGACCACGGTGTTGTGCCGACCGCCGAGTTCGACGATCAGGCCCCGGTCCAGGCACTCCTGGCGCACGGCCGCGGCCAGGGCCGGGGCGGCGGTCCCGGTGTCGGGGTCGACGAGTTCGAGGCCGATCATCAGTCCTCGGCCGCGTACGTCCCCGATGCACGGGTGGGCGGCGGCCAGCCCGCGCAGGGCCGTCAGCATCCGCCCGCCCAGGACCGCGGCGCGCTCGGCGAGTCGGTTCTCGCGGACGAAGGCGAGCGTGGCGGTTCCGGCGGCCATGGCGAGCTGGTTGCCGCGGAAGGTGCCCGCGTGGGCACCCGGGGCCCACACGTCCAGGGCTGCCCGGTACACGATCACCGCGAGCGGCAGGCTGCCCCCGATCGCCTTGGACAGGACCATCACGTCGGGTACCACCCCGGCGTGGTCGACTCCCCAGAAGGCGCCGGTCCGGCCGACGCCCGTCTGCACCTCGTCCGCGATCAGCGGGATCCCCCGGGCCGCGGTGATCTCCCGCATCCGGCGCAGCCAGGCGTCCGGGGCGGGGATGACCCCGCCCTCGCCCTGCACGGGTTCGAGGATCATGCCGGCGGGGGCGGGCACCCCGCCCTTGGGGTCGTCCAGCAGGTGCTCCGTCCAGCGGGCCCCCAGTTCGGCACCCTCGGCCCCGCCGACACCGAAGGGGCAGCGATGGTCCTGCGGATACGGCAGCCGGGTCACCCGTACGTCCTGGGCGCCGCCCGAGGCGTCCAGCGCGCCGGAGGTCATCCCGTGGTAGGCGCCGGTGAAGGCGAGCAACCCGGAGCGGCCGGTCGCGGTGCGGACCAGTTTGAGGGCGGCCTCCACGGCGTCGGTGCCGGCCGGTCCGCAGAACTGGATGCGGGCGTCGGCGGCCAGTTCGGGCGGCAGGTTGGCGAACAGCTCGGTGGTGAAAGCGTCCTTGACCGGGGTGGCGAGGTCGAGCACGTGCAACGGGGCCCCGGAGTCGAGGACTCGGCGGATGGCCTCGAGGACGACGGGGTGGTTGTGCCCGAGGGCGAGGGTTCCGGCCCCGGAGAGGCAGTCGAGGTAGCGGCGCCCGTCGGCGCCCTCGATCGTCAGCCCGCGGGCCCGGACCGGGACGATGGGCAGCGAGCGCGCGTACGTCCGGGCGGCGGACTCCCGTTGGGCCTGCCTGCGCAGGATGCCGTTCGCGAGGAGCGTGCCGCCGGCTCCTGCCGACCGTCCTCCCTGCCGGGGCTCTTGGGGCGGGACCGCCGCCCGGTCCTGCGGTGGGGCCACTCCGGTCACCCCGGTTACCCCCGCCCCGGCCACTCCGGTCACCCCTGCCACTCCGGTCACCCCTGCCGGAGCCCCCTCCGGCGGGAGAGGCTGCCCCGGCGGCGACGGCGGGACGGGTGGAGGCGCCTGGTCCGGCGTCGTCTGCGCGGCGGCCTCGGCCGCCGCCGGCTCGGTCAAAGCCACAGGTGTCGGTCCTCCCGCACGGAGTGCTCTTCCGGATTGCGCCTCGAACACGAGCGCTGCCCGCCCATCCCCCGTACGTCCCAACGACGTCGGCGGCGGCGGATCACGGGCGGGGGCCAAGATCCTTGCCGGCGCGGCACGGAGGGCGGCGGAACCGCCGCCCCGGCCTGTGCCGTCCCCCACCTCGGCGGCATAGTGGGGGGCTGCACTCCACGCCTCGAATCCACCAGGGGGACGAACGACATGCGACCGAACCGACCGGTCACCGCGATCCTGTGCGCGGCCGCGCTCGCGCTGACCGCCGCCTGCGGGCCCGGCGACGGGGAGGCCGGCGGCGACGCCAAGCCGACCGTGGCGGCGAGCCTCCCGGGCACGGACGGGATCAAGATCCCGGACCAGCTCAAGGACAAGCTCAAGGAGCACGGCATCGACATGGAGAAGTGGAAGGGGGGTGAGTGGAAGAACTGGAAGAAGGAGGACTGGCTCCGCGAGGCGGGCGACTACATCAACCCGATCATCGAGGACCTGTGGGATCCGGAACGCATGCGTGACGCGGAGCAGCCCAAGCGGCCCTCCGTCGACCCGGATGCGGGCAAGGACCAGGGCGTCACCGACCCGGCTCCGGCGCCGGTGGCGGCCAAGGCCGCGAACACCCCCTACCACCAGAGCGTTCCCGAGGCGGGGAAGGTCTTCTTCGACGGTCCCGAGGGCTCGATGGTCTGCTCGGCGACCGTGGTCAAGGACCCTGCGCACCCCGGCAAGTCCAACCTGGTGTGGACGGCGGGCCACTGCGTGCACGCGGGCAAGTCCGGCGGCTGGTACCGCAACATCGCCTTCGTCCCCTCCTACAACAACGCGGGCAAGCC
This sequence comes from Streptomyces sp. NPDC045967, assembly GCF_056430495.1. NCBI lineage: Bacteria > Bacillati > Actinomycetota > Actinomycetes > Kitasatosporales > Streptomycetaceae > Streptomyces > Streptomyces sp. NPDC045967. Next base: position 55,433 of record NZ_JBWKLE010000015.1, on the reverse strand, counting down.
CGCGGCGCAGCTGAAGGGTGCGCCGCGCGAGCAGGTGGCCCCCTACGGCGTGTGGTGGAGCGACTGGGCGCAGACCTCCGACCAGTGGATCGCGACCGGCGGTCCGACCGGCGGCGCGGGCGCCCCGTACGACTTCGCGGTGCTGCACGTGACCCCGGAGAAGGGCGGCGGCAAGTCGCTGGAGGAGACGGTCGGTTCGGCGCTCCCGGTGGAGTTCGCCGCGCCCGCGGTGCAGAAGGTCGCGGGCATCACGGCCACCGGCTACCCGGCCGCCGCTCCGTTCGACGGGCAGAAGGCCTACCAGTGCGCGGACAGGCCGGGCCGGCTGTCGCTGACGGCGAACGAGCCGGTGATGTACCGCATCGGCTGCACGATGACGGGCGGCGCCTCGGGCGGCGGCTGGGTCGCGGTGGGCGCGGACGGCAAGCCGGCGCTGGTGTCGAACACCTCGATCGGCCCGGCCAAGGCGGGCTGGCTGGCCGGACCGCGACTGGGTCCGGAGGCGAAGGGCATCTTCGACGCGGTGAGCGCCAAGTTCAAGAAGTAGCGACTCCACGTCGAAAGGCCCGGGGCCCCCTGCGTCACAGGGGGCCCCGGGCCTTTCGCGTGCGTCGCGTCCGTCAGCGCTTGGCGAGCGCGTACGGCGCCAGGTCCGCCGCCAGCTCCTGGTGGACCCGCACCTTGATGAGGGTGCCCTCGGGGGTGTGCTCCTCGGAGAGCATCTCGCCCTCGGCGTGCGCCTTGGCGACGAGCGATCCGAGGGTGTACGGCACCAGGGCCTCCACCTCGACCTCGGGCCGCGGAAGCTCGGAGTCGATGAGCGCGAGGAGTTTCTCGATGCCCTGGCCGGTGCGCGCCGAGACGGCGATGGAGTGCCGCTCGATGCGCAGCAGCCGCTGGAGGACGAGCGGGTCCGCCGCGTCCGCCTTGTTGATCACCACGATCTCGGGCACGTTCACCGCGCCGACCTCGCGGATGACCTCGCGGACCGCGGCCAGCTGCTCCTCCGGCGCCGGGTGGGAGCCGTCCACGATGTGCAGGATGAGGTCGGAGTCGCCGACCTCCTCCATCGTGGAGCGGAACGCCTCGACGAGGTGGTGGGGCAGGTGCCGCACGAAGCCGACGGTGTCGGCCAGGGTGTAGACCCGGCCGCTCGGCGTCTCGGCCCGGCGCACGGTCGGGTCGAGGGTGGCGAACAGCGCGTTCTCCACCAGCACGCCCGCGCCCGTGAGGCGGTTGAGGAGTGAGGACTTTCCGGCGTTGGTGTAGCCGGCGATGGCGACCGAGGGGACCTTGTTACGGCGGCGTTCCTGCCGCTTGATGTCGCGGCCGGTCTTCATCTCCGCGATTTCCCGGCGCATCTTCGCCATCTTCTCGCGGATCCGTCGCCGGTCCGTCTCGATCTTGGTCTCACCGGGGCCTCGGGTGGCCATGCCGCCACCGCCGCCGCCGCCCATCTGCCGGGACAGCGAGGCACCCCAGCCGCGCAGGCGCGGAAGCATGTACTGCATCTGCGCGAGTGCGACCTGTGCCTTGCCCTCTCGGGACTTGGCGTGCTGGGCGAAGATGTCGAGGATGAGGGCGGTCCGGTCGACCACCTTCACCTTGACGACGTCCTCGAGGGCGATGAGCTGGCCGGGGCTGAGTTCGCCGTCGCAGACGACGGTGTCGGCACCGCTCTCCATGACGATGTCGCGCAGCTCCCGTGCCTTGCCGGAACCGATGAAGGTGGCCGGGTCCGGCTTGTCGCGGCGCTGGATCACACCGTCGAGTACGAGGGCACCCGCCGTCTCGGCGAGCGCGGCGAGCTCCGCGAGGGAGTTCTCCGCGTCGGTCACCGTGCCGGAGGTCCAGACGCCCACGAGGACGACGCGCTCCAGGCGGAGCTGTCGGTACTCGACCTCGGTGACGTCTTCGAGCTCGGTGGAGAGGCCCGCCACACGGCGCAGTGCCGCGCGCTCGGAGCGTTCGAACTGCGCCCCGTCGCGGTCTCCGTCGATCTCGTGGCTCCAGGCGACGTCCTCTTCCATCAGGGCATCGGCCCGAAGGCTCTCGGTGAAGCTCTGCGCCTCGCGCACGTCCTGTGCGTCCCGCGCGTCCTGGGAAGGGGAAGAGGAGGAGGTCATTGGATCCTTACGTCGATTCGGACAACTGACACGTTCAACGTGTCAGACCGCTCCGGGATTCCCGAACGGCCCTGTCGATGGTGACATGCCCGTTCCTCGGGGGTCACACGCTTTTCCCGCTCCATTCCGGGTGGCCGGGCATCGCGGGGGTCGTCGCGCCGTAGAGCCACGGCTCGAGGAAGCCCGCCAGGTCCCGTCCCGCCACCTGGGAGGCCAGGCGGACGAAGTCCGCCGTGCCCGCGACCCCGTCCTTGTGCTCCGCCACCCAGCGCCGTTCCAGGCGGTCGAAGGCCGGGGCGCCGATCTCCTGGCGCAACGCGTAGAGGATCAGTGCGGCGCCGTCGTAGACCGCCGGGCGGAACAGGCCGATCTTCTCGCCCGGCGGGGCCGGCTTCGGCGCGGCCGGAGGGCCGCCCGCGGCCCGCCACTGGTCGGAGCGCTGGTACGCCTCGCGCATGCGCCGCTCCAGGGAGTACTTGCCGAGACCGTCGGCGTAGAGGGCTTCGTACCAGGTGGCGTGCCCTTCGTTGAGCCACAGGTCGGACCAGCTGCGGGGGGCGACGCTGTCGCCGAACCACTGGTGGGCGAGCTCGTGGACCATGACGGCCTCCACGTACCACTCGGGGTAGCCGTCGCCGGAGAACAGGCCGTGCTCGAAGAGCGAGAGGGTCTGCGTCTCCAGCTCGAAGCCGGTGGTCGCCCGTGCGATCAGTACGCCGTAGTTCTCGAAGGGGTAGCGGCCGACCCGCTCCTCCATCCAGGCGATGTGCCCCGCGGTCTTCTTCAGCCAGGGGTCCAGCCGCTGCCGGTCGGCGGCCGGCACCACGTGGCGCAGGGGCAGGCCGTGCGGTCCGGTGCCGTGGACCACCGAGGAGCGCCCGACGGAGACCTGGGCCAGTTCGGTGGCCATGGGGTGCACCGTGCGGTAGGTCCACGTCTTCGAGGGTCCCCTCCGCAGGGGCGCCGCGATCGGCACCCCGTTGGTGACGACCGTGAGCGCCTCGGGCGCGGTGACCCGGAAGGTGAAGAACGCCTTGTCGGCGGGGTGGTCGTTGCAGGGGAACACCCGGTGGGCGGCGTCGGCCTGGTTGGCCATGGCCAGGCCGTCCGCGGTGGGCACCCAGCCGCCGTCCGTGCGGCCCCGCGGGTCGCTGGTGTGCCGGACGGTGATGCGCAGCGGCGTGCGCGCGGCGACCGGTCGCGCCGGGGTGAGGACGAGGTCCTCCCCCGCGCTCTCGAACCGGGCGGGCTCGCCGTTGACCTCGGCGGAGGCGACCTTCCCGTGGGCGAAGTCCAGGTTGACCCGCTCCAGGGACTGAAGGGCGCGGGCGTCGATGACGGTGACGGCGTCAAGGGGGGTGCGGTTGTCCTTGTAGGTGAAGGACAGGTCGTACGAGAGCACGTCGTAGCCGGGGTTCCCGAGCTCGGGGAACAGCCGGTCGCCGATGCCGAGCGGCTTCGGCGGCGGCAGGACGGCGGCGACGAGGGTGAGGGAGGCCGCGGCGAGCAGGGCGGCCCGTAGGCGCGGGGAGGTGAGCTGCATCCACCACCGCATATCAGCGCCCGCCGTCGGCCCGGGTACGGCGCGCGACGGGGCCACCCGAACGGGACCTTCCGGCGGACGGCCGGGCCGCACCCGGCCGTACGCCGGCGGCGCCGTCCCGAAGGGCGGCTACGCGCGGCTGACGTCGTACACGCCCGGTACGTTGCGCATCGCCCGCATCAGGGCGGGCAGACCGGCCGCGTCGGGCAGCTGGAGGGTGTAGCTGTGCCGGACCCGCTGCTCCACGGGGGGTTCGACGGTCGCGGAGACGACCTCGACGCCCTCGCGCGCGATGGCCTCGGTCAGGTCGGCCAGCAGGTGGGGTCGGCCGAACGATTCGGCGAGCAGGGTGACCCGGCAGTCCGCCGTGGCCCGCCAGTGCACGGCGACGGAGGTGCGCCCCACCGCCCGCATCTGGGCGACCGCGGCGCAGTGGACGCGGTGCACGGTGACGGCGCCGCCCCGGACCAGGAATCCGGCGACCGCGTCCGGCGGTACGGGGGTGCAGCAGCCGGCGAGCCGTACGGGGGCGTCCGGCAGGTCGGCGACGGCGTTGGCCCCGCCGCCACGCGCCCCGACCACCGACAGCGGTGCGCGGGCGGCCGTGGTGGTGGCCATGGCGCGGTCGGGGTGGGTTTCGAGCCAGCTGCTGATGGCGATCCGGGCGGCCGGGGTCCGCGCGTGGTCCAGCCACTCGGCGGAGGGGCCGGAGGAGGCGTCCTGGGCGAGCAGCAGCTGCACGGTGTCGCCGTCGGACAGGGGGGAGGACAGGGAGGTGAGGCGCCCGTTGACGCGGGCGCCGATACAGCCGTGGGCCGCCTCGCCGTGCTGCGCGTAGGCGGCGTCGATACAGCTGGCGCCGGCGGGCAGCCCGAGCGTCCCGCCGTCCGCCCGGAAGACGGTGATCTCGCGGTCCTGCGCCAGTTCGGCGCGCAGGACGCTCCAGAAGGTGTCGGGGTCCGGGGCGGACTGCTGCCAGTCGAGCAGCCGGGACAGCCAGCCCGGCCGCGTGGGGTCCACGCGCTCCTCGTACGGGTCCGCGGTGGGCGCGGTGGGCGCGGTGGCGTACGGATTGCCGAGCGCGACCACGCCCGCCTCCGCCACCCGGTGCATCTGCCGCGTCCGCACGATGACCTCGGCCACATGGCCCTCGGGCGTGGCGAAGGCGGTGTGCAGCGACTGGTAGAGGTTGAACTTGGGGGTGGCGATGAAGTCCTTGAACTCCGAGACCACCGGGGTGAAGCAGGTGTGCAGCTCCCCCAGTACCGCATAGCAGTCGGCGTTCTCGCCGACGAGTACGAGGATGCGGCCGAAGTCGGATCCGCGCAGCTCGCCGCGCTTGAGGGAGATCCGGTGCACCGAGACGAAGTGCCGTGGCCGGACCTGCACTTCGGCGGTGATGCCCGCCTCGCGCAGGACGGTGCGTACGGAGTCGGCGATGGCGGGCAGCGGGTCGCGCTCCCCCGCGTGGGACGCGATGAGCGCGCGGGTGCGCTCGTACTCCTCCGGGTGCAGGATGGCGAAGACCAGGTCTTCCAGCTCGGTCTTGAGGGCCTGGACGCCGAGCCGTTCGGCGAGCGGGATGAGGACGTCCCGGGTGACCTTGGCGATGCGGGCCTGCTTCTCGGGGCGCATCACTCCGAGGGTGCGCATGTTGTGCAGCCGGTCGGCGAGTTTGATCGACATCACGCGCACGTCGTTGCCGGTCGCCACGAGCATCTTGCGGAAGGTCTCGGGTTCGGCGGCGGCGCCGTAGTCGATCTTCTCCACCTTGGTGACGCCGTCGACGATGAAGCGGACCTCGTCGCCGAACTCCGCGCCGACCTGATCGAGGGTCACATCGGTGTCCTCGACGGTGTCGTGCAGGAGCGAGGCCGTCAACGTGGTGGTCTCCGCGCCGAGTTCGGCCAGGATCAGGGTGACGGCGAGCGGGTGTGTGATGTACGGCTCACCGCTCTTGCGCATCTGGCCGCGGTGCGAGGTCTCCGCGAGCAGGTAGGCGCGCCGCAGAACGGACAGGTCGGCGTCCGGATGGTGGGCACGGTGCGCCTCCGCGACGTGCCCGATGGCGTCGGGGAGCCGGTCGCGGGATGTCGGCCCGAGCAGGGCCGCGCGTCCGAGCCGACGCAGATCGAGCCTGGTCCGGCCGCGTCTGCGGAGCTCAGGGCGCGCTTCGGGGTGTGCTTCGGGGTTCGTGGCCTCTGCACTCATGGGCACCTCCGGCGGCTTCGACCGGCGGTGGTGGGCATGGGGTGAGCCCTCAGGGCCGGTGCCTGATGTTACCGACCCCACCACGTGGCGCAGTCCACCTCTCGCACAGCGTGAAATGGATCACCCATGAGAGGGAACCTTCAGCCGAAAGTCGTTTCGGCGAGCCAGGCCGCCTCGAACTCACCCGCGGCCACGATCACGGCCGGTCCGGTCATGTCGACCCGCCCGTCAGGGTGCTCGGTGACGGCCAGGGTCCCGCCGGGGAGGTCGACGGTGTAGGTGACCGGGTCACCGGTGACCGCCGGGTCCGCGCCGTCGCGGCGGATCGCGGCCACGGCGACGGCGCAGGCGCCCGTCCCGCAGGAGCGGGTCTCGCCGGAGCCCCGCTCGTGCACGCGCATGGCGACGTGGCGGGGTCCGCGGTCGACGACGAACTCGACGTTGACGCCGGTCGGATAGGCGGACGCGGGGCTGAAAGGCGGGGCGGTGTACAAAGTCCCGGCATCGTCGAGGCTGTCGACGAAGGCCACGGCGTGCGGGTTGCCCATGTTCACGTTGCGCGCGGGCCAGCTGCGCTCGCCCACGGAGACGGTCACCTCGCCCTCGGGGAGCACCGCCCGGCCCATCGAGACCGTGACGTCGCCGCTCTTGGCGAGGTGGACGTGCTTGACGCCGCCCCTGGTGGCGACCGCGAAGTCGCCGGGCTCGACGTGGCCGGCGTGCTGGAGGTAGCGGGCGAAGACCCGGACGCCGTTGCCGCACATCTCGGCGACGGAGCCGTCGCTGTTGCGGTAGTCCATGAACCACTCCGCCTCGCCGGCCAGCGCCGCGGCGTCGGGGTGCGCGGCGGACCGCACCACGTGCAGGACGCCGTCGCCGCCGAGCCCGGCCCGCCGGTCGCAGAGCTTCGCGACGGTGGCCGCGGACAACTCGATGGCGTTGTCCGGGTCCGGAATGATCACGAAGTCGTTCTCGGTGCCGTGGCCCTTGAGGAAGGAGAGCGTGGGGTGCGTCACCCGCTCATGGTACCGAGCAGCTGGTCGCGGGCGTTCAGCGGAGCCGCGCCACCCGGTACACGGCGAGGGCGACGAGGGCCAGCGCGGCCACGGCGTACAGCGCGGCCACGCGCCAGTCGGGGCGGCGGCCGCTGCCCCGGGCCGGGAGCCCGGGCCAGGTGTAGCCGACGCGGCGCGCGGCCATCATGCCCCAGCCGCCGGCGCAGCAGCTGATGAGGAAGCCGAGCATGGCGACCACGGCTCCGCCGTCGCCGAACTCGAAGGCGAGCGGGAAGGCGAACATCAGCGAACCGGCGGCGGCGAGCATCACGATGGGGGCGATCTGCCACAGGCGCAGGCGGCGCTGCGGTCGCAGTTCGACCTCGAACTCGGGCCCGCCGGCTGCGAGGTCCGCGCTGTCGGGCGCGTCCGGGCCGTCGGGCGTCAGCCGCGCCGGGTCGGCGGGCAACCCCAGCCCGGCCGGTTCGGAGCCCGCTCCGGCTCCGTCCTGCCGGCCGAGAAGCGTCGGGTCCGCTTCCCGCCGGGTGTCGTCCCGCCCGGTGTCACGAGGGCCGGCCTCCATCGCCACGCGCCCTCCCCACTCGGACCCAGTACGCCGCCATGCACTGGCGGCGATGACACCGCCAGGAGTTTGATGATGGCACGCCGCCGACCCCGCGACGGGCGCCCGGGGCGTCCCGATGCCATCACGTGATCAGGCTGTGACCGCTCGTTCGACCAACGTCTGCGCAATGCCGGGGAGTTCCCCCCGGTCGGCGGCGGCTCCGCTGAGCCAGTGCACCCGCGGATCGCGGCGGAACCACGAATCCTGCCGCCGCGCGAACCGTTTGGTGGCGCGCACGGTCTCGGCCTTGGCCTCCTCCTCCGTGCAGTGGCCGGCGAGCGCGGCGAGCACCTGCTGGTAGCCGAGCGCCCTGGAGGCGGTCACTCCGTCGCGCAGCCCCCGGGCCTCGAGGGCGCGGACCTCGTCCACCAGCCCGTCGTCCCACATCCGGTCCACGCGCCGTGCGATCCGCTCGTCGAGCTCCGGCCGGGCGACGTCCACGCCGATCTGCACGGTGTCGTAGACGGACTCGTGGCCGGGGAGGTTGGCGGTGAAGGGGCGGCCGGTGATCTCGATGACCTCCAGCGCGCGGACGATCCTGCGGCCGTTGCTGGGCAGGATCGCGCGGGCGGCGACCGGGTCGGACGCGGCGAGGCGGGCGTGCAGGGCGCCGGGGCCGCGCAGGGTCAGCTCCTCCTCCAGCCGGGCGCGGACCTCGGGGTCGGTGCCGGGGAACTCCATGGCGTCCAGGGCGCCGCGCACGTACAGGCCGGATCCGCCGACGAGGACGGGCGTACGGCCCTGCGCGAGCAGCCTGTCGATCTCGATGCGGGCCAGGCGCTGGTACTCGGCGACGTTGGCGGTCTCGGTGACGTCCCAGACGTCCAGGAGGTGGTGCGGGACGCCGCCGCGCTCCTCGGTCGTCAGTTTGGCAGTGCCGATGTCCATCCCCCGGTACAGCTGCATGGAGTCGGCGTTGACGACTTCGCCGTCGAAATGACGGGCCAGGGCGACGCCCAGATCGGACTTTCCGGCCGCGGTGGGTCCGACGACGGCGATGACCCGCGGTGCGGGGGCTGCTTTCCTCACTGCCCCAGTCTCGCAAACCCGGCGGCGTGTACCCGATCGGGTGAGGTGACGGGGTGAGAACCGGGTCGTTGCCCTGGCGAGGTTCCGGCCGGAGCGCGCCCTGGGGCGTGTGCCCGGGAGGCCGGTCCGGCCAGGGCGGAACTTCACTCGCACGCGTAACGTTATGGGAGTAGACATGGGCGTTTTTGATCGGTTCTTTCGTCGTAAGGACGAGGTCGCGACCGAGGAGGTCGCGGCCGAGACCGTGACGGCGGAGTCCGGTACGGCCGAGCGGGCCGAGGCAGAGCCGGCGGTTGCGCAGGCTCCGGCGGCGGAAGCCGTCGACATTCCGAAGCAGCAGTCGGCCGATGCGGCCGCGGACAGCGAAGCCGGCGAGGGCGCCCGCACGTAGCGACCGCCAACGAAAGGTGACCCATGGGCCTGCTGGACAATCTGAAGGCCAAGCTCGGTCCGGCGAAGGACAAGGTCGGCGACCTCGCCCACAAGAACGAGGGCAAGATCGCCGAGGGTCTGGAGAAGGTGGCCAGGGCCGTGGACTCCAAGACCCATGGCAAGTACAGCGACCGGATCACGAGCGGTACGGGCAAGGCGAAGGAAGCCCTGGGGAAGATCGCGCACAAGGACGCCGGCGGGCCGGTGACGCCGCCCGCCGCCGGTGGGCCGACGCCGCCCCCGACTGCCGGCGGCACGACCCCGCCGCCCACCGCCTGACGCGGGACCGGAAGAGGGGCGGGGGGGGGGGGTTCCCCCCCCCCCCCCCCCCCCCCCGCCCCCCCCCCGACCGGGTCACCACCAGGCCGAAAAGAAGGAGCCCCCACCCAAAGGGGAGTGCTACTAGGCGAACCACCCTCCAA
>NZ_JBWKLE010000015.1:35179-46040 GCF_056430495.1 Streptomyces sp. NPDC045967 | reverse complement strand
CCTTGACCCCCGCTCCTCGCCGTGGCCCCCGGGTGGGTGGGGGGGGGGGGGGGGGGGGGGGTGGGGGTTCTTTTCCCCCCCCCCCCCCCCCCCTCCGCCGCTTCCGGGCGCGGCCGGGCTACGACCAGGCCGCGACGAAGTAGCCGACCCCGTAGGGCGCGTCCTCGTAGAGCAGCCGCCCGCCCAGCCCCGCGTTCTCCGCAGCGCCCGCCAGGACCTGCCAGGGCGCCCGTCCGGCGGCCAGCAGCTCGGCCGCCAGACCGGCGTCGAGGGCGGCGAGCGCGGCCGTGTCGGCCCCGCCCAGGGCGCGGGCGGCCGCCGCGTCGAAGGCGGCGGCCCGCTCGTCGAGGTAGCCGGGGGCCTTCAGCGTCCGGCAGGCGCTGCCGTCACCCATCACGAGCAGGGCGACGCGGGAGCCCCGCGCGGCCAGATCGCGGCCCGTCTCCAGGCACGTCGCGGTGTCCAGTCCCTGCGCCACCCCGAGCCCCTCGACCGGCGCCGCACCCCAGCGGGCGCGGCCCAGCAGCCAGGCGCCCACGGCCAGCGAGGGTGGCAGCAGCCGCGGCCTGTCCTCCCCCTCACCCAGCCGTACGTCGGCCTCGACGCCGAATCCGCGGAAGGTGCCGCGGGCACCCGGCGGGTAGGGCCCCAGGTGGTCCCCCTCGGCGGCTCCGACCACGACGAGCAGGTCGGGCCGGGACGCGGCGAGCACCGCGAGCGCGTCGGAGCAGGCGGTGCGGGCGTCGCCGAGTTCGGCGGCCGCCCCCGCGGCGACCTCCGGCACGAGCAGCGGCGGGGCAGGACAGACGGCGGCGGCTACGAGCATGATCCGCAGCCTAGTGCCGTGAGCGGGAAGGTTCACCGCGCCAGTCGCCGCCGGCGGCCCTTTCGTCAGTCGATCGCGCAGCCCGAGGTGGCGGCGGGCAACGGGGCCGGGACGCCCAGGGTCGGGATCCCGAGCATGACCCCGGCGGGCTGGGCCGGGGCGGCATTGCGCTTCTCCCAGGCGTCCCCGGCACGGGTGCGGCGCACGGTCAGAGTCGGGCCCTCGGCCAGCAGGTGGTGCGGGGCGGCGTAGGTGATGTCCACGGTGACCACGTCACCCGGCCGGACCTCGGCCACGGGCTTGGTGAAGTGGACCAGCCGGTTGTCGGCGGCGCGGCCGGACAGGCGGTGGGTGGCGCCGTCCTTGCGGCCCTCGCCCTCCGCGACCATGACCTCCAGGGTGCGGCCGACCTGCTTCTTGTTCTCCTCCCAGGAGATCTCCTCCTGGAGGGCGACCAGGCGCATGTAGCGGTCCTGCACGACCTCCTTGGGGATCTGCCCGTCCATCTCGGCGGCCGGGGTGCCGGGCCGCTTGGAGTACTGGAAGGTGAAGGCGCTCGCGAAGCGGGCCTCGCGCACCACGTGCATCGTCTGCTGGAAGTCCTCCTCCGTCTCACCGGGGAAACCCACGATGATGTCGGTGGAGATCGCCGCGTGCGGGATCGCGGCGCGGACCTTCTCGATGATCCCGAGGAAGCGCTCCTGCCGGTAGGACCGGCGCATCGCCTTGAGGATCGGGTCCGAACCGGACTGCAGGGGCATGTGCAGCTGCGGCATCACGTTCGGGGTCTCGGCCATGGCCGCGATCACGTCGTCCGTGAAGTCGCGCGGGTGCGGGGAGGTGAAGCGGACCCGCTCCAGGCCCTCGATCCGGCCGCAGGCGCGCAGCAGCTTGCTGAAGGCCTCGCGGTCGCCGAGGTCGGAGCCGTAGGCGTTGACGTTCTGGCCGAGCAGGGTGATCTCGGAGACGCCCTCCGCGACCAGGGCCTCCACCTCGGCGAGGATGTCGCCGGGACGCCGGTCCTCCTCCTTGCCGCGCAGCGCCGGGACGATGCAGAAGGTGCAGGTGTTGTTGCAGCCGACGGAGATCGACACCCAGGCCGCGTACGCGGACTCGCGGCGGGTCGGCAGCGTCGAGGGGAACGCCTCCAGGGACTCGGCGATCTCGACCTGCGCCTCCTCCTGCACGCGGGCGCGCTCCAGCAGCACGGGGAGCTTGCCGATGTTGTGCGTACCGAAGACGACGTCGACCCACGGCGCCCGCTTGACGATGGTGTCGCGGTCCTTCTGGGCGAGGCAGCCGCCGACGGCGATCTGCATGCCGGGCCGCTTCGTCTTCATGGGGGCGAGCCGGCCGAGGTTGCCGTAGAGCTTGTTGTCGGCGTTCTCGCGCACCGCGCAGGTGTTGAAGACCACGACGTCGGCGTCGCCGTCGCAGCCCTCGGGGGCGCGGACGTAGCCGGCGTCCTCCAGCAGACCGGACAGCCGCTCGGAGTCGTGCACGTTCATCTGGCACCCGTAGGTGCGCACCTCGTAAGTTCCCTTGACGTCCACTGCCGTGCTCCGGTCGCTGCTGCTGGTCATGGAACAAGGGTAGGCGGTGCCCGGAGGGCCTCCGCCCGCCCGGTGCGGCTCGGCCCGCGCCGTGGCAGGCCGGTGCCCGCGCTTGCGGCAGGCCGGCCCGCGCTCGTGGCCCGCGGCAGGACGGCGGGCGGGTGACAGGACGGCGGGCGGGTGGCAGGATCGCGGCCATGCCTCACGTACCGCCCCGGATCAGCAGGCGCCACGCCCTGCGGGCCCTGGTGGCCGTACTCGCCCTGCTCGGCGTGCTCGTCTGGTGGCTGAAGCCGTTCGGGGAGCCGGAGCTCACGGGGAAGCTGACCTTCAGCACGGGTGTCAAGACCGGCGTCTACCACCTCTACGGGGAGCTGTTGAAGCAGCAGCTGCGGGAGGACGTACCCGAGGTGAAGGTACGGCTGGAGCCCAGCGAGGGCTCGCAGCAGAACCTCCAGCGGCTGGCCGCCGGACAGGCGGACTTCACGGTGGCGACGGCGGACGCGGTGGCCAAGTACCGCCAGGACGGCAAGCCCGGGGCGAACTCGCTGCGCGGCCTCGCCCGGCTCTACGACGACTACGTGCAGCTGGTGGTGCCGGCCGGGTCCCCGGTGCAGTCCGCGGGCGACCTGCGGGGCAAGCGGGTGGCGATCGGGCAGCCGGGCTCCGGGGTGCGGCTCATCTCGGAGCGGCTGCTGACCGCGGCCAGGCTCGATCCGGTGCGCGACGTCACCCCGGTGTCCATCGGCATCGACACCATGCCGGCCGAGCTGGAGGCCGGGCGGATCGACGCCTTCTTCTGGTCGGGCGGGCTGCCGACGAACGCCGTGGAGGAGCTCTCCGAGCGCTTCGACATCAGGCTCGTGCAGCTCGGCGACCTGGTGGAGCAGTTGCAGGGGAGCGGCAGCCCGGCGCGCTACTACCGGGCGGCGGTGATGCCGCAGGACGCCTACGCGCGGGCCCGCAACACCAGTGCGGTGGCCACCCTGGCCGTGCCGAACCTGCTGGTGACCACGGAGGCCACCGACCCGGCGCTGACCGAGCGGTTCACCCGCACGGTGATCGGCAGCCGTGACAAGATCGGGCGCGAGGTGCACGCGGCGCAGCTGGTGGACCTGCGGACCGCGATCTACACCGACCCCCTGGACCTGCACGAGGGCGCGCGGCGCTACTACCGCTCGGTCAAGCCGTAGCGGACGCCGTACCGGTGTGGGGCAGCAGCATGGCGGCGGCCGCGGCCGCGCCGATCAGGCCGGCGTGCGTGCCGAGGCTCGCCGGGACCACCTCCAGATCCCGGACGAAGGACAGGGTGGCGTAGTCGGCGAGGTGCCGACGGATCGGGGCGAGGAGGGTGTCGCCGGCGGACGCGACGCCGCCGCCGATGACCGCGATGTCCGTCTCGACGAGGGTCGCGGTGGCCGCGATGGCCGCCGCCAGGGCCCGGCCGGCGCGGTCGAAGGCGGCCAGGGCCACCGGATCACCGGCCTGCGCGGCCGCGGCCACGCCCGCGGCCGTGGCGTCGCCACCGGGCTCCGCCGGGGTCCAGCCCCGGGCGCGGGCCCAGGCGGCGATGGCGGTGCCGGAGGCGATCGACTCGACGCAGCCGCGACCGCCGCACACGCAGGGTTCGCCGTCGAAGGCGACGCTGATGTGGCCGATGTGCCCTGCGTTGCCGGTGGGGCCGGCGTGCAGCTGGTTGTTCAGGATGAGGCCGCCGCCGACACCGGTGGAGACCACCATGCACAGGGCGTTCGCGTGGCCGCGGGCCGCCCCCAGCCAGTGTTCCGCCGCGGTCATCGCCACGCCGTCCCCGGCCAGCACGGCGGGGACGCCGGCTCCGCGGGCCGCGAGCTCCGCCGTGATCCGGTCGTGGACCGGGAACTCCCGCCAGGCGCTGATGTTGACCGGGCTGACCGTCCCCCGGGAGGAGTCCACCGGACCGGCGCTGCCGATCCCGCAACGGACCGCCGAGGACCACAGCGGGGAGGCGGACAGGTCGGCGATCACCCCGGTGACCGCCGCCATCACGGTCTCCGCGTCGGCGTCGGCACCGCGCGGGGTCGGGCGGCGGGTCGTGGCCGTCATGGCGCCGTCGGGGTGCACCAGCGCCCCGGCGACCTTCGTCCCGCCGATGTCGATCGCGACCGTCAGCCCTGCGGCCGAGGCGCCGGCTCGTGGCGTGGGGAAGGGGGCGGTGGGACTGGTCACGGTGGCGGCTCCAGACGAGGGGTCGCCTTCAGTATGCGCCGCCTGCGCTGCACCAATCCCGCGGGCCGCCGGGCACCCCCGGCCCGCGCACGGCGGGGAGGGGCGGTACGGATCACGGGTCTCGGGCAGGCAGCCGTGGCACGGCCGCTCGCCGATCCGGTCGGTACGCGACACCACCGCCGGCCGGCGCCCGGCGACTCCCCGGCACGCGGACGGCGGACACCGCGACCCACCCCGAGGAGACCGGGCCCGGCTCCGCCCGCCGCGGCCGGGCAGCCGGTCCGTGCCGCGCCGGCACGGTGTCCGTCCTGAGGGGGGAGCGCAGGTCAGAGGGTGTGCGGGTCGGTGCGCGGAACCGCCACCGTCACCCGCAGCCCGTGGGGCGGGTTCGTCTCGTACGACAGGGACCCGCCGCCCGCGGCGAGCAGGGCGCGGGAGATCGACAGACCGAGCCCGGAGCCCTTGACGTTCTGGTGCCGGCCGCTGCGCCAGAACCGGTCGCCGATGCGCAGCAACTCGTCCTCGGTGAGGCCGGGGCCGCGGTCGGCGACGACCACGCGGACGGTGCGCTCGAGGACCTCGACGGAGACCTCGACCTCCTCACCGGCGGGCGTGAACTTCAGGGCGTTGTCGATGACGGCGTCGAGCGCGCTGGACAGGGCGATGGGGTCCGCCCAGCCGGTGACGGCGGACCGGCCCGACGCGGTGAGGCGCACGCCCTTCTCCTCGGCGTACGGGCGCCAGGCGGCGACGCGCTCGGTGGTCAGCGCTCCGATGTCGGTGAGGCTGATCTCTGCGGAGGCGTGCTCGGCCAGCGCCAGGTCCAGCAGGTCGTCCAGGACCTGGGTCAGGCGCTTGCCCTCGGCCCGCACGGAGGCGATCTCCTCGTTGCCCTCGGGGAGTTCGAGGGCGAGCAGCTCGATCCGCAGGAGCAGCGCGGCGAGCGGGTTGCGCAGCTGGTGGGAGGCGTCCGCGACGAACGCCCGCTGCTGCTCCAGTACCTCTTCGACGTTGTCGGCCATCTCGTTGAACGACCGGGCCAGGCGTTGGAGTTCCGGGGGGCCTCCGGCGGCCGCCACCCGTGAGTTCATCCGTCCGGTGGCGATGCCGTGGGCGGCCGCGTCCAGGGTCCCGACGGGCTTGAGGACCCAACTGGTCAGGCGCAGGGCGGCGCCGAAGGCGACCAGCATGGCGGCGGCGAGTCCGCTCGCGATGAGCAGCCAGCCCCGCAGGATCCGCCCGCGCATCTGGTCGGTGGGTGATTCGGTGGCGACGACGGCGACCACGTCCCCGTCGAGGACGACCGGGGAGGCGACGAGCAGCTTTCCGTTGACCTGCCAGGGCCAGACCTGGCCGGGATCGTGGCTGCGCCGTCCGGCCAGGGCCTCCCTGAAGGCGCGGGGGGCTTCTCCGGTGGTGGGCAGCTCCCACCAGCCGGGGGCGCGGGCCATGGCGCTGTCGTCGCGGTAGAAGACGCCGACCCGGATGCCGTAGACGTCCTGGTAGCGGGCGAGTTCGCGCTGGAGGGTCGCGATGCGCTCGTCGGCGCCACTGGACCCGGAGCCCTCGGCGTCGATCACGAACTGGGCGAGGGCGGCGAAGCGGGCGCTGTCGTCGATGCGGTCGACGACCACGCGCTGCTGCTGCCCGGCGGCCAGGCTCACGGCGAGCGGGAAGCCGAGCGCGAGGAGCGTGCCCGCCATCAGGACGACGAGCAGCGGGAGCAGCCTGGCGCGCACGGAGCCGGTTCCTTAAGGGGCGCTGGGGGCGGTGGGGGCCGTGGGGGCGACGAGCCGGTAGCCCACCCCGCGGACGGTCTCGATGAGCGCGGGCATGCGCAGCTTGGAGCGCAGCGAGGCGACGTGGACCTCCAGGGTCCGGCCGGTCCCCTCCCAGCTGGTGCGCCACACCTCGCTGATGATCTGCTCTCGGCGGAAGACGACCCCGGGCCGCTGGGCGAGCAGCGCCAGCAGGTCGAACTCCTTGCGCGTGAGCGGGACGTCGGCGCCGTCCACGCTGACCCGCCGGGTGGGCAGCTCGATGCTCACGGGGCCGAGCCGGACGGTGGCGGGGGTCCCGGTCCCGGTGGCGGCGGCCTCCTCGGAGGCCCCGGTGCGCCGGGCGACCGCGTGGATGCGGGCCAGGAGTTCGCCGGTGTCGTAGGGCTTGACGACGTAGTCGTCGGCGCCCATGTTCAGGCCGTGGATGCGGGAGCGCACGTCGGCGCGCGCGGTCACCATGATGACCGGCGTGGCGGTGCGCTTGCGGATCTTGCCGCACACCTCGTAGCCGTCCTGGTCGGGCAGTCCGAGGTCGAGCAGGACGACGCCGAAGGGCGGCGCCCCTGCGGGCAGCAGGGCCTGGAGGGCCTCCTCGCCGTTGCGGGCGTGGGTGACCTGGAAGCCGTGCCGGGCGAGGATCGCGGACAGGGCGGCGGCGACGTGGTCGTCGTCCTCGACGAGCAGCAGTCTCATGTCGTCCCCCTCTCCTGTTCTCGTGTCGGGCTCCCCGTTCGGAGCCACCTTGCATCCACGCCGATGAGGACCCCCACGTCAAGGGGGTTCCGGCTCGTCGCGCCTACCGTTATGCACCCGGTACGGACCGATCCACGGGGCGTACGGAGCGTATCCGGGCGAAGCCCGATCGTTATGCTCAATTCTCGCTCAGATGTGATGACGGTGTGGACGCATCGTCACTACTGTCCTCCCAACCGAGGAGGACGGAGCAAGAAGCCGATGAGCGGAGTATCAGTGACCAAGGACGTGCAGGACGCGGCCGGCGCCGCGGACGACCTGGTCGTACTGAGCAACGTCAACAAGCACTTCGGCGCGCTGCACGTGCTTCAGGACATCGATCTGAGCATTGCCCGCGGTGAGGTCGTCGTGGTGATCGGTCCTTCGGGATCGGGCAAGTCCACCCTGTGCCGGACCATCAACCGGCTGGAGACCATCGACTCGGGCACCATCACGCTCGACGGCAAGGAGCTGCCCTCGGAGGGCAGGGAACTGGCCCGGCTGCGCGCCGACGTCGGCATGGTGTTCCAGTCGTTCAACCTCTTCGCGCACAAGACGGTGCTCCAGAACGTCATGCTGGGCCAGGTCAAGGTCCGCAAGACGGACCAGGCGGCCGCCCAGGCCAAGGCGGTGGCCCTGCTGGACCGGGTGGGCGTCGGCTCGCAGGCCGACAAGTACCCGGCGCAGCTCTCCGGCGGCCAGCAGCAGCGCGTGGCGATCGCCCGTGCGCTGGCCATGGAGCCGAAGGTGATGCTGTTCGACGAGCCGACCTCGGCGCTCGACCCGGAGATGATCAACGAGGTGCTGGAGGTCATGCAGCAGCTCGCCCGGGACGGGATGACCATGGTGGTCGTCACGCACGAGATGGGCTTCGCCCGCTCCGCGGCCAACCGGGTCGTCTTCATGGCCGACGGGAAGATCGTCGAAGAGGCCGCGCCCGAGCAGTTCTTCAGCAATCCCCGCAGCGACCGGGCGAAGGACTTCCTGTCGAAGATCCTGCACCACTGAGGTTCCGGTCTGGTAGTCATCCGGTGACGGACCACCGGCGGGCGGCTCGTGCCGGCCGCGGTTGCGGCCGTACGCGTCGCTCGTCGTTCAACCACGTCTCATCCGAGGGAAGTTCACCATGAAGATCTCCAAGGCCGTTGCGGCCGCGGCCGCAGCCGTCGCTCTCGCCCTGACCGCGACCGCCTGTGGCGGCGGCAGCGACAAGGGTGCCGGTGACGGCGGTGCGTCCGGTGACGCCAAGAAGGACAAGATCGTCATCGGCATCAAGTTCGACCAGCCTGGCCTGGGCCTGAAAACCCCGGACGGCAAGTACACGGGCTTCGACGTCGACGTCGCCACCTACGTGGCCAAGGAGCTGGGCTACCAGCCGGACCAGATCGAGTGGAAGCAGGCGGTCAGCGCCGAGCGCGAGAACCTGATCTCCAACGGCGACGTGAAGCTGGTCGTCGCGAGCTACACGATCAACGACAAGCGCAAGGAGCGGGTCGACTTCGCCGGCCCGTACTTCCTCGCGCACCAGGACCTGCTGGTCCGCGCCGACGAGACCTCGATCACCAAGGCCGAGGACCTGAACAAGAAGAAGCTCTGCTCGGTCACCGGTTCGACCTCGGCGCAGAACGTCAAGACCAAGCTGGCCCCCGAGGCCGACCTGCTCGAGCAGGGCGGCTACTCCGAGTGCCTGACCGGCCTGGAGAACAAGAAGGTCGACGCCCTGACCACGGACAACTCGATCCTGGCGGGTTACGCGGCGCAGGACAAGAACAAGGGCAAGTTCAAGCTGGTCGGCCTCAGCCTGAGCAACGAGCCCTACGGCATCGGTCTGAAGAAGGGCGACAAGGACCTTCAGACCAAGGTCAACGCCGCGCTGAAGAAGATGGTCTCGGACGGCGCCTGGGAGGCGGCCGTGCAGAAGAACTTCGGCCCGGCCAACTACAAGAGCGAGCCTGCCCCGCAGATCACCGAAGGCAGCTGATTCATCGGTGAGGGGCGCCGCCGCCCGCCTGTCACGGGCGGCGGCGCACCTCACCGGCCATCCTGGGGAGAGCGCAGGGCATCGTGTTCGATTTTCTTGATTCCGGGCAGTACGACGTGCTCGGAGCCTTCTGGGTGACGGTTCAGCTCACCCTCTACTCGGCGGTCGGGTCCCTCATATGGGGCACCGTCCTGGCGGGCATGCGGGTCAGCCCGGTCCCGCTGCTGCGGGGCTTCGGTACCGCATACGTCAACCTCGTGCGCAACACTCCGCTGACCGTGCTGATCATCGCCTGCTCGCTGGGCCTGAGCCAGACGCTCGGCATCGAGCTGGGCGGCGGCACGTTCAAGGAGATCGGCTTCAAGCTCGCGATCCTCGGGCTCGTCGCCTACACCGGCACCTTCGTCTGCGAGGCGCTGCGCTCGGGCATCAACACCGTGCCCGTCGGCCAGGCCGAGGCGGCCCGCGCGCTGGGGCTGAGCTTCTTCCAGGTGCTCACCCTCATCGTGCTCCCCCAGGCTTTCCGGGCGGTCGTCGCACCGCTCACCAACGTACTGATCGCACTCACCAAGAACACCACGGTGGCGGCGACCATCGGCGTGGCCGAGGCGGCCCTGCTGATGAAGGAAATGGTCGAGAACGAGGCCCAGGCGCTCTTCGCCGTGTTCGGCATCTTCGCCCTCGGCTTCGTCCTGCTGACCCTGCCGACCGGCCTGGTGCTGGGCTGGGTGGCCAAGCGAGTGGCGGTGAAGCGATGACCTCCGTGCTGTACGACGCGCCGGGCCCCAAGGCCAAGGCGCGCAACTGGATCTACACCGGCGTCTTCGTCGTGCTCCTCGGGCTCGCCCTGTGGTGGGCGCTGTCCCTGATGGCCGACAAGGGCCAGCTCGACGCCGACAAGTGGACGCCCTTCGTCACCGACGGCCAGATCTGGACCACCTTCCTGATCCCCGGCCTGCTGGAGACCCTCAAGGCCGGCGCGATCGCCATGGTGATCGCCATCCCGCTGGGCGCCCTGCTGGGCATCGGCCGGCTCTCGGACCACGCCTGGGTGCGGGTGCCCGTCGGAACGGTCGTGGAGTTCTTCCGCGCCATCCCGGTGCTGATGCTGATGATCTTCGGCTCGGCCTTCTTCGTCCAGTTCACCGACATCCCCTCGGACCAGCGTCCGCTGTACGCGGTGGTCACCGGTCTGGTCCTCTACAACGCCTCCGTCATCGCGGAGATCGTCCGGGCCGGCGTCCTGTCCCTGCCCCGCGGCCAGACCGACGCGGCCAAGGCGATCGGCATGCGCAAGGGCCAGACCATGGCCTACGTGCTGATCCCGCAGGCCGTCACCGCGATGCTGCCCGCCCTGGTCAGCCAGCTCGTGGTGATCCTCAAGGACACCGCCCTCGGCGGCTCGCTCCTCGGCCTCGCCGAGCTGCTGTCCATGAACCGGCAGATCTCCGCGAACTACAGCAACACCATCGCGACCCTCTTCGTGATCGCGCTCCTCTTCATCCTGGTGAACTTCGCCCTCACCTCCTTCGCCTCCTGGCTGGAGCGCCGCCTGCGCAAGTCCACCAAGAGCACCGGCGCGGTGGTCGGCGTGGCCGACGCCGGCGACATGGCCACCGGCCAGGCGGTCTGACGTCCGGTCAGTCTTTGTGCGTACCCTGTGTGGTGGGGGGGGGGGGGGGGGGGGGGGAAAAAAGGGGGGGGGGGGGGGGGGGGTCTCTGGGGAGAGGGCTCCAACGGGGTGGTACGAGGTTTTGCTTCCCGCCACGGACACCAGGGG
>NZ_JBWKLE010000015.1:0-35169 GCF_056430495.1 Streptomyces sp. NPDC045967 | reverse complement strand
GGGAACGCAGCCGGCTAGGGCGGTTGGGTTTTTTTTTTTTTTTTTTTTTTTTTTTTTTTTTTTTCCCCCCCCCCCCCCCCCCCCCCCACCACACGGCGTTGTACGTACCGGCGTCACTTGACGCAGGCATCTCCAGTGGGTTGCATACGTTCTGTGATCACATACCGGACATCGGGAG
Source organism: Streptomyces sp. NPDC045967 (assembly GCF_056430495.1). Lineage (NCBI taxonomy): Bacteria > Bacillati > Actinomycetota > Actinomycetes > Kitasatosporales > Streptomycetaceae > Streptomyces > Streptomyces sp. NPDC045967. Next base: position 34,991 of record NZ_JBWKLE010000015.1, on the reverse strand, counting down.
CCGCACCATGGACCCGGTGATCGTCGTCGGCGCGGGGCCCGTCGGACTGTCCCTGTCCCTCGCCCTGGCCGGCCAGGGCGTGCCCTGCGTCGTGCTCGACGAAGGCCCCGGCAAGGACGAACCGCGCCCCGCCCGCACCGTCGTCCTGCACGCCGACACGGCGGCCATGGCGCACCGGCTGGGCTGCAGGACGCTGCGCGACGAGGGGGCGTACTTCGCCGCCTGGCGCACCATGCGGCGCAACCGTCCCGCCCAGCGGATCACCTTCGACGACGGCCCGGCCCCGCTGCACCTGCCGCAGCACGCCCTGGCGCGCGGGCTGCGGGACGCCGCGGGCGCGCACCCACTCGTGCAGCTGGTCACCAACAGCCGGCTCGACGCCCTGGAGCAGGACCCCCGCAGGGTCACCGCGCACACCCGGGGAGCCGAGACCACGTGGTTCCGCGGCAGCTACCTGGTCGGCTGCGACGGCGCCCGGTCCACCGTGCGCAAACTGCTCGGCATCCGCTTCCCGGGCCGCACCGCCGTGGAACGGCACGCCGTGGCCGCCCTGCGCACCGAACTGCCCTGGCCCGGGGAGGCGTTGCTGCACCGCAGTCCGCCGCAGGAGGTCACCTCCCGGCCGCTGCGCGACGGGGTGTGGCGGCTGGACTGGCTGCTCCCGTCCCGAGGTGAGCTGGTCACCCCCGACGCGCTGGTGACGCTCGTCCGGGACACCCTCGCGGTGTGGTGCGGGGGGACGACTCCCCCCTACGAGCTCCTCGACACCGGCGTGCACACGCTGCACCACCGCCTCGCGCGGCGCTGGCGCGACGGCCGCGCCTTCCTCGCCGGGGACGCCGCCCATCTGCTGGGCGCCCTCGGCACCCAGGGCGTCGAGGAGGGGCTCCGCGACGCGGAGAACCTCGCGTGGAAGCTGTCCCTGGCCTGGCACCAGGGAGCCTCCGAGGCACTGCTCGACAGTTACGAGGGCGAGCGGCGCACCGCGGTCGCCGCCCGGCTGCGCGCCGCCGACCAGGCGATGCCCGCGCTGCGGACCGCGGGATCGCTGCGCACCCTCCTCCCCGGCTCCGCGCGGTCCGCCGAGTCCCTCCTGGCCGACGGCCATCTGGGGCGGGGGCCGCTGGGCGCGGCGCCGGCGTACGCCCCGCCGATGGCCGTACGGGAGGTTCCGACGGCCACGGAACCGGGCGGTCCGGTGGCGAACGTACCGGTGACCGCCCCGGACGGGTCCACCGTGCCGCTGCGCGACCTGCTGGGGCACGGCCGGCTGCTGGTGGTACTGGTCGCGCCGGGCACCGGTGTCTGGGACCGGCGGCACTGGCTGGGCGCCGGGCTGATGCCCCGCCTGGCGGCCGCGGTGAGCGCGCTGCCCGTCCGTACCGATCTGCTCGTCGCGGACCGCTATCCGGGGGCCCCGGCGCACACCGTTCTGCTGGTCCGGCCGGACGGGCATCTGGCGGCGACCTTCGCGGGGGTGCGGCCGGCGGAGCTGTACGAGGCGGCGGACGCGGTCCGGGCGGGGGCGCCCGCCTCGCGGGTGCCGGCGCCTTCCACCGCCACGCCGCCGAGCGTGGTGATCGATTGACCGGCTCGCCGCGCTCGTGGTTCACTCGCGGTCATGACCGGCAATGACGTACGCCTGTGGCGGAGGGTCCATATGGACCTGCTCCGCTACGCGGGCTGCGTGTGTCGACCTTCCTGCTGATTCGCCCTTCTCCCCCGCGCGCCCCGTGCCGGTACCGGCCTGCGCGCCTTCCGCGGACCCAGGAACGGTCCTCCGCCATGTCTGCACCCTCCGCGCGCTCCACGCTGTCCGCACCGGCATCCGCGCCCGCATCCGTACCCGCACCCGCATTCCCGCCCGCGTCCGCCGACGGTCCGACGGCCGCCGAACTCCTCCACTTCGCCCTGCGCACCGCCGCCGACCCCGGGATCGTCTCCTCGCTGCCGCTCGACCCCGAAGGTCGCACCTGGATCCGGCTGGACGGGCCGGCCGGCAGCGAGGCGTGGCTGATCGGCTGGCCGCCGGGGGCGGGAACCGGCTGGCACGATCACGCCGAGTCGCGGGGTGCGTTCGCCACCGCCCGGGGCCGGCTCACCGAGCACTCGCTGGCCGTACGCCTGCCCGCGGAGGGCTGGCGGTCGCTGGAGCTCGCTGAGGGGGTGGACCGGAGCCGCAGCCTGGGCGCCGGGGACGGGCGGGCCTTCGGGGAGCACCACGTCCACGAGGTCCTCAACGAGGCGGCCGAGCACGCGGTGTCGGTGCACGCCTACTACCCGCCGCTGCCGCTGATCCGGCGCTACAGCCGCAGCGGTGCGGTGCTCAGCCTGGAGCACGTCGAGCGTCCGGCGGACTGGCAGTGAGCGCCCCGACCGGTATCGACGAGCTGCTGGAGCGGGTCCGGTCCGGCTACACCCGGCTCGACCCCCGCGAGGCGTACGCGGCTTTCCGCACCGGAGCGCTGCTGGTGGACATCCGCTACCAAGCCCTGCGGGACCGCGACGGTCTGATCCCGGGCGCGCTGGTGGTGGAGCGCAACGAACTGGAGTGGCGTCTGGATCCGCAGGGCAGCCACCGGGCTCCCGAGGCCGACAGCCATGACCTGCTGGTGGTGGTGGTCTGCAACGAGGGCTATGCCTCCAGCCTCGCCGTGGCCTCCCTGCACGCCCTGGGCCTCCACCGCGCGACGGACCTGACCGGCGGCTTCCAGGCCTGGAGGTCGGCGGGCCTGCCGGTGACCGCTCCGCCGGCGCCGCCTGCTGCCACGTCCTGACGGGCGGCGCCGAGCCCGGTTCCTCCGGCGCGAGGGCTCGGGGGCGGCCGCCCGGCCGCTCCCGGGACCCGGCCCGGCCCAGCCCAGCCCAGCCCAGCCCAGCCCAGCCCAGCCCAGCCCAGCCGGGATGCTCCACTACCCGAGGACTCCCCTATCCGGGACTCGACCACCCGGGGACTCGGCCACCCCGGGACTCGACGACCCCGGGACTCGACGACCCTGGTTACTCCAGGTCCTCTGTGTCCTCGCCCTCCGCCTCCAGTGCGCGGCGGACGACCCGCAGGGCCATGCCCTCCGGGTATCCCTTGCGGGCGAGCATCCCGGCGAGGCGCCGGATCCGCTTGTCGCGCTCCAGACCGCGGGTGGCGCGGAGCTTGCGCTCCACGAGTTCCCGGGCGGTCTCCTCCTCCTGGTCGGAGTCCAGTTGTTCCAGGGCCTCCGCCACGAGGGTGGCGTGCACCCCCTTGGTGCGCAGCTCCTGCGCGAGGGCGCGGCGGGCCAGGCCCCGGCCGCGGTGCCGGGACTCGACCCAGGCCCCGGCGAAGGCGGCGTCGTCGATCAGGCCCACCTCCTCATACCGGGAGAGGACCTGCTGCGACACCTCCTCGGGGATGCCCCGCTTGTGCAGGGCGTCCGCCAGCTGGCGCCGCGTCCGCGGGCTCCCCGTGAGCAGGCGCAGGCAGATCGCCCGCGCCTGCTCCTCGGGGCTCTGGGGCGGCAGTTCCTGGCGGCCCTCACGGCCGCCCCGGTCCCTGCCGCCCGTCTCCTGCTCCCGCACGGGTCAGCTCTTGGCCACGGCGGCCTTGGCCGTCGTCTTCGCCTTCGCCGCGGGGGCGGGCACGGCCGCGGCCGCGTCGGGCGCGGCACCGGCGGCCGCGTCGGGCGCGACGGCGTCCTTGCGGACACCCACGCCCAGCTTCTCCTTGATCTTCCGCTCGATCTCGTTGGCGAGATCGGGGTTGTCCTTCAGGAAGTTGCGGGCGTTCTCCTTGCCCTGGCCGAGCTGGTCGCCCTCGTACGTGTACCAGGCGCCGGCCTTGCGGACGAAGCCGTGCTCCACGCCCATGTCGATCAAGCCGCCCTCACGGCTGATGCCCTGGCCGTAGAGAATGTCGAACTCGGCCTGCTTGAACGGCGGCGCGACCTTGTTCTTGACGACCTTGACGCGGGTGCGGTTGCCCACCGCGTCCGTACCGTCCTTCAGCGTCTCGATGCGGCGGATGTCGAGGCGCACGGAGGCGTAGAACTTCAGCGCGCGGCCACCGGTGGTGGTCTCCGGCGAGCCGAACATCACGCCGATCTTCTCGCGGAGCTGGTTGATGAAGATCGCGGTGGTCTTGGACTGGTTGAGCGCACCGGTGATCTTCCGGAGCGCCTGGCTCATCAGGCGGGCCTGCAGACCCACGTGCGAGTCGCCCATCTCACCCTCGATCTCGGCGCGGGGCACCAGGGCCGCCACGGAGTCGATGACGATCAGGTCGAGGGCACCGGAGCGGACGAGCATGTCCACGATCTCCAGCGCCTGCTCGCCGGTGTCCGGCTGCGACAGGATGAGGTTGTCGGTGTCGACGCCGAGGGCCTTCGCGTACTCGGGGTCGAGCGCGTGCTCGGCGTCCACGAAGGCGACGGTGCCGCCGGCCTTCTGCGCGTTGGCCACCGCGTGCAGGGTCAGGGTCGTCTTACCGGAGGACTCCGGTCCGTACACCTCGATCACGCGGCCGCGGGGCAGCCCGCCGACGCCGAGGGCGATGTCCAGCGCGGTCGACCCGGTGGGGATGACCTCGATGGGGTCGTTCGGCTTGTCGCCGAGGCGCATGACCGCACCCTTGCCGAATTGCCGTTCAATCTGTGCGAGCGCGGCGTCGAGAGCCTTCTCGCGGTCGGTGCCTGCCATGGGTTCCACCCGGTTTGCTTGAGTCGATCGCTTCACGCCATTGACGCTAATGCCTGCCACTGACAATGCGCCTCCACGACCGGTTCGGCTGTGGATAACCCATCAGAATGGATGTTCGATTTCCATGTCAAGCGCACCACGCCGGGCTCCGCGCCGAGCCCGATTGACAACCACCGGTTGACACTCGGCGGACTGTCAACCTAGGGTTGCCTCCATGACGAACCCTTCCGTGGAACCCGTTCGCATGACCAACCCGGTCCGCCTCGACGACCTGATCGAGGCCATCAAGAAGGTCCACACGGACACCCTGGAGCAGCTCAGCGGCGCCGTGGTCGCCGCCGAGGCCCTGGGTGACGTGGCCGACCACCTCATCGGCCACTTCGTGGACCAGGCCCGCCGCTCCGGGGCCTCCTGGACCGACATCGGCCGCAGCATGGGCGTCACCCGCCAGGCCGCGCAGAAGCGCTTCGTGCCCAAGCCCGACAAGGAGGGCGACGCCGCTCTCGACCCCCAGCAGGGCTTCGGCCGGTTCACCCCGCGCGCCCGCAACGTCGTCGTGGTCTCGCAGAACGAGGCCCGCGCCGCCGGCAACACCGAGATCCGCACCGAGCACCTGGTCCTCGGCCTGCTCGCCGAGCCCGACGGACTGGCGGCGCACGCCCTGACCGCCCAGGGGGTCGCGGCGGACACCGTACGCGCCGCGGCGACCGCCGCCCTGCCCCCGGCGGCGGGGGACGTCCCCGACCTCATCCCCTTCGACGCGTCCGCCAAGAAGGCCCTGGAGCTCACCTTCCGCGAGGCCCTGCGGCTGGGCCACGGCTACGTCGGCACCGAGCACCTCCTGCTCGCGCTCCTGGAGCTGGAGCACGGCGAGGGGCTGCTGAGCGGCCTCGGTGTCTCCAAGGACGCCGTCGAGGCCAGCGTCACCGAAGCCTTGGCAGCCGTACTCGGCGACGGGGGCGGGCAGTAGAGGCGTCGGCGTCCCGCGTCAGCTCGTACTTCTTCACGTACGCGCCGAGGAACGCCTGCAGCGTGGCGATGGCCGGGATCGCGATGAGCGCCCCGACCGCGCCGAGCAGGGCGGTGCCCGCGACGACCGATCCGAAGGCGACCGCCGGATGGATGTCCACGGTCTTCGAGGTCAGCTTCGGCTGCAGGACGTAGTTCTCGAACTGCTGGTAGACCACCACGAATCCGAGGACGTACAGCGCGTACCAGGGGTCGACGGCGAAGGCGATCAGGACCGGCAGCGCACCCGCGAGATACGTGCCGATGGTGGGGATGAACTGGGAGACCAGCCCCACCCACACGGCCAGCGCGGGCGCGTAGGGCACGTTGAGGATCTCCAGCAGGACGTAGTGCGCGAGACCGGAGATCAGTGCCATCAGCCCGCGCGAGTAGAGGTAGCCGCCCGTCTTGGTGACGGCGATCTCCCAGGCGCGCAGCACCTCGGACTGCTTCGAGGGCGGCAGGACGGAGCACAGCGCGCGCCGCAGCCGCGGCCCGTCGGCGGCGAAGTAGAAGGAGAACAGCGCGATCGTCAGCAGCTTGAAGAGTCCGCCGAGTACGGTGGCGGACACGTCGAGCACTCCGGTCGCGCTGTTCTGCACGTACTTGCGCAGCCAGTCGGAACGCAGCAGGCTGTCCTGGATCTCCAGCCGGGACAGATCCGTGTGGAACGTGGTGTTGATCGAGTCGATCACCCGGTCGAGGTAGCCGGGGAAGCCCTCCACCATCGCGACGATCTGCCCGGCGAGCATCGAGCCGAGCAGCGTGAGGAAGCCCGCGCTCACGACCAGGACCGCGAGGAACACCAGGAAGGTGGCGAGCCCCCGGCGCATGCCGCGGGCCGCCATCCGGGACACGGCGGGCTCGATCGCGAGCGCGAGGAAGAACGCGATCAGGATGTTGACGAGCAGCCCGATCAACTGGTGGAAGGCCCAGCTGCCGAGCTGGAAGCAGGCGACGAGGGCCAGTACGAGCACGACGGCGCGCGGCAGCCAGCGCGGCATCCGTGCCTCGTCCCAGCCCGGGTCGGCCGGATCCGGAGGCGTGCCCGCCCCCGCGCCCCCGGTCTGCGGGGCGGCTTTCCCGCTCGGGGTGGCTTGCCCGGCGCGGTCGCCGGACCCGGGATGCCCGGCGGACCCCGCGGGCCCGGGCGCGGCGGTCCCGGTCGGCTCGGCGGTCCCGGTCGGCTCGGCGGTCCCGGTCGGCTCGGCGGACGCAACCGTTCCGGCGGACGCGGGCGTACCGGCGGACGCAGGCGCCCCGACGGTAACGGTTTCGGGCGCCACCGCCTGTTCGGGCGCTCCCGCGTATCCGGGGTCTTCGTCGGGGCCGGCGGGCCACGCCCCGGAGGCGGCGGGCGAGGCGGGGCCGGCCGGTCGCGGCCGGGTCACGCCGTGCTCGTCTGCGGGCTGGTCGGGTGTCGTCTCATCACTGGCTGCCACAGCGTCAAGTCTCGCCCACCGGGGGCCCACGCCACGAAGCGGTGCCTCGCCGGCCCCCCGCGGACACCGCCCCGGCCCGGCCGCCGTCAGCGCAGCGAGGCCGGGACGTCCATCGCCGCGCACACCGCGCGCCACACGTCCTTGGTCTCCCAGCCCGCCTCCAGCGCCTGGTGGACCGTCCGGCCGCCCAGCTCCGCCATGACGTGGTCCCGCGCGAAGGAGTCGGCGTACTCCGCTCCGAAGTGCTCGGCCATCCGCTCCCAGAAAATCGTCAACCGCATGCCTCCAGTATCCCGCCCCGGGAGAGTGCACCGGCCGCGATCCGCCTTCCCGCCGGGCCACCGCGCCCTACCGTGCACGCATGCCTGACGAAGCTTCCCCGCTGAGCCCGCAGGCCCGCGCCGAGCCGTTCATCTGGCTGACGGCGCGGGTCCTGGAGCAGCGGCGGTTCGCGTTCCACTTCCTCGGAGGGGACGCCGACGCGGTGGACACCGCCCTCGGCTCCTACCTCAACGGCGACGGCGGCTACGGGCACGCGCTCGATCCGGACGTGCGCGGTCCGCTCAGCCAGCCGCTGCACACCGCGCACGCGCTGCACGTCCTGGACGGCCTGGGCCGCTGCGCCGGGCAGCGCATCGAGCGGCTCTGCCGTCACCTGACCGGGGTGTCCACGCCGGAGGGCGCCCTTCCGGTGGTGTCCCCGATGCCCCGCGGCCATCCGGCGGCCCCGTACCACCCGGTGTCCGACGACCCGCGGGGCGAGCTGCTGACCACGGGGCCGGTCGTCGGGCTGCTGCACCGCAACCGGGTCTGGCACGCCTGGCTGTTCCGGGCCACGGACTTCTGCTGGGACCGGATCGAGCACATGCGCCTGCCGCACCCCTACGAGGTCCAGAGCGCGGTGGCCTTCCTCGACGGCGTGCCCGACCGGGCCCGCGCCACGGCGGCCGCCGACCGGCTCGGGCGGCTGGTGCGCGAGCGGGGCCTCGTGGTCCTGGACCCCTGGCGCCGCTCGCAGCACCCGCTGTTCCCCGGGTGCGCGCCGGGCGAACACCTGTACGCGTACGACGTCGCCCGGCGGCCCGAGTCACTGGCCCGCGGCTGGTTCACCGACCGGGAGATAAGCCGGGCGCTGGACTTCCTGGGCACCGAGCAGCAGGCGGACGGCGGCTGGCCGGTGCGCCGCCGGGCCTGGGCTCCGGGCAGCTCCCTCGAGCGGCGGCCGATCGCCACGCTGGAGGCGCTGCTCACACTGCGCGCGTACGGGCGCCTGCCGGCCGGGGTCAGGCCCCGAGGGCCCGTACCCCCGCGGTGACGGCGACGGCGACCCCGACCACGAGCAGGAAGGGCGCGCGCAGCAGCAGGGCCAGGGCGGCGGCCGCGAGCCCGGCGGCGCGGGCGTCGACCACGAGCGCGCTGCCCGTGCCGAAGGTCTGCTGGGCGGTGAGCGCCGCGAGCAGCGCCACGGGCAGCAGGGCGGCGAGCCTGCGGACGATCGGCCGTTCCAGGGCTCCCGCGGGGACGAGCAGCCCGGCGAGCTTGACCGCGTAGCAGCCGAGGACGGTCAGCCCGATGGCGATCCAGACGGTCACGAGCGGCGTCCCTTCATCCACAGCACGGCGGGCGCGGCCAGCGCGGCGACCAGGACGGGGACCCCGGCGGGCAGCACCGGCAGGAATCCCAGCCCGAGGACGACGGCGAGGGCGGCGACGGCCCGCTCGGTGCCCGTCGTGAGCATCGGCGCGAGGAGGGCGAGGAACACGGCGGGCCCGGCCGCGTCGAGCCCCCAGGCGGCGGTGTCCCCGATGGCCTCGGCCCCGAGCGCGCCGAGCAGGGTGGTGAGGTTCCACAGGACGTAGAGCGTGAGCCCGGTGACGGTGAAACCGAGCCGGGCGGACCTGCGGTCCGGCTGCGCCAGGGCGACGGCGGTGGTCTCGTCGATGACCCAGTGCGCGGCGAGCGGCCGCACGGCACGCGGCAGCGCGAGCAGTTGGGACAGGCGCAGGCCGTAGAAGGCGTTGCGCGTGCCGAGGAAGAAGGCCCCGGCGGCGGCGGTGAACGGATTGCCTCCTGCCGCGAGCGCCCCGACCAGGGCGAACTGCGCGGCTCCGGTGAAGACGAGCAGGCTGAGCACGCAGGCCTGGGCCACGCTGACACCCGCTCCGGCGGCGGTCACGCCGAACGCGAAGCCGGACAGTCCGACGGCCACCCCCACCCCCAGCGCGTCGCGTACGACGGCGGCGCGCGGGCGCCCCGGCGGCTCCGCCGGAGTCCCCCGCGTCCCTGCCCCTGTGACCATGCTCTGTTCTCCCACGGGCCGGACGCTATGCCGGGCCCGACCGGCCGGTCTTGTACGTTCTTGCGGCTGTCGGGCCACTTACGCCGCGCGGTCGCTCCGCCTCCGTGCGCCGGGCCCACCGCCGCCCGTCAGGGAGCGGCGGGGCGGCGGGCCAGCAGGTGGGCGTCGAGGAAGCCCCGCTCGGAGGCCGGGTCGTGCAGCAGCCGGGCGAACGGGTGGAGCCCCGCCCCGGCCAGCAGCTCGGCGAGCCGGTCCACCGGCCAGCTGTAGGCCGGGGCCACCTTGTGGTCGAAACGGACCGGACCGGTCGCCTCGGTCCCGAAGAACGAGACGAGCAGCAGTCCGCCGGGGGCGAGGACGCGCACCTGCTCGGCGAGGAGCGCGGGCAGTTCCGCGGGCGGGGTGTGGATCGTCGAGTAGTGGGCCAGCACGCCGCCGAGGGCGCTGTCCCGGACCGGCAGGGCCTCCATCCGCGCCTCCTCGAACCGCAGTGCGGGATGGGCGCGGCGGGCGTGGGCGACCATGGCCGGGGAGAGGTCGAGCCCGAAGGCGTCCAGCCCCAGGTCGTGCAGCAGGGCCGTCAGGTGTCCGGGCCCGCACCCCACGTCAGCCGCCCGCGGGTTGCCCGTCGCGCGCACCAGCTCGGCGAAGGTGCCGATCATGGCCCGCGCGAACGGCTGCGTCTCCAGCCGGCCGGCGAACATCGACGCGTACAGCTCGACGATGCCGTCGTAGGCCGCCCTGGTCAGGTCCTGGTGATCGGGCTGGTGCTCCGCCCCGTGCTCCGCCTTGTGCTCCGCCACGGTGACGAAGGTACCCGCGCGCACCCGGATTCAGGCCCGGCCGGCGGCCGTCCGCTCCCGCCGGTACGCGCCCGGGGGGACGCCGACGATGCGCGTGAAGTGCCGGTTCAGGTGCGGCTGGTCGGTGAAGCCGACGGCGAGGGCCGCCTCCGCGGGCGGGGCGCCCCCGTCGAGCAGGCGCCGCGCCCGCCGGACCCGCGCGTCGGTCAGCCAGGTGTGCGGGGGCATCCCGAACCGCTCCCGGAAGGACCTCAGCAGGGCGAACGGGCTCGTCCCCAGCTCGGCCGCGAGGCGCTCCAGCGACGGCGGATCGGCCATCCGCTCCTCCAGGACGGCCCGGGCCCGCTCGGCGTCGCCGGCGCCCGCGCGGCGGACCGTGCGGACGGGCAGCGGGCCCGCGTGGCGGCTGAGCATCCGGGCCACCGCACCGCGCAGCAGCGTGTCGGCGGCCAGTGCGTTGCCGGCCTCGGCGGCCCGGTGGACCTCGGCGATGACCCGCGAGCCCTGCGCGTCGGCGACCAGGTCGGCGGTGAAGCCGGGCGTCCCGCGCAGCGTGCCGATCTCGTCGGCGACCTCCGCGATCAGGGCTCGGGAGGGGTAGAGCGTGGCGTACGCCCAGCCCTCGGGCACCCCGGCCCGCGCGGTGTGCGCGACCTCCGGGTTGATCAGGACGACGCTGCCGGGGCCGGCCCGCACGGTGCCGCCGGGAAGACCGATCTCCTCGACGCCGCCGGTGACGGCCGCGATCACATAGCCGTCGTGGGCGTGCCGGGGGAAGGTGTGCCGTACGTAGCGGGCGCGCAGCAGGTCGAGCCCGGGCAGCTGCGGGTACCTCCAGTGCCGGGCCCACTCCCCGCGCCCCTCGTCCGTCCCCATCACCCCATTCTGCGCCTGGCCGGGCGGGGGTGTTCGCGCAGGTCCGCCCCGTTGTCGGTGCCGGGGTGCACGATGGGGGCATGTCCGGCTCCGCGCTCGCCTCGTTCTCCCCCGCGACCCGCTCCTGGTTCACGGGGGCCTTCCGCACGCCCACCTCCGCCCAGGAGGGTGCCTGGCGGGCGATCGGGCAGGGCTCCGACGTCCTGGTCGTGGCGCCCACCGGTTCGGGCAAGACGCTGGCCGCCTTCCTCGCCGCCCTGGACCGGCTGGCCTCCACCCCGCCCCCGGCCGAGTCGAGGAAGCGCTGCCGCGTGCTGTACGTGTCGCCGCTGAAGGCCCTCGCGGTGGACGTGGAGCGCAACCTGCGCAGCCCGCTGACGGGGATCCGGCAGGAGTCCGTGCGCCTCGGTCTGCCCGAGCCGGAGATCCGGGTCGGCATCCGCTCGGGCGACACCCCGCCCGCCGAGCGGCGGGCGCTGGTGACCCGCCCGCCGGACATCCTCATCACCACCCCCGAGTCGCTGTTCCTCATGCTGACCTCGGCAGCCCGGGAGGCCCTCGCGGGGATCGAGACGGTCATCCTGGACGAGGTGCACGCCGTCGCCGGGACCAAGCGCGGCGCCCACCTCGCCCTGTCCCTGGAGCGGCTGGATGAGCTGCTGCCGCATCCGGCGCGCCGGATCGGGCTGTCGGCGACGGTGCGTCCGGTCGACGAGGTGGCTCGCTATCTGGCGCCGCGCGGCCGGGTGGAGATCGTGCAGCCGCCGTCGACCAAGGAGTTCGACCTGTCGGTGGTCGTCCCCGTGCAGGACATGGGGGAGTTGGGGGGTTCGCCCGCCACCGAGGGCCGGGAGGGCGGGGACAAGCCCTCGATCTGGCCGCACGTGGAGGAGCGAATCGCGGATCTGGTGCAGGCGCACCGGTCCACGATCGTCTTCGCCAACTCCCGCCGGCTCGCCGAGCGGCTGTGCAACCGGCTCAACGAGATCGCCTACGAGCGCGCCATGGGCGAGAAGCTCCCCGAGGGCTCCTCGCCGGCGGAGGTCATGGCCCAGTCGGGCGCGTCGCTCGGCGCCCCGCCGCTGCTGGCCCGCGCGCACCACGGCTCGGTGTCCAAGGAGCAGCGGGCGCTGGTGGAGGAGGACCTGAAGGCGGGCCGGCTGCCCGCCGTCGTCGCCACCTCCAGCCTGGAACTGGGCATCGACATGGGCGCCGTGGACCTGGTGGTGCAGGTGGAGTCCCCGCCGTCGGTGGCCTCCGGGCTCCAGCGGGTGGGCCGCGCCGGACACCAGGTGGGCGCGGTGTCCACGGGGGTGGTCTTCCCCAAGTACCGGGGCGACCTGGTGCAGGCCGCCGTGGTGACCGAGCGGATGCGCAGCGGCTCCATCGAGTCGCTGCGCGTCCCGTCGAACCCGCTGGACGTGCTGGCGCAGCAGCTGGTCGCGATGGTCGCGATGGACACCTGGCAACTGGACGACCTGCTCGCGCTGGTCCGGCGGGCGGCGCCCTTCGCCGCGCTGCCGGAGTCGGCGTTCACGGCGGTGCTGGACATGCTCGCGGGCCGCTATCCCTCGGACGCGTTCGCGGAGCTGCGGCCGCGGGTGGTGTGGGACCGCGTGGCGGGGACGATCACCGGTCGGCCCGGCGCCCAGCGTCTGGCGGTCACCTCCGGCGGCACCATCCCCGACCGCGGCCTCTTCGGCGTCTTCCTCGCCGGATCCGACCCCAAGAAGGGCGGCGGCCGGGTCGGCGAACTCGACGAGGAGATGGTCTACGAGTCGCGCGTGGGCGACGTGTTCACCCTCGGCACCACCACCTGGCGGATCGAGGACATCACCCGGGACCGGGTCCTGGTGACCCCGGCTCCCGGGGTGCCGGGCCGGCTGCCGTTCTGGAAGGGCGACCAGCTGGGCCGCCCGCTCGAACTGGGGCGTGCGGTCGGCGCGTTCCTGCGCGAGCTGGGCGCCCTCGGCGCCGAGGACGCGCGGCTGCGGCTGCTGGCGGCCGGGCTGGACGCCTGGGCCGCGGAGAACGTGCTGGCGTACCTCGCCGAGCAGCGCGAGGCGTGCGGTCACGTGCCGGACGACCGGACCATCGTCGTCGAGCGGTTCCGCGACGAGCTCGGTGACTGGCGGGTCGTCGTCCACTCCCCCTTCGGCGCCCAGGTGCACGCCCCCTGGGCACTGGCGCTGGGCGCCCGGCTCGCCGAGAAGTACGGCATGGACGCGCAGGTCATGCACGCCGACGACGGGATCGTGCTGCGCCTGCCGGACGCGGACCTGCTCTCCATGGACCTGCTGGACCACGACCCGGCCGCACCGGCGCCGTTCGAGTTCGACGACGAGCAGGCCCCGCTCGGCGCGGCCGACGTCGCCTTCGACCACGGTGACGTCAACCAGCTGGTGACCGACCAGGTCGGCGGCTCGGCGCTGTTCGCCTCCCGCTTCCGGGAGTGCGCGGCCCGCGCGCTGCTGCTGCCGCGGCGCAGTCCGGGCAAGCGCACCCCGCTGTGGCAGCAGCGCCAGCGCGCTTCGCAACTGCTCCAGGTGGCTTCGGAGTTCGGTTCCTTCCCGATCGTGCTGGAAGCCGTACGCGAATGCCTGCAGGACGTCTTCGACGTGCCGGGCCTGACCGAGCTGATGGGCGACATCGAGGCGCGCCGGGTCCGCCTGGTCGAGGTGACCACCCCCGAGCCCTCGCCGTTCGCCCGTTCCCTGCTGTTCGGCTATGTCGCCCAGTTCCTCTACGAGGGCGACTCCCCCCTCGCCGAGCGCAGGGCGGCCGCGCTGTCGCTGGACTCCCGCCTGCTGGCGGAGCTGCTGGGCCAGGCGGAGCTGCGCGAACTGCTCGACGCGGAGGTACTGGAGGAGCTGGAGCGGGAGCTGCAGTGGCGCACCGAGGACCGGCGGGCCAAGGACGCCGAGTCGGTGGCGGACCTGCTGCGCATGCTGGGGCCGCTGACCGCGGCCGAGCTGGCGGAGCGCGGGGCGGAGCCGGGCTGGGCGGCCGAGCTGGCCGCGGCGCGCAGGGCCATCCAGGTCCGGATCGGCGGCCGGGACCACTGGGCGGCGATCGAGGACGCGGGCCGGCTGCGCGACGCGCTGGGCACCGCGCTGCCGGTCGGTGTGCCGGAGGCCTTCACCGAACCGGTCAAGGACCCCCTGGGGGACCTGCTGGCGCGCTACGCCCGCACCCACGGCCCGTTCACCACGACCGCCGTCGCCACCCGCTTCGGTCTGGGCACGGCGGTCACCGAGGGCGCCCTGCACCGGCTGGCGGCGGCCGGGAGGGTGGTCGAGGGCGAGTTCCATCCAGCGGGCATCGGCCAGGAGTGGTGCGACGCGGCCGTGCTGCGCAGGCTCCGGCGCCGTTCGCTCGCGGCGCTGCGCCAGGAGCTGGAGCCCGTCCCGCCGGCCTCGCTGGCCACGTTCCTGCCGCAGTGGCAGCACCTGGGCGGCGCCCTGCGCGGCATCGACGGCCTGGCCCGTGCCGTCGAGCAGCTCCAGGGCGCCCCGGTCCCGGCCTCGGCACTGGAGCGCCTGATCCTGCCCTCCCGGGTCAGCGGCTACTCCCCCGGCCTGCTGGACGAGCTGACCACGGCCGGTGAGGTGGTCTGGGCGGGCGCCGGGGCCCTGCCGGGCAAGGACGGCTGGGTCTCCCTCTACCTGGCGGACGCCGCTCCGCTGCTCCTGCCGCCGCCGCACCCGCTGGAGCTCGGCCCGCTGCACCAGGCGGTCCTGGAGTGCCTCTCGGGCGGATACGGCCTGTTCTTCCGGCAGATCGCCGAGTCGGTGCGCGCCTCCTCCCCGGAGGCGTCCGACCTCGCCCTCTCCGAGGCGGTATGGGATCTGGCCTGGTCGGGTCGGCTCACCAACGACACGCTGGGCCCGCTGCGGGCCCTGCTCGGCTCGGGCCGCACGGCGGGTTCGACGGCGCACCGGGCACGGCGCACGGTCCCGCGCGGGCGGTACGGCACGCTCAGCGCGACCGTGTCCCGTACGGGCCCGCCCACGGTCTCCGGCCGCTGGTCCCTGCTGCCGGCGCAGGCTCCCGACCCGACCCACCGGGCGCACGCGCTGGCCAGGACCCTGCTGGACCGGCACGGGGTGGTGACCCGGGGCGCGGTCGCCGCCGAGGGGGTGGAGGGCGGCTTCAGCGCGGTCTACCGCGTCCTGTCGGCGTTCGAGGACAGCGGCCAGGCCCGCCGGGGCTATGTGGTGGAGGGGCTCGGCGCGGCGCAGTTCGCCATGGACGGCGCGGTGGACCGGCTGCGGGCCGCCGAGCGGACCCCGCCGCCGCTGGCGGCGGTGGTCCTGGCGGCCGCCGATCCGGCGAACGCCTACGGGGCGGCGCTGCCCTGGCCCGAGCCTCCGGCGGGGGCCACGCACAAGCCGGGGCGCAAGGCGGGCTCGCTGGTGGTGCTGGTCGACGGGGAGCTCACCCTGTATCTGGAGCGGGGCGGCAAGACCCTCCTCGCCTGGCCGGAGGCGGGCGACCCCCGCCTGGAGGCGGCCGTGGGGGCCCTGGCCGCCGCTGCCCGCGCGGGCACGCTGCCGGCCCTGACGGTGGAGCGCATCAACGCCTCCCCGTCGCTGACCTCGGCCCTGGGCCGCTCCCTCGAGGAAGCAGGGTTCCACGCCACACCGAGGGGGCTGCGGCTGCGGAACTGATCAGCGCAGCGAGGACGTCCCGCCCCACCGGGGCGGGACAATGGCGTCATGCCCGAAGGAGACAGCGTCCGGCGCGCGGCGACCCGCCTGCACACCGCCCTCGCCGGCAAGCCCCTCACCCGCAGCGACCTGCGCGTCCCCCGTTTCGCCACGGCCGATCTCACCGGCCGCATCACCTTGGACGTCACCCCGCGCGGCAAGCACCTCCTCACCCGCCTCGAGGGCGGCCTCACCCTGCACAGCCACCTGCGCATGGACGGCGCCTGGCACGTCTTCCCCGCGGGTGCGAAGTGGCGCGGCGGCCCCGACTACGAGATCCGGGCGATCCTCGGCACCGCCGACCACACGGCGGTCGGCTACCGCCTGCCCGTGCTGGAGCTGATCCGCACCGCCGAGGAGGACCGGGTGGTGGGCCATCTCGGACCGGACCTCCTCGGCCCCGACTGGGACGCGGAGCGGGCCGCCGCCAATCTGCTGGCCGCCCCCGACCGCCCCCTCGGCGAGGCCCTGCTCGACCAGCGCAACCTGGCCGGGATCGGCAACATCTACAAGTGCGAGGTCTGCTTCCTGGCGCAGGTCACCCCCTGGACCCCGGTCGGTGCGCTCCCCCCGGCCACGCTGCCGCGGCTGGCCGCCGCCGCCCAGCGCCTGCTGGCGGCGAACGTCGGTGACGGGACGGGCCACCGCAACACCACGGGCAGCCGGCGCCGCGGCCAGGACCTCTTCGTGTACGGCCGGGCGCACCGCCCGTGCCTGCGCTGCGGCACCCCCGTCCGGGAGTCCCCCCAGGACGGCCGGCCCACGTACTGGTGCCCCCGCTGCCAGACCGGGCCGACCGCCTAGTTGACGACCCGTCAGATCCACTCGTACGGTCCCGGCATGCCCACAGCCTCGTACGACCTCACCGGCCGCACCGCCCTGATCACCGGCGCGGCCAGCGGCATCGGCCGCGCCACCGCCGTCCTCCTCGCCGAGGCGGGAGCCCACGTGCACTGCGCGGACCGCGACGGGCAGGGGCTCGCCGGGACGGCCGACCTGATCGCCGGGGCCGGGGGCGGCGGCGCCACCGTCCACGTCCTCGACGTCACCGACGGGAGCGCCTTGCGGGCCGCCGTCCGCGCCGCGGGCCCCCTCGACATCGCCGCCGCCGTCGCCGGGGTCATGCACACCAGCAGCGTCCTGGAGACGACCGACGAGGACCTCGACCGGATCCTCGACATCAACTTCAAGGGGGTGCTGCGCACCTGCCAGGAAGCCGCCCGCTCCATGATCGCGGCGGGCCGGCCCGGCTCGATCGTCACCATGGCCTCCGGGGCGGTGGACGCCGCCCAGCCCGGTCTGCTCTGCTACAGCGCGGCGAAGGCCGCCGTCGTCCAGTTGACCAGGACGCTCGCCACGGAGGCCGGGCCGCACGGCATCCGGGTCAACGCCGTCGCCCCCGGCTGGATCCGCACCCCGATGACGGGACGGCATGGAACCGAGGTCCAGGAGCAGACCGAGGCGGTGATGGCCCGGATGTCCCCGCTGCGCCGCGTCGGCGAGCCCGAGGACATCGCCCAGGCCGTGCTCTACCTGGCCTCGGACGCCTCGTCCTTCATGACGGGCCAGATCCTGCGCCCGAACGGTGGGGTGTCGATGCCCTGGTAGCCCCCGCCGCGCGGGCGGCCCGGCGCCGCGCGGGAGCCGGAACGCAGTGCACCGGCAGCAGGCCCAGTCCCCAGCCGCCCACGACCACGGCGCCCTCCACGGGCCCCGACTCCGCCGGCGCCAGGGCCAACCGCAGCGCGGCCCACCACCACAGCAGGCCCAGCGCCAGAGCGAAGGGTGTCAGCAACGGCCGCACGGCTGCCTCCCAGGGGCCGGAACCCGGACCGCACCCATCCTCCCGCACCCGCCCCCGGCCCGCACCCAGAACGACGGTCCCCGACCGCCCGTGCCCGGGAAAGCCGGGAGCCCCGACCGGTGCCTGACGCACCGGCCGGGGCTCCGGCCACACTCATACGCTCACGTACTCGCTCACGCGGCTACGACATTCACCGCTTCCGCAGGCGCCTTGATGGTCACCCGCTCCGGTCCGGCCGTGACCGAGGCCATGGAGACCGAATTGAGCATCGGGCGGACCGGTACGCCGACCGGTTCGCTTGCCGCGGCCGACTGTGCCAGCTCGGCCAGCGACAGTTCGTCACTGACTTCGCGCATCAACTCGGACATCCGTACGTCCAACGCGTCGCAGATCGCGGAGAGCAGCTCGGAGGATGCCTCCTTCTGCCCCCGCTCCACCTCGGAGAGATAGCCGAGCGAGACTCGGGCCGACGAGGAGACTTCGCGCAGAGTACGGCCCTGGCGCTGGCGCTGCCGACGCAGCACGTCACCCAGCAGGCGACGGAGCAGAATCATCGGTGGCTCCCTCCTCTGACCGTGTAGCCGCATCCTTCACGCCCCACCGTACCGCCTCGCGCCGCGGCCGTGCGGGGAGCGATGTCGTGTTCACTCAGGGCTGCAAACATCAAATCCCCCCGTTCTGTTCCGTATCCTGCCCCCGCGCATTCTCACGGAGTTGGCTTGAGAGGAGTTCGAGCACTGTCCGTGCACTCTCCCTACGAATTTCCGCCCGGGAGCCGTTCAACCTCAACCGGGCCGTTTTCCTGACGTCCGGCCCGGCCACCGCGACGAAAACGGTGCCCACCGGCTGCCCGTCCTGCGGCTCGGGTCCGGCCACTCCGGTCGTCGCGATGCCCCACGAAGCGCCCATCACGCCCCGGACGCCCGCCGCCATCTGCGCCGCGACCTCGGCGTTCACCGCGCCCTCGGCCGCCAGCAGGCCGCCGTCCACACCCAGCACCCGGTGCTTCAGCTCCGTCGCGTAGGCCGTGACCGAGCCCCGGAAGGACCGCGAGGCCCCGGGAACGGCCGTGAGCTCGGCGGCGACCAGGCCGCCGGTCAGCGATTCGGCGACGGCAACGCTCTGGTCACGCTCCGCGAGCAGCCGCAGCACCTCCGCGGCCACCGCCGTCCCCGACGTGCCCGCCGTCACCGGGGGATCCCCGCCCGCGTCCGTCACCGGGCGGCCCGCTCCGCGGCCAGCCCCGCGCGGCGCAGGACGACGGCCTGCCGTATGTAGTCGAGACCGGTCACCACCGTCAGCACGACCGCCAAAGCCATCGCCCAGAAGCGCAAGGTGGCCAGCGGTCCGGTCAGCGCCAGCACGTACATGCCGACGGCCGTGCCCTGCGCCAGGGTCTTCAGCTTGCCGCCCCGGCTGGCCGGAATCACTCCGTAGCGGATCACCCAGAACCGCAGGACGGTGATCCCGAGCTCGCGGCCGAGGATCACCCCGGTCACCCACCACGGCAGGTCGCCGAGCCAGGACAGGCACACCAGCGCCGACCCCATGATCGCCTTGTCGGCGATGGGGTCGGCGATCTTGCCGAAGTCCGTGACCAGGTTGTACGTCCGGGCCAGGTGCCCGTCGAAGATGTCCGTGATCATGGCCACGGCGAACGCCACCCATGCCCAGGCCCGCCAGGCCGGGTCGTAGCCGCCCTCGGCGAGCAGCAGGAAGACGAAGCCCGGCACCAGGACGAGCCGGATCATCGTCAGGATGTTGGCGATGTTCCACAGACTGGCCTGATCGACCGCCGCGACTCCCAGCTTCGCGCCGGGCACGGGCCGGCGGCCGGTCCCGCCCGCCGCAGATGCCGGGACTCCGGTCATCCGGCCGCCTCCTTCAGATCGGCGCCCAGGGGCTCGGCCACCAGGTCCACGCCCAGGGTGCCGACCACCTTCGCCGTGACGATGTGCCCGGGGACCAGCCCGGCACCGTCCGTGAACACGACCTGCCCGTCGGTCTCGGGCGCCTGGTGGGCGGCGCGCCCGTAGGCGCCTTCGCCGTCCTCCGCCTCGTCGAGCGGGACGACCGTCTCGACGAGTACTTCCAGGGTCTCTCCGATCCGCTCCTCCGCGCGCTGGGAGGTGAGCTCCTCGGCGAGCCGCTGCATGTGCGCGAGCCGCTCGGCGATGGTCTCCTCGTCGAGCTTGCCGTCGTAGGTGACGGCCTCGGTGCCGTCCTCGTCGGAGTAGCCGAAGACGCCGATGGCGTCGAGGCGGGCGTGGGTGAGGAAACGCTCCAGCTCGGCGAAGTCCGACTCCTTCTCACCGGGGAAGCCGACGATGAAGTTGGACCGGACACCGGCCTGCGGCGCCTTGCCGCGGATGGTGTCCAGCAGCTCCAGGAACCGGTCGGTGTCGCCGAAGCGGCGCATGGAACGCAGCACGTCGGGGGCGGAGTGCTGGAAGGACAGGTCGAAGTACGGGACGACCTTGGGGGTCGAGGTCAGTACGTCGATCAGGCCGGGCCGCATCTCGGCGGGCTGGAGGTAGCTGACGCGGACGCGCTCGATGCCGTCGACCCCGGCCAGCTCGGGCAGCAGGGTCTCCAGCAGCCGGATGTCGCCGAGGTCCTTGCCGTAGGAGGTGTTGTTCTCGGAGACCAGCATGATCTCCTTGACCCCCTGCTCAGCGAGCCAGCGCGTCTCGCCGAGCACGTCGGCGGGGCGCCGTGAGATGAAGGAGCCGCGGAAGGAGGGGATGGCGCAGAAGGAGCAGCGCCGGTCGCAGCCGGAGGCCAGCTTCACGGAGGCGACGGGGCTCTTGTCCAGGCGGCGGCGCAGCGGCGCCCGCGGCCCGGAGGCGGGGGCGAGCCCGGCCGGCAGGTCGGCGGGGGCCTCGGCGACCGGCTCCTGGGCGTGGCCGGGCAGGGCCACCGCGGCGTCCTGGCGCTCCGCGGGGCTGATCGGCAGCAGCTTGCGCCGGTCGCGCGGGGTGTGGGAGGCGTGGATGCCGCCGTTGAGGATGGTCTGCAGGCGGTCCGAGATGTCGGCGTAGTCGTCGAACCCGAGCACGCCGTCCGCCTCGGGGAGCGCTTCGGCGAGCTCCTTGCCGTAGCGCTCGGCCATGCAGCCGACGGCGACGACGGCCTGCGTCTTGCCGTGGTCCTTGAGATCGTTGGCTTCGAGCAGGGCGTCTACGGAGTCCTTTTTGGCGGCTTCGACGAAGCCGCAGGTGTTGACGACGGCGACGTCCGCGTCGGCGGCGTCCTCGACGAGCTCCCAGCCATCCGCCGCCAAGCGGCCTGCGAGCTCCTCCGAGTCCACCTCGTTACGGGCGCAGCCAAGAGTGACAAGGGCGACGGTACGGCGTTCGGGCATGGACTCAAGACTACTTCGTCCCGGCGGCGGCCCCTGCCTCCCGTCCCCGCACAGCGAGATCCCCGGGGCCTGCGGCAGGTGCCGCGCAGTGCCCCGGGGATCCGGATGCAAGCGTTCCGCCCTAGGGCGGCCTCGGGTCAGCCCGCCTGGGGCTGTTCCTCGAGAGGGTCGGTCTTGGTGTAGGTGAGACGTTCCACCTGGCCCGGCTGGAAGTCGTCCTTGATCTCCTTGCCGTTCACGAAGAGCTTCACGGCGCCGGCGTCGCCGAGTACCAGGTTGACCGACTCCTTGTCCGTGAAGGTCTTGGACTCGCCCTGGTTCAGGGTGCCGTCGAAGAGCAGCCGGCCGTTGTGGTCCTTGGCCGAGATCCAGCTGTCGCCGGTGTCGGCCGTCAGGACGACCGTGACGAGGTCCTTGGGCGCGGCGGCGATGGCACTGTCGGAAGGCGCCGGCGTCGGAGCCTTGGGGGTCTGCTGGGGCTGCGCCGTCGGCTTCCCGGCGCTCTGCTTGGGGGCGGGCTGCGGGACGGAACCTTCCGCCACCGCCTTCTTCGCCTTGTCGTCGCCGCCGTTGAAGGCGGTGAAGCCCACGAAGCCGATCACGGCGACGATGGCGGCGACCATGGCGGCGGTCCAGTTGGGCCGCTGCCGTTCGGGGCGCAGGCGCTCTGCCTCGAACATCGGCGCGGCGGGGGTGGGTGCCGGCCGGCCGCCGTGGGCCGCGTCGTAGCTCTCGATCAGGGGTGCCGGATCGAGGTGGACGGCGCGGGCGAGCGTTCGGATGTGGCCGCGGGCGTAGACGTCGCCGCCGCAGCGTGTGAAGTCGTCCTCTTCGATCGCGTGCACGATCGGGATGCGCACGCGGGTGGTGGAGCTGACCTCGTCGACGGTGAGCCCGGCGGCGATCCGGGCCTTCTTGAGAGCCGTCCCGATGGAGGGACCTTCTGCGGGACGTTCGACGATGCGGTCCTCGGACCGGTCGTCGGTCGAAGGCCGCTCTTCTTCGGGGGAGTTGGCGTTGCCGATGGACACGAGGGCGCCTTTCGAGCGTGTAGCCACCTGCTGGAGGTCCAGTCTAGGGGGGTGACGAAAGGGTGGAGCAACCGGAGGGTGCACTTCCTACGCCATCCGAATGGCGCGGGGGGTTCCGCCCGGTGCGGCGGCGCCCCGCCGGGCGCGATGCCGGCGCGGTGCCACCACCTCCGTTCAACTGGACGCGGCCCCGAGGGAAACGGTTGCCCTTGATTTCACCTGCGATGCGCCGCGCGCCGACGGTCTCATGGGGCGGTCACGGGCGGTGTCACGGGGCGGTGTCACGGGGCGGTCTCCCCCCGGATGACGGCGAGCGCCCCGTCCAGCTCGTCGGCCTTCAGCAGCACGTCACGGGCCTTGGAGCCCTCGCTCGGCCCGACGATCCCGCGCGACTCCATCAGGTCCATGAGCCGGCCCGCCTTGGCGAAGCCCACCCGCAGCTTGCGCTGGAGCATCGAGGTCGAGCCGAACTGCGTGGAGACGACCAGTTCGGCCGCCTGGCACAGCAGGTCCAGGTCGTCGCCGATCTCCTCGTCGATCTCCTTCTTCTGCTTCTGACCGACGGTGACGTCGTCCCGGAACACGGGCGCCATCTGGTCCTTGCAGTGCTGGACGATCCCGCCGATCTCGTCCTCGGTCACGAAGGCGCCCTGGAGCCGGACCGGCTTGTTCGCGCCCATCGGCAGGAACAGCCCGTCGCCCTTGCCGATGAGCTTCTCGGCGCCGGGCTGGTCCAGGATGACCCGGCTGTCGGCGAGCGAGGATGTGGCGAAGGCGAGGCGGGAGGGCACGTTCGCCTTGATCAGGCCGGTGACCACGTCCACCGAGGGGCGCTGGGTCGCCAGCACCAGGTGGATGCCGGCGGCCCGGGCCAGCTGGGTAATGCGCACGATCGAGTCCTCGACGTCGCGCGGGGCCACCATCATCAGGTCGGCGAGCTCATCGACGATCACCAGGAGGTACGGGTACGGGCTGAGCTCGCGCTCGCTGCCCGGCGGCAGTGTGATCTTGCCGTCCCGGATGGCCCGGTTGAAGTCGTCGATGTGCCGGAAGCCGAAGGCGGCCAGGTCGTCGTAGCGCAGGTCCATCTCGCGCACGACCCACTGCAGGGCCTCGGCGGCGCGCTTGGGGTTGGTGATGATCGGCGTGATCAGGTGCGGGATGCCCTCGTAGGCCGTCAGCTCCACCCGCTTGGGGTCGACCAGCACCATCCGGACGTCCTCCGGGGTCGCCCGGACCATGATCGAGGTGATCAGGCAGTTGATGCAGGAGGACTTTCCCGAACCGGTGGCGCCGGCGACCAGCACGTGCGGCATTTTCGCGAGGTTGGCCATGACGTAGCCGCCCTCGACGTCCTTGCCCAGCGCGACCAGCATCGGGTGGTCGTCCTCGGCCGCGTCCGCCAGCCGCAGGACGTCGCCCAGGTTGACCATCTCGCGGTCGGTGTTCGGGATCTCGATGCCGACGGCGGACTTGCCCGGGATCGGGCTGATGATGCGCACGTCCGGCGAGGCCACGGCGTAGGCGATGTTCTTGGTCAGCGCGGTGATCCGCTCGACCTTCACCGCCGCGCCCAGCGTCACCTCGTACCGGGTGACCGTCGGCCCCCGGGTGAAGCCGGTGACGTCCGCGTCCACCTTGAACTCGGTGAAAACGTTGCGCAGCGACGCGACCACCGCGTCGTTGGCGGCGCTGCGGGTCTTGCCCGGCCCGCCTCGCTCCAGCAGGTCGAGCGAGGGCAGCGCGTAGGTGATGTCCCCGCGCAGCTGGAGCTGCTCGGCGCGCGCCGGCAGGGCCTGGGCCTGCGGCGGGGCCTTCGTCAGGTCCGGTACCGCCAGCGTGCCGGAGGCCGCGGCGGTGGTGTCGTGCGGGCTCTGCCCCGTCCCGGCGGCGGGCGCGGCGGGTACGGACGGCGCGGCGGACGCGGCGGCGGCCGGGCGCGCCACGGGGCGCGTCGCGCGGGCGGTCGGCACCGGAGCGGTGACCTCCGCGCCCTCGCGGTCGGCGGAGATCCCCTGCGTGAGGTCGGCGACCACCGGGGAGGGCGGCAGTCCGCCGTAGACCGCCCCGTCCAGTGCGGCGGCGGCCGCCGCGGCCACGTCCACGGCGTCCATCTCCCGGTCCATCGCCGGCCCTGCCGCCGCGGCCCGGCGCGGCCGGCGCCGGCGGGCGAGCGCCTCCTCCTCGACGGCGTCCGCCGCGTCGGCCGGGCCAGGGCCCGCTCCGCCGCGGGCCCGCCAGCGCTCGGCGTCGTGCCGGCCGACCGCCTCGACGCCCTCCTCGTACCCCTCGTCGTACGGGGCGATGATCCCGAGCCGGATCCCCAGCCGCCGCAGCCGCTCCGGAATCGCGTTGACCGGCGTCGCGGTGACCACGAGCAGCCCGAAGACGGTCAGCAGCACCAGCATCGGCACGGCCAGCGGCGCGCCCATCGTGAAGATCAGCGGCTTGGAGGCGCCCCAGCCGATCAGCCCGCCCGCGTTCTGCATCGCGGTGGTGCCCTCGTTACGGCCCGGCGCCCCGCAGGCGATGTGGACCAGCCCCAGCACCCCGATGACCAGGGCGGAGAGTCCGATGCCGATGCGGCCGTTGGCGTCGGTCTGCTCGGGATGGCGGATGAAACGTACCGCCATGACACCGAGGAGGAGCGGCACCAGCAGATCCAGTCGTCCGAAGGCACCGGTGACCAGCATCGTGACCAGGTCTCCGACGGGGCCGTTCAGGTTCGACCAGGTTCCGGCGGCGACGATCAGCGCGAGGGCGAGCAGCAGCAGCGCCACGCCGTCCTTGCGGTGGGCGGGGTCGAGGTTCCTGGCGCCCTGGCCGACCCCGCGGAAGACGGCCCCGACCGCGTGCGCGCAGCCGAGCCACAGGGCCCGCACCAGCCGCACCACGCCCCCGGTCGGGGACGGCGCCGGCCTGGGCGGGGCCTTCTTCGCCGGTGCCCGCCGGGCGGGCGCGGCCTTCTTCGCCGGGGGCCTGCGCGCGGCGGCCGCCTTCTTCGCCGGTGCCGGAGTACGGCCGGTGCGGCCCTTCGCGGTGCCCGCGCTGCTCTGGGAACCCTTGCCGGACGTACGTGAGGCCATGGGCCCGAGGTTACCGGTGTCCACCCCGGTGGACACGCGTGCCCACCCCTTCACCCGTTCGTGTCGCCCGCTTGCGTCGGCGCTTTGACGCGCCGCCAGACCTGACGCTCCGCCAGGCGGGGCGCTCCTCAGCCCTGGAGCGGCAGTACGGCTCCCCCGCCGGCCCCCGGTTCGAGCGCGTCCAGCGCCCGCCGCAGCCCGGTCAGCTTGCGCTCCAGATGAGCCGCGGTCGCCACGACCGCCGCCTCCGCCGAATCCTCGCCGAGCTGCTTGGTCAGCGCCTCGGCCTGCTCCTCGACCGCGGCGAGCCGCGCGGAGAGTTCGGCCAGCAGTCCGGCCGTCTCCTTGCCGGCGTCCACACCGTTGTCACCGCCGCCCTCCAGTTGGAGCCGCAGCAGCGCCGCCTGCTCGCGCAGCTGGCAGTTCTTCGTGTACAGCTCCACGAAGACCGACACCTTGGCCCGCAGCACCCACGGGTCGAAAGGCTTGGAGATGTAGTCGACCGCACCCGCCGCGTAACCCCGGAAGGTGTGGTGCGGACCGTGGTTGATCGCCGTCAGGAAGATGATCGGGATGTCCCGGGTCCGTTCCCGCCGCTTGATGTGGGCGGCCGTTTCGAATCCGTCCATTCCCGGCATCTGCACGTCCAGCAGGATGACCGCGAAATCGTCCGTCAGCAGCGCCTTGAGCGCTTCCTCCCCCGACGACGCCCGGACCAGTGTCTGATCGAGCGCGGAGAGGATGGCCTCCAGCGCCAGCAGATTCTCCGGCCGGTCGTCGACCAGGAGGATCTTGGCCTTCTGCACCATGCCCTGTCCTCCTCGCCCCGGCATGGGGCCTACCCGGCCCCGGGCTCCGGTCTGTGCGCCGGGCCCCGCCTCAGAGGACGGCATCCTTGCGCCGCCCGTCCTTGTGCCGGTCATCGTAGCCCCAGTCCTGAGATCGCCACACCCTGTCACCAAGATGTCACTGTGCACGAAGCGGAAACGCGGTGGGAAGGCAGAAGGTTCCCCGTCCGCCGCCTTCCCACACCGTTTCGGACGCGATGCGCCGGCGAGCGCCGCCGGTCCGGTCGCCCGGCGGTCACTTCCCGCGCATCCACTGCTCCATCACCGACAGCAGGTAGTCCGGGTCGACCGGCTTCGTGACGTAGTCGGAGGCACCGGAGTCGATCGCCTTCTCCCGGTCCCCCTTCATCGCCTTGGCCGTCAGCGCGATGATCGGCAGCCCCGCGAACTGCGGCATCCGCCGGATCGCCGAGGTCGTGGCGTACCCGTCCATCTCGGGCATCATGATGTCCATCAGCACGACCGTCACGTCGTCGTGCTGCTCCAGGACCTCGATGCCCTCCCGCCCGTTCTCCGCGTAGAGCACCGCCAGCCCGTGCTGCTCCAGCACACTGGTCAGGGCGAAGACGTTGCGCACGTCGTCGTCCACGATGAGCACCTTCTCGCCGTGGAAGTCGTACGTCCGCGGGACGACGGGCAGTTCCTCCTCGGCGCCGCCCCAGCCCTCCTCGGCACCGGTCACACCCGGATGCCCCGGCGCGGCCGTACGCGGCTCCAGGTCGCTCAGCGCCTTGCGCCGGCGCCGGAACAACGCGGCCCCGCCCTGGCCCGGCTCCGCGCCGGGCAGCGCCGAGCGCTCCGCCCGCCCGGCGGGCGCCTGCGCCGGAGCCGCCGGCCCGGGCGGCTGCGGGGCCGACGGCAGCGCGGGCCGCGCCTCCTCGGCGGGCCTGCGGTACAGCTCGGCGCGGCCGGTGCCCGGCGTGGGCGGCGCGTACCCCTGCGGGGGCAGCTCGCTCGGGTGCAGCGGCAGGTACAGCGTGAAGGTGGAACCGCGGCCGGGCTCGCTCGCCGCGTGGATCTCCCCGCCCAGCAGCCGGGCGATCTCCCGGCTGATCGACAGGCCGAGGCCCGTGCCCCCGTACTTGCGGCTGGTCGTGCCGTCCGCCTGCTTGAACGCCTCGAAGATCACCAGCATCTTGCTCGCGGCGATCCCGATGCCGGTGTCGGTCACCGAGAAGGCGATCAGGTCCGCGTCCGCCTCCCGCAGCGAGCCGGCCTCCAGCAGCTGCTCGCGGATCGCCGTCGGGACATCCGCGCCGGCCGGCCGGATCACCAGCTCCACCGCCCCGGTGTCGGTGAACTTCACCGCGTTGGACAGCAGGTTGCGCAGCACCTGGAGCAGCCGCTGCTCGTCGGTGTGCAGGGTGGCCGGCAGCTCCGGGGAGACCCGCACCGAGAAGTCGAGCCCCTTCTCCGCGGTCAGCGGCCGGAAGGTGGCCTCCACGTAGTCCACGAGCTGGACCAGCGCGATCCGCGTCGGCGAGACGTCCATCTTCCCGGCCTCGACCTTCGACAGGTCGAGGATGTCGTTGATCAGCTGGAGCAGGTCGGAACCGGCGCCGTGGATGGTCTCGGCGAACTCCACCTGCTTGCCCGACAAATTCTCGTCCGCGTTGTCGGCGAGCAGCTTGGCCAGGATCAGCAGCGAGTTGAGCGGCGTACGCAGCTCGTGCGACATGTTCGCGAGGAACTCGGACTTGTAGCGCATCGAGACCGCGAGCTGCTCCGCGCGCTCCTCCAGGACCTGCCGGGCCTCCTCGATCTCGGTGTTCTTCACCTCGATGTCCCGGTTCTGCCGGGCCAGCAGCTCGGCCTTCTCCTCCAGTTCCGCGTTCGCGGCCTGCAGCGCCTTCTGCCGGTTCTCCAGCTCGTCGGAGCGCTCGCGCAGCTGCTCGGTCATCTCCTGCGACTGCTTCAGCAGCATCTCCGTCTTGGAGTTGACGCTGATGGTGTTGACGCTCGTACCGATCATCTCGGCGATCTGGCTGAGGAAGTCCTTCTGGATCTGGGTGAACGGCGTGAAGGACGCCAGCTCGATGACGCCGAGCACCTTCCCCTCGAAGAGCACCGGCAGCACGATCACATGCGCGGGCGGCGCCTCCCCGAGCCCCGAGGAGATCTTCAGGTAGCCGGGCGGGGTGTTCTCGACCAGGATCGTCCGCTTCTCCTCCGCGACCGTCCCGATCAGCCCCTCTCCCGGCCGGAAGGAGGTGGGCACCTGGCCTCCGGCGTACGCGTAACTCCCGCGCATCCGCAGCTCGTAGGAGCCGTCCGCACCGCCCTCCGTCCCGATCTCGTTGGTGCCGCCGGCCGGCAGCGCCAGGAAGAAGGCGCCGTGCTGCGCCGAGACCACCGGCGTCAGCTCGCTCATGATCAGCGAGGCCACGTCGTCGAGTTCCCGGCGTCCCTGCATCAGCGCCGAGATCCGCGCCAGGTTGCCCTTGAGCCAGTCCTGCTCCTTGTTGGCCAGGGTCGTGTCGCGCAGGTTGACGATCATCGTGTTGATGTTGTCCTGGAGGACCTGGATCTCGCCCGCCGCGTCCACGTCGACCTTCAGGCTGAGGTCGCCGCGGGTCACCGCGGTGGCCACGGCCGCGATGGCGCGCACCTGCCGGGTGAGGTTCCCGGCCATCTCGTTCACGGACTCCGTCAGGTCCCGCCAGGTGCCGTCCACGTCCCGCACCCGGGCCTGACCGCCCAGGATGCCCTCGGTACCCACCTCGCGGGCCACCCGCGTCACCTGGTCGGCGAACGAGGACAGCTGGTCGACCATCGTGTTGATGGTGGTCTTGAGCTCCAGGATCTCGCCGCGCGCGTCGATGTCGATCTTCTTGGTCATGTCGCCCTTGGCGATGGCGGTCGTGACCATGGCGATCTGCCGCACCTGCCCGGTCAGGTTCGACGCCATGAAGTTCACCGAGTCGGTGAGGTCCTTCCACGTCCCCGAGACGCCCGGCACGTGCGCCTGACCGCCCAGGCGCCCTTCCGTACCCACCTCACGGGCCACCCGCGTGACCTCGTCGGCGAAGGACGACAGGGTCTTGACCATCGTGTTGACCGTGTCGGCGAGCTGCGCGACCTCGCCGCGCGCCTCGACGGTGACCTTCTTCGTCAGGTCGCCGTTGGCCACCGCCGCCGAGACCTGCGCGATCCCGCGCACCTGCGCCGTCAGGTTCCCGGCCATGGTGTTGACGTTGTCGCTCAGGTCCTTCCAGATGCCGGTGACCCCGCGCACCCGGGCCTGGCCGCCGAGAATGCCCTCGGTACCCACCTCGCGCGCCACCCGCGTCACCTGCTCGGCGAACGACGACAGCTGGTCGACCATCGTGTTGACGGTGGTGACGAGTTCGAGGATCTCGCCCTTCGCGTCGACGGTGATCTTCTTGGAGAGATCGCCCATCGCCACGGCCGTGGTGACCTCGGCGATGTTGCGCACCTGCGACGTCAGGTTGTTGGCCATGAAGTTGACCGACTGGGTGAGGTCCTTCCAGGTGCCGGAGACACCCTTCACCTCCGCCTGGCCGCCCAGGATGCCCTCGGTGCCCACCTCGCGCGCCACCCGGGTGACCTGCTCCGCGAAGTTCGAGAGCTGGTCCACCATCGTGTTGAGGGTGTTCTTCAGCTCCAGGATCTCGCCCCGCGCGTCCACGTCGATCTTCTGCGACAGGTCGCCGCGCGCCACCGCCGTGGCGACCTGCGCGATGTTGCGCACCTGCGAGGTCAGGTTCCCGGCCATCCCGTTCACCGAGTCGGTCAGGTCGCGCCACACGCCGGCCACCCCGGGCACCTGCGCCTGACCGCCGAGTCGGCCCTCGGTACCCACGTCCCGAGCCACCCGGGTCACCTGCTCCGCGAACGCCGAGAGCTGGTCCACCATCGTGTTGATGGTGTTCTTCAACTCCAGGATCTCGCCCCGCGCGTCCACGTCGATCTTCTGCGACAGGTCACCGCGCGCCACCGCCGTCGTCACCTGGGCGATCTGGCGCACCTGCGACGTCAGGTTCCCCGCCATGAAGTTGACGGAGTCGGTGAGCTCCTTCCAGGTCCCGGACACCCCCTCGACCCGGGCCTGGCCGCCGAGCCGGCCCTCGGTGCCCACGTCCCGCGCCATCCGCGTGACCTGGTCGGCGAAGGAGGACAGCTGGTCCACCATCGTGTTCACGGTGTTCTTCAGCTGGAGCATCTCGCCGGAGACGTCCACGGTGACCTTCTGCGAGAGGTCGCCGTTGGCGACCGCCGTGGTCACCTGCGCGATGTTGCGGACCTGCCCGGTGAGGTTGCGGAACGCGGTGTTCACCGAGTCGGTGAGGTCCTTCCACGTCCCCGCCGCCCCCGGCACCTGCGCCTGACCGCCCAACTCGCCCTCGACGCCGACCTCACGGGCCACACGCGTCACTTCCGCACCGAAGGACTGCAGCTGGTCCACCATCGTGTTGACGGTGTTCTTCAACTCCAGCATCTCGCCGGCCACATCGACCGTGACCTTCTGCGAAAGGTCGCCGTTGGCGACCGCCGTGGTCACCTGCGCGATGTCGCGCACCTGGGTGGTGAGGTTGCGGAAGACCGTGTTCACCGAGTCGGTGAGGTCCTTCCACGTCCCCGCCGCCCCCGGCACCTGCGCCTGGCCGCCCAGCAGGCCCTTGGCCCCCACCTCGCTGGCCACGCGCGTGACCTCGTCCGCGAAGGTCCGCAGCGTCTCCGTCATCTGGTTGATCGTTTCGGCCAGCTGCGCGACCTCGCCGCGCGCGCTCACCCGCACCTTCTGCGACAGGTCACCGTTGGCGACGGCCGTCGTCACCTGCGCGATCCCGCGCACCTGGGCCGTCAGGTTGCCCGCCATCGTGTTGACGGAGTCGGTCAGGTCCTTCCACACCCCGGCCACACCCGGAACCTTCGCCTGGCCGCCCAGCTCCCCTTCCGTCCCCACCTCGCGGGCGACGCGGGTCACCTCGGAGGAGAAGGAGGACAGCTGGTCCACCATGGTGTTCACGGTGTTCTTCAGCTGGAGCATCTCGCCGGCCACGTGCACGGTGACCTTGCGCGAGAGATCGCCCTTGGCCACCGCCGTCGTCACCAGCGCGATGTCACGCACCTGAGCGGTGAGCCGGTAGGCCATCGTGTTGACGGAGTCGGTCAGATCCTTCCAGGACCCGGACATCCCGCGCACCTGGGCCTGCCCGCCGAGCTTGCCCTCGGTGCCCACCTCCAGCGCCACGCGCGTCACCTCGTCGGTGAACGCGGACAGCTGGTCGACCAGGTTGTTGACCGTGCGCCCGACCTTCAGGAACTCCCCCCGCAGCGGATGCCCCACCCCCTCCGGGGTCTGCGTGCGCAGGTCCATCCGCTGGTCCAGATCACCCTCGGCGACCGCCGACAGCACCCGGCCCACCTCGGACACCGGCCGCGCGAGGTCGTCGACCAACTGGTTCGACGCGTCGATCGCGGCCGCCCAGGAGCCCTCGCAGGCACCGGTTTCCAGCCGTTCGCTCAGCTTGCCCTCGCGCCCCACCATCCTGCGGACCCGCGACAGCTCCCCGGTCAGGTGCAGGTTGCGGTCGGCGACTTCGTTGTAGACGGCGGCGATCTCCGCCATCACGCCTTCGCCGGACACCGTCAGCCGCTTGCGGAAATTGCCGTCCCGCATCGAGACCAGGGCCGTGAGCAGCCGGTTGAGAGCGGCGGTATCGACCTCGGTCGTGCCGCCGCGCCGGGACCGCCCGCCTTTAGGCCGCGTCCCCGTACGCCGCACCACTGCGCCAGACTCCACCGTGTCCCTCCCGAAAGGGTCGACCGCTGTTCCGCCGGGCTTCGAGTGATCCTGCCCGGCTCTTCAAGCCTGCCCAGTGTTTCACCCTGGCCGAACCCGGCCATAACACTTCGGCACCATCGCACACCCGCCGTACCCTGCGGGGGGAATCCCCGACGACGGCACCCTGCCGACCGCGAAGGTAAGTAACCTGGCACCCGATGTCCAACCGCGTCGAAGGAGACTTGTGATCACGGCACGGGCGGCTGCCAGTTTCGACCCCCTCGGGCGCTCGGTAGCCGCCGCCCGCGCGTTCGTCCGCGACACCCTGCAGGGATGGGGCTTCGCGGACATCGTCGACGACGCGGTGGTGCTCACCAGCGAGCTCGTCACCAATGCCGTGGTCCACGCCGGCACCCGCGCCGAGGTCCTCTGCCTGCGCGCCGAGGACGGCGTACGCGTCGAGGTCGCCGACCGCTACCCGGAGCGCGAGCTGCCGCTGCAGCACCCCGGCGAGCGCCCGTACGCCGACCCCGACCGCGAGAACGGCCGGGGCCTGATGCTGTGCGCCGCCCTCGCCACCCGCTGGGGCGTGGAGTACACCGCCAGCCACAAGCACGTGTGGTTCCGCCTCGACCTGCCCGACCGTCCCGTCGGCACCCGCTCCGCGGGCCCCGTCGTCCCCGACCAGCTGCTGCCCCTGGCCGACAGCCGCGTCCGCGTCGCCGTCCTGCAGATCGACGCCGACGGCGCCGTCTCCGCCTGGAACGACGACGCCGAGCACGTCTTCGGCTACCCGGCCGAGAAGGCCGTCGGCCGCCCGCTCGCCGAGCTCGCCGCCTGGCCCCAGACACCCGGCACCGGCACGGGCATCGCCGAAGCGCTTGGCCTGTCCCGCTGGGAGGGCAGCTACGGCATCCGCGGCTCGGACGGCCGCGTCATCCCCGTCTACGCCTCCCACCTGCGGGTACGCGACGCCCACGGCGAGCCCTCCATCGTCTGCCTCCTCGTCCACGACGACGAGCGCGCCCTCCTGCAAACCCCGGTGCGGATCCCGGCCGACGGCGGCCTCACCGAGCCCCGCCCCGCCGACCCCTTCGAGGTCTTCATCGGCTCGCCCGCCCCCGACGACCTCGACGGGCTGCTCCAGCGCACCGTCGAACGGGCCCGCGACCTCCTCGACGCCGACGCCGCCTTCCTGCTTCTGGCCACCGACGACGAGACCGAGCTGGAGGTCCGCGCCACCACCGGCCTGCCCTCCACCCGCCAGCGCTTCGCCCGCGTCCCCGTCGAGGCCGGCACCAACCGGTACGGATCGGCCCGCATGCCGGCCGTCCACGACGACCTCGCCTCCGTGCCCGGAGCGGTCCCGCTCCTGGAGGCCACCGGCATGCGGTCCGCGGTCACCGTCCCCCTCAAGGTCGAAGGCCGGCTCACCGGCTCCCTCGGCGTCGCCGCCGAGGTCCCCGGCCGCTACTCGAACGAGGAGGCCCTGCGCCTGCAGTTCGCCGCCGACCGCATCGCCCTCGCCGTCGAGTCGGCGCGCCTCGGCGAGCTCGAGCGCCTGCGCCGCGGCTCCCTCTCCTTCCTCGTCGAGGCCTCCGACCTGCTGGCCGGGACCCTCGACCGGGACCAGACCCTGGCCCTCATGGCCCAGATGACCGTCCCCACCCTCGCGACCTGGTGCGCCGTCTACACCATCGCCGACCAGTCCTCGGACCCGTATCTCTCCTACGTGCTGCACGAGGACGAGGAACGCATCGACGGCCTCAAGGCCCTGCTCTCCCGCGTCAGCCCGCCCGAACCCGTCCGCAGCGCGGGGGCCCGCCCCTGGCCCGAGACGGCCCTCGCGGTCGGCGGCGAGACCGTCGTGCTCCCGCTGATGGCCCGCAACCGCGTGATCGGCATGCTCACCCTCGGCAAGCCCCGCGAGGAGCACTTCCGCCAGGAGATCCTGGAACTCGCCGAGGACCTGTCGCGCCGGGCCGCCCTCGCGCTGGACAACGCACGGCTGTACTCCGAGCGGACCGCCATCAGCCGCTCCCTCCAGCGCAGCCTGCTGCCGCCCGGCTCCCCGGCCATCCCCGGCATGGAGGTCGAGGTCATCTACCGCGCGGCCGGCGAGGGCAACGAGGTCGGCGGCGATTTCTACGATGTCTTCCCCATCCGCGAGGGCGTGTACGGCTTCGCCATCGGCGACGTCTGCGGTACCGGCCCGGAGGCGGCGGCGGTGACGGGCCTGGCCCGCCACGCCCTGCGCCTGCTGGCCCGCGAGGGCCTGGGCGGCCCGGCCGTCCTCGAACGCCTCAACGCGGCCATCCTCGACGAGGGCGCCCGCAGCCGCTTCCTCACCCTCCTGTATGGCGAGCTGCACCCGCAGCCGGACGGCGGCGCGCTGATGAAGGTCGTCTGCGCCGGCCACCCGCTCCCGCTGCGCCTGCGGCCGGACGGCGAGGTCGTCCCGGCCGCCGAACCCCAGCCCCTGCTGGGCGTGATCGACGACCTCGAGCTGTACGAGCAGACGCTGACCCTCGACCCGGGTGACGTGCTGCTCTGCGTCACGGACGGCGTGACCGAGCGCCGCGAGGGCAGCCGCATGCTCGGTGACGACGGCCTCGCCGAGGTCCTCACCACCTGCACGGGCCTCACCGCGGGCGCGGTCGCCTCGCGCGTCCTGCGCGCGGTGGAGCGCTTCGCCGCGGAACCCGCTTCGGACGACATGGCCATCCTGGCCTTCCGCGTCCCGCAGCAGCGCGAGGGCGACTGACGCCGCGGACTTTCCCGCTTCACCGTGGGGGTCTCGGCCGCATCGACACCACCAGGAACGACGGAGCGGCCATCTCCCAGCCGTGGCACGGGCCGTCCTCGTCGGTGACCGGGGCAACGGGCTGCCGTGCGGCGGGCTTCGGCTCGACGACCGGGCCGGCGGCCTCGGCGTCGAAGGGAACCGTCACGATGTTCAGGACGAGACGTCGGATCCTTGCGAGGGTCATGGGGACCGTCCTCTCCGCAGGTCGGGTAATCGGACTCCCATTGCGCCCCACGGCAGGAGCCCGGTCACGACCCGGAAAGTCGGGGCTTGACAGAACGCAAAAAAGGCCCCCGCCAACAGGCGGGGGCCTTCTTTCTTCGGAGCCCTTTAACGGAATCGAACCGTTGACCTTCTCCTTACCATGGAGACGCTCTACCGACTGAGCTAAAAGGGCGGGTTGTTCGGCGGCGTCCTACTCTCCCACAGGGTCCCCCCTGCAGTACCATCGGCGCTGAAAGGCTTAGCTTCCGGGTTCGGAATGTAACCGGGCGT